>NZ_KQ958202.1:61775-71574 GCF_001546855.1 Megasphaera sp. MJR8396C | reverse complement strand
TTTTATCATGCCTATTCGGCGCCAAAAAGAAAAAGCCGCAAGTCCTCCGACCTGCGGCTTTCATACCCTATTTAAAAGAATGGTTTCAATCGCTTTTTCTGACGGTTAATCTGATAATGCTGTTTAATAATAATACGTCCCGTTCAGGCTATAGGACCAGCCTAACCGATTCATGCCGTATTCAAAGATCTTATTGGGAGCCCTGACAATAGAAGTCTGATTTCCCGACATGGTATTGGTCCGATACCGCCACATATCGCTCTTGTACTGAGAAAAGCGCCAAGTCATCACTTGATCCAAGCGGCCATTTTGGACCCGTTTTACAGAGATAGAAAACCACTTCCCGGTCGCGCTCGTCCCATAGGCAAAGGTATCGTCCATGACGTAGACATCTACATTCTCCGCTGCCATATGGCTGACCCAGACGTCGGTAGCTCTGGCAGGACCGGTGCCGGCAAAGAAGCACATACATCCTACACAACAAATCAACAACGCCTTCCACAACATCTTCACAAAGCTCATCTCCTTTTATAAAATAAATGAATTATACGTCATACATAGCCGCGCCTTAATAATAATGCATGCCGTCACTCGAATAGGACCAGTCCAACTGCTTCATGCCATATTCAAAGATCCTGTCCGGTGCCAGGACGCCGGCCCGACGACCGCTAGCCATGGTATTCGTTGCATATTGCCACACGGATTCGGCCTTAAAGAACCGCCAGGTCACGACGTTCTCCAAGCTGCCGTTTTGAACCCGTTTCACATCTACCGAAAACCACGGCCCGTAGGCTTCCCTTCCCGAGGCTAAGGTATCCTCTATGACATACAAGTCGACATTTTCCGAGGCCCGATGATCGACCCATACGTCGGCAGCCTTCGAAGGACCGGAGCAGGCATACAGGATCAGATATATCAGCACAAAAATTATCAAGATCTTTCCGTACTTTCTCACTATTTCAACTCCTTTATGAATCGGAAGGTCCTGTGAATCGTACATTCAGCAGATCCTTAATAGTAATGCATGCCGTCATTAGAATAGGACCAGCCTAATTGATTCATGCCGTATTCAAAGATCTTGTTGGGCACTATGACGCCGGCACGACGGCCGCTGGCCATGGTACTCGTAGCATATTGCCATATGCGCTCGGGCTTAAAGAACCGCCAGGTCACCACTTTTTCAAGACTGCCGTTTTGGACCCGTTTTACAGCTACCGAAAACCAAGGCCCGTACGAATCTCGTCCCGAGGTCAACGTATCATCCATGACATAGAGATCCACATTTTCCGAGGCCCAACGATCGACCCAAACGTCGGCGGCCTTAGAAGGACCTGCGCCGGCAAAGAAACACATACATCCCACACAACAAATCAATAACGCCTTCCACAACTGTTTCACAAACCTCATCTCCTTTGTACAAATAAAATTCTAAACATATACTGAAACGGTTCCTCTTAAAAGCGTAGAGGCATCGCTTGAACAACCTTTATCACATACAATCGTTACATCAAGCTATTGCCGTTTTGATTCAAGATAGTCTGCTAAACTTTCAGCAATCTTTGTGGCGCTATGATTGGGTCTTGATTCATATACCGTACCACTACCATCCTGCCAAATGATGATACCGTCAATGCCCACATTTTCTATGACGTATAATTTATGCCCGATTTGATCATTTACAGCCCACTCTCTTTTGGTAACTTGAACCACATTTCTGTTCTTGGATTTTGCAACCCCCGTGAGCTCCACATCATCGGCTATAATCGCGCCAAATGTGAGTAAATACTCTTTATAATCTTCTGCCAAGGGCAGTGCCAAATCGATTTCTACGTCTTCTACCTCGTCCATCGTCGCAGGTTTTAATGATATCAAATTGTTAAGATTCTTTATGATCTCAATGACTTTAGACATTTATACTCCCTCCATATCCTTAATGCGTCCTTGCCAATGCTCCCGCCGTTCTTTGGCAAATTCGATCCGGTTAATTTCCGTTTCTTTCGTTTTATCATGCAGAATGGTGTCATTGCCGATACCTCGATGTTCTTTCAAGGTCAGTTCCGCAAGAGGATTTTCCGGTTTCTGTCCGATATGATGAAGTTCAATTTCCTCGCCATCTTTTGTAAGGGGCGGTCTTCCTCTTTCCATTCGCTCTCTGTTAGTGAGGCCATCTTCATCTTTTTGATCTAAGTCAATATCCTCTTTGATCAAACATTTCTTACCATTGATTTCGACTTCTTTCAAACCGGCCTTCATATATATTTCAGCTTCTTTCCGAGAGCCGATCTGCTCCAGAATTTCAGAAGACCACCCGGTTTCTTCTTGAATTTCTTTTTTCTCCTCCGCCGTCAGGCCTTCTTTGCTCTCATTCGATTCCCTTACTTTATTTTCTTGTGCTTCCAGCTTCTCCTTATTAGCTTCGATGACCGATTCTAAAGAAGAGTTCATCGCTGTTTCCGTATCCGCTTCTTGGGCAACCATTTTTTGTAATTCTGCTTTCTCTTTAAACTCAGTCATCCCCAGTTTTTCAACATTGTTCTTTAAGGCAGCCCCCTTCTCGACAATTTTTGTCATGCCCTCTTTCACAGCTCCGGTAAGTGCGGAAAGACCTCCAATCATTCAATCACTTCCCCTCCACTCAGCTTTTATCTTCAAAATGTCCTCGTCAGATATTTCAAAGAAGTAATTCTTTATGGTTTGAACAATATCAGTTCTTTCAAAGGCGTTTTTGTATATCAATTGCGCCACGATAAAACAGCCTTGGTCTTCAAGATTCTCTTCATATTCCGCTTGCAATTGTTCTTTTACCAAGACCAATTTGTCGTTATCGGGGGACAACATCAATTGATATATGTCGCTGCAAAGTTCATCCGGTATCATCTGTTTTAGGATATAACAGCCATTTAGTAAATATCGAAGAACACCTTCATACAATAGTTCGGCATAAATTTCATTTTCATTGTCACACATGACTAGGGTAACATTATTTTTCTTCAAAGACGATCTAAACGATTGTCGGCAGACCGTAACAGCATGGCTGACATGATTGCAATCCTGAACCAAAATAGTATTCAGCATCTTCATCCCCATAAGAGGCAGGGAATCTGCCAGTACTTCTTTTGCCAGGCTGACATTGATTTGATACAGTCGTTTCTTTATATCTTTGCCATACAACAAGTCGTCTGTCACCTTGATGTCATCAACCATCGCAATCTGCACACGAACGGGAAGACTCATTCCCTCCTTATGACACAAGGCTGTTCCCGTCTTAAGGCTGCCTAAATCCAGCCCTTCTTCACCGGTTAAGCCGATCGTATTGGCCATTACCGCTTGATCGTCAGCAGACACCAACCGCTGAATGATTTTGTTGGATGAATTTTTTATGACATCTGGCGCCAGTTTACTGGGAATCTGTTCCGCCACGATAACCCCTTGCCCATAGGAGCGCATTTCAGCCAGCATATTCGCAAAGTGTTCTACGGCCTTTCCCTTGGGATTGCCCAGATCTTCCGACGATTTTTCCGTGCTTACATTTTTCAAAAGTCGGTGTGCTTCTTCAATAACCAAAATATGCGATAGCGTTCTGTTCATATCCAACATTTCCTGGCTTATCTGCCGATATTCATTGATGAAGATAATCAATAATCCTACACAAAAGGCCTTATCCGAATCATCGGCTAAGCCTTCCAGTTCAAAAATCGTATTATGGTTCAACAACGCATTCATATCGGCATATTCATACGTATTAAACATATAGCCCTTGGATCCTGAACACAAACTTTCTAATCTGGCCATGATTGCCGTTTTTATATTTCCGGCAACCTCACCTTCATAGTCCATCTCTGTTTTGATATAGCGCTCGATTTCCAATTTCAAGTCCTGCATCGTCGGAAAGAGATACTTATGCGCCGCTGACGCATATTTTTTCTGCATATAGTCTGCATCAAAGAATTTGGCAGAGTTTGCCGTATTTACCAGATAGGGATGGAACCCCAAGGTCAAATTCCAGCCCTTTTTCTTATATACATTCTGCAAACATTTTTCTAAAATATACGGCATCGGGCCGTAGAAAGAAAAAGATGCATTGAACAAATCCTTCAAAAAATCGATATGCATCTGTGGAGAAACACCGCACTGAATATAAAAGGGATTAAATCGCAAACAATTTATCTCAGGTTTTCCCAGTGTATAGATTTGAGGCCTTTTTTTATCTTTAAGATTGATGTTTCTATATTCTTTTTTCGCCGACTCAATGACTAAAAATGGAGTGTCGGCTTCTTTCAATATCCCTTTCACGGTCGTCGTTTTTCCGCTGCCCGTAATGCCGCACACAAACGTATGGCGGGCCAGATCTTTATGGGTCAATGAAAAAGGCATATTTTCCAAGATTCTGCGACCTTCACAAATATGTCCCACCTCGACGCCAACAGCATTATCAGTAATCAAGGGATATGTTTTTCCCTTTTTTAACTCGAAGTTCGGCACCGGAACATCGGGCAGGGTACACATAAACCCCAACTCTTCAGAAGTAACTACCGTACACAGCGGCGACAATTCCGGTTCAGCATCGAGGATTTCAGGCACTAAGAGAGACTTTCCCTCAGCCTCCGTCTTATCCAAATGAAAAGAGTGAACAACTTGAGGCAAAATGACCGGATTGGGCTTAGCAAATTCTCCGGAAATGCAGGCCCGTATAATTCCAGCCGCCAATTTTGAATCAGTCGAATAAGAAATGACCGTTTCCCACATGCCATTGCTCCTACCTTGTCGCAATCTTTCAATAGCTTTATCTGTATAGTCCATCAATTCAAGGGCAACGCCATTTTGTACCTCTGCAGAAATGCCCTCACTTTGATTGATAGCGTCGGTGATAGTCTGGCTGTAATTTTCGGAGGCCGAAGAACTTTCGCTTGTCGTTTCGCTGTAGGATTCACTGAAAGTAAAACCAAGAGCCCATCCAAAACTTTCACTTATTGTATTGGACGTACTCTTCGTAATCGTGTCTGTACGACCTTCCGTATTTCCTTTCGATCTCGAGATTCCCTGCTGCCTCGAGATATTTCGCTTACTGACAGCAAAACACTGATCTTTGATCTGTATTAACGCCCTGCGTTTTTTCGAAATAATGTCTTGTGACAGCGGGCGTGAAATAAACAAAACGGTGTAATCTTGTCCATTCAAGCTTTTCATCAGCGGGGCCAAGGAGAAGATTTGCTTTTCCTCTTCAATTTTGACGGACGGTATGGCCGAGATCAACCCCACTTCTTTCTCACAGGCAGTTCTCGCCGCAAAATTCGTCTTATAGGGCAGGAGTTCGATTCCATCGAGCAACCCTTCCATGATGCTTTTTAACAAGTCCGAGTTATCCTCTGTATCCAGTAAGCCAACGACCAAATTTGTCGTTTCCCCATAGGAAACAATACCATACACGACGGGCTTCCCGACAGCATATAAGGCCGTGTAAAACTTGTCCATCTTTTCATTAAGAAAGTCGAACATATCATCGACTTCATCGGTCGTACAACTTACGATCCTGAAGAAAGCAAATGAGTCCAATAATTCATCAGATTTTGCATAGGACAGATCCATAATCTCTTGTTTTGTCTGAAGCAGACGCGCAGGGTGTATCTCCTCTATAAATTCAGCCGCTTGCTTTGCCACAACGCGGGTATCCTGCTGGAACTGCTCAGAAACTTCTGGTGATAAACGCTTTTCCGTCTGATCCGAAACATTTGATTCAACCTTATTCGTCATAGCGATGCTCCCTTCTGACAAGAGAACGAACCCTTATAAATCGTGTGAACTTAATTGTAAAAACAATGCACTGCTTCGGTTACCCGGTTTCGTGGCAATAAATATGCAGCCATTCTGACTGTCATCACACCGCAATATCAGGTGCTGTTACCTTATTGCAGATAGCTGTCAATGCCGCCCTTCAGTGCTGTGATTGGTTTTATCTTCGCTTCAAGAGCTGCTGCCTGAACCTTTAAATTTGTAATATCTTCCAATATTTTTTCGGTATTTTTCTTATCATCCTCGACCTTATGCAGCGCTCTCTCTTTATCCTCAGTATGTTTCCTTATTAATTCGGGTGTATAGGCAGTAAGCGTCTGTTGAACAAACAACTGAAGATCCTTGATTGCCTGATTCTTGATACGATCAAGTCCATCAATGAAACTATCTTTAACCAACTTATAAGCCGCTGACTGTGAAAATGCATCCTTTTTCTCAGATTCATAGTGTGTCCTGAATGAATCATAATTGTCGTTAAATGTTTCGTTGGCTTTTCTTCTCATCTCTTCTTTGATCGCATCCACCATTTCTGGAGAAAAGGTCGGTTCCGGCAATACATATGGAACGGGAATCTTATTACTGAGGGCCACACCTAAGAGGTCATTACACTCGGTAACTACCTTATCCCGTATTTTTTGCTCAAATTCGATAAAAAAACCTACTCGGCGAAACGCAAACGTTTCCAACAGTCCAAGGTTATAAAGATAATCATCATCGTAGTCATCTACAACCTCCATCGTTTCTTTATAATCATCCAGTATTACTTCGGCACGTCGTGCAATCAGGCCCTTTTCACCCGTGTATTTTTCTCCTATTTTCTCTACGTTTTCATTCATTCGAATTTTGATATTCTCAAGTTCCTCTTCTATTTTTACAGCACATTTGCTCAGGTCTTCGACTTTTAATGTATAATTTGCAACCAGTTCATCAAGGTAACTTCTTTTTTGCGCATAAACCTTCAACAGATGATCGAGTAGTTCACTCAGCGCCATAAAATCAATCTTCCTTCTGAAGAAATTCAACGACTGATTCACGCCATCAAAATGGGACAGTCGATTCAATTCCCTGAGGAACGCATCTTTTTTTCCATCACTACCCTGCCAGGCATCTTTAAGAAAAGGCTCAATAGCTTTCTTGCGCCCCATCTCTTTCAGTTCAGCCTTAATGTTCTCGGTGATCAGGTGTTGAAAAGTATTATAATAAAGTTTAGCCTTAGTATTGATAAGAATAATCTGATCTTTTCCGATGCCTTGTCTGCTGCCATCTTCCTGACGGGCAAACAGATTCACAAATTTCTCGAATGTCTTTTTTGTTTCTGTCTCCGGTTGTGCAGCAGTACGGTTTAAAATCAAGAACAGAGCATTTTTATACTTGTCAACATGCTTCGATTCTAAAAAGGATTTAAAACGGTTGGACTCAACCGAATCCTCAAAGGGCTGCAAAAAAAGAATGGCATCGGCAGATTCGATATCTTCAGACGTAACATCGGCCATGCTGCCGTCAGCCTTTACATCGGGAGAATCAATGATGCGAATCCCATGCATCGCTTCATCTTTAAAAGGGTATTCAATAATCATCTTTATGACGACGTTTCTCCATCGGTACTGCTTTTCCTTTATGTAGTTTTTGATCTTTCCGTTGTATTTTCCGCTGGAAAGGCCATGTATATTTTCACACGCTACGTCTTTTAAGAAGGCTTCGATGACCGCCTGATTGGCTTTCTTATCCCGGTATTTAACAATAATGTCACGATCAATAAGGGCGACGGGGATATCTCGATATTTATCAGCTAAGGCGACATGGGCAATCAAAAAATTTTTGATATTTTCTTCCCCTGATACGTCTTTCTTCTGCCCATCGGCATAGACGGCATGCAAAACAAACTTTTCGCCATAGGTAACCTCGACGACAGTACCCGTACACTGATAGATATTCATGGGCAGAATTTCCGAACCTAGATAGGCATTGATAAAGGTAAATGTATCACCTCTTGCTTCTCCGGTGATCATCAAGCAGAACCGGTCGTCCTTAATTCTCTCCGCCTTCAGCTTCAGAGCTTGTAAAGAAGTATCGTTTTCTGATATCCCCATTTTATGAAAAGCATCTAAAAACTCCTCATAGTACTTCAGTACTTCATTCTTTACATTATTATAACTCGTTATCATGGCGGAAACCTCCTTAACAAGTCTGATTCGCTGCTTTAATTTCTATTATACAAAGCCATCGTGACAGAAATTGTCTCTATTCATAGAAGTCATTTTCAAAAGTCCCTATACTTCCGACGTTTTTCTTCCTTCATCGTCTTTTCCGGTCACAATAGATTCTCTCTTCTTTTTTAATATCCGTTCGATTGATAGCTAACCTCATTATAACAAAAATAAGTTAATTTTGTTATATCGTTTTATACAAAACAATGATTAATCTATTCTCCTGACAGCCGATGCCAGAACCAGTATGCAGGATGTAGCCTTAGCAATAGAATCATTGCCATAAAAATCCTTCTTCCTCACCGGATTTGCGGCACAAAAAAAGACATATCTTCCCTGTCTTTCAGCCTCGCTGTTGCCGAGGACCAAAAGGCGGATCGATATGTCTCTTTATGATCAGATAGAAAAATGATGTGCTTAGGGCTGCGAATCTTCTTTCACAACGGGAATATACACTCGTTCTAAGGGAATCATCTGTTTATACTTATCGTTCAAATCAGGATAGTATTTCAAAATCAACTCTACCAGTTCGTATCCATTGATGCCGCGGATGATGGGCGTATTGGCCAGATACTTTTGAGCATTCTTGGTATAGTTGGATAAGGTTACAAACAGGCCGTAATCGCCTTCCCGCATGGCACCTTTCAAAGACTGGATCGCCGCTTCCTTGATGTCGCCGTCCTGACTCTTTACCTGTACCAGAATGCGCGGCGGCAGCTCATCTTTGTAAGCCGTAATATCGATGCCGCTATCTCCGCCGTGGGGCGACACGGTCGTACGATATCCCATGGCCCGTAAGAGGTCGGCTACAAAGTATTCTAAATCGTATCCTTTGAGATGCTTGCTAAGTGCTTTCAAAATGAAATCTCTCGTTGTCTCTACGATTTCTTCTGCCGTAGCGCCTACGCTTTCATCTTCTTCTGTTTCTGTGATGGCCCTTTCTTTTTTAAAGTCCTTATCGAGGGCAGACAGGTACTCATCGGCATAACTTTTCACGGAAAAGAAGGTCAGAGCTGAACCGATTTCATACAGCGCCCCTTGCGAGAAGGAGGTCCTGGAAAGATGCTTCAACCATTTCACCCTGCGCTGCTGTGCATATTCGACGGGTTCCGGATGATACTCATATCCGCCTTCAATGATGCCGATATTAATCTGTCGGTCGATTTTGGAAGGAAATACTACGTAATCACCGATTTCGACCTCGTGGACAAAGCGATAAAGCATGCCAACATGATTGGAAACACGGCCCTTCTTGGCATCAGGATAAACGGCAGCGTACTTTTCCTTGAAAGCCTCCCGATTGGCTTCGATCCGGCTCAAATCGCCCATAGCCTTCCAACCAATGGCGATGACAGCCTGCTGCAAAAATAAATTATCATCTGTGGTATGAATCCCCCATACCCGTTTTTCTTCGTGAGACATATTCTTATACCGCCTATCTCGTGCTTTGAAGAATGCCTTTTTCCGCACTTTTTTAGTTCTATTATAGCATGGATCTAATGATAACGTCGCTCTAAAAAGGACATCCTGCATCATACTCCGAACTCCATCGTCCCTCTACGTAAAAGCTACAATACGATCATTTCGTACCCCTTCACCCAACCAAGTACTCCTACATGGCAAAAAGCCGCCGCAAGACATCACAAACAGATGCCCGCAGCGGCTTTTCTCATTCCAACTTCAGATTTACGCTTCAAAGCAGAAAGCTTCCCGTCCCCTTGCGGGGATTTAGGTTCTAAACTCAGGCCGAAGAGCCCAATTTTAGCGACATTAAGTTTCCGTCCCCTTACGGGGATTAAGGT
>NZ_KQ958202.1:0-61675 GCF_001546855.1 Megasphaera sp. MJR8396C | reverse complement strand
CGTCCCCTTACGGGGATTAAGGTTCTAAACTCGGAACTTTTTGCTATCGAGGGAAAGACTACCCTGTTTCCGTCCCCTTACGGGGATTAAGGTTCTAAACAGCAACGAAGTTCGGTTTGACATGGTTGAACAAGTATTAATTGTTTCCGTCCCCTTACGGGGATTAAGGTTCTAAACAGCACCCCTTACAAATGGCTTCGTTACGCCATTGAAAAGGACATTTGCGGGGCGGATTTTATGTTTCGGCTGTTTTCTGCTTTTTCGCTGAAAGTTTCTTTCAAAAATCCCCATCAGCCGCAGTTTCATCCCATCGGGGGCAGAATGGTATAAAATCCGTAAATCTATTTATATTATACCATATGTTTGAAATTCTTTGGCGGATATCATAGTACTTTCCGACAACGCCGCTATGAAATACCTTTTTTAAGCGCTCTCCAAAAGGGGGGTTTATGGACATGAGCTTCGATTGCTTGAGATCTGGAAATCCCAAAATATCCCCTCTCCAATCCCTTACCAAGACAGGTTCTCCCCAGACCGTCAACCTTCAAACGATTCTCTACCGTTAAATCGGAACCCGCCTTACCGCTTTCGATAAAAAATAGAGTAGTAACTTTTATAAGCTACTACTCTATTTTTAGATCTGCCCCATCGGGCTTACGCTGTTAGGCGTCTCTTTTAGCCGAGAGCTTCTTCTAATACCTTGCATTTAGCCTCAATCGTCTTTTCAATGTTGCTTCTATAATCGTCGATAAGCCAGCCAAGGATTTCTTCATAATATTCATCGATATCGCTGTTATAGATCGTATTCAGGATATCCTGTTTAAAGTCTTTCCCCATACCTTTATCGTATTTATAGCAATACTTCGTTACCGTCCGAGTCGTGCCTTTGAAGATTCGGCCCGGTTCGTCGAAGTCCATATCATCGGTATCGACGCAATCTTTATACCAAGATTCACTGGAATAGGAGTCACTTCTCATTTCTCTTTCTACCTTGGCGCCCCATTTAATAGGATTATAGTCTTTAAAATTATCGATATACTGCGTCGGGAATACGGCCCAGGTGCAAAAATCGTCCGGTAAGGGACTGCCATTCAAGGAATTGACGACGGAGTCAACCGTTTCCTGCAAAATAGCCTCGAATTTTTTATTCCACTTGGTATACACCCCTTGTTCCGAAGCATCGAAGAAGGGCGCAATTTTATCGGTCCCATACTGGCTGAGCACTTCCATGGCATACTGTTCAATGCGGGCATAGTTTCTCCGTTTAAAATCTTTCCATCCGGCATCACGGGCGTCCGAGCTGCTTTTATATTTATAATTATGAGTCCCGTCTAAGTAATTATAGTCGATGTCGAAGGGATATTTTTCCCGATCAAAATCATAGTCCGAACGCTGTATATTGGGGATTTTGATACTCGACAGCTTGGCTTTCAATTGTGCGATAATCTGCTGCTTTTCCGCAGTGCTCAAGGCCTTGGCCTGAATATCACTGAGCTGAATGGCCTGTTCCGGACAGAGATCGACCATTTCTTGAGCCGCTGCGATCACCTCTTGGGCTTCGATCTTTCCGTTATTTTTTACGCGAGCCTTACCGTCCGAACCTTCTGCGATATACTCCGAAAAGGCAAGACAAGTCCCGCATCCCGTACATTTTGCAGCATCGATTTTTAAACTTTTCATGAAAATCATCTCCTAACCAATTTTTTTAATCGCGTCGGCGTATTCCTTCCCCATTTGGATGGTAGCCATGATTTCTTGCGTCAGCGCCCCGTTATCGGTAACCACCGGCGCATCGACAATTTTTTTCAAGGCATCGACTAAGTTCATACAGGTCATCAGCACATCGCGATCGGCCTGGCTGTAATTTCTCGGATCACTGCCCCTTGCTTCAATCAAGTCCTGAGAATGCTGAATGCTTTTCGCCAGTAGCAGATTCAGGCGAGCAATGACCTCGGAAATTACCGAGCATTGATCGACCATGATATCGATCCCTTTGGCGATATTTTCGGCCTGCGCATAGACAACGCGCGCTGCCCGTAATTGTTTAAATGACTCCGACTGGGCCTGCTTCGAGTCATCTAACATCGACCGACCCAGCCCGCCTTTTAGCAGCGACATGAGAACCTCCGAATCGGTAAATTCTCGCTTGGGAACGATGACCATCTGATGCAAATAGGCAATGTCTTCTTGTTTCAAAGGAACCAATGCTAATAAATCTTCTCGTTTCTCGGCTTGGAAATCGATTTCAATGATCTTTTGATACAGATCTACAAACCGGCGAAAATTGGAAATAGTGCCTCGTTTTCGTTGAATGATTCGTCCTAAGGCAGACTCGAATTCCTGAGACTTCTGTTTCACTAACAGTCGGGCATCGGTTTCTCGTTGAAAGGCCTTCTTCATGCGTTTTCTTGAATCTTCATCCATATTGCACGCCTTATTCAAGTCAGAAAGGTCAGAAAGAAATTTCCCGGCTGCTACGCCTGCGACTATCAAGGGCCACATTTCCGCCACCTCCTATGTATAGTATATCTATTCTAAAGGACAAAGGGCTTTCTATCCTTCGAATCAAAAAATTGATTAAATTCTTCTCGATCTTTAAAGTAACATTCCTCACCGAAGTACGATAAGATTTGGTTCAACCCGCCAGTAATATTATCGACATCGTTTTCTAAGGCCGAATCCATCATTCGTTCAAAGCCCAAATAGAAGGCTTCATATTGACGACCTTTTTCGGCTTCATACATCGCATCGAGCCGTTTTCCCTGGGCCGCTAAGGCTGCTTCCATGGCAGCACTCACGCGGTTAAAGGCTGCCGTACGCCGATCTTCGAGCTTCCGAGCGGCTTTAGCATTATAATAGGGAGCCAACACGACATCTTCTACAAAACCGACGACGGCCATCGCCGCCATGGCCCCTACAGCGGCCCCCAACACCGCCATGGGGCCCGCAAAAAGAGTACCGGCTGCGAGACCCGTGAAAACGGCCTCTCCCACTGCCATACCAGTAGTGGAAGCTGCCAATGTCGCGGCATTTTTATGTAATTCTACCACACAGTCTTCTAACGTAATCTCGCCGGAACAATAGCGGCTCAGGGCACTGCCGGCTACGGCAACGGCAGACAGGATCTCAGCTGGGGCATTCATTTTTCCCAGTACTTTGATCAAGTTATTCGTCGAACTACGCATGATTTGCGTTGCCGTAGCAATCCCGCCGGAGCGCAAATAACCATTGATGGCGGCTTTGCCCGTAGCTTTTGCCGCGTCGCAAAAGGCTTCGCCGGCCTCTTTGTCTCCCGACAAGACCTGGCCTATATTGTTGATCGACGACATGACCCCTACCATCGTTCCGGCTGACATACCGGCCTCTAGGCCGACGTCATTAAAGGTCTTGGCCACATTTTGCACGGTCGTTACTCCGATATTAATGTCTGCCTTTATCTCGGCCTTTGTCCCTTCCCAGCGCAAGTTGTCTTTCATTTTTTTAGAAACAGGAAGGCCCTTCTTTTTTAAAAAATCCGAATCTTCAGCAAATTCGGCATTCGTCTTGGCTCGTTTGGCATTATTGACCCGTCGGCTGGTAAGAAGAAGATTATCCTCATCATTGGCAATGTTCTTTGCGTCCTCCGGCGCAATAAAGGGACTATTTTTAAGTTTTTCGTGCATTAATTTTAAAGGAACAAGATGGTCAATTTCGCCCATATGAGCGTCATAGTCCTTTCCGTACTTCAGTTTGGCATCTTTCATTTTCAGTTCCAATTTTTTATTGGTATAAGGATCCCTTACGACGCCTTTTCCCTTCTCAACGGCCTTTTGTTTAGCCCTATATTTAGCCGGGCCATCATCATAGTTGCCTCGATCGTACTCCTGTGGTTTATAATACTGATCCTCAATCCCATCGGCAGCGGCTTTGGCAGCCTCTCCTGCGGCAAAGGTAGTCACAATATCACGCTGTTTCTCGTCATTCTCATCTACCGGAATATGACTCTTATCTTTTTCTTCCATGCTAATCACCTCTGTCCCCTCAACATACAGTATCTGCAAATTATACAAATAACTAATGAGTAATAATCATATTATTTGTATTTATTCTACAATAATTTCAATTTCTTCACAAGAAAAATAAAAATCCATCCGTAACACGACAACCGAAGTCTTCCCCGTTCAGCCGAAGAGCTAGAGTTCCCTTGCTTGTGATAGGGCCTCGATGATAACCGGTTCTGCCACGCTTTATCCCGTTTTCAACCGCTCCTCCTTTTGCCCTTCGATTCACTACCTTGATACCTATTATACAGGATGGCCACGACAGAATCTGTCATGATTCACAAAATTATGTTGTCCTTATCTAAATTTCTTTTCCCTTATTCAACAAGCCATGCTCCCTTTCCCCGCTGCAAAAAAAGACCTGCCTCTCTCAAAGGCAAGTCTCTTTCTGTTCCGTCCCAATGTAGGGACAGCCATATGATATTGTTCATTCATCGTTTTAACAGGCCGTATCGAGAGGTCTAAAGACTACTTTCTGTATTTGCAGACTTCCTTAACCTTATCTTGATTCATGATCCGATCACCATTGACGTCCTGCACTAAATAAAGGGGCCTGAATTTGCTTTCATTGAAGACCCGTCCTAAATATTCGCCAATGATTCCCAGGAAGGAGAGTTGGACGCCGCCGATGAAGAGGATGGCGCAAATGAGGGACGGGTATCCCGGCACATCGTCGCCGTAAACCAGGGTCCGAACGATGATGAACAACATGAAGAGAATAGCAATAAAAGCCAGGAAGACCCCGACGTAAGCCGCAGCCCGCAAGGGCGCAATGGTGAAGCTGGTAATGCCTTCAATGGCCAAGTTGAGGAGTTTCCAATAGTTCCACTTGGTCTTGCCGGCAGCTCGGGCATCGCGGTCAAAGAGGATTTCTTTCTTTTCAAATCCGATCCAACTGAAAAGGCCTTTGTTGTATCGCTGGGATTCGCGCATCATCCGCAGGGCATTCAAGCACTGGCGGTCGAGGAGGCGAAAATCACCGACGTCGCGCTGCATGGGCGCGTTAGACAGCTTCTGCAAGATGGTATAAAAGGCATGGGACGACCACTTCTTGAAAAAAGTTTCCCCGGCCCGGCTGCGCCGTTTGGCACTGACGTCCTGATAGCCCTGTTCCCACCAGCTTATCATCTCGGGAATGAGTTCCGGCGGATCCTGCAAATCGGCATCCATGATGATGGCCGCATCACCAGTCAAATAATCGATGCCGGCTGTCATGGCGATTTCCTTGCCAAAATTACGGGACAAATTGACGTAGGACACGCGACGATCTTTCTCCCGCAACTCGTGCATAATCGAAAGAGTCCCATCTCGGCTTCCGTCATTGACAAACATAAACTGAAAATCATAGGATGGAATCCCATCGATGACAGCACTCGTGCGACGGTAAAACTCGCGCAGCACGGCTTCTTCATTGTAACAAGGTACTAAGATCGAAATCAGTTGCTTTCCCTGTCGTCTCTCGACGTTCGCTATTTCCTCAGCCACGTATATAGCGTCCTTTCCTGAACGAAACCTTCGCTTCGCCAACATTCCGGTAAAAAACGAGTCCTATCGATTGCATAGAACTCGCTTTTCCCTTAATAAAAATCTATAACACGAATCAGCGTCCCAAGACCTTATCGGCCATCTTCAAGGCACTTTCGACGGTGTCATCCATATCGTAATACTTGTACTCTGCCAGACGGCCGCCAAAGATGACGTGCTGTTCTTTTTCGGCAAGAGCGGCATACTTTGCATAGAGGGCCTGATTGGGTGCATCATTGATGGGATAGTAGGCTTCCTGGCCGGGTTCCCAGTCAGCCGGATATTCTTTAGTCACATAGGTTACGGGCTGAGTCCCGAATTCAAAGTGCTTGTGTTCCAGAATGCGCGTATACGGCGTTTCGGCATCGGTATAATTCATGACGGCCACGCCTTGGTGATTTTCTTCTTCCAGGCGCTCTGTTTCAAAGCGAAGGCCGCGGTATTCCAACCGGCCGAGCTGATAGCCGAAGTATTCGTCGATCGGTCCCGTATAGACGATGTTTTTAGCAAGGCCTTCATAGTCGCTGCGAGAGGCATTATAATCGACGCCGGTACGAACTTCGATGCCTTCCAATAAACCCTTGATGAGGACATTATAGCCGCCGATGGGAATCCCCTGATAGCGGTCATTAAAATAGTTGTTGTCAAAGGTATAGCGCACGGGCAATCGTTTGATGATAAAGGACGGAATTTCCGTGCAGGGCCGGCCCCACTGCTTTTCTGTGTAGCCTTTGATCAATTTCGTATAAATGTCCGTCCCGATGAGGGAAATAGCCTGTTCTTCGAGATTCTTAGGATCCGTAATCCCCGCTTCTTCCCGCTGTTGGGCAATCTTGGCCGCCGCTTCTTTCGGCGTCGTAACGCCCCACATCTTGGTGAAGGTATTCATGTTAAACGGAAGGTTATACAATTCACCCTTATAATTGGCAATCGGCGAATTGACATAGTGATTGAACTCGGCAAACTGATTGACATAGTCCCACACGACCTTGTTCGACGTATGGAAGATGTGAGCGCCGTACTTGTGGATGTGAATCCCGTCTTTCTCCTCACAGTACACATTACCGCCGACACAGTCGCGCCGTTCTAAAACGAGGCAGGACTTCCCGGCATTCGTCATCTCCCGGGCAAAGACCGCTCCAAACAAACCGCTGCCAACAATCAGATAATCATACATAAGGCAAACCTCCTGTAACATACCGTATAATAATTTCATTTTATTATACCATATGGCCCCTTATCGAACCAGTCACCCTCTAGGGCAGCGCTTTTTCTTATGCGCAAAACCCTTCCCTATCGTCAAAGTTCAATGTTGACATCCAGACACACACATGAAAAGTACTCCCCTTCAAGCAGTCTGAGATTTTAGTGTTTCTCAATCTGCTTAAAGAGGAGTACCTCAAAGGTTCGTATAGATTTTCTTTACCAACGTGTCATTGCCTTTTAGTGTTCGTTTACACTAGCACGGCTTTCTTCTCGAGCCGCGTGTTCGGCGGCCATGCGGCGGAGGCGTTTATTGCGCCGGACTTCGACCTTCCGCGACTTTTCCTTGACGTTGGCGACGACGGACCGGGCCAACCAGCCCATAAGGCAGCCGGTCAAGAGAATCTTAATGGCCAGCAAATCCCAATGTGTCGACAAGAGCAGAGCCAAGACGACGAAGGCAGCCGTGACGAGCGTTTTATTCATAAATCGATGCATCTCCCTGTAAACGTACATAAAAAGCCTTAAAGTGAATTTAATTATACACGCTTTTCGGGAATAAAACAAGCAGTACTCAAGAAGGCGCACCGAGACCGAGTGAATAAAGGTTAAATTTGGGCAAAGAGTTTTTCCTTGGTCCGTTCGGCTTCAGCCTTGATCTTTTCGATGTCGAGTTTGGTAAACTCTTTGTGCCGCAAGAGGACTTCACCGTTTACCAGGACGGTGTCGACGTCCATGCTGTTGGCGCTGTAAGCCATGAGGCTGAGAGAATCGTGTTTCGGATACCAATGGAGGCCGCTGCGGTCGACTAAGGTGATGTCGGCTTTATAGCCGGCTTCAAGCTTGCCAATATCGGTGTAGCCCAGGCACTTGGCACCGCCTTCGGTCAGCATGTTGATGGCCGTTTCAGCCGGGATGACCGTCGGATCGAGGGTGTTGGCCTTGTGGACCAGGGCTGCCAAATGCATTTCTTCGACGATGTCGAGGTTGTTGTTGCTCGAGGCACCGTCTGTGCCGAGACCGACGGTGATGCCCTTTTTCAGCATCTTGGCGATGGGCGCAAAGCCACTGGCCAGTTTCAGGTTGCTGCCAGGGTTGTGGGCGACGCGGACGTGTTTTTGGAGCATGATGTCGAGGTCGTCGTCATCGACCCAGACGCAGTGCGCAGCCAGGCAGCCTACGTCAAAGATGCCCAGGTCGTTGAACCAGGCGATAGGCGACTTGCCGTACTGCTTCTTGATGTTTTCCACTTCGCCCTTCGTTTCCGACAGGTGAGTGTGGATTTCAGCCCCTAATTCATGGGCCAAATCG
Source organism: Megasphaera sp. MJR8396C (assembly GCF_001546855.1). GTDB lineage: Bacteria > Bacillota > Negativicutes > Veillonellales > Megasphaeraceae > Megasphaera. Next base: position 53,597 of record NZ_KQ958202.1, on the reverse strand, counting down.
ACGACGCGGGAGAGATACTCCGGCGTATTGGTGTACGGCGCATGGGGTCCGAGCATGACCGTAATGCGGCCGTCCCCTTTTTTATGCCAGTCTAAAAAGAGCTGTTTATTTTCTTTAAGAGCCGTTTCGGCACTGGGCGTAATCCCCGTCATGCCCCGGCTCAGGCAGGCCCGGATACCCGAGGCATCGACGGCGCGGGCTACGTCATCCATGAAGAAGTACATATCGGCAAAGGACGTCGTGCCGCAGCGGATCATTTCGGCAATGCCGAGCATGGTCTGGGCATAGACGACGTCGCCGTCGAGTTTGTCTTCAGCCGGCCAGATTTTCTTCTGGAGCCAGTCCATGAGCTGCATGTCGTCGGCATAGCTGCGGAAGACGGTCATGGCGATGTGGTTGTGGGTATTGACGAAGCCCGGCAGGGCCAACATCTGCTGGCCGTCGATGACTTCATCGTAGTCGGAAAGAACAGGATTTTCGGGAAAGCCCGTGATCTTCGTGCCGTCGATGGCGATATTTTGATGTTCCGTGACGTCGTGGTCCCGGTAGAGGGCGACGTCCTGAATCAGTTTTTTCATCGGTATCCCTCTCCTCTTAGTCGAGATTCAAGTATTTGCGCTGTTCTTCGCTGAGGGTGTCGATAGCGTAGCCCATGGAAGCCAGTTTGATCTTGGCGATGTCGTCGTCGATTTCATGAGGCAGGACGTAGACGTGGTTTTCAAGTTCCGTATGATGATCGAGAATGTATTTGGCAGCCAGGGCCTGAACGGCAAAGGACAGGTCCATGATTTCAGCCGGATGGCCGTCGCCGGCAGCCAGGTTGACCAGGCGGCCTTCGGCCAAGAGGTTGATGACGTGGCCGTTGGGGAGTTCATAGCCTTCGATATTGTGACGGGCTTCAAAATGGCGGACGGAGAGCGCTTCCAGTTCGGGACGGTTGATTTCGACATCGAAGTGACCGGCATTGGCCAAGACGACACCGTCTTTCATGTTCTTCATGTGTTCGCCGCGGATGACGTCTTTGTCGCCGGTCAAGGTGACGAAGATATCGCCGACTTTGGCAGCTTCGGCCATGGGCATGACTTCAAAACCGTCAAAGACGGCTTCGATGGCTTTAATCGGGTCGACTTCGGTGACGATGACGTGAGCACCGAGGCCTTTGGCACGCATAGCGCAGCCTTTACCGCACCAACCGTAACCGGCGACGACGACTTTCTTGCCGACGACGGTCAGGTTGGTCGTGCGCATGATGCCGTCCCATGTCGACTGGCCCGTGCCGTAGCGGTTATCGAAGAGATATTTGCAGTACGAATCGTTGGCTGCAATCATGGGTAATTTCAACTGGCCGGCTTTGTCGAGGCCGTGGAGGCGATTGACACCGGTCGTCGTTTCTTCCGTGCCACCGAGGAGGTTTTCCATAGCGTCGGTCCGCGTCGTGTGCAGGAGGTGGACCTGGTCGCCGCCGTCATCGATGATGATGTCCGGATGGTGGTCGAGGGATTTATTGAGGAAGTCGAAGTATTCTTCGTCGGTCGCACCGTACCAAGCATAGACCGTAAGGCCGTCTTCGACGAGAGCGGCTGCGACGTCATCCTGGGTCGACAAGGGGTTGCTGCCGGTAACGATGACTTTGGCGCCGGCCCGGTGAAGGACTTCGGCCAAATATGCCGTCTTGGCTTCGAGATGGACGCTGACGCAGATGGTCTTGCCTTTAAAGGTCTGTTCGGCTTTCAATTTGTCGCCAATGGCATTGAGGGCCGGCATGTGACGGTCGACCCAGTTGATTTTTTCATGGCCGCTCTTAGCTAATGTGATGTCGCGAATAATTGATTCCATACAGTTCATACCTCTTTCTTCTATAATAAATGCTTGTCAAAAAATGCTGTTACGGCCACCGTGTCGGGGTGGCTGATGATGCCCTTTTCGGTAATGATGGCCCGGATGTTTTCATGGGGCGTCACATCGAAGGCCGGGTTGTAGACCGGCGTATCGGAAAGGGCCGTGGCAGCGCCTCTAAAGGAGCGGACTTCGTCGTGATTCCGCTCTTCAATAGGAATCTGACTGCCGTCGGCAAGGGACCGGTCAAAGGTCGATAAAGGCGCTGCAATGTACAGGGGAATGCCCAAGGCCCTGGCCATCAGGGACAGGCCGTAGGTCCCGATTTTGTTGGCCGTATCGCCGTTGGCGGCAATGCGGTCGGCACCGACGATGATGGCGTCAACGCCCTTTTCCTTCATCGTCCAGGCGGCCATGTTATCGGTAATGAGGGTAACCGGCACGCCGCCGGTCATGAGCTCAAAGGCCGTAAGACGCGCTCCCTGCAGGAGGGGCCGCGTTTCGTCGGCATAGACCATGGTGACCTTTTTCCGGCGGTGAAGCTCAGTGATGACGCCGAGGGCCGTACCGACGCCGGCCGTCGCCAAGGCGCCGGCATTGCAGTGCGTGAGCAGGGTCAGGGGGCGGTCCCCCTTGCCGACTTCATCGGCACCGCAGCGGGCCATGGCCGTGTTGATGGCCACGTCGTCGGCATGGATGGCTTTGGCCTTTTCTTCTAAGGCGTCGACGATGGCCGACGGGCTTTCATTACCGTATTCCTTAGCGCAATCCATCATCTGTTCCAAAGCCCAGTGGAGGTTGACCGCCGTCGGGCGGGCGCCGTCAAGATTCGTGCAGATCTCCTGCACGGCCGTCAAAAAGGGCTTACCACCGGCCCCGTCAAGGATGGAGCGGGCGCCTAAGACGACGCCATAAGCCGCGGCGACGCCGATGGCCGGGGCACCGCGGACGGCCAGGACAGAAATAGCCTTATGGACATCCTGCCAGGTCGTGCAGGCAAGGTAGTTCTCGGTAAAGGGCAGGACCGTCTGGTCGAGGAGATAGAGGGTCCCTTTTTCCCAGCGCAAAGTTTCCATTATACCGTAAACCCTCCGTAAGCCTGGAGCGTGTGATGGCAGGCGCAGTCTTCATCGACGGGATAATTTTCGATGCTCTTTAAGATGAGCTGGCGCAGGCGCAGGGAGCTCTTGGCCATGGCGTCGACGACTTCTTCATGGGTCAAGGGCTTATCGGAAATGCCGGCGGCAAAGTTGGTGACCATGGACACCGTGGCATAGCAGATTTCCGCTTCCCGGGCCAGGCAGACTTCGGGCACGTTGGTCATGCCGACGATATCGCCGCCGAGTTTTTGGAACATCCGGATTTCAGCCGGCGTTTCAAAGCGCGGCCCTTCCGTGCAGACATAGGTTCCCTTATCGTGAAGCCGGCAGTCGCCGAGTTCGGCAGCGGCTTGAATGACGTTACGGCGCAGGGTCGGGCAGTAGGGCTCGGTCATATCGACGTGGACGACACCGTTAGTTCCGCCGTCGAAAAAGGACGTGTGGCGGCTTTTTGTAAAGTCGATGAACTGGTCGGGCAGGACGAAGTCACCGGGTTTGTATTCCGGATTCATGGATCCTACCGCCGTCGTCGCCAAGATGGCCGTGACGCCCAGGCGTTTCAGTCCCAGGATGTTGGCCCGGTAGTTGATGAGGTGCGGCGGAATGGAGTGCATCCGGCCGTGACGGGCTAAAAAGATGAGGTCCCGATCGTTATAGGTCCCCTTCCAATAGCGAATGGATCCGTAATAGGTATCCAGGTACCCTTCACGGACATTGGACAAAATCTTCGGGTCACAGACGCCGGTACCGCCGATAATGGCAATAAGTCCCATGATAAAACCTCCCTTTTAAGAAATGACGATCAATGCTGGTCTGCCCCGGCCTTTTCGTATAAGGCCGCTAATTCGTCGCGGGACAGGGTATATTTCGCGCCGCAGTAATGGCAGGTCATTTCGACCTGGGGATCCTTCAAAAGGGATTCTTTATCTTCCGGGCGCAGGGATAACAAGGCGCTTTCAAAACGCTGGCGCGAGCAGGTGCAGCGCCAGTAGAGGTGCTGACGGTACAATTCTTTGTAGTGCATGCCGCCGAGGATGATGTCGATCAGGCCTTCTCCCTTGGGATGGTCTTTCAAGTACGTCGTCAGGGCGCCGACCTGGGTGATGTTGGCTTCGACGCGGGCCAGATCTTCATCTTTGGCACCGGGCAAGGCCTGGACCAAGAAGCCGCCGGCAGCGGCAATGGTATAGTCCCGGTCGACGAGGACGCCTAAGTTGATCGTCGACGGTACCTGTTCCGACGTATAGAGATAATAGGCAATGTCTTCGGCGATTTCACCGGACACCAGGTCAGCCTGGCTGGTATAGGTCGTCGTCTTCGGCGTAAAGCGGGTTACGGTCAGCTGTCCGTTGCGGCCGACGGCAGCCGAGACGTCGAGTTTGCCGTTGGGCTTCAAGGGCAGGTCGATAGTCGGATTATCGACGTAGCCGCGAAGTTTGTTGGTATCGAAGCAGTCGGCATGGACGGCACCTAAGGGACCGTCGCCGGCAATCTTAATAGATACGCCTTCGTGGTTCTTATAGTCTCCGGCCAGAAGGGCCGCGCCGGTCATGGTCCGACCGAGGGCGGCGCAGGCCACGGGCGATAAGTTGTGGCTTTGACGGGCTTTTTCCACGATGCCTGCCGTAAAGGCGATGGACACGCGGATAGCCTCATCTGATGTATAGTGAATAATTTGATTGTCTCTGATCATAATTGATTCTATCCTTTCTCTACAAATCCAATCCTTATTATACAACATCTGTCCACCCCTAGCCAGTCCCGCCCCCAAAGCGAGTGTGACGGCAGTCTCCTGCTCCTTGCTTTTTACTCAATCATTCTATTCAAAATAGATAAAATTAGTCATCATTTTCAGCAGGAATTTGCCCCCTTCATCTCGAATAGTATTAGGAAGCAGTCAAGAAGGAGTGATATCCATGAATAGCGAAAAGAAAACGGTCCTCGTACCGGGAGAATTGTATACCGATGAAGTGAAAGACATGGCCCTTTGCCAGAACGCCCCGACGCCGGAAACGGACGACCCGGAAGCCCCTTATTTGGCATCGGATATGTATCAGCGCATCGTCGCCCTGATCAACAACTTCGAATCGGAGCTTCCCGATACGATGCAGGCCGGCGGCCGCCTGGTCTCAGCCGGCGACATTACCTTCAGCATTCAGGATATCGGCTACTGGGACCCGAATATGATCGTCTTTTACGGAGAACTCTCGGATGGCTCGGCCGTCGAACTGGTCCAGCACCTGTCCCAGCTCAATCTGCTCTTGGTTGCTGTCCCCCGACAGGATGACATCCAAAAACCCCGCCGGGTCATCGGCTTTACCCAAAAAGCCGAACCCGACATCATACACGATGCTGAAGATTAAGTATTATTACGAAAGGATATGCCTTTAATGAAACATGAACTCCCTTACTTCTATATTGGTTCGGCTTACGGCGGCAATCAGGATTGGCTGACCGACCGCATGATGAATCTCGGCGGCTGCGCTGCCGTGACGGCCTGCGATTCTTCCATTTACTTTACGCGCTATAAAGACGCCCAAGGCCTCTATCCCTACGAGACCGAAGACGTGGCTAAAAAGGACTACATCGCCTTTACCAACGTCATGAAGCCCTATCTGCGTCCGCGTTGGGGCGGCATCGACCGCCTCGATATGTATATCGACGGCATGGGCCAGTTTCTTTCTGACCGCGGCGATGACGACATCACCATGGATCCCTGGTCTGGCGACAAGACAGCCGATGAAACGAAAGACGTCATCAAGGCCCAGATTGACGCCGGCTGGCCCATCCCCCACCTGGTGCTGCATCACAACAACCCGAACTTCAAATTCTACGACTGGCATTGGTTCTTACTGACGGGCTACACCGAATTCGACGGCGACTTCATGGTCAAAGCCGTCACCTACGGTTCCTGGCGCTGGCTCGACTTCGACGGCCTGTGGAATACGGGGCACCGCAAAAAAGGCGGCCTCATCCTCTACAACCGTCGTTCCTAAGAATCGTTCCATTTAGAAAAAAATCTCCAGCTGCATCGCAAAGCGGTGTATCTGGAGATTTTTTTATTTCATGAAATTCGCCGTTCGAAGCCACTGGCGAACGGCATCGGACGTTTCATCCATCTCATCATGACGGAGGACGAAGCCTTCATAGACGTTGGCATCGGGCTCGAGCTCGGCAATGTCTTCGACAGTATCGACAAAGTCGCTGTCACCGGACGACGCGACGGCATAGAGGGCCTTGCCGGAGAAATCGTTTTCCGTCAGGAAGGCCGTGACCGGTGCCGGCAGGGCATCCCACCAAATGGGATAGACCAGAACGACCGTATCATAGCCGCTCATATCGCCGACGTGGCTTTTCAGCTCCCGCTTTTCATTGCGGGGCGCGGCCTTTTCATCGCGGATCATGGCGTCGTAATCGGCGGAGTACGGCTTTTCCGCCAAGATGGAAAAGACGTCGCCACCGGTCTCCCTGGCGATTTCATTGGCAATCATGGCATCGTTTCCGATGATTTGCCCATCTTTTACATTAAGGCTGGCCGAGGCCATGACGTCATATTCCTTGGAATGAATGGCCTGGGCATCGGTGTTGTCAGGATAAGTAAAATAAGTGATCAGAACGCGGCGGGGATTTCCCTGGCCGTTACGAACGACCTCCGTCGAGACGGGCTTCTTTTCGTTCTGAGCCAAAGTTTCGCGGTGGGTATCGTTATCAGTCCGTGCCGGGCCTCTGGCACAGGCCGACAGAAGGAGCGTTACTATAAGGGTCCCCACGAGGACGGAAGCACGTTTTATCATAGAGGAATCTCCTCTCATCTAATATCGTATCTATACTTTATATTATACGATAGGAAGTTTCCCTTGTAAAACAACAGACTGTGCCATTCACGATTCTCCTGTGCCAAAAAGGCCTGCATCAAGGCGATGCAGACCTAAAGAGAAATTATGATTTTTTGACTTTGAACCAGGCGGCGTACATCGTCGGCAGGACCAAGAGGGTCAAGACCGTTGCCACCAAGAGGCCGCTGGCAATGGCTACGGCCATGGGACCCCAGAAGACGCTGGTCATCAAAGGCACCATGCCCAATATGGCCGCCGCTGCCGTCAGCATGATGGGCCGGAAGCGCAGGACCGCCGAATCGATGACGGCGTGCCACGGGTCTTCGCCGGCAGCCATATGTTTCTGTATCTGATCGAGGAGGATGATCGAGTTGCGGATGATGATGCCGCCTAAGGCCAGGATGCCGAGGTAGGCGACAAAGCCCAGGGACTCTCTAAAGAGGAGCATTCCCAGGGAGACGCCGATGAGTCCCATGGGCGCCGTAATCAGGGTCAGGGCCATGAGGGACAAGCTCCGCAGCTGGAACATGAGCAAGGTCATGATGAGGATGACCATGACCGGCACGGGGCCCATGAGGTACTTCAGGGATTTTTGGCTGTTTTCCAGGGAGCCGCCGACTTCGACGGTGTAGCCAAAGGGCATATTTTCACGGATGTCGGCGATGGCATCGTAGGCCTTCTGAGTCGCATCGTCAGCCGTTCCCGACTTGATGCCGCCGTTTATGGTGACGGTCGGTTTTAAATCACGGCGCCAGATGAGGCCGTCTTCGCCCTGGTAGGAAATGCGGGCGATCTGTTCCAAAGGCACGTAGCCGGCTTGACCGACGTAGACCGGCAGGCTCTTGATGGCCGACAGATCTTTTCGGTCTTTATCGTCGAGGCGAAGCTGAATATCGACGGTCTTATCGGGTGCATAGTACTGCGCCACCGTCGCCCCGGACAGTTCCGTATACAAGGTCTGGGCAATGTCCTGACCAGAAATGCCCATGGCCCGCAGTTTATCCTGATCGAGCTCGACGTGCATGGTCTTATCCTTCTGATCCCAGTTGAGGAAGACATTTTCCGTATTGGGGTCTTTGGCGATGCGGGCGGCGATCTCTTGGGCATAGGCTTTGACCTTGTCCTTGTCGTAGCCCGACACGCGCAGCATGATGGGATAGTCCGACGGAGGCCCTAAGGAAATATGCTTAATATTGCTGCGGACGTTGGGGAACTTATCGGAAAGTTCCGTCTTCAAGGAAGCCGCCAATTCTTCCCGCGATTCCGTATCCTTAGCGACGACGACGAACTGGGCGTAATTATCTGCCGGAAGAACGGGGTCGACGGTCAGGACGAAGCGCGGCGCCCCTTGTCCGACATGGTAAGAGTAATTCTTTAGTTTATCCTGTTGGCCGTCGAGGTACTGCGCCAGGCGGGACGCTTCTTTCTGGGTCGCCTCCATGGACGAGCCTTCGGGCAGGGTCATTTCAACGATGAGTTCCGGCCGCAGTGACGGCGGGAAAAATTCCTTGGGAATGAAATACGTCAGGCCGGCGGAAAGGACGAAGGCCGCAGCCGTCCCGCCGATGACGATGACGCGGTGGGTCAGGCACCAGGTCAGGACCTTTCGGAAAAAGACGTAGAAGCGGCTGGTGTACAGCTTTTCTTCTTCCCCACGCTCTTTCTTTTTAGGCTTGATGAGGTAATAGCCAAAGAGCGGCGCTACCATGACCGATACGATCCACGACAAGACCAGGGCCGCCGTGATGACCGGAAACAGAGCCTTACAAAATTCAGCCGCCGCCCCGTCGGAAAAGGCGACGGGAATGAAGCCGGCACAGGTGATGAGGGTCCCGGTCAGCATCGGTTTGGCCGTAGCCCGAAAGGCGTAGCAGGCCGCATCGATACGATTTAGCCCCTTCTCAAGCTGGACGGTCATCATTTCGACGGCGATGATGGCATCGTCGACGAGGAGTCCCAAGGCGATGATGAGGGCTCCTAAGGAGACCTTATGAAGGTCGATGCCGGCGATTTCCATGACGCAGAAGACGCCGGTCAGGACCAAAGGAATGCAGAAGGCGACGACCAGTCCCGTCCGCAGCCCCAAGGTGATGAAACTGACGACGAGGACGATGGCGATGGCTTCCCACAACGTTTCTGTAAAGTCACTGATGGACTCTTTGACGATCTGCGGCTGGTCCGAGACCTGGTTCATTTCCATCCCGGCCGGAAGGTCGGCTTTGACGCTGTCCTGAAGTTTCTTCAGGTTTTCGCCGAGCTTCAGATTGTTGCCGCCGCTCTTCATGGACAGGGCGATGCCGACGGCGGGCTTGCCGTTATAGAACATCTTAGGATCAGCCGGTTCGCTGTAACGCCGTTCTACGGTGGCGATGTCGCCGAGGCGGAAGACGCGGCCGTTGGCGCTGATGGGCAGGTTGCGGATGCCTTCGACGTCCTTAAAGACGCCGGACAGGCGCAGGTAGACGTTATCTGACTCGGTACTTATCATCCCGGCCGGCGTCATCTCATTCTGGCCTTTGACGGCGTTGGCGATGACCGTCGGCGGAATGCCCAACTCAGCCAATTTGGCATTGGCCACTTCGATATAGATTTTTTCCGACTGTTCGCCGACCAATTCGACTTTGCTGACGTCGTCGACGTTCATCATCATGCGGCGTATCTTTTCGGCTTTTTGCCGCAGTTCTTCATAGGAATACCCGTCGCCGGTCAAGGCGTAGATAGAGCCGAAGACGTCGTCGAAGCGGTCGTCATAGTACGGGCCGTAGACGCCGTCCGGCAGGTCTCGTTTCACGTCTTCCGTCAAGTTTCGGACTTCATGCCACGTGTCGCGGATGGAACTCTGGGGCGCCTTATCGTCCAAGTTGACGTAAATGACCGACTGGCCCGGCCGAGAATAACTCTTGAGGTAATCGAGGTGCGGCGTATCTTGGAGTTTCTTTTCGATCTTGTCGGTCACCTGTTCTTCCATCTGTTCTGCTGTCGCTCCCGGCCAGGCCACGGAAACGACCATGGTCCGCACGGTATACGTCGGGTCTTCCATCCGGCCCAGCTTGATATAGGAAAAGACGCCGGCAATGGCCACGAGGATGATGAAATACCAGACTAAGACCCGGTTATGGAGGGATACTTCCGATAAGTTTCTCATGAATCGGCCCCCTCGATGCGGACTTTTTCACCGGCCCGCAGTTTATGGACGCCGGCCGTGACGACCCGGTCGCCCTTATGAAGTCCCGTGACCTTGACCGTGTTGTCGCCAAAGGTTTCGACGGATACATTTTGCAGGGACAAGGTCTTATCCTTGCCGACGACCCAGACCTGGGGCGTGCTGCCGGTCTGATAGATGGCCGAGAGCGGCAGGATGACCGTATCGGCGGCGGCCTGTTCTTCGCCGGCATTGGCCACTGAGGCCGTCATGCCCAGCTGCACGCCTTGGGGCGGATTCTGCAATGTGATATTGACTTCATAGGTCCGCGATACGGCATCGGCCATAGGGGCCACTTCGCGGACGACGCCAGAAACGGTCTGGTTCTGAAGGGCCCAGAAGGAGACGGTCACGGCTTTTCCGACGGGAAAGTCGGCCAATTTATTTTCCGGTACGTTGATGGTGACTTCTAAGTCCCCGTCATGGACCAAGGTGACGACGGGCTGACCGGCCGGGACGACCTGGCCTACTTCGGCACTGACCGCCGAGATGACGCCGTCAGCGTCAGCCGTCAGCTGCGTATAGGACAGTTGATTATCCTGAGCCTGTTGGCCGGCCTGGGCCTGATTGTACTGAGCCGCAGCCCGGTCATAGGCCGTCTGGAACTGGTCGAGGTCGGCAGCACTGACGGCATCGGCGCTATAGAGTTCCTTATAGCGCTTTAAATTGGCCGCCGCCAGCTGGAGCTGAGCCGCTGCGGCATCGACCTGGGCCTGGGATTGGTGGACGGCCTGCACGATGTCTTTCGGGTCGACGGTCATCAAGACGTCACCGGCCTTGACCCGCGTTCCGAGCTGGACGTTTCGCGTCGTAATCCGCCCGCCGGCCTGGAAGGAGAGCTTACTCTCATAGCGCCCCTTCACCGTTCCCGAATAAGTACCGGCCGTACTGTCCGTCGCCTTCCCCACTTCCATCGTCTTTACCAATTGATCCGGTTCAGCCGCCGTCTGATCATTGCCGCAACCGGCGACACTCATAGCGGCCGCCATGGCCGCTGCGACGACGATGTACTTCATATACCGCCCTTTCATCGTTTCATCTCCCCCTCATTCTTCACATCACTCATACTCACGTTGGAAGCCCGCTCGGCAACGGCGTGCATCATGGCAAACATCTCGTCGCGCTTAGCTTCTTCAAAGCCCTCTACGAGATAGGTGATCCATGTCTCTAACAGGCCTTCCAACTCCCCTTGGATGCCTCTGGCCTTAGGTGTCAGGTAGATAAATTTAAAGCGCCGATCTCCGTCCTTTTGGCGACGGCAGACGTAGCCCTTTTCTTCCAAGGTCTTCAGGCTGCGAGCGACGAGGGCCTTATCGGCCTTCATTTCTTTACAGAGCTCACTTTGGCTGCAGCCGTCGAGGTCATAGAGGTTCATGAGGGCCACGTATTCCGAATAGGACAGGTTCCAAGGCTGACAGGCTTCGGTAATGTAGGCCTGGGACCGCATGTTGATAATGCCAAAATCGTGGCCGGCATGCAAATAATTCACAGTGAGTCCTCCTTTATTAGTTGATTAAATCAACCGTTTAGTTACAGTATAGCAAAGAGATGTGCCAAAAGCAAGAAAAAAAGAGGATGCCCGATAAGGCAATCCCCTTTTAGCGTTCATTATTTTCCTAATTTTTCAGCAATTGAGGCTAATTTAGGCCCGATGACGGGCAGTTTTTCTAAATCCGTCACGGCAATGGCCCGAAAGGCAAAGATACCGATGAGATAGACCGTGACTGCGGCACTCATGGCGATGATCGTCGCCAAGGTATTGCCCAGTAAGTTGAGCAGGCTGTGATGGAGGATCCAGGCCGTACCGGCCATGGCAGCTCCGGACAGGAACAGGCGGCCGACATAGCCCCACTGGACGCCGTAGCCGACGAAGCGGCGGGCAAAATAGAGGTTCAAAGCCGTCGCCACGGCTAAATCGGCGTTGGTCGCCCACGCTGCCCCGACTTCACCGAGCCAGGGAATGGCCGTCAAATGCCAGCTCAAGAAAATCTTGACGACGGCAGCGGCAGCCATGTTGTACAAAGGCACGGCCGTCCGCCCCATGCCCTGCAAAAGGCCGCTGGTAATCTGCTGGAGGCCGACGAGAAAGACCGAAATGGACAGGACGCAGATGGCAGGCCCTGCCGCCGGCGTAGCGTATAAGAGACGCGAAATAGGCACGGCCAAGACGGCCAGGCCCAAGCAGGCCGGCACGGTAATGAGGTTGGCAATACGCATGGCCGTATGGGTCCGGGACAAGACGACGTCCCGCTTCCCCTGGGAAAAGGCTGCTGAAACGGCGGGCACTAAGCTCGTCGCCAGGGAAATCGTCAAGATCGCCGGCAGTTGGACCAGGCCGTTGGCCATGCCCGTCAGGTAGCCATAGAGGGCCGTCGCCTGATGGGTGGTGTACCCGGCTGCTTCCAGCCGCAAAGGCACGATAAAGAGGTCGATACTGGCTACAGCCGGCAGGAGCATATTGGCGGCAGCTACGGGAACGGCTAAGACGACGAGGCGGCGGATGATGTGCCGCGACGATTGGATGACGAAGACACCGTCGTCATCAGGAAGCGGCGTCCGTTGGTGACGGTAGTATAAGAAGGCGATGAGGATGAGCCCGGCTGCCGCCCCGGGAACGGCCCCGAAAGACGCACCGGCAGCAGCCCATTCCAGGCCTTTCGGCAGGAAAATCCAGGCCAATACGAGCATCGTGCAGACCCGAACAAATTGGTCGGCCATCTGGGACAAGGCCGTCGGCGTCATGAGCTGCAGACCTTGGAAGTAACCGCGGAAGCAGCAGACGATGACCGATAAGCTCAAGGCCGGCGCCAACACGGCCAAGGCCGGCAAAGCCCGACCGTCGCGGACGATGCCGAACTCAATCATGGCCTGGGCCCCAAAAGGCAGGGCCAGGCCGCAGAGGACGGCGACGACGGTCATAAAGGCCAGGGTCACGTGAAAGATGCGGCGGACGCCGCTGTAATGGCCCCGGGCCGCCTGTTCAGCAATCATGATCGATACGGCAATGGGAATGCCGGCGCCGATGATGCTGAGTAAAAGGATATAGACCGGATAGGCCATCTGATAGAGGCCGATCCCCTCGCCGCCTAAGAGGCGCGATAAGAAGATTCGGTTCAGGCCGCCTAAGATCTTGACGACGATGCCGGCCACGGTGAGGACCATGGCACCGCGTAAAAAGTTAGTCACGGGAATCCCCCTTTCGCAAGGAGGAAAAGGCCGTCAGCAAGGTCTGGATAAAATCGAGGATGTCGGAGACGCCGGCCAGGGACACGCGGACCATGACCGGGATGCTGGGAATGAGGCGGAATCGGCTGCGCAAAGGCTTTTCGAGTTTCAATAAGTCGGGCATGTCGGAGACGCGCCGCCATTTGATTTCAAGGATGTCCTTCTTCTGAGCGATGAGGACCATCCCTTGAGCCTTAGCTTCGAGGCGGGTTTCCGTGACCTGCAGCAGCTTTTCGACATAGGGACTGGGCCGACCGTAGCGGTCTTCCAGTTCGCGGCGCAGTTCATCCAGCTCTTCTTTCGACGAGACGACGGCCAACCGCTGATACATGTCTATTTTCTGACCGCCGTTTTGGATGTATTCGTTGTCGATAAAAGCGTCGACGTGGATTTCCATGACCGTTTCCGGCGGCGGCGGTTCCACCTCTTTCCCGGTCTGGGCCTTGGCAATGGCTTCTTCCAGCATATGGCAGTACATGGCAAAGCCGACGCTGGCGATGTTGCCGTGCTGTTCCCTGCCAAGGAGGTTGCCGGCACCGCGAATTTCAAGGTCGCGCATAGCGATTTTAAAACCGGAACCGAGTTCCGTAAATTCTTTGATGGCCTGAAGTCGTTTTTCAGCGACTTCCGACAAGACCTTGTCCCGACGATACAGGAAGTAGGCATAGGCCATGCGGTGGCTTCGGCCGACGCGGCCCCGCATCTGGTAGAGCTGGGACAGGCCGAAGTGGTCGGCATCGTAAATGATGATCGTATTGGCGTTGGCCACGTCGAGGCCGTTTTCAACGAGACTCGAGCAGAGGAGGACGTCGTACTTTCCTTCATAGAAATCGAACATCATCGACTCGAGCATGGTACCGGCCATCTGACCGTGGGCGATGCCGATGGTAATATCGGGCAGGAGGGCCTGGAGTTCGTCTTTCATGCGCTCGATGGAAGCGACGCGGTTATAGACGAAGAAGACCTGGCCGCCCCGCCGCTTTTCACGCATGATGGCATCGCTGACGATGCGGGCGTCGTATTCGGCCACGTAGGTCTGGACCGGGAAGCGGTCTGTCGGCGGCGATTCGATGACCGACATTTCCCGCAGGTTGACCAAGGACATGTGGAGGGTCCGCGGAATCGGCGTGGCGCTGAGGGACAAGACGTCGATATGGGCCGCCCAGGCCTTCCATTTTTCCTTTTGAGCGACGCCGAAGCGCTGTTCTTCGTCGACGACGAGGAGGCCCAGGGACTTGAATTTTACGTTTTTATTGAGCAGGCTGTGAGTCCCGATGAGGACGTCGATGTCCCCGGTCAGGGTCCGGGCCAGAATGGATTTCTTTTCTTTATAGGAACGGAAGCGGTTGAGGACTTCGACGTGGACGCCGAAGGGGCCGAAGCGTTCCATAAAAGTCTGGAAGTGCTGCTGGGATAAGACCGTCGTCGGTACCAAGACGGCAACCTGCTTGCCGGCCGTGACGGCCTTAAAAATGGCCCGCATGGCGACTTCCGTCTTACCAAAGCCGACGTCGCCGCAGACTAAGCGGTCCATGGGCGTCGGTTTTTCCATACTGCCCTTGATTTCACTGACGGCCTTTAACTGATCTTCCGTTTCTTCATAAGGAAAGGCTTCTTCAAATTCTTTCTGGAAGGGCGTATCCGGCGGGAAGGCATAGCCCGGGACGACTTCACGTTTGGCGTAGAGGGCGACGAGTTTTTCGGCCAAATCGGTAATCGATTTCTGAGCCTTGGAACGTATCTTCTGCCAATCCGAGCCGCCCATCTTCTGCAGTTTCGGCGTATCGCCTTCGTTGCCGATGTAGCGCTGGAGCAAGGACAACTGGTCCGTCGGCACGTAGAGGATGTCTTTGCCGGCGTAGTGGATTTCGAGGTAATCCTTATGGACGCCGTCCATTTCAATGGTCTTGATGCCCATGTAGCGGCCGATGCCATGGACTTCATGGACGACGTAATCGCCGGACTTCAGGCTGGTAAAGACGCTGATTTCCTGGCCTTTAGCTACGCGGTGGCGCAGGCGTTTTTTCTGAGTGCCGAAGACGTCCCGTTCGGCGACGGCGACGACCTTGGCATAGGGCAGTTCAAAACCGTCGTGGATTTCCCCTTCGACGATGTACATGCCGCCGGACTTGCTCTTTTCATCGTCATAATCAGAAATGGCAAGGTCGTGCTGTTTCATCCAGGCTTTGAGCGAGGCGATACGCTCTTTGCTGTTGATGACAAAGACGATGGTGTTGCCTAAGCTTCGCCAGTGGCCCACTTCTTCTTCCAGGAGGTTGAACTGTTTTTGGAAGCTGGCCATCATCTTAGCGGCAAAGCTGAAGGACTGGTCGATGAACATATCGGGCACGGACTGGGCCATGAGCGACAAGACGACCTGCGGCACGGCTCGTTCCGGCGAGACCATATTTTTCCACGACGCCAGGACGCCCTTGTAATCGTCCGATTCTTTGAGGATCTTTTTAAGGCCTTCGCGGACCCGATTGGGTTCATCCCAGATGATGGTCCCCTCTTCGACATAATCGAGGAGGGTATATTTTTCATCGTCTGCCGTCGTTAAAGAAACCGGCAGGATCCGCGCCCTGTCGGCATCGTTCAAGGATTTTTGGGTATCGACATCGAAGGAACGGATGCTTTCCAGTTCGTCGCCAAAGAAAGCCAGCCGCAAGGGCTGGGGTTCATTGACGGCAAAGACGTCGACGATGTCGCCGCGAACGGAAAAATGGCCCCGTCGTTCGACCATGTCGACCCGTTCATAACCGGCATTTACGAGGTGCTGCAATAAGTCATCGCGGTCGTATTCTCCTTGGATTTCTACGTCGATAGCCGCATCGTCGATGCGCTGCGGAGCCATGACGTACTGTGCCGCTTCTTCCGGCGCAGCCAAGACGAGAACCGGATCTCCCTGACGCAGACGCCCCAAGGCTTCCATCTGGCGAGCCATCCGGTCGAGGCTTTTCGCCGTCGTCGTAAAGACGGCCTTGTCGACGACGGGAAAGTCGAGGATCTTGACGTTAGGCACCAAAAAGGCCAGGTCTGCCTGCCAGGCCGCGGCTTGTTCCCGCGACGGGACGACGAGGACGACCTGACGAGGCCCTTCGTGCAGCACCTTGGCGACCAGGGCGCTCTTGACCGAGCCGCTGAGGCCGTAGATGCTGTGACAGCCGGGTTTTAAAAAGGCGTCCCCGGCGGACCGGATATTTTCATCTTGATTCATCCATTGAAAGAATTGCTTCATGCTTTTTTACCTCATGACAAAGGGGGCTTTAGTTGCCCAAAGCCCTCGATAGTTATCATCATACTTGCGTGGTTTTTATTATATCATAGTTCATTCGTCCCGACTAGGCACATTATCGTCCCGCCGCGCCCTGCATGATAAAGGCTTCCCTTTCTTTACGGCTCATCTTGAGGAGGCTCTTCCCTTTCAGGGTATCTTCGTAAGACGGGGCGGCATCGCCCATGGTTTCCATCCGTTTTTCTACATCGCGGCGAATCTGAGGCAGCATGTCGTAGAGGTGCTGGCCCGGGCAGTCCGTGCTGTTGACGTCGCGGTGGCCGACGATGGTCGAAGCGCCGGGCGTGATGTCGTAGATTTTGCACAGCCAGGCGACGAGGCCTTCCAGGGCGTGAATCTGTGCCGGCGTCGGGATTTCTTTATCGAAATTCCCCGTGACGTTGATGCCGACGGTGTGGTAATTCTGCCCTTCGGCATGGGCACCGACCGTTGCCAGGGGACGGCCCCGTTCGATGGTACCATCTTTACGGATGACGTAATGGTAGCCAATTCCTGCCCAGCCATTGGCCAAGTGGGCCCGGTGAATGGCCGCTGCCGACGTATCGCCGTCGGGAATGCCGACGTGATGGATGACGATCATGTCCGTTTTCGGCCGCAGCAATAAGGGTTCATTGAAGCGGAAATTCGTTTCCCTGATGGCCATCGGTTCCGCCGGAGCGGCATCGGTGGCCGGATTGTAGGTCTTTAAGACGCCGCGGGCTCCGGCCGGTTTGGCCGTCCGCGGAACGCTGCCCGTAGCGATGGAGGCCGTCGTCGACACTCCTTCTGCAGCAGCTTCGCCGGTTTTATCGGATTTTTCCGTCTGCCCCTTGGCAGCGCCCCCTTTCTTATCGGTCGTTTTCTTCTTGTCAGAAGTCTTTTCTTTCTTCGGCTTCTCTTTCGTTACAGCCTTACTGTTCTCTGAAACGGTGCCGACCGTATAGGCTGCGGTCGTATCCGACGGCGAAGCCGCCAGCGAAAGGCTTGAAAAACCAAAAGCCAGCCACAGCGCAACGGCCAGGGCTGACAGGGTCTTGCTTTGTTTCATGCTTAGTACACTTCCCCATGATGATTTTGAATATGTGCGACCAGGTTGTCCCACAAAGCCTGCGGTTCAGGATGCCCATAGGTACCGAGGGCAATATGAGGCTTGGCCCGGCCGTGGTAGTCGCTGCCGATGGTCGCCATCAGGCCGTGTTCATCGGCAATCTGACGGTAAAAGGCCGTCGTCGCATCATCGTGATAGCTACAGTAGGCTTCGATGCCGTCGAGGCCGAGGTCGATGAGGGTTTCCGTCAGGGGCCGGTTCTGCTTCATATTGGCACCGGGATGGGCCAACACGGCAGCGCCGCCCTGGTCGTGAATGATGTCGACAGCCTTGGAAAAGTCCATGAAGGTCATGGGGATGAAGGCCGGTCCCCCTTGGCCGCAGATATCCCAACCGAAGTTGACGTACGGCGCATCGCTGCGGCTGCCGCCCGGTCGATACGGTTCGAGGACAGGGCAGTCGGCATTGCGCGGATCCGAAAGGGCCACGCGGGCGATGTGGACCGAAGCCACGACACCGCTGGTACAAAGTTTCCAAATGGCATCGCGGTCGAGGACGATGCCCAAGGCTTCGACGGCGTCGAGAACCTTGTCGGACACGACTTTTCGCTGACCGTAGACATCTTTTTCAATGGCTGCGAAGACAGGCGCATCGGGATGAATCCCATAGCCTAAGAGGTGGAAGTTCTTCCCCTCATGCTGACAACTGATTTCAATGCCCGGTATGAGCCGCAGTCCCAAACGGGCTGCTTCTTCCCGCGCTTCGGGAATGGCTCGAGTGGAATCGTGGTCGGTGACGGCCACAGCCTGTACCTTAGCGTCGGCACACTGGCGCATCAAATCGTCCGGCTCAAACTGACCGTCCATGCTGTATTTTGTATGCATGTGCAAATCAAGCCATGTTTCCATACACTACACTCCCTCTCTTGTTGGTTATCGCCCTTATTATACTACTCATCACGGCGCCTTTCCAGTAAGGTTTCTGTAAGATGCGTTTGTCTCCTTCAGCGAGTCAATTTATAGATCAAGGCATTGCAAATAGCAGCGGCAATGGTGCTTCCCCCCTTGCGGCCTTTGGCGACGATGTAAGGAACGCCGGCTTCCATAATGACTTCTTTGGCGTATTCTACGTTGACGAAGCCGACGGGGACGCCGATGATGAGGGCCGGTGCGATTTGCCCTGCTTCGATGAGTTCTTTCAGGCGCAAGAGGGCTGTCGGCGCATTGCCGACGGCAATGATGAGCGGCCCCGTAAGGCCGGCTGCCTTATCCATCGAGGCCTGGGCCCTCGTCGTTCCCTTTTCGCGGGCGGCAGCGGCTACATCGTCATCGGCCATGAAGCAGACCTTATGGCAGCCCAGTTTGGTAAGGCCCGGCTGACTGATGCCCATGCAGGCCATGTTGGTATCGGTCACAATGGTGCAGCCCTTTTGCAGGGCTTCCAAGGCCTTACCAACGGCACCCTCGCTAAAACGCAGGTTGCGGACGTAATCGAAGTCGGCACTGGTGTGGACGACGCGCTTGATGATGTCCTTTTCATCAGGCGGCAGCTGAATCGGCCCCAGTTCGGCTTCAATAATTTCCATACTGCGGCGTTCGATGTCGGCCGGTAAAATATGTTCTATCTTCATGGAATCAATCCTTTCCGAATGTATCACGATGTACGCTCTGAGAATAGGCCTGGCAGGCACGGACGAAACGCCGGGCCCAAGCCGGATTCCCGAGAAAATGGAGGTGGAGATAACTGGCGGCCAGGTTTTCGCTGGCTATGCCGCCAGACCAGGAGCGCTGACTCCCCGCTTTATAGGCCGTAAAGGCGTCCCCTTCTGACGAACTTTTAGAATAATGAAATTCATGGGCCGGTATGGTGCCGCCGGCCTCGCATAAGAGGTTGTCCCGTTCGGCCTGTAAGGTCACGTAGCCGAAGTGCTGAAGGGACGTCGTCATGAAAGTCTCGCCAGGAACGGCACCGACCCAGGCATAGCGCGTTCCGTCGTCGCCGCGAAAAGCTTGATGGAGGTACATGAAGCCGCCACATTCGGCAAAGCAGGGAAGTCCTCCTTGCAGGGCCTGTCTGATCTGACTGCGCAGGCCGCCGTTGGTTTCGAGGTCTTTGGCATAGAGTTCAGGATAGCCGCCGCCCAAATAAAGGCCGTCACAAGGCGGCAGCGCCCTATCATGCAGGGGGCTGAAAAAAACCAATTCGGCACCGCAGCGGCGGAGGACGTCAAGGCTGTCTTCATAGTAAAAGCAAAAAGTCTCGTCACGAGCCACGGCGATGACCGCCTTTTGTTCGGACGTCCCTGCCCCCTCTTTCGAAAGCTTTCTTTCCGTAAGGGGCGAGGCACTCCGGGCCAGGGAAAGTAAGCCGTCAAGGTCGATATGCTGTTCCGCCGCTTCCGACAAACGCTCCATGATGGCCTGTAAATTCGTGATTTCTCCGGCCGTCACCAAACCTAAGTGGCGGCTGGTAAAGGCGCAGTCCGGCATATCGGGAAGGGCTCCGAGGGCTTTAAGGCCCGATGCCGTTTCCCAAGCGGCCTTAAAGTGGGCGTATACCATGGGTTTGACGCGGTTGACGATAAAGCCTGCGACGCGGCTGTCTTTATAAAAATCGGCCAGGCCCTTTAAGCCGGCGCCTAAGGTGAGACCGGCCCCGCGGCCGTCGACGACCAGGACGACGGGCGTATCGGTAGCTGCGGCGACGTCGTAGGCACTGGCTTCATGGCCCGTTCCGACGCCGTCATAATAGCCCATGGCCCCTTCTAGAAGGACCAGATCGGACCTTTCTCCATGGTCTACGAGAAGCTGCCGTGCCGCTTTAGCCCCTTTTTCGCCGCGGCCGAAGAGAAAGAGGTCGAGATTATACGACGGCGTGTCGAGGACGCGGCGGTGGAACATGGGATCGATATAGTCGGGCCCGGATTTAAAGGCCGTCAGGGACAAGCCCCGTTTTTTTAAAGCTGCCAGCAGGGCACAGACGACAGTCGTCTTGCCGCTGCCGCTGTTAGGAGCCGCCACTAAGAGCCGCGGAATGGTAGATGCTGGCGTCATAAGAGCCTCCTTTGTAAGATCGTCACGAAGCGTCGGAACGGCGGACGATGGTCACGATAAAGATCGGATTCTGGGCCATCATGAGGTGGCTGGCACCAACTTTTTGACTGCGGGCCGTACTGACCTGGGTGATATCGAGGTCATAGTCCCGACGAGCGCTGTAATAGGCCGTAAGAGCCGCCAGGGTCTCGATGGTAATGGCCGTGACGACGACGGCGCAGGCCTCATTTTTCCGGTAGACCTCGTCGAGGATGGCGGATAATCGCCCCTTGGTCCCGCCGATGAAGACGTAGTCCGGCGGCGTTTCGATATCCTTCAGCCGCTCTTTGGCATCGCCGGAAACGACGGTGACATTGGCCAGATCAAAATGGGCAATATTCTGCTGCAGGATATGAAGGGCATCGCCGTTTATTTCAAAGGCATAGACCTTTCCAAACGGAGCCTGCAGGGCCAGTTCCACCGTACAGGAACCGGTCCCGGCCCCGATGTCGTAGACGACGGCGTCGGCAGAGGGTGCCAATTTCGACAAGGCGACGCTGCGGACTTCCTGTTTGGTCATGGGCGCCTTGCCTCGTAAAAAGGCGCCGTCCGGAAGGCCGTGGACGGGCCGCTGCCAGGAACGGGCATCGTCGTTTTCGATCATCATGACGGCCAGGGCGTCGTCGCCCCTTTCGGTAAAGTCAGCGGCGGTACCGCGAAGGATGACTTCGTCGTCATAAGAGAGGTTGCAGCCGATGGCGACCTTTACATTCCCCAGGCCGGCTTCACAGAGACTGCGGCAGAGGGCTGCCGGCGATTCACGGCCGCCGGTCAGGACGAAGACCTTGGCGTGCTGGCGTACAGCCGGGATGAGCGGTTCCTGCCGGCCATGGCGGCTGACGATGAAGACGTCGTTCCATGACGTTTCCAGGGCTGCTGCAAAATAGACCAGACTGCTGATGCCGGCGATCCGGGTCACAGTACAGTCGGGGATGTTCTTCAATAAGGCGGCCAGGCTGAAAAAGCCGACGTCGCCCGATACCAAAACGGCCATGGGACCGTCTTCATCGGTCCGCGACGCAGCCAGGCGGCAGATTTCATCGCGGCGATACGTGGCGACCAACTGTTTTCCCGAGTCGACAAAGGGTTCCAGCATCCGTTTATCGCCGACGAGGAGGGTCGAGGCCTCGATGGCTTCTTTAGCTTGTACGGTCAAGAGATCCGGATTGCCCGGACCGGTGCCGATAAGATAGATGTGCATAGCGCGTCCTTTCCCTGACGAAAGCGGTTTTCCCGCGTCAGCGTTCAATGATGATGACCGTCGCCCCGGCCCGTTCGGCAGCCTTCAGTTTTTCCTGAAAACCGCCGGTATGGCCTGAATTTTTGGTGACGACGTACCGGGCTTTCGTTTCCTTGAACATGGCCTCATTGAGTTGTTCCGAAAAAGGGCCCTGCATGCCAATGATGCGCGACGGCGGATAGCCGAGATCAAGGGCCCGTTCGAGGGAGGCCTTGACCGGCAAAATTCGGGCGTAGACCCTGTTTTCATAATCGGGAATCTTGGCGAAGGCATCTAAATTTTTACTGCCCGTCGTCAAAAAGACAGGTCCCACGGTATGGCTCAGGACTTCGACGGCTTCGTCGACGGTGCGAACGGCGATGGTGCGGCCGTCCGTCCGGTACGTGCCGGCCCTGCGGTTGATGCGGCGATACGGGACGCCCGCCTTTTGGCAGGCACCTTTGATATTATCGGTCACGGCCGTAGCATAGGGATGGGTAGCGTCGATGGCCAGGGTAATCCCTTTTTCCCGGAGAAATTCTTCCATCTCGCCCCGGTCCATCCTACCTTCGAGGACCGTGATGTAGGGGCTGACGGGCAGTAAAGAAGCGCCGTAAGTCGTGGCCACCGAAACGTAGGCTTTGATCTGGAACCGGGCTGCATAGCCGGCCAGTTTCCGCCCTTCCGTCGTCCCGCCGGCAATCCACACCGGGCCGATCATAAGCGGTATCCCCGAGGCGTCACCAGTTTGCCCTTCAAGACTTTCGTCTGGCTGTTGCCGATAAAGACCGTGCAGAACATATCGAGGTGCTGCGTCCGCAGTTCGCCCAACGTGAGGATGGTGACTTCTTCCCCATCGCGGCCGATGTTGCGGACGATGCCCGCCGGCGTATGGGCCGACTGGTGGCGCAAAATGATGTCGCAGGCCTTTTCCAAGTAATCGGAGCGCTTCTTGCTGGCCGGATTATAGAGGCAGATAACGAAGTCACCGGCAGCGGCGCAGTCCAGGCGGTTGGCAATTTTGTCCCACGGCGTCAAGAGATCGCTGAGAGAAATGAGGCAGGTGTCGGCAATGAGGGGCGCCCCCAAGAGAGCTGCACCGGCACTGGCAGCGGTCACGCCGGGAATGACGTCGATTTCAACGTCCGGCGTGTCGGCAGCCACTTCGTGCATGATGCCGGCCATGCCGTAGATGCCGGCGTCGCCGCTGGAGACAATGGCCACGTTCTGGCCTTGAAGGGCTCGTTCTAAGACCAGGCGGCAGCGGGCCACTTCCTGGGTCATGCCGGTGACGACAAATTCCTTATCGGGAAAATAGTCGCGAATCAAGTCGATATATGTATGGTAGCCGACGATGCAGTCACAGCCTTCAAGGACAGCCTTGGCTTCAAGGGTCATGCCCTGCAGGGAGCCGGGACCGATGCCGACGACGTAAATATGCGGTTTCATGCAATCACATCCTTCTAAACGTTTGAAAAACAGAGGCTATACGATTCGCAGGCCACAGCCACGGTGATGCCCTGACCGGCCTTTTTGGAAACGACGAGGTCGCCGCCATGGCTGGCCCTCACGGCAGATCGTTCACAGACATTATCCGTGCCGACGGTCTGTCGGACAAAGTCCGACGCCGTAAAGGTTCCCGGCACGGCATTGAGTTCATCTGCCGAAAAGAAGCGAATGGGCCAGGAGTGCATTCTAGCAAAGGCCAACAGCCCTTCCTCGTCCCCTTTGACATCGATGGAGCTGACGTCGGCCACAGCTTGAAGCGAGAGGTTGGCTTCTTCAAAGACCGATAAGACGGCGTCTTCTATGGTCGATGCTGAAGTGCCGCGGCGGCAGCCGATACCGACGTGGAGGATGACCGGCCTTACAAGGACCGACACTTCAAAAAGGGCCATCCTGTCTTTTGTCGTCACGACTAAGCCCGTCGGACCATCCGTTGCTGCGACCAAGCCTGGCGGCAAAGGCCCTTCGATGGGAAAATCACTGTACAGGCCGGCTTTCCCTGCCGAGAGAAGTCCGGCGGCGAAGTTCTTGGCGTCCTTCAAAGACGACAGGCGAAGGCCCTTGCGAGCAGCCCACTCATCGACGGCAAAGAGGGCGTTGACATCCGTTGCCGTCGTGATGACGGCCTGGCCTTTGATGGCGGCTGCCAACTGGCGGGCCCATTCGTTAGCCCGGCCAATGTGCCCCGATAAGATGGGAATGACGAACTGCCCGCCTTCATCGATGACGACGACAGCCGGATCCTGATCCTTTTTACGGATAAAGGGCGCAATAGACCGCACGGCAATGCCGGCTGCGCCGATGAAAAGGAGGAGCCGTGCCGATTGAAAGGCACGCTGGGTCTCCCCTTCTAAAGACGGTTCAAAAGGGACTACCGGCGAAGAAGCAAATTTTCTCAGCGACGTCTGACGAACGTCCCAGCCCTCATTTCGAAGCCAGTCGGCCACTTCCTGAGCGAGAAAGGTCCCTTTCTGGGTAAAGGAAAAAACGACGGCCTTCATGACACCCTCCCTTCTAAAAAATACGCCTCGGCGTTCTTAAAAACCAAACACATTATACCATATATGGGGTCTTTTATATACTGGCATACATCGGAAGCCGCTCCCGGTACGTAGGGAAACGTCACCGAAAAACCGCAAAAAAATTCCGAGCCGCCTCGTAAGGTTACTCGGAACAAAAAATCTATTTTTTATGTCACCCTTATCGGCTAAGGGCTTACTGCTGCTGCAGCCAATTGAGGACGTCATTGTCACTGGCACCGCCGCTAAAGCGGACGCCGGTCTGCCAATCGCCGGTACCGGCAGCCTTGGCCAGGTTCTGGCCGCTGTCGCCAAGAGAACTCGACATGGACGTGCAGAAGGGAATAACTTTCTTGCCGTTAAAGTTGTGGCTTTCCACGAAGGTGTAGACGACGTGCGGCGCCTGCTGCCACCACAGGGGATAGCCGATATAGACCGTATCATAGGAATCCCAATCGGCGACGTCGCCCTGATAGGTCGGCCGCAGCTGAGGCTGGGCGTGTTCGCGAACGACGCGGCTGTTGTCGTCACGATAGTTGAGATCGCTGTCCGAATAGGGCTCGGTCGGCTGAATTTCAAAGATCGTCGCATTTTCGTGATTGGCAATCGTTTCTGCTACGCGCTTGGTATTGCCTGTCGCCGAGAAATAGACGACTAACACTTTTCCTGGAGAAGCAGCGGCCTTAGCCCCGTCCGATGCCGGCTGAGACGCCGTCGTCCCCGTACTGCCGCAGGCCGTAAGCGTAACCAGTGCCACGGCCATCAATAAACCGCTCATGATTTTTTTCCACATAGAGATTCCTCCTCATCACAAAATACATCTATTTATCTAAGCCCTGTTTATGGAGCCAGGCTGCAATGGCGTCGGCGACGTCCCGATTATTGAGGTCGGCCATCATGAAATGCGTATTCCCTTTGATGCCGATATCGGGCAGGCTGACGACTTCCTGCAGGGCCGTATAGGTACAGCCATTTTTATGGGGCGAACCATTTACCAATAAGACTTTCATCATATCATCCTCTTTTCATCATTTCCTGACTAATGCTCACTATTGTTCTATAATACACCTTAGTTTCAAGTCTAAGTCAAGGGATTATTCGTAATTTGCAACTTTTGTAAAAAAGCCGACTGCCAAAAGACAGCCGGCTCATCACAGCAAAAGAAATCAGCCTTTTACGGCCGTACCGCCAAAGACGGCCGACATCTGGATTTTGTCCAAAGCGTCATCAATCTGTTTTACTTCGTCTGCCGTTAGGACAATGTCAGCGGCTTTGCCATTTTCTACGAGCCGTCCCGGATTAGTCGTCCCCGGAATGGGCACGATCCACGGCTTTTTCGAGAGCATCCAGGCTAAGGAGAACTGGGCCGGTGTGGCATTCTTGGAGGCGGCGAGGTCCTGAATCCACTGCAAAAGGGCCTTATTTTCTTCGATGGCATCGGCCTGGAACTGCGGCATGATCTTGCGGTAATCGCCGTCGCCGTTAAATTGAATCCCGTTCTCGTAGCGGGCCGTCAAGAAACCGTTGGCCATGGGAGAAAAGGCAACTAAGCCGACGTTCAGCTCTTCGAGGACCGGGAACATTTCTTCATACCAACGGGCCATCATGGAATAACGGTTCTGTACGGCCGTTACCGGGCAGACGGCATGGGCCCGGCGCAGGGTGTCGGCATCGACTTCAGAGAGCCCCCAGTGAAGGATTTTCCCTTCCTGGATGAGGTCGGCCATGACGGCGGCTACGTCTTCGACGGGAACCTTGGGATCCTGGCGATGCTGGTAATAAATGTCGATATGGTCAGTCTGAAGGCGCTTCAAGGATTCTTCCACGGACTTGCGGATGACCTCTGGCCGGGCATCGGGAACGATCGGCTTATTCGGCGCCGACGACGTCATGTCGAAGTGGATGCCAAATTTAGTGCCGATCTGGATACGGTCCCGGAAAGGCTTCAGGGCTTCGCCCAACAGCGTTTCGTTAGCGTGGGGATCGTCCGGCGTCCCATAGACTTCGGCCGTGTCGAAAAAAGTATAGCCGGCATCGACGGCCTTAGCTAGTACTTCCGTCATTTCATGCCGGTCTTTCGGCTGGCCGTAACCGTGGCTCATGCCCATGCAGCCTAAGCCGACGGCCGAAACGGTAAAATCTTTTCCTAAGGTACGAGTTTTCATAATATGCTTCCTTTCTCTATAAAGATAAAACGATTCTGTATCAACCCAATCCGGTAGCCAGGGCGACGAGCGGCATGGTCACGACGGCAGCG
Source organism: Megasphaera sp. MJR8396C (assembly GCF_001546855.1). GTDB lineage: Bacteria > Bacillota > Negativicutes > Veillonellales > Megasphaeraceae > Megasphaera. The sequence goes on along the minus strand of NZ_KQ958202.1, from coordinate 26,983 downwards.
GCTGTCGTCAAGGCGATGCCCTGAACGGAAACGGGATACGCTTCTTTATGGTAAACGGCTGCCAAGAGGGGAATAATATTGCCCGACGGTGTCGCCAAGGCTGCCATGCAGACGGCCAGTAAATACGTATTGTCGACGAAACGGCCGAGAAGTAAGGTAAGGACGATGGGAATGACCAGCATCTTGATGATCGTAAAGGCGATGATCCGGCCGTTTATCATGCCCTTCCATTCCGTATCGGCCAAGAACGAGCCCAGGAGCATCATGGCTAAGGGCGCCGTCATGCTGCCCAGCATGGTAATCGACTGAGCCAGTACATAGGGCAGCTCGATGCCGCTCAGGTAGAGGACGATGGCCAAAATGCAGGCTCCCATGCCGGTATTGGCCAAATTTTGCCAGCGAAAGGGTTCTTTCTTGTCGGAATGTCCCTTGATGGTCTGGATGACATAGGAGAAAAAGAGGATATTAAAAGGAATCAAGAGGACGGTCATATAAATGAGGGCATCTTTGCCGTAAATGCCGTCGATCATGGGAACGCCCATGAAGCCGATATTGGTAAAGATGACCATGACGTTGATGATGCCGTAATGTTCCTTGGGATACCGAAGAATCCGCGGTAAGAGCCAGGCCGAGATCATGAGCAGCACCAGCATGATCAGGATGACGCCGAAGGCATAGGCAAGTTCGGCCCCTTCGATGCGCGGCCCCTTTCCGGTAACGCCCGATAAGATGATGGCCGGGTAGGCGATGTTGACGACCAATTTTGTAATCTGGGGCTGATTGGCCGGCGTCAGGATCTCATAGCGCCGGGCCAAAGCACCGGCAGCCATGAGCAAGACGAAGATGATCATCTGTTGTAAAATGAGCATGGATACGACACTCCTTACCAGGCTTCTTCAAAGATGGCCAGGATTTCATCGCCTTCGAGGTGTTTATAACTGCCCGGAGAGACGACGCAGCCGGCGGCAATCTGGGGAAGCCATTCCCTTTGGTCGTCGGTCATGCCCAGTTCCCGCAGGGTCGTCGGCAGGCCGATTTCCTTTACAAAAGAAGCCAAAGCTTCGACGCCGTCGTTGGCAAGTTCCGCCGTCGTCTTCCCTTCCGGGGAGATGCCCCAGACTTCGCTGGCAAAGCGGGCGAACTTTTCGGCCCCGGCTACTTTAATATGGCGATAGTAAACCGGCAGCAGGACAGCTAGGCCGCAGCCGTGATTGCAGTTCGTAAAGGCGCCCAGGGAATGTTCTAAGATATGGCCCTGGAAATCGCCTTTCTTACCTAGTTTGAGGATGCGGTTTTCAGCCATCGTCGAAAGCCAGACCAAGTTGCTGCGGGCTTCGTAGTCTTCGGGATTTTCTATGGCCTTGCGAAGGTTGCGGACGACGCTTTTCATCAGGGCTTCATTGATGCTGTCCGATACATTGTCCGCATCGGGAGCGCTGAAATACGTTTCCATCATGTGCGTAAAGGAATCGAAGGCGCCGGAAACCATCTGCAGCTTAGGCACGGTGTAGGTATAGAGCGGGTCGAGGAGGGCAAAGCGGGCATTGAGTTCCATGTAATCGCGGCCGGTCTTGACCTTCACGTCTTCATTGGTAATGACGGCACCGCCATTCATTTCACTGCCCGTTCCCGATACGGTCATGATGATGCCCAAGGGAAGTGGCTGTACTTCAATAGTCCCGGCCTTGGCCCAAAAATCGTTCCACACGTCGCCGTCATAGACGGCAGCCAGGGACACGGCCTTGCAGCAGTCCATGACCGAGCCGCCGCCGACAGCCAGAATGAGATCGACGTCATGTTCTTTGGCAAGCTTAGCCCCTTCGAGAACCTTGGCATAGGTCGGATTGGCCATGATACCCGTAAATTCGACGACATCCTTACCGGCTTTGGTCAGGATCTCCATGATTTCATCGTAAATCCCGGTCCGCTTAATGGACCCGCCGCCATAGGCCACCATGACGGTTTTCCCATATTGGGACAAAAGATTCGGCAAATATTGACTGACACAGCCTTTTCCAAAATACGCTTTGGTACTATTTTCAAAAATAAAGTTTTCCATCTCATCGTCTCCTATCAAATCTATGGACAACAGCAATGACACTGTTCTAAACGCAAATGACCTGCCTTAAACAAGGCCGGTATAAAAACTCAAGCGGTGCGGTTTTTGATCCTTACCTCCCGAATACACCCTCATCTTAGCATTCGGTATTAACTACCGGTCAAGGCTTTTTTGAAAACTTTTTCTAAAAGAAACGTTTATCTTATGAAAAACTTATTTTAACCTGCCGCTATGCCCTCCAAAGACTCCCATAAGGCAGCCAGACTCACGGTTAGCATATTCGGAGCACCTCACAGGAGTCCAAATCCACATCATAAGGGAGAAATTCACGGCTCTCTTGAGATTTATTTGTAAAATAAGGTATAATAATCATGTATTTTACGAAAAGGAGACTATACACAATGTTAAAAAGAACGATATTCATTGCCATCCTAGCCTCCCTGGCAATCTCCCTGCCCTTGGCAGCCGGGGCCAAAGGCCGCTTTTCCAGCAGCCATGAACCCTTCTCGCCGGACATGGCCAGCCGTGCCGAGATGGAGGCCTACCGGAAAGATGTCGATGCCTATGTAAGCGATGTCGATAAAGAGATCAGCGAACTCCTGGCCCGGCGAAGAGACGCCGTCGACCGCTACAACCGGGCCGTCCGCACGTACAATGAAGAGACCTTCTTCCATCAGGATACGCTGCCCTTCTATCCCCACTATCGTCAACATGATCGGCGCAGCGCTTACCATCACCATGGCCCCTGCTATGCAGCTCCGCGGGAAAAGACTCCGGAAGAGCGGCACCGCGACCGGATTGACGCTTTCATCGACGATATGATCGATTGGGGCGACTGACGACGTGCCGTCCCCGATGCATCTGGACAGCGTCTCATTGATATAACTAAAATCCGACTTCTCATTTTTTACGACAAAATACCCCGGATAGACTGATTCATTCAATCTATCCGGGGTATTTTAGGCTGCGCCCTCATCAAAGATTTGACCCCTTCCGACGAGTTACCAACAAAGCATCTGTCAAGCCATCTCTGACGCCATGAGGGTAGACAGACAATACACGGCCTTCGCTAAGAGCCGTCCTTGGCGCCTTTTTTACCTTTTACCGATGTTCCCGGGGCGCCGTATACTTCGACCGTAAGGACTGTCGATTCGCCTGCCGGCACCCATTCGATGACTTTCACCGAGCCATGGGGACAGGCTTTCTGCCAGTCATTGAGCCACGACAGTATCGAAGAAAAGCTTCCTTCCATCATCAAGGTCTGACCGTCGCCTTGACGGGCCTGATGCCACGACAACAGGGTCAGCCCATGGGTATCGATCAGGTTTGAAACGGCGCCTTCCATCTCATCGGAAACTTCGGCCGTCACCGGTCCGGGCGCCGAAAAATCTTTACCGGCATAGACCGCAAGCTGGCTGCGAAGACTTTTCCACTCCGCCAGAGATTGGTGTGATACCCAGGCATAGCCAAGGGCGAGTACGGCTAAAACAAAGGCCGCCATAACCCACGACGGCCCCCATGTTTCACGGTTTAGATGTTTCTTCATGACAACTCACTTCTAGGGAAAAAGGGATATCTTCGCCGCCCTTGGGCTGCATCCGGGTCACGGCCGCTTGATAGCGCCCGCCAGACTGGAGATAGTTCTGCCATTTACGGGCTCCGTCGGGCGTCGCCGTCAATCCTTCGACGACGGCGCCCTTATCGCGGCCGCTGACCTTGGTAACAACGACCGTATCGGGCTTAGAAAGGGCCAGCTCCACCAACAGGATGGGCCAGGAAAAAGGCGTCTTCTGCCGCTCTTTGGCCTGTCCTTCGGCCAAGGCCTGCCCCTGTCGGATCCGGTCGTTATGATCTTTGATTCTCTCCTGAACCGGCTGCAGGACCCTTTCATAATACCGTTTCTCCTGGCCGATCTGATATTGAAAAAACGTTCCACCGGCTAAAAAAAACAGGGCCAATCCCAAAAATCCCAGTGCAAGGGGCTTTCCCCAACGAAATCGGGATTCCCGGTATTCAGGCGGTATCAAGTTGCATTTCACGCGCGCTCCCCCCCCTTACAGCAGAATCAAAGACGCCGTCGCCTGCGACAGTCCGTATCGTTCCATGACCTGAGAAACAGCCTCTGTCGGCGGCAGGGGGCGACCTTCAACAGCGGCCTCTTCCTGCCAGCTAAAGGCTGAAGTCCCTTCTGACAGAGGCTCCCCTTCGTGAAGTTCATATGCCTTGGGGCGGCCCTTTTGCAGGTGGACTCGATGGATGGCCCTTCCCTCTTGGAAGGAAAGGATGCCTTCACCTTCTGGTTGGAGCCGTCCCAAAAAAGCCGGCAGCAAATCCAGGGAAGCCATGACGGCACCGGCATCGACGACGGATCGGCACAAGGCTTCGATACAGTCGGCCGGATAAGCGCCGACGACCCAATCATAGAGACCGTCTCGATTCTTTTCCGGACAGGCGAGGTCAAAGCCATAGGCCCGTCCCTCTTCGTCGAGCAAATCGGCACCGGTAATGAGTTCCCGGGCGTCTGCCGCATCTTCCGTCGCCAAAGGAAGGGTCTTCCAGATCATATCCGGTCCGCCGATGACGACATGGATCCGCCAGCCGGCGAGACCGTAGCGATCGAGTAACAAGGGCACTTTCGCCCTTATATCTTGAGGCGAGCTGAGCCAATCCTTCTTCCATTGCCCTTCCCGTTCGGTATGGCCTTGGCAAAAGGCGACGGGACCATACCATTTGCGCGTTTGCTTTAAGACGCGAATCGTCCGTCCAACTAACCACAGATAGGCATTTCTGCGCTGCCACATACCCTCACCTCTCATTCCTGATACTGAATCAGGTGCAGCTCATATTGTCCCTCTTCTTGAGGCGCCAATTCAAAGAAAATGCAACATGTTTGCTCCAACGATGTTGCTTCATCAACGGCCAGCCCCATTAAATAACCGTAGTCAAAACGAGCTTCAACGCGAACCGTCTCCCCCGCCTCGGTAAGCCCGGTCGACAGCGGGACCCTCACTGATTGACCTTCCAAATAAGGGGCCGGATTTTGCTGTACCACCTGCCACCCTTCAAGGACGGCACTTTCCGCCAAGTAGTGCAGGCGGACCTTCTTTTCATAGATCGTAGCCAGACTCAGACAGTTTAAGGCTAACAAGGTTGTCGTCATGATCAAGGACAAGGTCAGGACGGCCAGCATCATCATAGAAAAAGAAAAAAATCCATTTCGCGCCTTCATCAAATTCCCTCATTTAGCGATGTCACCATAAGTGTGACCGGCAAAGATAATCCACTGTCTGCCTCTACCAGGAGTAGCGATACGGCGATAGCCCGGCCTTGGTGAGAAAAGAAGGGCTGACCTCCGTAAGGACGAATCAAGATCCGACAGCCCTTGACCGTACCGATGCCGCCCGTCAGCGGTTGAAGCGACCCATCACTCAGTCTGACAAAAAGCGTTTCTCGATGTATGATGAAGCCTTTCTTTCGTCCCAGCGGCGTTTTAAATTGAAGGCTGTCAGATGTCGCCGTAATATCATACCCATAGGCCAAATTTTGGAATAAGGTCGCTTCGATACTGACTGCTTGACGCAGTAAGGTCTCTTGAATATGAGCCTTTCTATCGAGACGTACGGTCTGACTGACCAGGGGCAGGAAGGCTGTCAAAGTCAGGACGACCAGTGTCATGGCCAACAGCAGATCCATCATCATCCAGCCGTTCTTTCGGCGGGATCGGTACCAGGCGCCGACAGGAAAATGGGGTGTCACCTCCATCACTCACCTCGACTTCCCATATAACATAGGCCGTCGACTCGTCATACTGCCGATAGCGGATCCCGTAACGATCTCCGGCCAATTCTACCTCGTCCGACAAGGGCAGCCCGGCCTTCCACCTCTCCATGGCCTGACGGCCGACCATCGCCGCCTGATACCGAGACACGGCTCGTTGATGCAGTTCCATCGACTGGACAGCCAGTGTCCCTGCAGCAAGGAGCAGCCCGGCAGCGATACATAAGGCGGCCATGCCGTCGGCCATGAAGAAAAATCCGTTGCCCCTACTCGATGCGGATACGCCCAGTCTGCGCCGCCACGACGATGCGACGCTCGTAGCGCTCACGCTCTGACGAAACGACGACCACCATCTTATATTTCGGACGACCGTAAACATCGAACTGTACCATTCCTTTCGTCACGCGCAGGCCCGGCGGATAGGGCCTTTTTTTCTTTACAAAATAGAGATGCTGCAGCACATAGAAGTCCTCCTTCAGGATCAGTTTACAGTAGTCTTTGCCAAAGGAATTACCGACGCTGTGCTGACGGACCACTTCCATGTCGAGGACCAAGTCCCGAACGAGGCTGTCAACGGCTTGATGATGGCCCAGGGATTGACTATGATTCAGGGCTAAAACCAAATAGATTCCGACCATGAATAAGGCCGCTGCCAGGCCTGTTAACTGGATAAATCCATTGGTCCTTTTCATAAGCTCATACCAATGCCCAGCCAGTGAAAGTGAAGCGCCTGCGAAAGCCACCAGCCGAACAGCAAAAAGGGTCCGAAGGGAAGGATCGTCTTGCCTTTGATCCCCCAACAAAGGAGGGATATGGCCGTCGCCAGTAAAAACGACGCCACGGTCATCAGCCAGGCCCCTCCCGCCGGGCAGCCGACGCAAAGGGCTAGGGCTAATTTAATGTCACCGCTGCCGATACTGTCCGGCCAAAGGCCGTAAAGGAGGAGAAAAAAGAAGACAGTCGCACTGACGGCTAGAATCGACGGACGGACCCAGCCAAAACACAAGGCCAGGATATTGATCACAGCCAGGGCGAGGACCGGAGCGTCGGGAATCCAATAGGCTTTGACATCGGTATAGGTAATGACAGCCGTAGCTCCCAAGGCGACGCCATACCAAAGACAGAAACCAGAAAGATTCATCATTTACTGACCGGACGGCGAACCGGCATCAGCATCAGAGGAATAATGCTTATCGTTATAATCAGCCGAAACGATGCCGTTTTCGATCCGATACTCTTCTTTATCCGGCGTCAGGGGTTTGAACTGCAGGTACTGTCGTCCTTGGTCGTCGGCGTTGACCAGTTCATCGACCGTCGTCGGGAATTCTCCGTGGTCGATTTCATACAGCGCGGCGGCATTGCTGATGGTGCGGATATCAGCCTGTACCTTAGCTTCCTGGGCCGTCTTGGTCGCCGACGTGAACTTGGGTACGGCAAAGGATGCAAAGACCAGGATGATGGAGACACAGATCAGCATTTCTAACATGGAAAAACCGTTTCGCATAGTCATGATAAAAAAACTCCTTTCAAGAAGTAACAACGGAAGAGGCCATATCGAGTAGCGGCAGGAGCAGGGAAAACATCAAAAAGCCCATAAAGATGCCGACGATGAGCAGGACAATCGGCCCCAACCAACGCTGCATCCCGGCCGCCCACCGACGGAGACGACTATCATAATAAGCGGCAATAGCGCCTAAGGCATCGTCATACTTACCGGTCATCTCGCCGACGGTGAGCATAGTCTCGATATAAGCGGTGCCATAAGGACTGCCCTGAACGGCCTGGCTGAAGGTCTGCCCCTGTTCGAGGCGCAAACGGAGGTGACCGACGTAGGTTTGAAACAAGCGTGACGGTACGACAGCCCCGGCACCGTCCAGACATTCCAACAAGGGAATTCCGCCGGACAACTGGACGGCTAAGATCCGGCTGAAACGCTGCCAAGACCACACCAGGAACAAGGAGCGAACGCCGGGAAGACGAACGATCGTCTTTTCCATAGCCAAGCGATGCCTATCGTCTCGCCAAGCCTGCACGAGAAAGAACGTCGTCACACTGATTATGAGCGGGATATAGATGCCCCTTCGGCGGAACCAATCGCAGGCGGCAAGGAGCCACTGCGTCCCCTTAGGGATCGTCACGTTCATCTGAGCCATCATGTCGACGAAGACGGGGATGATAAAGAACACGGCACCGGTCATCAAGAGCAAGAGACAGGCCAATAAAAAAGCCGGATAGGCTAAGGCTTCAAGAAAGGCGCGCCGATCTTTATCCGCCCGGGTATAAAAATCAGCTAGGACATGACAGAGGGTATCGAGACTCCCCGTCTGCTCCCCGGCCTCGATCAGGCGACAGGCCAAAGCCGGAAAAGCCTGACAACGGGTCATGGCCAGCGACGGCCGGACGCCTTGCTCCATGTGAAGGGCCGCTATCTGCAGGGCCTTCCGGCGAGGTTTCTTCATATCCGATGTCAAGAGGTTCCAAGCCTGGACTAAAGGGACACCGCTAGCGAGGAGCGTCCCCAGTTGGCGAAAGAAAAAAAGCCAAGCTCTTGCCGTCGAGGCGCGGCGATGACGAAAACATGGTTCAGCCTCCTTTCGCAAATCGAATCAGGGCCTGATCCATGGTCCGCATGCCAAGAGCCGCTCCAGTCTGCATGACCGTCGGAAGCTGGTGCTCCTTGCCGCTGCGAATGAGTTGGGAAACAGCTGGTGTGCGGACCAGAATTTCCCTAGCCACATCCAAGGCATCGCCGCAGACGACCAGCCGCTGCGAAAGGACGGCCTGCAGCACCATGGACAGGCGGTGCCGGACTTCGTCTTGTCCATCAGCCCCATAGGCACTGGCAATGCGGCTGACGGTGTGGACGGCCGACGGTGTATGAAGGGTTGAAAAGACGAGGTGTCCCGTCTCGGCTGCCGTCAGGGCCGCATCCATCGTCTCCCGATCGCGCATCTCGCCGATGAGGATGACGTCCGGATCCTGCCGCAGGGCCTGGCGAATACCTTCCTGAAAGGACGGAAAATGACGGCCTAATTCCCGCTGGGTAATGAGCGCCTTCTTCCCCGCTTCTACGTATTCGATGGGATCTTCCAAGGTGACGATATGGCACCGCCGCTGCTCATTGATACCGTGTAAAATCCGCCATAAGGCCGTCGTCTTGCCGCTCCCCGTCGGCCCTGAAACCAAAACCAATCCGCTCGACAACTTGCCGAGACGAGTCAATAACCGCTGATCCCGATCTTCGGGAAGGTCTTCCAAGGGATAGAGGAAGCGAATGGCCAGGTGCAGCCCGGCTTCTTCCCGGCATACATGGAGGCGGCAGCGAAGGGACGCATTCCACGAAAAGGCCCCGTCGCCGTCACCGTCCCCGGACCAGCCGATAATGTTAAGTGCTCGGTGCATTCCAGAGCGGTCTAAGGATGCCGTAGGAAGCGCTGATAATCCCGCTGCAACACGCATCATGGGCGGCCGTCCCTCTTGGAGATGGAGGTCGGAAGCGCGATTGGCAATAGCCCGTTCCATAAGGGCAGTCATGTCCATAAGGCCCGTCCTCCCTCACAGACACGGCGAAGTTCGGCCTCATCGGTCAGACCGTCGGCAAGGACCCGTTCGATGACGGCCGGCAGCAAGACGGCGCCGTCGCAAACGGCAGCCTCGGTTAATTCGGGAAGGTCGACGCTGCGGCGAAGGGCCTCTTTAAAGCGGGGGCCGGCCGGGACGACTTCACAGAGGCAAAAGCGACCTTCATAAGCACCGTTAGCGGTCTTACGGCGAACGAGGCGCTGGGACACGATGCCCGTCAAGGCGTCGGCAGCTAAGTAGGCCGGAACGCCCATATCGCTCAGGCGAACAGCCGCTTCGACGGCACTCGGCGCATGAAGAGTGCTGAACACGACGTGTCCCGTAAGGGCCGCCCGAACGGCAATCTGTGCCGTTTCCCCATCGCGGATCTCACCGACGACGAGAACGTCCGGATCCTGGCGCAGCAAGGCCCGCAGCCCGTTTTGAAAGACCATGCCGCCCTTGGGCTGCACCTGGCTCTGAGACAGGCCGTCAATCAAAATTTCTACCGGGTCTTCTAAGGTCGCGATACTGAGAGATTCATCCTGAATATGCCGAAGAGCGGCGTAGAGAGTCGTCGTCTTACCGCTCCCGGTAGGACCGCAAATCAAGATCAGCCCCTGCCGACGGCGAACCAGTTTTTCTAAGCAGGCCTGGGCTTCACCGTCCATGCCGAGAGCTGATAGCGCCAGCGGCATTCGCTTGCCGTCAAGGATGCGGACGACGATCTTCTCGCCGCGGACCGTCGGCAAGGTACTGATGCGAAGGTCGAGCCGCCGCCTTCCATCGTGCCAAACGATGCGCCCGTCCTGAGGCAGGCGCCGGTTGGCAATGTCGAGGCCGGCTAGGACCTTGATGCGGCTGACGAGGCTGTCAAGGCGCTGGCGAGGAACGCGCCCAGCCGTCTGAAGGACGCCGTCTTTTCGCCAGCGGATGCGGACGAATTCATCTAGAGGTTCGATATGAATATCGCTGGCACCGGCCGCGACGGCTTGTTGAAATAAGGCGTTCACATCCATAAAAAAATCTCCTTTCCCTGCCAGCATAGCATGAAAAGGAGATTCCTTAATTTGATTTAATTGTTTTCTAACGAAGGCTATGTTATCCACAACCCGTTCTTACCAACGGCGCCAGACGTAACCGACACTGTGCTGGATAACGAGGAGGATAGGAAAAATTTCGACGCGGCCTAAAATCATTAAAAAGCCGCAGTATACCTTCGTCCACGCCGGCAGCGACGCTATATCGGTGACGCCAAAGAGGGCCATCGTCGAACCGACACTGGAAAGACAGCCGACGGCCATGGCCATGGACTGAATCGGCGTGACACCGGCTAAGGAAATGATCAGCATCGATGCGAAAAAAGTCATGATGACTAAAAAGAAGTAGCTGAGGACGCGGCTGACGATGTTCATATCGACGGGAACGCCGTCGATTTTTAAGGACACGACCATCCGCGGGTGGAGGGTCCGGCGCAGCTCTTGAGCCGTCATTTTAAACAGCACCATAAAGCGCATGACCTTGAGCCCCCCTGTGGACGACCCGATACAGCCGCCGATAAAGGCCAGTAAAAACAGGACATACTTATCAAATTCCGGCCAGTCCGCCATGGACGTCGACGTAAAGCCGCTGGTACTGATAAAGGATAAGACCTGGAAAAAGCCGTAGCGCAGATTATCCCAGCCGTCATAGACGCCGTAGTGCCACAGGTGAAAGGATACGACGGCACTGACACCGACGAACATCATCAAAAAATACCGCAGCTCGGCATCGTGCAGAAAGATTTTCAGACTGCGCCGTTCCCAGCTCTTCCAGTACAAGAGGAAGTTGCCGCTGGCCAGGAGCATCGAAAGAGCGCCGGCCCCTTCGAGAGCCCGACTGTCGTAGCGCAGAAAATCGAACAGCGAATCGCCGCCGCTGGTCGATAAGGTCACCAGCCCCTGATTGACCGCTGCCTCCGGAGAAAGGCCGGCCAGCCAATAGAGGATCACGGAAAAGGTCGTAATGGCCAAGTAGATGCAGCCTACCTTTCGGGCAGCGTCCTGCATACTGGCCACCATGGGACTGAAAGACACGCTTTGATGGACCGATAAGGTCAAGCCGAAACAACCGCTGACCAAGGGCATGACCGAAACCAGCATGAGGATGAAGTTCAAACCGCCAAGCCAGCCCATGAGGCTGTGCCATAAGAGGAGCGACGCCGGTAAGCTGGCACCGCCGTCCGCGAGGACCGACGTCCCCGTCGTCGTAAAAGCCGATACGCTTTCAAAAAAAGCATCGGCCGGCGACGTAAAGACTCCGGCCATGACGTAGGGTACCATCCCCAACAAGCTCAGGATCAGCCATACCAAGACCATGTACCAGGCCCCTTCCCCGGCTCCGACCTGGCGCTTATGATGGCGGCCCCGATAGAGGCAGTACGCCGAAAAGGCCACGGCGGCGATCAAAGACGGTCCGAAGTACAAGATACCCCGTTCGCCCCAGATAAGACCGGCGGTCAAAGGAATGATCAAGCTCAGGCCGTTGACCAGGATGAGCCTGCCGACGAGATAGAACAAGATATGTCTGTCCATGCTACTCCCTGCCTTTAAAGTACTGCATGACCTTTTGCGAATGTTCTGTCTGACTGAAGAGGATGATGCGGTCGCCTTCCATGAGGACCGACTGACCGTTCGGAATGTAGGCTTCACCGCCGCGGACATAGGCGCAGATCAGGCATTCCTTGGGCAGGCTTAGGTCCATCAGGCGCTGGCCGATGACCGGCGCCCCTTCTTGGACGATGACTTCGACGGCTTCGGCCTTGGCCCCTTCGAGGAGCGAAACCGATACGACGCCGCCACGGGCAAAGGCCAGGACTTCCCCGGCGGACAGCAATCGTGTCGATAAGACGATATCGACGCCGACTTTTTCCATCAGGCCGCCGTATTCGATACGCGATACGCGGACGATGGTCTTTTTAGCCCCCAAGTGCTTGGCAATTAAGGCCAGCATCAGATTCAGGCGGTCGTCGTCGGTCAGGCAAATGACGACATCGGCATCGGCAATCCCTTCCTGCTCCAAGAGGTCGATATCGGTCCCGTCGCCGTGGATGGCCAAGCCGTCGTCCATGAGTTCAGCGACTTGCAGACAGCGTTCGTGGTCTTTATCGAAGACCTTGACCTGAAAGCCTTCCTTATCCAGCATGGGCGCCAAAAAGCGGCCCGACCGGCCGGCGCCGATGATGATGACTCGTTCGATGGTTTCGATGTTGCTGGGCACAAAATTTTCACTGAATTTTTCAATGGCCTTGGCATCGCCGATAAAATAGGCGTTATCGTGGGGATAGAGGCGGTCGTCGCCGTGGGGGATGATCATGCGCTGGTCGCGGAAAATCATACCGACCAAAACCGACGGCGGCATATTCATATTCTTAAAAGGCACATTGACCAGCGGCGAATGGCGGGTGATTTTGGTTTCAAACAGACGGACCTTGCCGTTGGCAAAATCTTCGACGTTGAGCGCCGCCGGCGTCAGGAGAATCCGATTGATTTCGCGGGCCGTGATCATTTCCGGATTGATGACCAGGTCGATATCAAAATTCTTTTTCAGATAGTCCTTGGCCCCGGTCAAAAACTGCATGTCGCGAATGCGGACGGCCGTGTATTTGATACCGTGTTTCTTGGCTAAAATACAGGTCACCAGATTCACTTCATCCGTCGCCGTACAAGCGACGAGGAGGTCGGCTCCGTGAATATCGGGGTCGTCCATCGTAACCGGGCTGGCCCCGTTGGCCAGGATGGTCAGGACGTCGAGGGTATTGCGGACGACTTCCAATCGTTCTTCATCATGGTCGACGACGACGATATCAAATTGTTCATGTGATAACAGCTCGGCAATGCTGTAGCCCAGCTTACCGGCCCCTACGACAACTATGCGCAAAGGAAAAACCTCCTCATGAAAATCACGTTAACAATCGGACGAAAGACGAAGCGGCAACTGCCGCCGCTCCCGTGCTCGGTTCAGCTTAGGCCGTGCCGGCCATGGCCAGGAGTGACAGAATGGGCGTCATCTTTTCGGTATTCATGGTCATGGAAAAGGCAGAACGAGCCGCACCGCTCTGTGCGTCATACCACACTTCTTCATAAGTCAGGATAAAATCATAGTCCTTGTCCTTGGCCCTTTTGCCCGTAAGCTGGCGGACTAAGACGGCACTGCAGCCCTTATCACGGGCCTCTTTCAAATTCTCGGCCAAGGATTTTTCCGAAGGACCATACACCGGATGAAGGCGGTAGGCCAGCTAATCGTCAGCGGCCTGCTTCATATAAGGCACATCTTCAGAAAGAGCTGGATCGACGGTGACCGTCAGCGGCAGGACCCAAACCGAAGGGTCCTTGGCTTGGGCTACATCGGCTGTCAGGGGATGACCCAAGGCCGTCTCATAGGCCCCTTTGGCATCGTAATAGCGGCGAAGGGCAGCATCGGCATAGCCGACGATGTCATGGGCAAAGCGCTGCACCGAAGGGGCACTGTTCCACACCGTTTCCTTGGAAAATTGACTGTACGTCCCGTCGACGGTCTGCAAAATCCCCTTTACGGGATCGCCGGCCATGACGATGCGGTCCACCTGAAGGAGCGGTTCATAAGCCGCATTAAAGGCCGCATTTCCCACGGCTGGGGCGCCGAAAGTGACGACCTGAATCTGCGATGCTCCCTCATCATAGAGGCGGGCTGCCGCCAAGAGGGCCACGGCACCGCCGAGGCTATGACCGGTCAAGGTCACGTCCTGCGAGGCCGCATCGGCTTTTAAAACTTCTTTCAGCGTCGTCCCCTCGTAAGGTGTATCGAGGAGGGTCGTCGTATAGTAGGAAAAGCCGGCATGAACCTGGGATTGGCTCGCCTCCCCTTCTTTATATGGGACGGCGTGGAGGTTCAAATCGGACTTGACGTCGGCTAAACTTTCCGTCCCCGTGACGGCGACCAGCGTTTCCTGTCCTTTATGGGCCAGGCGAAATTTCGTCTCTGACTTATTATCTTTTTGAATTCGGTTGTCTATATCCCAACCGCGGCGGGTCAATTCCTGCCGAGCCGCTTCTCCGGGCTTATCGTCATAAGCTGCCATGGACAGCCAGGCGGAGAGGACTTCTCGGCGGGCCTGGTCATAGCCCTCCTTCGGCGATGAAGCCAAGGCCGACAAGGCCGTCATGACCAAGCAAAGCGACAAGATGAATACTTTTTTCCCCAGCATAGGCCTTCCCCCTTTACATCGACCGAACCTACCGCCTATTACGGCGCATACGATAAGATAGAGAATACTTCCCGATTGGGATGTCCCGACGCTTCAAAATAGAGGGTCCGCTTCAATTCCCGCTCCCATTCGGCCTTGCGCTTCTTATCCTTTAAGAGTGCCAGGACGTCAGGGTGAGCTTCGATGAGGACGTCGCCGCGAAGCTGATGAGCCGCTGCCATATGGCGCAGGCGGCGGATAATCTGGAGGACGACCGTTTCTGCCGAATAGAGGTAGCCCGAACCGCCGCAGACGTCGCAGGGATCGAACTGAACCTGGTACAGGCTTTGTCGGGCTTTTTTGCGGGTGATTTCAACGAGGTTCAGGGCCGTCATGCCGAGAACCCGGGTCTTGGTGCAATCCATGGCCGTTTCACGGATCAAAATCTGAAGAATTTCGTCGCGTTTCAAAGGCTGGGCCATGTCGATGAAGTCGATGATGATGATGCCGCCGATGTCCCGCAGGCGCAGCTGACGGGCGATTTCGATGGCTGCTTCTTTATTGACATGAAAAATCGTATCCTGCAGGGTCGTCCCGTTGCCGGTATACTTGCTGCTGTTGACGTCGATGACGGTCAAGGCTTCCGTATGGTCGATGACCAGGTTGCCGCCCGACGGCAGGGGTACGATGCGCGACATCAGGCCTTTGAGCCCTTCTTCGAGGCCATAGTGTTCAAAAATCGGTTCGTCCCCTTCATAGAGGCGGATGCGGCTCTGCCACTGCGAACCGGGGAAAACCTGACAGATGCGTTCATAGGCTTCGCGGCTGTCGACGACGACTTGTTTGACGTCGGCCGTGAAATGGTCGCGGACCATGCGCATGACCAAATCGGCCTCGCGGTACAAGAGGGTCGGCTTCTTGGCCAGGGCGTAGCGCTGGCGGATACTGTCCCAGGTCCGCAGCAAATACTGAAGGTCACTCAAGAGTTCTTCCCGCGAGACGCCTTTGGCGACGGTACGGATGATAAGGCCCATGCCGTCGGGCTTGATCTCAGCTACGATGTCGCGTAGCCGGTCCCGTTCCTGTTCATCGCGGATTTTTTTCGATACGCCGATGTAGTCAACGGTCGGCATCAGGACGGCATAGCGGCCGGCCAAACTGATATTGGCCGTCGCCTTCGGGCCCTTAGACCCTTGTTCGTCCTTGATGATCTGGACTAAGACCGATTGACCGACGGACAGGTGCATCTGCTGGATTTCTTCTTTGGACGCCGCCCGGGGAAACATATCGCCCATATAAATAAAGGCGTTCTTGCGCCGGCCGATGTTGACGAAAGCAGCCTGGAGCGACGGCAGAATATTCTGGATCGTCCCCTTATATATATGATTGACGATGTGCATGTCATCGTCGCGTTCTACCGCAAAATCACGAAGACGACCATCTTCGAGGATAGCCATGCGCGTTTCTTCGGGCATGACATTACCAACGATCGTTTTCATCGTGTCACTCCTCCTTATCAATGGCTGACGAAAGATTCTATCAAGACCGATTATTTTACCAATAAGACGGCAAAATAACCCGTTTCTTCCGCATCGGCAGCCTGTTCATATATTTTCTCGCCGGACAGTCCGCAGCGCTCGATCATGGATGTCCGCTCGAGAAGGCCCAGGTCTTTCAGTTCATCTTGGATGGGCTTTAGTTTCCCCGACGGCTTCATAATGACCTTACTGCCCGGAAGGGCCAATAACTGCCGGCGCTGTTCATGGTTGCCGGGGATGATCAGTAAGGCTTCGTCTTTTTCACACAGGGGCTGCTGCAATTTCGCAGCGACGGCACAGAAGCTGGGCACACCGGGGACGATGGCCGTTTCGTAGCCCGCCTCCTGGACGAGGTGGTGGACGTAAATACTGGTCGCATAGACCGTCGGGCAGCCGAGGGTAATGAGGGCTACGTCGCGCCCTTCATCGAGGTCAGCCATGACGGCCTTGGCGGCTTTTTCATGGGCTCCGGCGAGGACTTCGTCCTTACGGGTCATGGGAAAGTCTAAGGTCAGGACCTTCTTATCGGACAAGGTGAGATCACAGTCGTCCAAGGCCTTGAGCAAAATATCCTTTGCCGTCAAGGGGCCGCTGCCGCTCTTAGGAACGGCCAGAACGGGACAGGCCCCGATCGTTTTCAGCGCCTTTACGGTCAACAGCTCCGGGTCCCCCGGGCCGATGCCGACGCAGTACAGCTTACCTTTCATCATAGCCCTCAAAGAGAGACGCCGTCTTGCCGTCGTCTTTACGCACGAAAATCCCCGTCCGCCGGGCCAGCATCATATCGGCATGGACGGGCAGACCGAAGTCTTTTTCAAGGACTTCCCAAACCTGAATCGGCTTGATGGCCCCTTCCCCGGTCTGATAGATGCCTACCGTGAGGTAGACGTCGCCGTCTTTGACATTCCCATGAATGGCCTCGATGACGTGATTTTTAACTTCAATGGTCCGCACGCGATGTTTCCCCTTGTGAGAGACTTTTTCATAGAGGACCGATTCGGCCTCGTTGAAGCGCTGTAAAACCGCATTCAAGCCGTCTTGACTGAGGTCTTCCTTCAAGGGACCGCGCAGGGTATAGACGGCATAGTTGGCAATGGCCATCAGTTTCGGCGCCTTGGGGTCGACATAGCGGCCGTCGAGGACGGTAAACCCCTGAGGCGACGTTTCGTTCATGCGGGCCATGACGTCGGAAACGGGAATCTTTTCCGCAAGTTCCATGTCCATGTATTCGATATCGGCCGACACGCCAACGCCGAGGGCCGAGGCGAAGCTGAGCTTCATATGGGGATTGAAGCCTTCTGAATAACAAATGGGAAGTTTGGCCCGAATGATGACGTAGCGCACGGCCCGGGCAAAGTCGAGGTGTGACAGAAACTGCAGGGCCCCGTCTTTTTTAACAGCTAAACGTATTCTTGCCATGGTCAACGCCTGCCTTTCTGTCGATGATCGAAACGCCCAGATTGGGGCAGACACCGCAGCCCGTACAGGACAGACGGCGGCAGTCATGGGTCAGTTCGGCCCGTTCAGCCCGTTTCCATTCCTGCTTCAAATAATTTTTTGTAGCTCCGCTGGTGAGGTGATCCCAGGGCAGGGCCTCGTCGAGGCTGCGGTTTCTAGCCGCGTAGTAATCGGGATCGATGCCGGCTAACTCAAAGGCCTTCATCCAACGGTCATAGTCGAACATTTCCGTCCAGCCGTCAAATTTACAGCCCAGTTTCCAGGCTTCGTAGAGGACCTTCCCCATGCGGCGGTCACCGCGGGCAAAGGTCGCTTCCAGTCGGCCGGTCTTGGCGTCGTGGTAGTGGTAGGAAATGTGTTTGTCGCGAATGAGGCCCTTGATGTACTGCTGTTTCCGTTCGATTTCTTCGATGGGAAGCTGACCGAACCACTGGAAGGACGTATGCGATTTGGGGACGAAGCTCGAAACGGAGACCGTCACCTTGCCGTTATTCTTATGGGTTACGGAGCGATACAAGTTCAACACTTTATAGGCCAGGTCGGCAATGCCGGCCAAGTCTTCATCGGTTTCCGTCGGAAGGCCCATCATGAAGTAGAGTTTTACCGTCGACCAGCCGTTATGGAAGGCATTTTCACAGGCGGCCAAAAGGTTTTCTTCGGTGACGCCCTTATTGATGACGTCGCGCAGGCGCTGGGTCCCCGCTTCCGGCGCAAAGGTCAGGCCGCTCTTTCGGACCTGCTGTACCTTCTTGGCGATGTCGACGGAGAAGCTGTCGACGCGCAGTGACGGCAGGCTGACACTGACTTTCTGCCCCTTGAAGGCATCGAGGAGCTGGTCGACCAGTTCCGGCAGGCAGGAATAGTCCGCCGAGCTCAGGCTCATGAGGGAAATTTCATCGTAGCCGGAGTTGGCCACGATGTCTTTGGCCAATTTTACCAGCTGTTCCGGCGTCTTTTCCCGGATGGGACGGTAGAGCATGCCGGCCTGGCAGAAACGGCAGCCTCGACTGCAGCCACGGAACAGTTCGAGGACTGCCCGGTTGTGAACGATATCGATGTTGGGAACAATCGGTTTGGTCGGGAAAAAGACGTGTTCCACGTCGGCGACGACGCATTTTTCGATTTCAGCCTTGGCTTCCGGTTCCGTCGGCACCAGGGCTTTGAAGTTCCCTGCCTCATCATATTGTGCATCGTAGAAGGACGGCACGTAGTTCCCCGGCTGCTGCGCGAGCTCTTTCAAGAGGCCTTTCTTGCCGCCGGGTTTCCCCGCTTCTTTCCAGGCGATGATCGTATCGGCCAGAAGCTGTGTCGATTCTTCCGATTCGCCGAGGAAGAAGATGTCGATGTAATCGGCCAACGGTTCTGCATTATACGCACAAGGACCGCCGGCGGCCACTAAGGGCATATCGTCGCCGCGGTCTTTGGCAAAAATCGGCATTCCGGCCAGATCGAGCATATTGAGGATGTTGGTAAAACTCATTTCATATTGAAGGGTAAAACCGACCATGTCAAAATCGCGGACCGGCGTCTTCGTTTCCAACGAAAAAAGCGGGTAGCCCTTGGCCCGCATGAGGTCTTCCATATCCGGCCAGGGCGCATAGACTCGTTCGGCAGCCACATCGGGCCGTTCGTTGAGCAAAGCATAGAGGATGCGCAGGCCCAAATGGCTCATGGCCACTTCATAAACATCGGGAAAACAGTAAGCAACGGTCAGTTTGACCTGGTCGTGGTCTTTTACGACGCTGTTCCATTCCCCGCCGACGTAGCGGGCCGGTTTACTGACTTTGCTCAATAAAATCGGATCTATCTCCACAGGATGTGACAATTCGTTTCCTCCTTCAGGAATCGCTAAAAGATCATCGTCTGCTGACGCATGTAAATACTTAATAAAATCCCCATGCCCATCATATTGGTCGTCAAGGCACTGACACCGTAACTCATGAAGGGCAGCGGAATCCCCGTGACCGGCATAATGCCGCAGGTCATGCCGACATTGACCAAAATCTGGAAGGCCCACATGGATACGACACCGGTGGCCAGCATCATGCCGAAGGGATCCTTACATTCTTTGGCGATCATGATGCCCCGGTAGATGAGGATAAAATAGAGGAATAAGAGAAAAATACAGCCGAGAAAGCCCAGTTCTTCCCCGATGACGGAAAAGATGAAGTCCGTGTGGTTTTCCGGCAAAAAGTTCAATTGGCTCTGTGTCCCCTGGAACAAGCCCTTGCCAAAGAGCATGCCCGAACCGATGGCAATCTTAGACTGGATGATGTGGTAGCCGGCCCCGAAGGGATCGGCATTAGGGTTTAAGAATACCGTAATACGGGACTTCTGGTAGTCCTTCAGAAAATGCCAGCCTACCGGTGCCAGGACGACGCCGGCTAAAAAGACGTTGCGCAGGAGAGACATTTTGATGCGGCCGACAAAGAGCATGCCTAAGGTAATGGCCAAAAAGACGAGACTGGTCCCCAGGTCAGGCTGTTTTAAGACCAGGAGAAAGGGAATCCCGACGTAGAGGCCGATGGGCAGGACTTGCCGCCACTTATTGAGCTGGCCGACGCGGTCGCTGAGGATCGCTGCCGTGCAGATGATCATGATGAGTTTCGAAAACTCCGACGGCTGCAGGGTAATAGGCCCTAACTGAATCCAGCGCTGGGCCCCGAGGGCCGACGTACCGATGAACATGACGGCTACCAGCATCAGTAAATTAATGACATATAAAGGTTTGCCGTACTTCTTTAACTTGGTGTAGTCAAAGCGGCTGAAAAAGATGACGATCATGAAGTCGATGACGAAGGCTACGCCCTGTTTAATGACGAAATCATAGTTGATCGCCCCTTTATTGATATGCGTCGCACTGCCAATGATAGCCAGGCTGATGCAGACGATGAAAAAGCTCACCAGGAGCATGACTTTATCTAAATTCTTCCATTCACGTTTAATAAACATTTCCCTCTCCTATCGACGATAGTGGCGCCAATTCCGGCATTCCTGCCGGCGGCGCCGCACCGATAAGCCCGATTCCTCGGGGTCACCGGCCGTACGGCGCGGCAAAAGGCTGGTCAGCCAGGCTTCGTCCACTGCCGTCCCCTTTTCCAGCCAGTCCGCTGTCGCCGACAAGGCCTTCATAAAGGGCAGGTTATCTGAAGCTTCGTGAATCAGGCCCTGACTTGCCGCCTGATCGATGCCTTCGTCGTGAGGCAGGATCCCGGCGACGGCCTCTACGCCCAGCGCCGATTTTGCCGCCGTCGTCGAGATGACGCCGTCGGCATAAAAATTATTGAGTATGACGTCGTAGTGAAAACGCTTCTGCTTGGTGCAATACTGCATGACCCGTCCGGCATCGTGCAGGGACGACGGCGACGGTTCGACGACGAACAGAATCTGGTCGGCCAAGGCCGTCGCCGCCCGGTAAGCCTCATCGCGGCCCGGCGGGCAGTCGACGAAAGCGTAGTCGTATTCACCGGCTAAGGATTCCAAGACGTAGTGAAAGGACGGTACATCGACCTTTTCCCAGGTCCGTTTCTGACTGGCCGGCAGTACATCGAGGCCAGGACAGACCGACACCAGAGCCTGCCGGGGCAGACATTTTCCCCGGGCGGCCTGACTGGCGTCGTAACGGACGGCATCGCCCATGCCGAAAAGCAAGTCGAGGTTGCGCAGTCCCATGTCCGCATCGGCGGCTAACACCCGATAGCCGCGGCGCTGGAGCAGCACGGAAAGCGAAGCTGTAATCAAAGTTTTGCCGACGCCTCCCTTACCAGAAGCAATCGCGATGAGTCGAGACATGGAATTACCACCCTTCTTAACGTATCCTTAGTTATTGTTTTGAGCAGCCGTTTGGTCGTTATTGGCATCAGCCTGGTTAGACGCTGCCGGCGTACCATTGGTGTTTTTTGCGCCGTCGGCATAGGTGCCGATGTGGAAGAATTCTTCCAACATAGAGCGGACGATCGGGCCTGCCGAAACGGACCCGAACCCGCCTTGTTCTACCAAGACGGCAATGACGATACGCGGATGTTCATACGGTGCATAGGCGACGAACCAACCGTGGTCCGTGCCGCCGAAGTTTTCGGCTGTCCCCGTTTTACCGGCGACCTGAATGGGGAATCCGGCAAACAAAGAACCGGCAGTCCCTGATTCTTCAGCAACGTTGCGCATCCCTTCGCGGACGAGGTCCAGCGTCGATTTGGAGACCGGCAGGGTCCCTATCTGTTCCGGCGCAAAGATCTTATACGGCGTCCCGTCGAGATTGTCGATACGGCTGACGATAAACGGCCGGTACTGGATACCGCCGTTGGCCACTTCACTGACGATCATCGCCGCCTGAAGAGGCGTAACCAACTGGAAGCCCTGGCCGATAGCGGAGTTGAACGTATCCCCTAAGTACCAGTCTTCGTGGAAGGTCTTCATTTTATATTCTTCACTGGCAACCAAACCCGTCGCTTCGCCGCGAAGGGCGATGCCGGTCTTCTTGCCCATGCCGAACATGTCGGCGTATTTCGCCAATTCATCGATGCCGACGCGGCGGCCCATTTCATAGAAATAGACGTTATCCGATTTCGCCAGGGCTTCGACGAAGTTGATCCAGCCCAAGGCTTCACCGCCGGCGTTTCGCATGTCGACTAACCAGTGGCGCCCACTGTCGAAGATCATTTCATCAGGCGTAACTTTTTTGAGTTCCAAAGCGGCCGAGCCGGTGATGAGCTTAAAAGTAGAGCCCGGCGGATATTCGCCGGCAATAACCCTGTTTTCCATCGGATGGTTGGGGTTATCGTTGATCATGGCCCATTCCTTTTCCGTAATGCCCCGGGTGAACCAGTTGGGGTCATAGGCCGGACGGCTGGCCATGGCCAGGACGGCCCCCGTATTGGGGTCGATGGCAACGGCAGCGATACCGTGGGTGCCGACGCCGTTGGCAATCTGGCGATCCATAGCCTGTTCCGTCGCTTCCTGCAGATTAAGATCCAGGGTCAGGTGCATATTGTGGCCGGCCACCGGTTCTTTTCGTTCCATTTCCGTGACCGGACTGCCGGCAGCATCGACTTCAACCTGACGGCCGCCGTCCTGACCGCGCAGGAGGTCATCGTAATAAGCTTCCAAACCGGCTCGGCCGATTTGGGTAATATTGGAGACGCCTTCAACGCCTTCCAGGCGTTTGGCATCTTCTTCATCGATTTGGCCGACGTAACCGAAGACTTGAGCGGCCATCGTTTTATACGGATAGTAGCGAATCGGCTGGACTTCGACGGACACGCCGGGCAGGTCGTTTCGCTGTTCTTCAATCTTAGTGACGATATCCTGCGTGAGGTCATTGGCCAGGACCGTCGGCACGTAAGAACTCTTTACCTTTTGAATCTTCTCGCGCAACTTATCTTCCGGCACGTTGAGGATGCCTGCCAATTTCGTCAGTTCCTCATCGCTCATGCCGCCCTTCGGCGGTACATAAGTCGCCATGAAGCTCGGTCGGGAGCCGACCAGGATCTGACCGTTGCGGTCATACATGATGCCGCGCATGGCCGCAATGGGGATGGCCCGCAGGCGGTTCCCTTCGGCCAGGGAGTGATAATATTCACCGGCAAAAAGCTGTAAATAAACGAGCCGGCTGACGAGAATGATAAAAATCGCGATGACCACCCAGTAGAGATACCGGAAGCGGCCGTCTTGATTCTTCTTTTTTAATAACGCTTCGAGCATGTATCTGTGTCTCCTTTAGTTACCAGCGATAACCCGGAAAACCATAAAAGGTGTCGGCCCGGCGCAGACGCCAGACGACATGGTCCACGGGCAAGGCCAAGATTCCATGATAAACGAGTACGGGTATACTGAATTCCAATAAGTACGCCGCCACATTGATGTACTGGCCGGCCAGGAACAGGAATCCGCAGGTCAGGATAAGCCCGGCTTCCGTCGCCCCGAGGACGATGAGCAGGGTCAAGATCCACTGATCCTTATCGATATTGCGGCCGAGATAACTGCAAACAAGGGTGACAATGAGATACACCAAAAGGTGCAGGCCAAAGAAGTTGCCAATGATGACATCCTGGCAAAAGCCGCCTAAGAGGGCCGTCGCAATGCCGACGCGCTGGCCGTGATGGAGGCCCATGAGGACGACGAAGACGAAGATGAGATTGGGCTGGCTTACACCGTTAAAGATAAAAGGCAAGACGGCAGCCTGCAGGATAAAGACGATGAAGGCTGTGATGATACAGTTCATTTTCTTCATAACGCAGCGGCTCCTTTAATGCCTTCCACCTTGTCGCGATTCGTCTGCGGTACGAGTTTCGGCGTAACATCCGGTTTTTCATAAGCGCCGGTGTCGGCCGACTTCAAGATGACGAAGACTTCTTCTAATTTAGAGAAATCGACGCCAGGACGAATGACGGCATATTTTACGAAATCATTTTCATTCTGATGGATCGATACGATGGTGCCGATATAGAGTCCCTTCGGATAAATGGAGCCGAAGCCCGACGTGACCAGCGTATCCCCTTCGAGGATATCAGCATCTTTCGCAATATTGACGAACTGCGGTTCCGTCGGCACATTGCCGTTGCCGCGGACGACAGACGATACCCGCGATTCCGGCCGCTGAACGATGGCCCCGATACTGGTCCGGGGGTCGGTCATGAGCTGTACTCGCGACGAATGCGGATAGACGTCGCTGATGAAGCCGACGACACCAGCCGGGGTGATGACCGGCATATTCTTTTCTACGCCTTCCCCACTGCCGACGTCGATGATCATGGTGTTGGTCCAGGTTCCATAATCACGGGAGATGACCGAGCCGGCCAAGAGTTGGTACTGGCTGTGGCTCGATTTAAAGTCGAGGAGCGCCCGCAGGCGGTCATTTTCAGCGACGACTTCATCGTAGTCGACGGTCCGGCTTTTCAGGTCGGCATTTTCTTTTTCCAGCGATTCCCATTCAATGCGGTTCTTCAAACTGACGTCGACGATGTGAATATTCGAGGCGAGGACATCCATGATGCTGCTGGCCCCATATTCAAAAGGCGACATAATCGTCATCAAAGGCTTCGTAATAAAAGGCAGGGAATCGCGCTGGCGCCAAGCCCAGCCTACGACAGCAATGATGATGAATAAGACGAGTACGAAGACGACGCTTCTTTTACCGAACGAAAACAATTTTAAAATCTCCTCCTATATATGCGCTGCGCCCCTTCAATGAGGGCCGATAACTTATCACGATCGTTGATGGCAATGCCCGTGCCCCTGGCAACGGCCAGTTCCGGGTCGGCTGCCATCAGGACGGGAACGCCCAATTCCTGCGTAAAGAACTGATCCATCCCCTTTAGCTTGGCGCCGCCGCCAGTCAGGACAATGCCGTGTTCCCTGATGTCCGCAGCCAGTTCCGGCGGGGTCTCGCGAAGGACGTCTTTGACGACGTCGAGGATCTTCACCAAAGGCTTGCCGATGACATGGTAGAGTTCACTCGATTTCACAGCTACTTCGCGCTGGAGCCCGTCATCGAGGCCGCGGGCCATGAAATAATAGCCCCGGTCTTCCAGGGGCAGGACGGCCGAACCGTTGGTGACCTTCATTTCTTCAATGGTCGTATCGTCGGTGACGACGTCGTACTGGTAGCGCAGATAATCGCGGATGGCCGCATTGAAATCAAGGCTGCCCAAATGAAGCGACTTCGAGACGACGATGCCGCCGAGAGACAGCATAGCCACATTAGTCGTACCGCCACCGATGTCGATGACCATATTGCCTACGGGATCATAGACCGGCAAATTGACGCCCAGCGCTGCAGCCGCCGCCGTTTCAATGACGAAGGCTTCTTTGGCACCGGCCTGATACACCGCTTCCATAACGGCTCGTTTTTCAACATTGGAAGCCGCCGAAGGCACGCCGATCATGATGCGCAGCCGCTGAACACTTCGGACGCACTTGCTGAGGATATAACCGAGCATCGTCCGGGTTACGCTGTAGTCGGCGATGACGCCGTGGACCAAGGGGCGATGGAGCTTTACCGTCTCCGGCGAGCGGGACAAGAGGTCCTCTGCCGACCGGCCGACGGCAATCATTTTACTGTTGCGCTCGTCGGTCGCCATAACCGACGGCTCAGACAAGACGACGCCCCGGCCTTCCACATAGACCTGAACCGTAGACGTCCCTAAATCGATGCCTATATTTTTAGTTAATGGAGAAAAAATCGAAGCCATAACACATAATCCCTTCTATTCCTTTCATATATGCTGCCATACGTAAACAGCCATTCATTGCTTATTTTACCACATAGCGCAAACTTTCGCATTAGCAAATTTCCATCAAAATAGAGAAACGGGACCGCCCTTTGGGGGACAGCCCCGTTGTATCCATAACCCATATAATTGCTGTTACTGCGCCTTTAACCCGGCACGCTGAAGCGCCATGATAATCGGCGTAACGATCAGGCCGGAAACGATGGCTTCCGGAACCCCATTGACGGCCGTAATGCCGAGCATGATATTGATGACGTTCATGAAGGGAATCCCTTGGGCCTCGGCATAGGGAACGCCGACGAGGGCCGTAAAGGAACCTAAGAAGAGAACCGTGTGAATCACCGTCGTCACGACAGCCGTCACGGCTACGCGCCATACTTCACGGATCTTCAAATGACGGTACAATTCATAAGCAATGAGGCCGATCAGAATGCGCGGTACGATACAAATGAAGGCGTCGGCCATGACATTGTACTGTACGGCAAACAAGAGCAGCGCACTCGGTGCCTGTAGGGAACGGATAAAGGAAAAAATCCCAAACATAAAGCCGACGATCATCCCGACCTTACGGCCTGCCGATAGGCTGCCAATAATCGTAGGAATGTGCAGAATCGTCGCATTCATGATGACCAGCGGAATGAATCCATAACCGGTAATCCCTAAAAAAATCGTAATAGCCGATAAAAAAGCGGCAATGGTCAACTGACGAATCGACAAAAACGTCGGCTGCGTCGGTGCCTTTTGATGTACCATGATACTCCCCCGTTCTCGTTCTTTCCCAAGATACAAGTCGCGCATATAAAAACACGGCCGGTCTGCGTCAGTATCAGTCCGATTCCGGTACCCATCCGACGTAAAAAAAGACCCGCCCTTGTGTCATGCGTAGTATAGCACACTGAGAAGACCTTGACAATAGTATTTTCAAATATTGTGAATTTTTGCACAAATCTCCCTGAAACGGCCAATTTTCAGTTGACCGACGGCTTACAAACGTGATAGAATGGACGAGTACCTGCGAGTGTGGCGGAATGGCAGACGCACTAGACTTAGGATCTAGCGTCTTACGACGTAAGGGTTCAAGTCCCTTCACTCGCACCAACATGACAACCATGCGGTTTAAGCGTGGTTGTCTTTTTTTGGCGCCGAATAGGCATGATAA
>NZ_KQ958201.1:9188-63923 GCF_001546855.1 Megasphaera sp. MJR8396C | reverse complement strand
CCAGCCAGATCGTAACACGTAAAGTCGAAATTCTCGAATAAGCGAGAGACTTATATAGGGGGATACCTTGGGCGGCGCCTGCCGCTCAGGGTATTTTCCGTATCTGAATTTTTGTAGATTCATTCATACCGAGAGGGGTCCTAATTTTGACATCACCATAAGTAAGGAGTGTGTAACCATGACCGCAACGTTAAGACATTATGTCCGTGAAGCACAAAGAGGCGATGAGACCGCTGTTGAAATCCTTTTTGACCAGTTTAGGCCTTTATTTAGAAAACATCTGGGACAATATGCTCGTCACTATCGATATTCTGAAGATCTTCAATCATCGATACACAGTGCGGCCTTTCTTTGCATCATGGACTTTGACTTAGAAAAGCCGGGAACGGTGCAGCAAGCCATGCAAATGAGCATTCATAATTTTCTAGAACGGGAATCATATCATATGGAAAAATATAATTCAAACATACAAAAAAACGTGGAAGACGAAAACGGTGGCTTAACCGATTTGCCGGAAGGCTGTATGGCACCGATTGCGCAATGTCCGGAGCATCAATACAATGCGGCTGAGCGCCAGGAGCAAGTGTGGGATGCCTTATATTCGTTGAGCGAAAAAGAACGAAACTGCATCATCTGGCATCATATGCACGGGCACTCTTATCGAAAAATAGCCAGAAAATATCACCTTAGTGAGGCGACTATCCGACGAATTGTCGGTGCGGGAATGGAACGATTAGCCCATATCATTGCGAAAAATCCGATATTGGCAGACTGAAAATATAGCGATTAAAATAATTGATCCTATCGATATATATTTTTTTATAACAAAACAAGGCATGCGTAAAGACAACTCACGAGTGAGATTGTTTCTATGTGTGCCTTGTTTTTTTGACGAATAATTGGTGACGCGATAGAGGGATTTCTTTTAAGAAGATAAGTGACTCACATGACTGGTGATATCACAAAATGATGATTATTTAATCATAAACCATACAAATAGTTAACTGAATATAAAATATAATTAACTTAATGTGAATTAATAAACTGAAATATATACTTAATTCACGAAATATGATATAATTAGTTTACATGATGTGAAGAAAGGAGCGGCGACATGGGAGATTCTTTTGCAGAACGGCTTCGAAAACAACGAAAAGAAAATCATCTTACCCAGGCCGACTTGGCGGCAAAAATTGGTGTATCCAAAGCCGCCGTGGCCATGTGGGAAAAGGGTACCCGTATGCCTGATTCTGGCAGGCTCGTACGGATAGCGGATTTATTTGATAAACGCCTCGATTATATGATGGGGAGAACCGATGATGAATCTTCCTTAACGGATGAAGACACGAAACCACAAAAATGGGAGCTCGAGGATCAATTCGTAGCTATTATCAAGATGTACCTCTCGCTGGACAATTTTGGACGTTCTGCTATTGAGAATCTGGTACGGTCAGAATGTCTTCGTTGTCATAACCAGCAAACGATTAAAGATGCTTCGGATATAAAAATATCCTTGCAGATCCGATGATGATGAAACCTTCAGGGGCATCGTTAAAATAGAAAATACAGCTTTACATGAACGGAAGATAAAGATCACCTCCTATCGGAAGTGGAATTTTACAGCAAGAGAGGTAACGAGTAATGGGAAAACAATTGACTGAGGATGAAGTGCGCGATAAGGCACGGGATATTCTTGGCTTTGCGGATAAAAAAGGTGTTCGAGCGGGTGTTGGTCAGCTTACGACATTCAATCAACTTGGGTTTACCGGTGTGGCCGATAAGCCCGACGGATGGTACCTGCCTGATAATCATGCAGATACGGCTGTTGTGCTTGAGACGAAATCCTCAAAGATTGCGCTTGGTGAAAAACAAGTGAACGAAGTTCTGAAGAACGTCAGAATCCTTGAGGAACAGTATAATCATGTCGTAGGCATTCTGTATAATGGTGACGATGTGCGCGTGTTTAAGGGGACTCAAGAATATGAGGGGGAAGGTACGAAAGAACTTCAAAATATTGAGTACTATGCGGCTCTGTTTACGGTTGACCACATCGACAAAGAATATATATACTCGCTAACAGCGAAAATTAACAACTGCCTTCATTTTGAATTTGGTATCAAAAATCTATATCACCGAATGATTTTTACTGCTTGCGCCCTTGTCGCGAGACGATATGATGCTCTGATGGTCAAGGGGATGGACTATCAGATGTTTACGAACGCCATTCAGTCCTCGCTGAATAAGGCCTTAATTCGGGATAAAAGTCAGAATCAGAAACTGGAATTACTTCTCGACGTGTTTTCTGAAATTCGTATGAATCTCAACGTCAATAGTGAAGATGAAAAAGCTCAACAGCATGTTAAAGATTTGATTGGGCAGTTCATCGATTGGGTAACTGCGATTTCCGATTGCCTTAATTCTGATGCATGGCGCGGTGAGGATGTCATGGGCATTTTCTTCAATGAGTTCAATCGCTACAAGAAGAAGTCCGAAGCTGGGCAGATTTTTACGCCCGAACATATAACGGATTTCATGTATCGGATTCTTGAAGTCAATAAGGACGACAAGGTACTGGACGCTACCTGCGGTTCAGGAGGCTTCTTAGTCAAGGCTATGGCCAACATGATCTTTGAGGCCGGCGGAGCACAAACCAACAAGGCGAAAAAAATCAAGCAATCTCAACTCTACGGCATCGAGTTTGACCGTGAAATTTATGCCCTTGCTTGTGCAAACATGCTAATTCACAAGGATGGCAAGACCAACCTTGAGCAGTTGGACGCAAGAACCGAAGAGGCCGGCAAATGGATTGCGAAACAAGGTATTACTAAAGTTTTGATGAATCCGCCATACGAGAAAAAGTACGGCTGCATGAAGATTGTCGAGAATGTATTGGACAATGTGCCTGAGCATACGATGTGCGCATTCATTATGCCGGACAAGAAGCTTGAAAAGACATCGAAGGGGCAAATAAAGCGAATTCTATCACATCACCGCTTAAAGAAGGTTATAAAACTGCCGGAAGACCTGTTCTTCAATGTCGGCGTCACGACCTCTATTTTCGTATTCGAGTCGGGAATTCCTCAAG
Source organism: Megasphaera sp. MJR8396C (assembly GCF_001546855.1). GTDB lineage: Bacteria > Bacillota > Negativicutes > Veillonellales > Megasphaeraceae > Megasphaera. Next base: position 60,838 of record NZ_KQ958201.1, on the reverse strand, counting down.
AAGGAAAGGATTTGTTTGCTTGCTACATGGAATCGGACGGATTGGCAACGGTCAAGAACAAGGGACGTCATGACATCTATGGAAAATGGTCTGATATTGAGGATTATTGGGTGGATATCGTCGAGAAACAGTCCGGCGACGAGACGTGCCAATGGGTAAAGTCTGGCGAACACCTGTCCTATCAGGTCCCGCAAAAACCATTCGAGATATTCGAGGAAGACTTTAGGAAGACGGCAATGGATTATCTGATGTTCCAAAAAGGGATTGACGCCAAGGCCTTTGGCGATAAATTGCTAGAGACTGCTATGTATTCGAGTTGTATTAGTGAAGGTGATGGAGACGTAATGATAAGCCTGAAGAAGGTCGGTGATGACAGTGGCGAAGATTAATACGAGCAAATGGAAAAAGTTCGAGATTGGACATTTGTTTGAAATAGGTCGTCCTGTATCTCGCAGCCAAGCAGCATATGAAGAGGGGGATATCCCATTTGTGGCATCTGGAAACTTCAATAATGGAGTTGTGAAATATTGCGAGTCAAAAAATGGAGAAGTTCTTGATGAGAAAAATTGTATCACGGTCAGTCCTCTTGATGGTTCGGCTTTTTACCAATCGGTTGATTTTCTGGGGAGGGGTGGAGCCGGTTCTGCCATTCTTATACTTCGGAACAAACATATTAATGAGAGAAACGGTTTGTTTTTGTCAACAGCAATCCGATCTTCTTTGACAAAATACACTTACTCTGATCAATTAAATTCACAGACGATATCTTCTGAAACTATTAAACTCCCCGTCGATTCTCATGGAGATCCTGATTGGGACTACATGGCTTCCTTCATGGCGGACGTCATGAAGGAAGCTGAGGCTTGCCTTGAGCATCTGAGGCTTGTCGATAAGAAGAAGACGGTTGTTGATATATCGCAGTGGAAAGAGTTTGAAATTGGCAAATTGTTTCCTAAGATAATGAAGCCGCCTGTACTTCATGAAAGACAGGTTGTAGAGGATGCTGGTGGAATCCCTTATGTTGTAAGAACAAAATTTGATAATGGTATTAAGTACCGGGTTCAGCAAAACGATGAAATGAAGCCAAGTCCGGCAGGAGTTATTTCATTTGGAGCAGAGAATTCAGCTTTTTTTTATCAGCAAGAAAAGTTTGTATCCGGTCGTGATATTTATTACATAGATACAAGCGCTCTGAATGAAGGAGCTTGCCGGTTTTTGACTGCCTGTTTGCAACCAATAGCTCGCAAATATTCCTACAATTATGGATTATTCCCCGATTTATTAAGGTCTGAGAAAATTAAACTTCCTATTGATAGTGAAGGAAATCCTGATTGGGCCTACATGGATTCATATATGAAGGATGTCATGCAGGTTACAGAATCACACGTGGATGCCATGAGCAAAGCAATTCTTTAGGATGATTATTAAATGCAAGTGAAACGAAAATAAACGCAGAAAATATGAATACGCTTGTAAATAGCAAAATAAAACCGCAGAAAGCCATTGATACGACTTTCTGCGGTTTTATCGATATGGAAATATTCAAGATTTTTTGTGCATTATCAAGATTTTTAACTATGCAAATTCTTCCAGGCCTTCGGCACCGGGATGAGGAAGGCGAAAATGGAGCCGATGATGGCGCAGATCCAGAGGATTTGCAGGGCTGTTGTGAGGCCCCACTGGTCGGCACCCCAGCCGACGAGGGGCGAGACGAGGCCGCCGATGGTCGTCGTTAAGCCTAAGGTGACGCCTGAGGCGAAGCCGACGTTTTTCCCGAGGTAGGTCTGTCCTAAGACGACGATGGGGCTGTAGGCAGCAAAGAGGGAGAAGGCGACGGGCAGGAGCAGGATGGTCGCCGTGACGATGTCAGTGCTGTTGACAAAGAAGAAGGTCGACGGGATCATGAGCAGCATGGCGCCGCGGAGGACGCGGATGAAGCCGAAGCGGTCGGCTAAGATGCCGCCGAGGAAGGTGATGACGACGCCCATGGAAAAGAGGATTGACAAGGCCAGGCTCCCTGTCGTCGGGGCGGCATGGAGGACGTTGATCCAAAAGAGGGGGATGAAGGCGTTGCAGACCGTAAAGCCGATGGAGCGGACGAAGATGACGACCGACAGGCGGCTGAAGGGACCCCATTCGTTTTCTTTGACTTCGCCGGGATGGGCTTTTTGTTCTTCTCGTTTTGCTTCTTGGACGAGAGACAGGATATGGGGCATGCGGTGATAGATGATGAGGGCCAGGATGGTATTGACGACGCCGAAGATGGCAAGACCTCGGATATCGAAGGCATAGGCGCAGGCACCGGCGACGATCGGTCCTACGGCAAAACCGGCGTTGCCGCCGACGGAAAAGGCTCCCAGGGCTTTTCCTTTTTGGTCACCGGCGATGTTGTTGACCATGCGGGCTGCTTCGGGATGGTAGATGGAGGAACCGAAGCCGCTGAACATGGAGAAGAGGAAGATGAGCCAGTAGTTTTGGGTAAAACCTAAGAGGGTCAGGCAGATCCCGCAGAGGATGGGTCCTAAGGGGACGAACCAGGGTTTTGAAATCTTATCGGAGTAATATCCGAAGATCGGCTGCGACACCGAGGATAAGAGCATGTTGGCAAATATGAGGGTCGCGCCGGCCTGGTAACTTAAGTTGCAGGTCGTGATGAAGTAGGGCAGGAGGGCCGGGATAGCGCCTTGTGCCCAGTCTACGGAAAAATGGCCCATGGTAAAGAGATAGACATAGGGACTTTGTTTTTTCATGAAGGTCTTCCTTTCGTTTTTTTTTCGATATTATTATAACATAGATTGTTTTCTTTTTTTTGACGGGATATAATAGAATATATTTATCGTTAAAGGAGTTGTTTGTATGGCATCGAAAGAAATGTACGCCCTCGGTTCGCAGGCTTCGGTCATCCGCGACCTCTTTGCCTATGGCCAGGAACAGGCAGCCGTCGTCGGCAAGGAAAACGTCTTTGATTTTAGTATTGGCAATCCGACCGTTCCGGCACCGGCTTGCGTTCGGCAGGCTATTGAAGATATCTTGCGTGAACGCGAATCAGCAGCTATTCACGGCTATACGGCAGCCGCCGGCGATGCACCGGTCCGCCAAGGCTTGGCCGATTTCATGAATAAAACCTACGGTGCCGATGTACGGGCCGATAATTTCTATATGACCTGCGGGGCAGCGGCTTCTTTGGTCATCAGCCTCAAGGCCATCGTTGAAGACCCTTCCGACGAAGTCATCTTGGTCGCTCCTTTCTTCCCGGAATACACGGTTTTCGTGCAGAATGCCGGTGCTAAATCGGTTATTTTGCCGCCTGATACGGAGCATTTCCAGATTTCTCTCGATGCCATGGAAAAGGCGATTACGCCGCACACGCGGGCCGTCATCGTCAATTCGCCCAATAATCCGTCAGGCGTCGTCTATTCGGCAGACACCTATGAAAAGTTGGCCGCTCTCCTTGAACGTAAATCGAAGGAAATCGGTCATCCGATCTATCTTATTTCTGACGAACCGTATCGCGAAATCATTTACGACGGCCTTCCGATTCTGTATGTCCCGAAGTTTTACCGCGACACCATCGTCTGCTATTCTTACAGTAAATCCCTGAGTCTTCCGGGTGAACGCATTGGCTACATCCTCGTTCCCGACTGCGTAACTGGGTCTAAAGAGGTATATACGGCGGTCTGCGGGGCCGGGCGTTTCATGGGCTTTGTCTGTGCGCCTCATCTTTTCCAGGACGTCATCTTGAAGTGCATGGGCCAGACCAGCGACGTCAATGTCTATGACCAGAACCGGAAACTATTATATAATGGTTTAAAAGAGATGGGCTATGACTGCGTCTATCCGAGCGGTGCTTTTTACCTTTTCGTCAAATCGCCGGAACCGGATGCCAAGGCTTTTTCGGACAAGGCTAAAAAGCTCAATCTCCTCATCGTACCGGCTGACAGCTTCGGCTGCCCGGGCTACGTCCGTATTTCCTACTGCGTCGATCCCGACATGATCCGGCGGTCCTTTGCGGCATTCGAAAAACTTATGGCGCAGTATAAATAAAATGTAAAGGATTTGGAATAATTTTCTTGACACGTTCTGTATCTGTGGTATACTAAACAAGTCGTTAGGAAATGGGCCTATAGCTCAGCTGGTTAGAGCGCACGCCTGATAAGCGTGAGGTCGGTGGTTCGAGTCCACCTAGGCCCACCATTTCTTTATGACTGACAATTGGGGAAGGCAAGGTATCCCATACATGGGCCTATAGCTCAGCTGGTTAGAGCGCACGCCTGATAAGCGTGAGGTCGGTGGTTCGAGTCCACCTAGGCCCACCACACAGACCATCGTTTGGAATTATTCCGGAACGATGGTTTTTTTTGAATCATGGGAAGGAGGGACTTAATGACTGAATGTGAACGGCAGCTCCAGGAAATGGCCTTGTCCATTCAGGAGGCAAGGCGGGAAGCCGGCTGCGATATAAAGAAAGCCGTGCCGGAACCGTCTCTCGATGCCATCCCCAACCTTGGCGGCGAAGCCCGGTCCGGTGACTGCCTGGTCAGTATGCTGGCCAGCGGCAGTAAAGGCAATTCGGCTTATATTCGCTGTGGTAAGACAAATATCCTCATCGATGCCGGTATCAGCTGCCGCCGTATTGAGCAGGGCCTCAAGCGTTACGGATGCAGCCTCGGCGACCTCGATGCCGTATTTATTACTCACGAACACTCGGACCACGTCGGCGGCATTACGACCCTTTTAAAGCGGACCGACATGCCGGTCTATACGACGGCTGAAACGTGGCAGGCCATGGGTCGCAAGACCGAGGGCTTTGATCATCGCTTCGTCCGCTTGACGCGGCGCGTGGCCTTGAAAGATATCGAAGTGACGCCTTTTGCCATCTCTCACGATGCAGCTCGGCCCGTCGGCTACAGCCTGCGTCACGGCGATGCTAAAATCACTTTGGCGACGGATTTGGGCTTTATTAGTCCAGATGTAGCGGCGGCGGCAGCCTATGCCGATATCCTCGTGTTAGAAGCCAATCACGATGAAGAAATGGTCCGAAACGGCCCGTACCCCTATGCGCTCCAGCAGCGAATCTTAGGGCGTTGGGGACATTTATCCAACAAGACGGCGGCGTCCTTCTTGGCGTCGCTTCCGACCAAGGGCCTCATGCGGGTCCTCTTGGCTCATCGCAGTGAGAAGAACAATACACCATCACTCGCGCTTCATACGATGCGCACGGTCCTCTCTCAGTACGGCCGTGTCGTCGGTCAAGATATTTTATTGCGGCTGGCCTGCCAGGACGGCAGCGTCCGCTTTCAGGAAAGGAGTAGTGACTAACTATGCAGCACAAACGAATCCTTACGGCCGTCGTTGCCGTAATCCTCATCGCCGGCGGTGTCTTTGGCGGCTTTAAGCTCCGCGATACCTTTTTTTCACCGACCGGGACCTACCAGGGGACGACGAACCAGCTTGAAGAACCTAAAAAGTCTGAATCCATTTCGAGTGCCCGCAATACGGCTGTCGTTCAGGCGGCTAAGAAAGTAAGCCCGGCTGTCGTCGGTATCACGACCAAGGTCTATAACCGCGACATGTTCAACCGTAAAGTCTTGGTTGGCGAAGGCGTCGGCTCCGGCGTCATCTTTGACAAGGCCGGTTACATCGTTACCAACAACCACGTCGTCGGCACGGCCAAGACGGTCATCGTTTCCTTAGCGGACGGTCAGAGTACGGAAGGTACCGTCGTCGGCCGCGATGCTAAGACGGACTTAGCCGTCGTAAAAATCAATATGGACAACCTGCCCGTTGCTGAATTTGGCGACAGCGACTCCCTGCAGGTCGGCGAACCGGCTATTGCTATCGGCAACCCCTTGGGCCTTGAATTCCAGGGAACGGTTACGGTCGGCGTCATCAGCTCCCTCAATCGTACTATCGGTGCTGAAGGCCAGAGCATGAAGCTCATTCAGACCGATGCGGCGATCAACCCCGGCAACTCCGGCGGTGCCCTGGTCGATGCGGATGGTAAGGTCATCGGCATCAACAGTGCCAAAATTTCTCAGGAAGGCGTCGAAGGCTTAGGCTTTGCCATCCCAATCAATGCGGCTCGTCCGATTTTACAGGACCTCATCACCAACGGCAAAGTCGTCCGCCCGTACCTCGGTCTCTACGGCCTTGACCAGCAGATGGCAGCTCGCTTCGGCATGCAGCTCAATGCCCAGGGTATCTACGTCTACCGCGTCGTTCCTGGTGGTCCTCTCGATCAGGCCGGACTCCAGCACGGTGACGTCATCGTTAAGTTAGACGGCACGGATGTCAAAGACTTTGCAAGCCTCCAGAGCGTCATGGATAAACTCAAAGTCGGTGACTCGGTCAGCATCGATTACACCCGTAACGGCATGAACCGCGAAGCGACGGTCGTCCTCCAGGAAAGCCCGCAGACCGATTCGTCTGACGACGACCAGAGTAACTGATGAAGTACCATCTTATCACTATCGGTAAAATTAAGGAGAAATACCTGACGGCCGGCATCGATGAGTTTTTGAAGCGCCTTCGGCCTTACGGTGAGGTCACGGTAACCGTCCTGCCCGAAGAAAAGATGCCCGACAACCCATCGCCGGCCCAAAAGGCCCAGGTCCTCGACAAAGAAGGGGAAAAGATGCTGCGCCACGTCCATGAAGGATCGCACCTCATGGCTCTCGACGTAGGCGGAAAACTCGTCTCGTCGGAAGAACTGGCGGCGTCCTTTTCGGACCTTGCCCTCTACGGCTGCAGTGAAATCTCCTTCATCATTGGCGGACCCTTCGGCCTCAGCGACATCGTTCGCAGAAAAGCCGATAAATGCATCTCCTTTGGCCGCATTACCCTGACCCATCAGATGATACGCCTGATCCTGATCGAGCAGATCTACCGGGCTATTAAAATCTCCCGGCACGAACCGTATCACCTGTAAAAGCTTCTGAAAGTCAAACATCCCTCACTACCGTAATGGACAGTGAGGGATGTTTTTTATGTAAAACCCTTGCAGATAATATCTGATAAATGCAAACAAAAACATGATGAAAAGCGTCTTCCATGAAGACAGACAATGGTCGTTAAATCTCCATAGGATGCGGAAAGTGGATTGTACGAGAATGGATACGCCGAGTATCTGCGAAAGATACGTAAATTGATATTTTGACGGGATGATCCTGTTTCAAACACATTACCGGACAACTCATACGACTCCTCAAACTGTATATAATCTTCGGGATTCATCGCTTTTTCCCCAGCTCTGATGTCGCATCATTTCGACAGTCTCCGGGGCGTGGTTGTATGGTGACTTATAAAAATGAGCGCCCGTAGGAATACAAAGCTACCTATGAGCGCTCACCGATTATCAATGATTATTTTGCCAGTTCAATTCGTACCTCGTAACTGCCGCTCAAATTTTTAAGAACGGACAGTTCGCTATCTACTTTTCCGAGATTGACTTGATAACCGTAACTGTCGGAATTTTCCTCATTATCAAAGAGGATGGTGAACCAGTTGCCGTCCGTGGCAAAATCAATGTCACCGTTCAACCAACCGTTATGTTCGTCCTTCGGATCGTAAGGAAGCGCGTTACCCATAACGCCGCATACGTCAAATGAGTAACGGTTTACTCGTACTTTATAAGGCAGCATTTTAATCAAGGCTTTTGCTGCTTTGCTGTCATTCAACGTGGCGGGGACAAGGATGTCTCCAAAATAGATGTTTACCTTTGTGCCGTTTTCCAGCACCCTTGTTGCGATTTGTGGATTCTCTGTTTGAGATACCGCATTGTCTCTTGCATACTGCATTGTGTTTTTCCTTTCTCCATAAAATCCTTTAGTATTCCTTCCTTTTGCAACATGTTGTACCAGGGCGATTTGTTGACCTATTTCAGTAGTCTGTCAGGCCAAGGCACAGTACAAAAGAGAACCTATAATTTTTATTTCCTTCGCCTTTAGCGGCTTCTTCTAGGACGCGCTGAAGTCAGCATATGGGCTGCCTCCACATTATTTCAATGCGTCCTCAAAGAATTTCCGCAGCTTGTTAAAGGGAATTTTATCCATTCTATCATACAAGTCTACATGATCTGCTCCCGGTACAATTACCAGTTCCTTCGGCTCATTTGCCGCAGCATACACATCTTCAGAATAATAGCGGGAATGTGCGTTTTCGCCGGCAATCAACATGATTGGGCGGGGCGAAATTTCTTTGATATTCTCCATCAGTGAGAAATTAAAGAAGGAAAACGGGGTGGTCTGCGTCCAAGCCGCCGCCGAATTTATTGCGTTCTTATGGTAGCCGCGCTCTGTGCAGTAATAGTCGAAAAATGCCTTGGAAACGGGATCAATATCTTCCGGAAGAGTATCTGGAAATAACTTGCTGACTTTAACTACATTGCCGTTTTCATCAAATCCAAGCTCATGTGCGCCCACATCGAAAGAACCGTTCTCAGCATCAATCCAACGCTGTCTGCTTAAAAATTCTTTGATTTTTTGCCTGTCTTCTGCGGTGTAACTATCCTTGTAGCCTTTAGAAATGCTTCGGCACATATCATACATGGATGCCGTTGCTACCGCTTTAATTCTGGTGTCGGACGTAGCTGCCGTAATCGCCATGCCGGATAAGCCGCAGATTGCCATTGCGCCAATTCGCTCACGATTCACATAGGGAAGCAGCCCTACAAAATCTACAGCCGCACTGAAATCTTCCGTAAAGATTTCAGGGGAAGCCACATTTCGGACTTCTCCGCCACTCTCGCCGGTAAAGGACGGGTCAAAGGCAATCGACACAAAACCCATATTGGCAAACTCCTGTGCATATAGGCCGGAGGATTGTTCCTTGACGGCTCCGAACGGTCCGGATACGATAATTGCCGCGTTCTGTTTATCTTCATAGCCTTCCGGCAGATAAAGGTCACCACAAAGCTCAATACCGAATCGGTTCTTAAAATGAACCTTCTCGCATTTGATTTTTGGGTAGATTTCAAAAACTTTTCCATTTATATTAGCCATAATGTTACCCTCCAATCAATACAGACCATTCTTTTTCAACCATGCTTCGATTTTTGCCTTTGCATCTGCACCGCCATCCTCGTAGAGATTCAGGCTGTCAAGCATTTCTGTCCCTTTGACAAGTTTTTGAATGTTGGAGACGGTATGGCCCAGACCGCCTCCTCCGTTGGTGCAGAACAATGCGATCTTTTTACCAGAGAAATCATTCTCCGAAAGGAATGTAGCGACCGATGGGGCAATCGTATTGAACCAGTTGGGAGTTCCCAACAAGATGGTGTCATAGGAAGCAAAATCGGAAACCTGCTCCGCCAATGCCGGGCGGTAATCTTCACGGGTTTCTTTGCGGGCCTGGCGTTCGGTAGTATCATAGTCGCTGGAATAGGCATCTAGAGGCCGGATTTCAAAGAGTGTTCCTCCGGTCAGATCCTGGATTTGCTGGGCAATGCCCTTGGTGTGTCCTGTGTAGGAAAAATATGCAATCAAAGTGTTCATAAATAGTCCTCCTGTTATTTTGAATTTAATTTATTTGTTATCGCTTAAAAGCGTTGATTTGATTGAATACCGAAGACGCTGCGCCTGATGCCGTGAGCTGTTTGCTCATGTGATCATAGGGACGGTTTATTCTCATGGATTTTCCCTTGAAAATGTTCATCTCGGTATTTCTGTTTCTCAAGCTTGCTGAGCTTGACACTACCAAAAATTAGATTGGCAGGATTGTCGAACATTGACATTCATGTTCATGGCGAATGTTTTTTGAAATAGTTATATCTGTTATTTTTTCATTGTGTAGACCAGATAATCAAGGCAGTCAATCATGTGTTGGTTAGTATGAACCTGATCCAAGAGTACCGCTCTGTGCAATGCAAGTAGTCGGTATTGCTCCTGCCGCCGGCCTGCCTTTTGCAATTCCATATATTTTTGGATTGTAGCCTCATCGAAGCCTGCGTCTTTCAGATTACGAAGAAGCCTTGTTCTCTCTGGTATTTCGTTCACTTCAGCACCTCCTTCATGCTTTAATTGTAGTTGCAAAACCTAGAAATAGCAAATAGTTAAATTAAAAACCGTGATTTGCTTTACGGGCATATCATGAACGAGTATAATATGAATGTAAGGAGGGGTATTATGGAAATTAGAGTGCTTCGCTATTTTCTGGCAATTGCCAGGGAGGGCAGTATCACAAATGCTGCTAATTTTCTTCATGTAACACAACCCACGCTTTCCCGGCAAATACGCGATTTGGAAGAAGAATTAGGGCAAAAATTTTTTACGCGCGGCAGCCACAACATGACTTTGACGGCTGAGGGAATGATATTGAGGAAACGGGCCGAAGAAATCATTTCAATGGTTGATAAAACGGAGGCGGAATTTTCCTCTATGGAAAACCTGGTTGGCGGTGATATTTATATCGGTGGCGGCGAAACAGACGCGATTAAATTGATAGCGAAAATAGCAAAAGAGCTTCGGGCTAGCTATCCAGACATTCATTACCATCTATATAGTGGAAATTCAGAAGATGTAACCGATCGTCTTGATAAGGGCCTGTTGGATTTTGGAATCTTAATCCAACCTGCGGATATTTCAAAGTATGACTACATTAATATTCCGGCAAAAGATACATGGGGTGTTGTCATGAGGAAGGACAGTCCTCTTGCCAGCAAAGAAGCAATCCGAAAAGAAGATTTACTGAATGTCCCGCTGATCTGTTCCAGGCAGGTAATTTCCGGGGAACGACGCGGAAATGAATTTGCGGAATGGTTTGGTAAAGAGTTTGACCAGTTGGATATAGTGACTACCTTTAATCTGGTTTATAATGCTGCTATTATGGTTGAAGCCGGAATCGGTTATGCCGTGACCATTGATAAAATAGCGAATACCGCTGAAAGCAGCAACCTTTGTTTCAGGCCATTAGAACCGAGATTAGATTCCGGATTAAATATTATCTGGAAGAAATATCAGGTATTCTCATCAGCGGCAAGGTTATTTTTAGAGCAGCTAAGGGAGACGTTTGCAGAGGCTTAGTCACGACTGTCAATATCGTGTCTTTGGGCTATTAAAATCTCCCGGTACGAACCGTATCACCTGTAAAAGCTTCTGAAAGTCAAACATCCCTCACGACCGTAATGGGCAGTGAGGGATGTTTTTGCGTTAAAAATCGTTTCCTGTTTCTCAACTATGTGCATACGAATGGGACTCACATAGAGCCTATTGAAAAAAATTCTTCGCGACAACAAAAGTATAGAGTGACTAAACCATAGCTCCATGCTGAGTGGTTGTTGCAATTTTTGCAACAACCACTTTTTTCTTTGAATATGGAAAAAGATAAAAAATAAGGGACATGTCGTAACATGTCCCATCCAAAACCATATATAATATGATTTTCAAGTTAGTTATAGTATAAGATAGGACGAGTTAGTTGTCAATAGGTGGGAAAAAATATTGAACAAGTTTTAGCGTAAAGATGTAAGCGTGCTTGATATAATCATTTTTTGAAAAGTATTCGGGATGCTCTGTCATTCTCCGGCAAAATAAATCGTATAATTCTCTACGTCGCTTCTTTTGCAACCCTTCGCTTTTCACAAAGTTATGATACCAATACAATAAAACTGCAAAGTCATGTATAGGGATAATTTGCAAATAATTTTTTCTGGATGAACGCCGAATAGTAGGTATTTGAGAGACAATATTACTGATATCGTTTATAGTTCGCTTAGGGGGAGCTGTCTCTTTATTTTCTGATAATCTTAATTTGTAAATTAAACAATTGCTATGAGCGGCAGCGTTACGCATATTTCTTATGGGATTTAATAAGCTACGTTTTGGTAGCTTTCGCTTTGGGTATAGCTCTGTATATTTTTTATATAAATTACATAACTCACCAAAACTAATCAGTTCAAAGAGAGCCCATACAGGAAAACTAAGATTATCACGATGTTTTTCAATCAAGTCATGCGCATAACTTGATTGAGATTGATTTAAAATTTTTTGACGACAACGGTAATTTTTATCAAATTCTTTGATAATCGTGTAGCCGTTTTCATCTGAATTTTGCTCAATATCACGTAACAGCATAACTTTAATCTGATGTTCTATATCAAGGCTCATTTGTAAAATTAAATAACGTAAATGCATATCAATAATCGATAATTCTTTAAGATATGCAAAGTCTAAATTTTCATATTTTCCTGAGTTGGTCCCTCGTTGATATTTAACATAATTTCCCCTATATGAAGCAAGTTTAAAATAATAATTATGTTCTTGGAGAAAATGTTTGGCATCGTCTTCGTTGACAATGCTAAATGTGATTCCTTTATCTTTCATATGCTGAATGAGCTCATCAACGGATAGTTTCTTTTTTCGACATAAAATAGAATTAATAACCGATTGGTCTTCTTTAGAAAGTGATTGAAACTTATTCCATAGATTATCTGCGGTTAAATTTATCATAAACTACTCCTCGCAAATCGAAAGTACTTCCTGTCATATTAGGCTTAGTCGCATCGGCACGGCTCATGATCAATTCAGCCGCTGTCTGTCCAATTATACCATATATCAGCTTATTTTGCGTTTCGGCAAAGACGTGTTGAGTTGCTGTATATGTTTTGTCGTAATATTCTGACGGGGAAAATCACTCGCGGAGTTTTGGTAAATTTTCTTTTCACTGGCCCGAATATCGCGGATGTGGGCGAGAAGTTCATAGAAGTAGTCCGGTCGGCCATCTGGATTTTTTAAACGTTTATCATCTAAAATAAAGCCTTTTTGCAGGTATTCTTTTAACGTTGTATTGGCCTATCTGCGAAATTGCGTGCTGCGGGGAGCGCGAATACGGAAACCGATAGCTAAAGTGGCTTCAAGATTAAAAATGTTTTTTGTAATTATTGATATCTTGTTCAGTTATAAAATAATATTTTACAACTGAACCCTTATCCAGCTCATATTCCTTATAGCATCGTAGTGAATGGTGGGGAATAATTTTTATTAAGGGGGTCAAAAAGGGGTCAAAGGCACCTGACTTTTGGAGGTCAAATAAAAATAGCCACCGCACAAATGCGATGGCTATCAGCTTTTTTTATGGTGGACCATCAGGGGATCGAACCCTGGACACCCTGATTAAGAGTCAGGTGCTCTGCCAGCTGAGCTAATGGTCCATGTCTTAAGTTGTCGGTGCTGACCTCGTGAGCACATTTGTTATAATACACCAAATGTAAAATAATTGCAAGCTTTTTTTTTCGTGAATTTTTCCGGAGGTTGCTGACACGTCGGTTGGGATGCGTAAAAAAGGGTGCAGGGCACGACGGCTGTATCAGAAAAATTTGTCCGTCGTCACGGCCTGGTAGCGTTATTCTGTAAGCGGGCTTAAAGGGTGTCTTGGCGCAGGCAGGATAATTCATTTCTATATAGAACTATATAATTATCAATAGTAATGTGACGGACAGGCTTCGATATTCAATCATAAGACGGGCATGGGACACCTGACAGTCCTTGGCTTTGGTGTTGAAAGATGTTTGATTACCGTAGTATAAAGAGTATGAAAGGGTGACGTTGATGGCAATTTTGGATAATGAGGCAGGTTTATTCAGTCAGGCCAGTGAGAAATTGTATGAAGGTGCTTTTGACGAGGCGTTACGATTGTATGCCACATCCATGCACGATGAGGATGTGTATGGTTCTATGAAGGGCTATTGTGCCATGGGGATCACCTTTTACTTGAAAGGCGATATTCCCATGGCTATCAAGTGTTATACCGTTTGCAGTCGCTTTGCTGTCTTGCAGTTTCCCGAACTCTTGCAAGATTATCAGGCCATGCTGAAAGGGGATGCCGAGGCCAAAGAGCGCTTGCTTACCCGCTGTTTTTATTTGGCCGGCGATTGGGGCTGGAGTGCGTCTCGGGCGCGGATGGCTGAAAAGAATGAGTCCCCTGATGACGATCATGAACGACTGTATCGGGATCTTGTGATGGGAAGACGGGGTGAAGACTCGTTATCACAAGACGAGAAGCTCCAATATGGCCAACGTATGCTGGAGTGCCGGAAGATCGGCTACGACTTTATGTTTGACGATTTTCAAAAAATGATCGATGATCGGGAAAGTACAACGGCGGAAATGAAAGCCTGGATCGCTGAGATTTTTGAGGTCGTTAAAAAACTAGTCATTGCGGCCCATACGAGTGATTCCGACGATGAAGCGAAGGCGCCTGCCCCTTGAGGTCGTAGAAGGAAGGGGATGCAGCGTTTTCTGATTTGTGAGGTTGATTGTTGAGACGGAGAGGCATATGACGAAGGGCTGGAATCGTGGCAAGAAAATGGAGATGGCCGAAAAGGCCGTTAAGACCGTGGCCGGTGTATCTGTCGGGGCCGGGAAAGCCAGTGTTGATTTACTAAAAAATACACGGGGCGTCTTGTATCGAAAGAAGGATTTTGAAGCCTTGCTGGCAGAGATTGAACAGCAGGCGGAAGCCTATGCCAAGGTGCAGGAGGCCTTGAAACGGGTGGAATTATCCGGTGAAACGCGAAAGACTTTATTCCTCGATTCACTGGGCCTTGCGACAGGCAGTCTCCTGAGCCGTTTCCTGGGCTGGCATGTGCCAAAAGATGTGCAGCAGGCCTATGAAATGGCTTATCCGCAAAAGGCGGCGGCCATGGATTTTAAAGAGGCTGTGCACCAATTGGATGATGACCAGCTTAGCGGATTTATCAGCGGCGTCAAGGGAAAACTCTTTGAAATCAAGTATACGGACTATCTAAACGACGGACGTCTGCCTCCCGGCTACCATGCAGAAATGGCTCAGTCGGCGACCGAGCCGGGGTGGGATATTGCCATTCGAGACGGCCAGGGGAATGTCGATGAGGTGCTGCAGCTCAAGGCGACGGAATCGGCCGAATACATCGGTCATGCCTTGGAACGATATCCCTACATCGATGTCGTATCGACGGAGGAAGTATATAGCGAAGTGACCATGGGCGACATGGCAGAACACGTCATCAACAGTGGCATATCGAACGAAGAACTGACGCAGTACGTCCAGGATACAGTCATGGCCGGCGCCGATGTGGGTCATGAAAGTTTCCTGCCATCCATCATTCCCTATGCCATTATCGCCTACTCTGTGGCTAAACAGAAGGAACTGTCGGATTACAAGAAAGGGAAAGAATTCGGTCGTCGCTCGCTGCTTTCCTATGTGTGCCATGTGCTGGGCATTACCGTCGGGGCTTTTACCCATACGTGGTGGCTCATTCCCGTGACGTCTGTCGGCCTTCGCATTGCCAATCATCACGGCGCTAAAAAGTACGAGGCCTATCAGGCCTTAGCTCGCTATGCCAAATATAATCGCCGCGTCCTTCACCGTTATACCAAGGAACCGCGGTGGCGCAGGATTCTGGGTGATTCGCTGTCGTTTTAGAAGCAGGCCTTGAATCAGGCAGGGCCACATCAACTTTATAATATACAATATCTTAAGTACATGGTGATCATCGTCTGCGTGATGGATTTATGGCGCCATGTACTTATTTTTTATTGTTTTTACGGATTCTTGATTTTGTCAATAAGGCGATTGTATAATAATAGTGGCAAATAATATCTGTTATTGATTTAATATATGGTGACTTAAGTGTGAAAGTGAGCGATGTGCATGATTAGTTATAATGGCAAAGGCGGCCTCGATACGCTGGCAGTCGGCCTCGATAAGAGGCTGCTCAAGCTGCGACAGCTGCCTCAGGATGACGTCGTCCTGATCCGGGCCTATGTAGAAAAACACCCGGAACTTTTACAGTATACGTCTCTCCACGTATTTCATTGCCTGTCGAACGGGGAGCCGAAAACGTATTTTCTCATCGGCCTGGAAGGCAAACCGGTCCGGTATTCGACGTATGAAGATTTTCGTATGGCTCAGCGCCTGATGGCAGCGGCCATGAAAGAAGGCGTCCGCGAACTGGCTATCATGGCCGATACGTTGGACATGGATATGGCGTCCCTTCTCGACGGGCTCTTGTACCGCAATTATGAATTTACTCATTATAAAAGCGATAAACACAGCCGTACTGTCGGCAGTATCAATATTCTGTCGCACAGCATGAGGCCGCAGGAATTTAATTCCATGTGCTATCGCTACACGTCGATGTATGAAGGCGTCTATGAAGCCCGCGATTTGATCAATATGCCGTCCAACGATTTGACGCCCAGAAAGTTTGCCGATATCGTAGCCGATACGCTGAAGGGCGACCACATTCTCATCGAATCGCTCAATAAATGGGCGCTGGAAAAACGGCATATGGGCGGTATCGTCGCCGTCGGTAAAGGCAGCATGAATCCGCCCCAACTGGTATCGATTGCCTACCAGGGCGACCCCAATAGTCGGGAAGTGCTGGGCATCGTCGGAAAAGGCGTCACCTATGACAGCGGCGGCCTGTCCTTAAAGAGCCATAAGGGCTTGGAATTTATGAAAGACGATATGGCCGGGGCGGCAGCTGCCGTCGGCGTCATTCGGGCCCTCATGCTCCTGCGCTATCCGGTCAATGTGCTGGCCGTCTTGCCCCTGGTGGAAAATATTCCTTCCGGCATGGCCTATCACGTCGACGATATTTTGACCATGTATAATGGAAAGACCGTTGAAGTCAAAAATACCGATGCCGAAGGGCGGCTGATTTTGGCCGATGCCTTGACCTATGCCCAGGAAAAAGGGGCGACGCGCCTCATCGACCTGGCGACCTTGACCGGAGCCTGTGTGACGGCACTGGGAACGGTCCGGACGGGCATGGTCGGCAACGACCAGGAATGGATGAACCGCTTCTTTAAAGTCGCGACGGAAGCCCATGAAAAGATTTGGCAGCTGCCGTCTGATGAAGAATATGAAAGCCTGCTCAAAAGCAGCGTAGCCGACATGAAGAACGTCGGCGGCCCGGAAGCAGGGGCGATTACGGCCGGTCTCTTCTTAAAGCAGTTTGTAAACGAGGGAACGCCGTGGATCCACCTCGACATCGCTGGTCCTGCTTTTCGGGAAAAGGCCGATGAAACGGGATTTATCGGCGCCACCGGCGTCGGCATTAAATCGATTCTGCACTTACTGCAGGGAGGTGTACAGTGATAGTCGATCTGCATATGCATACGACCTGCTCTGACGGTGTCTATACGCCGGAACAGTTAACCCAGATGGCCGTCGATGCCGGACTCGACGTCATCGCTATTTCGGACCACGATACGGTAGCTGCCTATGACGGAAGTCATAAGTTTGCTGCTGGTGTCCGCATCATTCCGGCCATTGAAATAAGCTCTGAATGCGACGGCGAAGATGTCCATATCTTAGGCTATGGCATCGATACGACGGACGAAGCCATGCTTTCCTACTGCCGTGAATTTAAGCAGCGGCGCTTCGACCGGGCCATGCAAATCGTCGACCGCTGCCTGGAAAACGGCTATGAAATCGACCGCAAGGTCGTCGAAGACATGGTCCATAAAGGCGGCACCGTCGGCCGTCCCCATATTGCCCGCATGCTCGTCGAAAAGGGGTATTTCCCCGATGTAAAGACGGTCTTCGATAAAGTCCTCTATCACGGCGGTCCGCTCTACGTGCCCTATACGCGCCGGACCATCGATGAATGTGTGGCCCTCATCCGAAAAGTAGGCGGCATCGCCGTCTTAGCCCATCCGGGACTGTTGAAACGGACACTGGATGAAGTCCTGACCCATGATTTCGACGGCGTGGAAGTCTATCATCCGAAGAACCGCGGCCGTTTCGAAGAATTTTTGAAACTGGCCCAAGACCGCCATTGGTACATCAGCGGCGGCTCCGATTTTCATGGAACCATCGGCCGTTTCCCGGAAAAACTTGGTATCTTTACCGTTGATTCCGAAAAGGTACAGGCTTTGTTGTCTCACGCAACCTAATAAGGCAGGTGATACAGATGGAAGTTGTCGGTTTTATTGGCGCCAGCGGAACGGGGAAGAGCCATCACGCCCTGGTCGTCGCTTACGATCATGAGATTCAGACGATCATCGATGACGGACTCCTCATCGATCACAACCGTATCGTCGCCGGCCGGTCGGCCAAGGATGAAACGAACCGCCTGAAGGCCGTGCGCCGCGCCGTATTCAATAACCCGGACGATGCCGCTGCCATGAAGGCGGCCTTAGCCAAGGCGGCTCCTGAAAAACTGCTCATCCTGGGGACTTCGCGGCACATGATCCACCGTATCTGCGAGTCCCTCAATCTTCCCGAGCCGTCACGGTTCATCCGCATCGAAGACGTCTCAAGCTCATCAGAGATCGAAAAGGCTCAAAATATCCGCATTAAAGAAGGCAAGCACATCATCCCCGTGCCGACGATGGAGTTGAAACCCCATTTTCGCGGCTATCTTCTCGATTCGATCCGGTCTTTCTTTTACGATAACAACGGCAAGAAATTGTCGCCCTTTGAGCGTTCCGTCGTTCGTCCCGTCTTCAGTTATTATGGGAAGCTGACTTTTTCCAACGACGTCCTCGAAAGCCTGGTCCGCCATGCTCTGAGCCAGAGTGAAGGCGTGACCAAGATCAACCGACTGAAGGTGGCCATCAATTATAATTCGACGCGCAATGGCCTGGCAATCATCCTGTCGCTGACCATTGCCTACGGTCAGAATATTAAGAAACTCATGAGCCGTATCCGCCGCGATATTCAGCACGAAGTGGAATATACGACGGGCATGGCTGTCGAAATCCTCAAGATTACCGTGCGCGACATTTCGCCGCAGCCTTCGGAATTGCAAGAGGAATCATAAATTGTACGACCTGAAAGGGGCTGCCATTGGCGGCTCCTTTTTCTTGACAGTCTGAATCGGCGGACGGTATAATAAGGTGAAGCATGTGACTGACGGAAGTGGAGTTACCACGGGGAGCATGATTCATAACAGCCGACCGTCTGGGCGAAACGTTCCAGAAGTGTCGGTATTTTTTATTTTGGGTCATAATTCAGGAGGAATCACAATGAACGAACTGAAATTAAAATACGGCTGCAACCCTAACCAGTCGTCGTCCCGGGTCTATATGAAGGATGGCAGTGCCCTTCCTTTTACGGTCCTCTGCGGCCGTCCCGGCTATATTAATTTGCTCGACGCCTTAAACAGCTATCAGTTGGTCAAGGAACTGAAAGAAGCGACGGGCCTTCCGGCAGCGGCTTCCTTCAAGCACGTCAGCCCGGCCGGTGCCGCTGTGGCCTCGGATATGAGTGATACCCTGAAGAAAATATATTGGGTCGACGATCTGCCACTGTCGCCGTTGGCTACGGCCTATGCCTGCGCCCGCGGTGCCGACCGCATGAGTTCTTATGGCGATTTCGTAGCCCTCTCCGACGTTTGCGACGTCGAAACGGCAACCCTCTTGAAACGAGAAGTATCGGACGGCGTCATTGCTCCGGGATACAGCGATGAAGCCCTGGCTATTTTAAAGACCAAGAAGAAGGGCAATTACTGCGTCCTTCAAATCGATGCCGATTACAAACCTCAGCCTGTCGAATCGAAGGAAGTCTACGGCGTCACCTTTGAACAGGAACGGAATGAAGCCAAGATCACGGCCGATTTGCTGACGAAAATCCCGACGAAGAACAAGGATATTCCGGCGGCAGCTCAGCGCGACTTGATCATCGCCCTCATCACCTTGAAATACACCCAGTCCAATTCCGTCTGCTACGTAAAAGACGGCATGACCATCGGTGTCGGTGCCGGTCAACAGTCCCGCGTCCACTGCACGCGCCTGGCTGGCAATAAGGCCGATGTATGGTGGCTCCGTCAGAACCCGAAAGTCCTGAGCCTGCCCTTCCGCGACGACGTCCGTCGTCCGAACCGGGACAACGCCATCGACGTCTACATTTCCGATGATTATGAAGACGTATTGGCCGACGGCATCTGGCAGGATCTCTTTACGGAAAAACCGCAGCCCCTTACGCGGGAAGAAAAGAAGGCCTGGATTGCTCAGCTTCACGGCGTAGCCCTTGGCAGCGACGCCTTCTTCCCCTTTGGCGACAACATCGAACGGGCTCATCGCAGCGGCGTCGACTATATCGCCCAGGCCGGCGGCTCGATCCGCGACGACAATGTCATCGAAACGTGCGATAAATATGGAATTGCCATGGCCATGACCGGCCTGCGCCTGTTCCATCATTAAAAAACTAATTACGCTTGCGGCAGAAGTAAGATAGGGGGTGTTCGCAGGCTCGGAGGGCCCGTGGTGACGGTGAGGAATCGGCACCATGGGCCCTCGTTGTATGTAAAATTCTTGCTCGATGATGAGAAAGGGGCATCGGCTTTTCTTCAGATAATTTTGCCAAGGTCCCTCTGTTGGCGATATAATGGACATATATTATATAGATACATAAGGAGGCATTCTATGGAACAATATAGATCGGTCTGTCCCTATGACTGTCCCGACGCCTGCGGTCTCGTGGTCAGTGTAGAAAACGGGCGCGTCATCTCCGTAAAGGGCGACGAAACCCATCCTTTCACGCAGGGGACCATGTGTCCCAAGATGGCGCACTATGAACGGACGGTCCATTCGCCGCGGCGGCTTATGACGCCGCTAAAGCGGACGGGTCCTAAGGGGAGGGGGGAATTTGAGCCCATTTCCTGGGATCAGGCTTTAAGGGAAATCGCAGCTTCGTGGAAAAAAATCATGGCCGAGAAGGGACCGGAAGCTATTTTACCTTATTCCTATGCTGGCACCATGGGCATCGTCCAGCACGACGCTCTGCACGGGTTATTTTACTACTTAGGGGCATCGGAACTCGATCGGACCATTTGCGCCCCGGCCAAAGGGCAGGGCTACAAAGACGTCATGGGAGGCACCTTGCCGACGGCGCCTCAGGAAGCGCAGCACAGCGACTGTATCTTCTTGTGGAGCATTCACATGATGGCCACCAACATCCACTTCAAACACGACGTCGATGCGGCTAGAGCTAACGGCGCTGCCATTTGGTGCATCGATACTTATCGAACCAAGACGGCGGACCTGGCCGATCACTTCGTAGCCATCCGTCCCGGCACCGACGGGGCTTTGGCCTTGGGGATGATGTACGTCCTGGTCCGTGACGGCTTGACCGATGAAGCTTTCCTTTCTGCCAACGTTCTTGGTTGGGAAGAAATGAAAGAAAAAGTCATTCCTCGCTGTACGCCGGAAGAAACGGAAAAGATTACCGGCGTCCCGTGTGCTGTCGTCGAAGAATTGGCCCATGCCTACGGTAAGGCCAGAGCGCCTTTCATCCGCCTGGGAAGCGGCCAGTCCCGCTACCGCAACGGAGCCATGACGTCGCGGCTCATCACTTGCCTGCCGGCCCTGGTCGGTGCCTGGGGAAAACGCGGCGGTGGAATTCTTACTTCGGCCGCAGCTTCTAAGGCTTATGACAAAGATATCGTTACTCGGCCGGACTGGAAACAGAAGGGGACCCGCCTGGTCAATATGTGCTGCATTGGACAAGCCCTGACGGAAGACGACCGTATCAAGAGTCTCTTCGTCTATTCGTCAAATCCGGCCTGCACGGCACCGGACCAGAACGCCGTCCTCAAAGGGCTTTCGAGGGAAGACCTATTCACTGTCGTCCACGAACGCTTCATGACCGATACGGCCCGCTACGCCGACATCGTCCTGCCGGCGACGACGTCCCTTGAACACGATGACGCTTATTATTCGTATGGCAACTATACGATTCAGTGCGGCTATGCCCTCATCGATCCCATCGGCGAAAGCCGGTCCAACTGGCGTGTGGCCTGCGACCTGGCCAAGGCTCTCGGCATTACCGATCCCTTTTACGATCAGTCGGAACGGGATCTCGTCGATAAGCTCGTCGATTCAACGGTCAAATGGCCGCTGCCCGTCGATCAGGACTGTCTGCGGTCGGGACGCCCCACGGCCCTTCCCCTGCCGGAGGACTATCAGACTTCCTTTGCGACGCCGTCAGGCAAGATTGAAATCCGAAACGATGCGCTTACGCCGGCCCTTCCCGACTATATGCCCCTTGATCCCGATGAGGGGAAACTGGCCTTCGTCAACGGTGCCGATATGCGCATCCTCGACTCGTCCTTTAATGAACGGGATGAACTGACGGCCAGCCATACCATGGACCTCTTCGTTCATCCCGATGATGCCGACTTTTACGGTCTTTCTGACGGCGACAGCGTGACCCTTGCCAATAAAAGGGGACAGGCCGACTTTACCGTACGCGTTACTGACCGCACCGTACCGGGCCAGGTCGTCAGCGAAGGCGTGTGGTGGCGTGAACGGGTCAAAGGCGGCGGGGCCTCGGTCAATGTCCTGACCAGCCAGCGTTTGACCGATGAAGGGCGGGGCAGTACCTTTTATGACGTCCGCGTCAATCTGACAAGTAAAAATACTTGACAGAGTACACCGATTCCGGTATACTATCAAAGTACGCTGTTTGAAAGGCGGTGAAGCCATGCTTGAAGACGTAGTACGCATGGGACGGCTCCTCGATTTGTATGGGCCGTTATTGACGGAAAAGCAACAGACCTGTATGGCATTGTATTTCGATATGGACCTGTCCTTGAGTGAAGTCGGAGAAGAACTGCGGATTTCCCGCCAAGGCGCTTACGACATGCTCAAGCGTGCTTCCCAGCTGCTGGAAAGCTATGAACAGCGGCTTCGTTTGCTGGCCCGTTTCGATTCAATCCAGAACACAATTGATGAAGTCCAGGATTTGCTCGACCATCAGGGATACAGTGATATTGAAAGAGCAAAACAACTTTTACAGGAACTTTATTTATAAAAGGAGGCCTCCTCATGCCATTTGAAAGTCTGTCCGAACGATTCCAGGCGGCCTTTAAAAAGCTTCGCGGCAAAGGGAAGCTTTCTGAAGAGGATGTCAGTGAAGCGCTGAAAGAGATGCGCCGCGCTCTACTCGAAGCGGACGTCAACTTTGCCGTCACCAAAGACTTTATCAAGAAAGTCAAAGAAAAAGCCGTCGGTGAAGAAGTCTTCGGCAGCTTGAATGCGTCGCAGACGGTCATCAAAATCGTCCGCGATGAATTGACGGAACTCCTCGGCGGGACCCAGAGCCGCATTACCATTGCACCGAAACCGCCGACCATCATCATGCTGGTCGGTCTCCAAGGGGCTGGTAAGACGACGACGGCAGCCAAGCTCGCCAAAAAGTTGAAGTCTCAAGGCAAGAGCCCGCTCATGGTAGCAGCCGACGTCTATCGCCCGGCAGCTATCACTCAGTTGCAGGTCCTCGGCCAAGAACTGGATATGCCCGTTTACACCGAAGACGGCAGTAAAGATCCAGTAGCCATCGCCCAGCACGCCATTCCCTATGCGACCAGCCATTTGCGCGACGTCGTCATCATCGATACGGCCGGGCGGCTTCATATTAACGAAACCTTGATGGATGAATTGATTCATATTAAAGAAAACGTTCATCCTCATGAAATCCTTTTGGTCGTCGACGCCATGACCGGTCAGGATGCCGTTACGGCAGCCTCGGCCTTCGATAAAGCCCTCGGAATCGACGGCATGATCATGACCAAGCTCGACGGCGATGCTCGCGGCGGGGCCGCCTTGTCTATCAAGGCCGTCACGGGCAAACCCATCAAATTCATCGGTGTCAGTGAAAAGCTCGACGGCATCGAAGAATTTCATCCCAATCGCTACGCGTCGCGTATCCTCGATTTAGGCGACGTCGAAACGATCATCGAAAAAGCCCAGGCTGCTTTTGACGAAGAGTCTATGGAAAACATGAAGAAGACCATGAAAAGCGGGTCTTTCACCTTCGATGATTTCCTCTCCCAGCTTCAGATGATTAAGAAGATGGGCAACATGAGTAGTATCTTGGGCCTCATTCCCGGCATCGGGAAGTATAAGAAAGAACTCGACAAGGTCGACATGGACGGCAAAGAATTCAAGCGAATCGAAGCCATCATCACATCCATGACGGCTCAGGAACGGTCGAGTGCCAACCCGAAAATGCTGATTAAGGACAGCCGCAAGCGCCGCATCGCCAAGGGCAGCGGTACTCGTGTCCAAGACGTCAATCGCCTCATCAAGCAGTTCACCGAAATGCAGAAGATGATGAAACAGGCGAAGAAAGCACAAAAGAGTAAACGACGGGGTTTTATGCCGCGTCTGCCTTTTTAAATCGATTTCCCGACCTATCGTGGAAATAAGATATTCTGACAAGGAGGTGATTTTCAATGATTAAAATTCGTTTGGCCCGTTTAGGTGCTAAAAAGAATCCGATCTACCGCGTCGTCGTCGCTGATTCCCGCAATGCTCGTAACAACGGCCGTCCGGTTGCTACCCTCGGCATGTACGATCCGTCCAAAGACATGGATACTCGTCTGACCGTCGATGCAGAAGCTGCTGTAGCTTGGCTCGGTAAAGGCGCACAGCCGACAGATACGATCCGTTCTATCTTCAAGAAAGCTGGCATCATGGCCCAGTTTGAAGCATCCAAAAAGTAAGTGAGGCTGGATACTATGGAAGAATTGATTGCGTGTATCGCCCGGTCTCTGGTAAAGAATCCGGATGCGGTTACAGTTACCAAGATTCAAAAAAAAGGCCTCGAAGTCTATCAGCTTCATGTCGCACCCGAAGATATGGGCAAAGTCATTGGCAAGCAAGGTAAAATTGCGAAAGCATTGCGCCTTGTTGTCAAGGCTGCGGCAGTGAAGGCGAATAAGAAAGTATCAGTGGATATCGTATAGGAGGTACCATGGATCAGATTACATTGCGCATTCCCGTTGTCGTTAAGGCCAAAGTTACGCAGACCCTTAAAGACCGTATCCTCAAGAATGCCGATCAGGCCCTGAGTGATATCGATCGGGAAATGCAGAACCTGGAATTCCAGGCTAAACGCATGATGACCGAACAGGCCAAAATCGATGCCCAGGGACTTATTTCCCTGCGCGCGCAAGTAGAAGAACAGAAACAGCGTCTCGCCTCGGCTCGGGCAAAAGCTCAGCACGACCGCGAAGAAGCAGAACACCTTACAATCGATTCCGAAATCAGACAAGGTACACTCGAACAGACTGTCGTTGTCAATGTCGGCGATGATTTGGAAAAATTGATGGGAACTGAAATCTTGCTTGAAGACGGCAAGATCATTTCTATCCGCCAATAGAATACGATGGCTGACTTAGATTTTTTTACAATCGGTCAAATCGTTGCCCCGCACGGCGTGCGGGGTGATGTTCGTATTTATCCCGATACGGACTTTCCGAACCGATTCCTCAAGATGAAATACGGTTATATTGACGGCAAAAAATATGAAGTCCAATCCGCTCGTCTTCATAAGCGGGTCGTCCTCATGAAATTTGTCGGCGTCGATGATCGTAATGCCGCTGAAAAGCTCTTGAAAAAAGACCTTCAGGTACCGCGGGAAGACTTGGTACCCCTTAAAAAAGGGCAGCATTACATTTACGATCTCATCGGCTCTGTCGTATACGATCTTGAAGAACATGAACTGGGAAAACTTACAGACGTCCTGCGCACGGGCAGCAACGATGTCTACGTCGTCACTGCTGATGACGGAACGGAAACCCTTTTTGCGGCCATTCCCGACGTCGTCAAATCCGTCGATGCCGAAGCGAAGCGAATCGTCGTCGATCCGCCGGAGTGGGTGGACGAATGAGAATCGACATTATCTCACTCTTTCCGGAGCTGATCGAAGCCTTTTTTCAGCACAGCATCATCGGCAGAGCCCGGGCAGCCGGTCTGTTGGATCTGGATGTGACCAATCCTCGTAACTTCACGTATGACCGTCATCACATGGTCGACGATACCATCTACGGTGGCGGCTGCGGCATGCTCATGAAGGCGGCTCCGCTCTATGCAGCCGTCGAAGCCGTGCGGCGGCAGGTTCCGCGGCGGCGCATCATTTTCATGGGTCCTGCCGGAAAGCCCTTTGATCAGGCGAAAGCACGCGAGCTGGCGACATACGACCAGCTTATTTTGCTATGTGGCCATTATGAAGGCGTCGACTACCGCGTCGAAGAGGACCTGGCCGATGAAACCATTTCCGTCGGCGACTACATCCTGACCGGCGGAGAACTGCCGGCCATGACCGTCACTGACGCCGTAGCCCGCATGATACCGGGCGTCCTCGGCGCCGCATCGGGAGCTGCTGACGATTCTTTTTACTCGTCGCTCCTCGAATGCCCGCAGTATACGAAGCCGG
Organism: Megasphaera sp. MJR8396C; assembly: GCF_001546855.1. Classification (GTDB taxonomy): domain Bacteria; phylum Bacillota; class Negativicutes; order Veillonellales; family Megasphaeraceae; genus Megasphaera. The sequence goes on along the minus strand of NZ_KQ958201.1, from coordinate 34,693 downwards.
CCGTCTTTCGCGGCATGGCTGTGCCGGAAGTCCTGCGAAACGGCGATCACGCCAAGATTGAAAAATGGCGCCGCCAGTCGTCCCTTTCAAGGACCTTGGACCTTCGGCCGGACCTTCTCGAACACTGCGAGTTGTCACCGAAAGATGTGGAAATACTGAACAAACTAAAGGGAGACAAGCGATGAAAAAATCTCCTTTATATGTAGGATTGGTTCATTATCCCATATACGATAAGAACTTTAACGTCATTACGACGGCCATTACCAACTACGACCTGCATGATATTTCGCGGTCGGCCAAGACCTATGGCATAAAAAAATATTTCATCATCCACCATGTACCAGGACAATTGGACATGGTCCGCAAAATCATGGGCTTTTGGGAAAGTGATACGGGCCGGAACTATAACGGCTATCGCACCCAGGCCTTTGATATCGTCGATATCCGCCCTTCCATCGAAGCGGCTGTCGATGCCGTGACGGAAGTTGAAGGCAAAAAGCCTTATATCGTCACGACCGATGCGCGGACCTATTCCAATACCATTTCCTATAAGGCCTTGCGCCAAAAGCGGGAAGAAGAGGACACGCCGATTCTCCTGCTCTTCGGTACGGGTTATGGGATGACGAAAGAAACGATGGAAAAATTTGATTTCATCCTGGAGCCAATTTACGGAGCTGGGGAATATAACCACTTATCCGTCCGCTCGGCAGCAGCGATCATCTTAGACCGCCTGGCCGGCGAGGCTTGGTGGACATAAAGGGAGGCATTTGAATGTCTGGACATTCTAAATGGGCAAATATTAAACGTAAAAAAGGGAAAAACGACGCCATCCGCGGCAAAATTACGACCAAAATCGGCCGTGAAATCACCATTGCCGTCCGCATGGGCGGTCCTGACCCGGTCGGCAACATGCGTCTGAAGCTGGCCCTCCAAAAAGCAAAAGAAAACAACATCCCGAAAGATAACATCAAGCGGGCTATCCAAAAAGGTGCTGGCGCTACGGAAGGCCAGAACTACGAAGAAATCGTATACGAAGGCTACGGCCCGGCAGGCGTTGCCGTTACGGTCAACGTCCTTACGGATAACCGCAACCGCGCCGCTGCTGACGTTCGCCATGAATTTTCCAAATCCGGCGGCAACCTCGGTGCTACGGGCTGCGTAAGCTGGATGTTCCATAACACGGGCCTCTTCGTCGTCGCCCGCGATCAGGCTGACGAAGACAAAATCATGGAAGTTGCTATTGAAGCCGGTGCTGACGACGTAAAAGTCTCCGATGAAGACTACGAAATCATCACCGCTCCGGAAGCCTTCGATGCCGTTGAAAAAGCCTTGGCTGACAACAACATCGAAGCCGATCATGCATCGATTACCATGATTCCGGAAAACACGATCAAATTGACCGGTGAAGATGCTGAAAAAATGGAACGCTTCATCGACGCCCTCGATGAAATCGACGACGTCCAGGACGTTTACCATAACGCAGAACTTCCGGAAGACGAAGAATAAAAATCAAAACAGCGCATTGCCTCATTCTCAGGAATCTGGCAGGCGCTGTTTTTTTGCGTCTATGAAGTTTTTGTAATGGCTAATACAATTCGAAACTTCGTTTTCGAGACGGTATGTCCGTGATTTCCAATCATATTCGCCCCGATTAGAATCGCGAATCGCCATTGGCCTATTGTCCCGGAAACACGGTGTACTTCTTATTATGAAGACTTCAAGGTCTCCCAATAGTAAAAACTGCGCTTTTTATAATTTCAATTTCACGAGATTGTAAAAATGGCCATTTTTACTATTTCATTTTTGGGAAATCGTAAAAAACGTACAATTTATAGTGCTGCTATAATATAAATTGCTCTTGTGAACCCCTGATCTCAAGACTCTTTTTATAAAGGCTGAAAAGGTTTAAGTAGTCTGAATTGATTCATAAATATCAACTCACCTTGAGCAGGATTTTACGACCGGCTGTCGAAATTGTGATGTATATGGAATCATGGAGACGGGCCTATTTTTTTGCGAAAGAGGTGGATGATGGTGTTTCGGAAAATTGTCTTGTTATTGATGATGCTGGCCTTTTATAGTCTGAGTGTTTTCGCTGGGAATATGGTCGAAGTGGACCGGGCCGTGCTGAACATTCCCAAGACGGCCAAGTTATCGACGCACGTTGATTTTTATGAAGGTAAGGAGCGAGTGCGCTTTGCCGGCGGCCGAGTATACGGCGATAAATCCGTTCATTTTATGTGCGTCAATAAGAAGGGATCCACGTTGTGGTCCATGGATACTCCGCTGGGATCTCCCGATGCCTATCGAGCCTTTACCATCGTACAGTATAAGGATGAAGAGACGGGACGTTATTTTTATGGAATCCTGTGCTGGAACTCGATGGACACCCGCTATCGAAGCTACTTGCTGGGCCTTAACAAAGACCAGACTAAGATGAATGAATATATCAACAGCGATAATTTCAGAGAGAACCGCGAATTAAGCCTGCAGTCGGGCCTCTTTGAAAAAGACGGCGCCCTCTATGTGTGGTTCATCGATTGGGCCGTAAAGTCAGAGGTTCCGCCGGTCTATTATAAGTTAACGTGGTCGGAAGCCAATCAATGGGTGGGCTATGACTACCTTGGAACGCAGAAGCCGTAAAGCGGCACTGGTATTTGATTTATGTGAAGTGCTTACCTGGGGTTCTAGTATGTTGATAAGGCGATCAGTTAATTGATTATAATAACTTTTCTATATAATAAATTGTATTATGGAGGCGAAGGGCCGTGAAAAGAGATTTATGCAATATTTGTGGAGTATCGGGATATGAATCAGAAGTAGCTAAGAGAATATATGAAATTTTAAAAAATACAAAGCATGATGATTTGAAAATTGATGTGGTTGGAAATGTAATTCTATTAAAAAAAGGAAAAATAGGACAGAAAAAAGTAATGATATCTGCTCATATGGATGAAGTTGGATTTCAAGTTATAAATAAAATATCCGATTATATGTATAAAATAAAACCTTTGGGAAATATAAAAACATGGAATGCATTTCAACAAAGAGTTGAATCAAATAATTCTTTCGGAGTAATAAGAGCGTTTGATGAGGCAAATCTACGAGCGAATAATTATGAAAATATATATTTGGAAATTTTAAATGGAAATGGTGTTGAAACGGGAGATATATTCGGCTTTGAAAAAAACTTTAAAGAAACAGATACTGATTATTTCGGAAAAGCTCTGGATAATAGACTGGCATGCTCTTTGTTAATAGAAATAATTAAAGAGAATATATCTACATCTGCCGACATATATTATGTTTTTACAACGCAAGAGGAAATTGGTATGAGAGGGATTAGAGTTGCGAAATCAACGATAGCACCAGACTATTTCATAAATATTGATGTGTCGGCAGTCGGAAATATGAATAGTATACAAATGTCAAAGGGAGTTGGTATAAAGATATCTGATAGTATGTGTGTTTCATCTATAGAGTTAGTTAAACTATTAAAAGAAATCGCCATTGATAGTAACATTATTTTTCAGATGGAAGTGAGTGATTGTGGGACTAGTGAACTTATCATCACTAATGAATTGGACTACGGAATGGAGGAAGTTGGGATTTCTATTCCATGTAAATATTTGCATTCTGCCAACTCTGTGGTGAAGAAGGATGACTTGATGGAATGTGAAAAGCTGATTCATAAAATGGTAAAGAAGTTCTAAAAAAATATATCTCTACAATGATCAATAAAAGCGAATTTTCAGGTAGGGAATATGCAAAGAGATTGACGAAGTCTTGACTGTATACAATGTGTTGGTTATAATTAAATTGTATAATACAATGTTATGGAGGTGAGTATGTATGAAGAAAGTTACCGTTTCTTGGAAAGTTAAAAAGGTAAAGAATTCCGCAAGAATTAATACGATGTATTGCTTCAAGTCTTGCGAAAGAAACCAAAATTAATTTGGCCGTAAGTTTTGATGAGGGTGTGGTATTCTATATCACACCCTTTTTTACTATGGAGGTAAGTGATTATTAAATAAAGAGCCTCCCTTTGTATAAGTGTTCTTTCATCATCTAAGAATAATAATTGAAATATTATTCACTATTATTTAATATAATATATGATTGAACTTTCATATATTAAAATAAGATAAATGAATCAGGATTGTCGAGTGCAAGCCTGGTTGTCCGGAAACTTTTATTTTATATGATTCTGATTGAAGTATCTGTTGAACCCCGAGTTAATTTTTAGACAGGTTTAAAGACCGAAAAATAGTATATCAGGGATTTTTGAAATATTCGAAATATTCGAAATCCCTACGCGTTATACAAATACTCGGCGAAGTTATGCAAGTATTGAAATGGGTTTTGAGGAATACGCATAAAAAGAGTTGCCATAGCATTAAATACAATCAATGAGACGAGAAACTTAGCAAGTTTCTATACTTATCACTATTTAAGGAGAAATTAGAAATGACTATTGAAAATGAGGAAATATATGATGATGAAGTAGTAGAGAGAGAAATTGATTTGAGTAAAACATATTCATTACCCCGTGAAATTTGTATTGTTGAATATAAAAATGTTTATTTGGCCATATATACAAAAGGGGTATTATGGATTGTACTGCAAAATGATGAAGAATTAACAATATTCAATCTTATTAGAAATGGCGTGAATTTAGAAAATCTCTTTGAAAACTATTCAGAAGAAGCTGTCCTTAATGTAGTTATGCAAATAGAGGCAAAAAAGTTTGATTCTCCTCGGATCAATGAATTTGATGAAAAAACAGTGTATATTTATTTGACAAATAACTGCAACCAACGCTGCAGACATTGTTATATGTATGCGGGTGATATAAAAGTAGAAGAGGTTAACTTCGAAAAATGGATTCCTGTATTAAATACATTGGCTGAAGCCGGATGTGAAGGCGTTACTTTTACTGGTGGTGAAGTGACTGTATATAAAGGTTTTGGCAAATTGGTAGAATATGCACATAATATAGGATTGGCGGTAACTGTTTTAAGTAATGGCATATTATGGAATGAAAAAATGGTTGAATCTCTTTCTCCGTTTATTGATGAAATACAGATAAGCATAGATGGGTATGATGCGAAATCATATTATTCTGTTAGAAAATATGATGGCTTTGATAAAGCTATGAATTGCATTGAGTTATTTTCAAATACTGGTACGAAAGTATCTATGGCAGTAACACCTTTATTTGAAAATTTAGATTTATTTATTGATAAATTTGAGCCATTCGCTAAAGATTTTTTAAATACGCATCCTAATGTTTTTATCAAGTTGAATCATGAACTTATCATGGGACGTGAGGTAAAAACAACAGATGAAGAAAATAGAGAATATAGAACAAAACTTAAAAAATTAGTTGAAAGATTGTACCCAGAATATTATACTGAAACGTTCGTATTGAATTATGAAAATAAAGCTTTAAGACGAAATTGCGGATTTGGTGGTATTAGCATCGCTGCCAATGGTGATATTTATTGGTGTAATCGAATTCATGAATTAAATAGCACGATGAATGTATTTAAGTGCGATATGAATACTATTTTTGAAAAGAGCAAATGGGTAAAAGAAAATACCTCTGTTGATAATACTGCTGGTTGCATGAATTGTGCAGTGAAGTATATTTGTGGTGGAGAGTGTCGCATGAAATATGAAGGCATTCAGAATGTAGAAAATCATTTGGGACTGTGGGACTGCAAATGTGGTGGAAAAGAGCATTTGTATGAAAAAATGATTCGTAGTAATGAATACTTTTTTGAAGGATAGGGAGTGTGAAATTACAGATGTCGGATCTTGTTTTAAATATCAATTTAGATGAAAGTAAAAAAAAGAATAGATTGATTATGGAAACGTATGAGGGAACAATTCCGAATCTTAAGAGTAAAAAGTATTCAGGACAATTACGAAATGTGAATATAAATGCAAAATATACCTTTAACAACATTTCGGACAAGGATGTGCAGATTATACGTGCATTCTTGAATGACGAATTCAATGTACAAATCACAAAGTATCAGTATTTGATTGCCCCTAAAAATATAACGGGGATAGCCGATTTAGAAAAAATAGGCTGTTTGTTTTATAAAGAAAAAAAGACTGGCATGTTTCAGATTGAATTTGTGAAATATGAAGAAGCACCTTCAAAAAATATGTATTCCATTGAGGGGCTTCGTGTTGGTGGAGAGAAAACAGCTCTATATTTAGTCAAAGATGATTCAAAAATTGAAATAAAAGTCAAGGAAATAATCCCTAAGGCATATATAAATTTGGGTAAAAAAGAATTTCCTCTGGTATTGAAATTTGATTATGGAAATTCTATCGTTGATTTTTTTAGCGAAGAGCGTCAATTAGAATCAAAAGGGACTTATCGTGATTTTGGATTTGAAAATAGAATTCGAAAAGGAATTGAGGCGAGTGGATGGAAATTAAAGCGAAATGAAGGTTTTATATTTATTGGTAAGAATATCAATAAATGTATCTATGGACTGATAGAAAAAGGTGTTAGCGTTTATACAAATTCAGAGAAGAAAGTATCTATGGCAGATTTTTCAAATATAAAAATATCATATGACTTGGATTGGTTTAGTATAAAAGGTCGTGTTTTGATAGATGATGACTCTGTTGATATCTCCGAACTGATTGATTTTAAGAAAAAAAGAGAAAATTGGGTTGAATATAATGGGCAAGTAATCATTCTTCCCACTGCATTATCGTCTAAAAAAATTGAAAAAGATTCTGGTACGGGCGAATTACATATTGATAAAAAATATATACCAAGTGCAATTGGAGTAGCATATGATTTGAATAAAGGTAGTGTTCATAATCTTGATAGACTGATTGGCTACAATGAGATAAGTATAAATATAGATCCCCATATTCAAAAAATATTACGAGCGTATCAAATTATTGGTGTAAAATGGCTTTTATCATTGCGGAAAAATGGTTTTGGTGCATGTTTAGCTGATGACATGGGGCTGGGAAAGACTTTGCAAATTATAGCATTCTTAAGTGATGAAAGCTTAAATAAAACGAGAAATCTTATTATTGTTCCTAAAACATTGTTACTGAATTGGAAAAGAGAGATTAGGAAGTTTTCACCTAATACATCTATGTATTTATACCATGGTAGAAATAGAAATATCGATGATCTGGCAAATGCTAAGATTGTGATATCGACGTATCAAACAATTTTAAACGATAAGGCATTGTTTGAAAACATAAGTTTTGATAATTTAATTATTGATGAAGCACAATATATAAAAAATTCGGGAGGTAAGACATATAATGCAATTAAATCAATTAAAGCGTCTATGAAAATTATATTGACCGGTACGCCGATTGAAAATAATTTAGCAGAGTTTTGGGGACTCATGAGATTGATTAATCCAAGCATTATTGAACCTTATAGAAGTGTTTCAAAAGACTCAACTAGATTGGTTGACAAAATAAAAAGGCTAACAGCTCCCTTTTTGTTGAGAAGAATGAAAAAGGATGTGCTGAAAGACTTGCCAGCGAAACAAGAGCAAACAATTTTAATTAATATGGATGAGGAACAACAGCGAATATATGATAAAATACTCAAAAGTATTCAGTATGAACTTTTGAGAAAAAATGATAGATTTGAAATGAGGTCAAATAGTATACTGTTAAGCGGATTGCTATACTTGCAGGAAATATGTTGCCATCCTCAATTATTGCCGATGGAATATAGTGATGGCGTTACAAAATCTGCAAAACTAGACACTTTAATGGAGTTGTTGAAGCCATTATATTTGAATGGGCATAAGGTGGTCGTATTTAGCCGGTTTACTAAAATGCTAGCACTAATAGAAAAAAGTATAATTTTAGAACATATGAATTATTATTACTTAGATGGTTCGACGCAGAACAGAATGGGGGTTGTTGATGCATTTGAAAAAAGCGATAATGGGATATTTTTAATTAGTTTGAAAGCGGGTGGGACCGGGTTAAATCTTATTTCTGCTGACACCGCTGTTATTTATGATCCATGGTGGAATCCTTCAAGTGAAAAACAAGCAGAAGATAGAATATATCGAATAGGACAAAAAAGAAATGTCCTGATCTATAAGCTTATTATGGAAGGGACTATTGAGGAAAAAATACAAAAATTGCAGGCTGAAAAAATGAGCCTGTGTTCTGAAATCTTAGATGGTCATGATGTACCGTTGTCTATGACTGCTGAAATTATGGAAAAATTAATTTTAGAATAGTTTATGTCTATAATGATAGGAGGATCCTTTCGTGTCAGACTAAGTAAAATTGAGATCCTGAATCTGTAATAAAAGGCTGATTTATCGAATACGTTAAGAGTGGTAATAATATATCCGATATAAGGCTATGATATGACTTGTTGGATGTAAGAAGAGAGAAGGAGGATATGAGGAATTATATTGACATTTTTTACGTTGTCGAATGAGTGGATGATTCAGAAATAATTTTTTAAAAAGGAAGAGAAACCCTATGGTAAAATCTATATTCAGGGCTCTGGTTCTTTCGACAGCCCTATTGATCGGGGGAATGGCCTCAGCTTATCATGCCGACATGACGTCTGCCGTCAATCTCGGTATGGTCAAGTCCTACAGCCGTTCGGCCATCAATGTCATCGATGACGACGGTGCCGTTTATACCTTCGTCTATGACAATCGGCCCGACTCGGATTGGGGCTTTTGGAAGCAGGAAGACGACGATCATTGGCATCAATGGGCCTTTGGCGTCCAGCAGCCGTCTCATCTGGAAGAGTTGGCCAGCTGCGGCTTTTATGCCTTGAAAGAATTAGGAAAATTATAGGCTCTTTGTAAGGGCTTGAAAAGTAAGGAAGGAATGATTTCCGATGAATCAGATGGAATGGGATCGCATGATGGATCAAAAACTATATAACCCTTTTGGCGTCGATGATGGAAGTTTTGAACGCGTCCATGCGGCGCAGCGGCGGTTTAATGCCTCCGATGATTTGAATGATAAGGAAGCCTTTGAAGCCTTGAAAGCGTGTTTTGCCGAGGCGCCTGACGACATGATCTTGTTGGCGCCGGTCTACTTTGACCATGGCGACCGCATCCGCTTTGGCCGCCACTTCTTTGCCAATACGGGTCTTACCATCTTGGATGAACATTACGTTACCTTTGGCGACAACGTCTTTTTGGCGCCTCATGTCAGTATTTATACGGCAGGGCACCCCATCGATGCTGAAGTGCGTAATACCAACCTCGAATATGCCAGACCCGTGACCATCGGCTCTGACGTCTGGATCGGCGGTAACGTCGTCATCAATCCCGGCGTCACCATCGGCGACGACGTCGTCATCGGTTCGGGCTCCGTCGTAACGCGGGACATTCCCAGTCACGTTATCGCGGCCGGAAATCCCTGCCGCGTCATCCGTCCCATTACCGAGAAAGATCATGACAACTGGCATCAACAGTGGGATGAATACAAAAAAGCAGCGGCAGCCTATCTTTCGCGATAAGCCTGCTTTTTGGAAGTTACAGGCCCAAAAGGGCAGTGTTTAACAGAAATCATATGACCATACAAACTTCTCTTGCGCAGGGAATTTGGGACGGCTATACTAAACCAGGTATGCGCTGCGATAACGCTTAGCGAAATCAGTTTCAGGATACAGACTGAATTTTGAAGCCTATCCATGTCGAGATACTGCACAAGAAAAGATACATCAAGAGAAATTATATCTATAAAAAAGGTTGTGAAACCATGAAAATGAAACGATTCATTCCTATTTGCTTGACTGTCGGTTTGATGCTGACCTCCGGTGTTTCCTTGGCCAGCCATACGGCAGGACTACAGCCAACTCAGGGGACACGGGTATTTTCCGAGAAACCTCAGAAAGACAGTGTGCCGGCCCTCTCCAATAAGGCGATTGAAAAGGCCATTGCTGGAGAATTGCAAATGACGGCAAGTGAACAAAAAGAGACCTCCTATTACTATCACTATGTTGATCTCAACGACGATGGCATCACCGATGCCCTGGTTCTTGCCGTAGGACCCTATACCTCCGGCAGCGGCGGCAATACCCTGTTTTGGCTGTCCCCCGATAAAAAAGGACATTGGCAGGTTCAGCAAAAATGGACCCTCGTCCATACACCTGTCATGCTGACCGGAAACAACGTAAATGGCTATAAAGGCATCGTCGTTCGTCGTGCCGGCGGAGGAGCCACTCCGGCCTGGATCCTACTGACCTATCAAAATGGCCAGTATACCACCGTCAACGACGGCATCATCCTGCCCTTTGTAACGAAATAATGAGATAAGAAACTCGGTGGAAATTCTCTGATATCAGACACATTTTTCCATGCTAATCAGGGATTCCAGAATACTTTTGGCAGATAATGAGGATAATTTAAGTGCTTTCCATATTAAACAGGGATGATTGAATAAATCATCCCTGTTTATTTTATGCAGTAAAAAGTAAGTATGACTTGAAATGCTGTATAAGTATATAGTGTATAAAAATATAAACAGTGGTATAATAAATATAGTTGATTGAAGACGGCATTAAAGCATATTCCACCCCGCAATAGCAATGATGCCGATTTTCATAGTTTATAGTATCAATTATCAATATAAAACGCTGAAAAACGGCAAAAATAAAATCCGCCCCGCAAACGCCATTTTTGATGGCTTAGTTATGCCATCTGTAAGGGGTGCCGTTAAGAACCTCAATCCCCGTAAGGGGACGGAAACGTAACTACATAATGGCAATGGCCGTTAATCGGTTTATGGCAGTTAAGAACCTCAATCCCCTCAAGGGGACGGAAACGGTAGAATGACAGGCTATCCATGGCCTTATTGGTAAGTTAAGAACCTCAATCCCCGTAAGGGGACGGAAACTTCTTGCATTTTTTTCGTTCTGCTTAATCTGTTTTAGGCGTTAGAAACCATAATCCCCGTAAGGGGGCTGTTTTTGGACGAAAAAAGCTATGGATTTATGTTTGTATACATGGGTCCATAGCTTTTATGTTCTATGGATGGTATTGAATCTTTAGAAACATGGTGTGGGGTAATTTTTGATTACGGTGGCTCATTTACTTTCATTAGAGATTTCGCTAATTGGCTGTGATATGATAGAATGAAGGTATAATCATGGATGGCGGGGTGAGGGTATGGCCTATAACGTACCGGATGTGGTTTTGCAGGATATTTCTCGATTTGCGGAGAAACATGGGATTCGTCGGGTCCTTTTATTCGGTTCCCGAGCCAGAGGGACGCAGACGGAACGCAGCGATATTGATCTGGCTGTCTGCGGCGGGGATTTTGACGGCTTTTACTGGGATATCAAGGAACATGCGCACTCTTTGTTGATGATCGATGTTGTTAATTTAGATGCTGGTGTTTCTGACAATCTGCAACGGGAATTGGAAAGGGATGGGGTCACGCTGTATGAAAAAGTTGGATAATTTTTCAAATTGTCTTCGCATCCTGAAGCGTGCCGATTTCATGCGTGGACGTGATGATGAAATCTATCGGACGGGCATTATCGGTCAATTTAATTTGACATTTGAATTGGCTTGGAAGGCCTTGCAGCAGGTGCTGAGAGTACACGGTGTCGTTGAAGCTGAAACAGGTTCACCTAGGGAGATCTTGCAGCTTGCCTATAAAATAGGTTTTTTAGAAGATGACGAGACATGGCTGCTTATGCTGAAACAACGGAATCTCTCGGTCCATATTTACAACGAGAACGAAATCAATGTTTTATTAGACCTCATTTGGGATAAATTCATTCCGGCTTTCCTTACCTTGGAACAGACCTTACAAGAAAAGATGACTGGCATTCAAGACGATGACGATCGGTCGTGAGCCGCGCTGAGATTTTGCCTCGGACTGGATTGCTTTTCAGGAAAAATTGTACTGGCCATTACAATTCTTGTTATGGAGAAATTCAATTTTTAGATGCGAAAGAGCCATGGATTTATGGTTGTACATGAATCCATGGCTCTTTTATCTTCTTCTATTTAGTTTTCTTTACTGCTGTTGGCCTTTATTTATAAGCCGGTTCCCATTTGTACGCTTTGATGCAGGCTTCGGGATCGGAGACGTCGTTTCTGTTTAATCCTTCTTTTCCGGCTTCTTCGGCTACGGCGATGGCGACGGTTTCGGAGAATTGGTCGAGTTTTGTTACTGGCGGAAGGACGGCGGCGCCCGGTTTACTTGCATCTACGATACCGCCGATGGCGTGGGCGGCGACGGAGATCATTTTATCGGTCAGGAGTTTTGCCCCTGAGGCGATGACGCCGAGTCCGAGACCGGGGTAGATGAGGGCGTTGTTGGCCTGGCCGATGTCGTAGGTGACGCCGTTATAGGTGACGGGATCGGTCGGGATGCCTGTTGCGACTAAGGCTTTGCCGTCGGTCCAGCGGATGAGGTCTTCGGCTTTGGCTTCGGCAAGTTCTGTCGGATTGCTCAAGGGGAAAATCATGGGACGAGCGGCCTGGGAGGCCATTTCTTTTACGACGGCTTCGGTAAAGGCTCCGCTTCGCGTCGACGTGCCGACGAGGATGGTCGGATGAACGGCTTTGACGGCCGCTTCTAACGTCGTAAGGGATGCGGCGTTTTCAAATTCCGAGCGCTTTCTGGCGAAGGGTTTTTGTTCCGGCGTGAGATCGGTCATGTCGTCGAATAAGAGGCCCTGTTTGTCGACGAGGTAAAAGCGGCTCTTGGCGTCGTCTTCTGACAGGCCCTGATCGAGCATTTCCTGATAAATTCGTTTGGCAATGCCGCAGCCTGCCGTGCCGGCACCAAAGCACATGTAGCGCTGGTCGGCCAGTTTTTCGCCGGTAATGGCCAGGGCGCCGAGGACGCCGGCCAAGGTGATGATGCCCGTTCCTTCGATGTCGTCGTTGAAGACGGGATAGGTATCGACGTATTTTTTCAGCAGCACGGCAGCATGGCCGCGGCCGAAGTCTTCAAAGTGGAGGTAGAGGCGGGGGAACATCGATTCAACCTGTTTTACGAATTTATCGACGAAGGCATAGTATGTGTCGTCGTCAACTCGTTTATGGCGCAGGCCGAAATACAAGGGATCGTCGAGGAGGCTCTGGCGATTGGTACCGGCATCGATGACGACCGGCAGGACCTTGGCCGGGTCGATGCCGGCAGCTCCTGTATAGACCATCAACTTGCCCGTCGAGATGCCGACGCCGTTCGTGCCCCAGTCGCCGATACCCAGGATGGCTTCGGCATCGGTGACGACGATGAGCTCGATATCGCGGCCCATGGCCGTATTTTTCAGGGACTCTTCGATTTGTTCCGGATGTTCGACCGAAAGGTAGGCCGCATTTTGGGGCGTAATGAAAAACTGGCTGTATTCCCGAATGCTTTCGGCAATGCCCGGATCGTAGATGATCGGCATGAATTCAGCGATATGCTGTTTGAAGACGTAGTAAAACAGCGTCCGGTTGCGGCTGAAAATATTCATGAGATAATGGCGTTTTTCACTGACATTGGGCTTCGCCTGGAAATTGCCGTACACCTGCTGGGCCTGTACTTCGATGGTTTGTTCCGTCGGCGGCAGAAGGCCGATAAGGCCGAGTTCAGCTCTTTCTTCCATGGAAAAAGCCGTGCCCTTATTCAAAAAGGGATCATTTAATAATTCATAACCTTTTTTCATATGCCTGCTCCTTTCAGAAACGATAAATTTTTTGATTTTTTCCATTGTATCATAGACGACAAAAATTGGACAGTATCATATCTATTTGTTATGGAACTTTTTTCAAGGAATGCAGAAAGACCTCACCTTTGCTATAATTTAGCTATATGGAAAGGAGTGAATGCCATGGATTTGACCAAGACCAGCCGCTTTATCAGCCTCATTTTGCGGCATAAACCCTGGGTGGCCGGCATCGATCTTGACGAGCACGGCTGGGCCGATGTGGAAGAACTCATACAGGGCGTCCGGAAAAAATATCCCCTCGACAGACAAATCTTGGAGGAAATCGTCAGGACGGACAACAAACAGCGCTATTCTTTCAACGACGATAAGACCAAGATACGGGCCAATCAGGGCCATTCCATTGCTGTCGACGTCGAACTTCCCGTCGTGACGCCGCCGGAAATCCTTTACCATGGGACGGGGGAAAAGTACGCCGCCGCTATCGAACGAGAAGGATTGGTGCCGAAGTCGCGGCTCTACGTCCACCTCTCGGGCGATGTGACGACGGCGGAAAACGTCGGCCGCCGTCATGGAAGGCCGGTCATTTTTTGCGTCCACAGCGGCGACATGCATCGGAAGGGCCATGTCTTTTACCGATCCGTCAATGGCGTCTGGCTGACCAAGCGGGTAGAGCCTCAGTTTCTCAGACCCTATTCTTCTGAAGAAGGCTAAGTGATCCATCGGGGCTATTCATAAAAAACTTCGTCTCATTCGGTCAGTCGGAAGCTGGTTTCGATGAAGGCCATGACTTCATCATCCGTAAGGCCTTCGTCGAGGACGATGGAAATCCAGGTCTTATGGTTCATATGGTAGGCCGGGTATATGTTGGGGTGCTTGCGAATTTCTTCGCTTTGCTTCGAATCGATTTTGACGTTGACGATGTCGACGGTTTTTTCGTTGTCGTCCTTATCCAATACTTTTTTCTTGACGTTCATGACCAGGGCAAACCACTTCCCGCTGTCGGCGTGGCGAAAGGTTCCGTACGATTGGTAGGCCTCGGTCTTTTCCCAGGGGAAGTCGGGACGGACCATAAAGGTCTTTAAGATACGCTCCATCAGACGGTTAGCTTGGTCGGAGGCAAAGAGGACGTCCTTACAGCAGGCGGCAGCGATGCCGTTGAGGAGCGTTTCATAGGCATCCCGGACAGCCGATACATAGGCGCCGGCAGCCTCTTTTTGGCGAAGGGGATAGTATTCTTCGTCGTTGATCTTGTCAATGACCGTTCCCGTGACTTGGCCCTTGGCCGATACGGACAGGCGGGCCGTAAAATCATCGTCGAAAAAGTCGCATTCATAGCAGTATTCCTGCCCTTCTTTTTCAAAGCCGAAGGCCAGCATCTTGTCTTCAAGCCATCTTTTTCGGGCAAATATCGTGTCTTCTATGGTATTCATGATGACCAACTCCTTTACATCGCAGCGCCGTCAGGCGGTTATCTTAGGACTATTGTAGCAGATGCCATAAGGTGAGGCGAATTTTTTTAGGGCCGACTGCAAATATTTGTCGTATTATCATCTATTCAACTGAAAATGCAAAAGAATCAACGGACTTAATGGTCAAATTATTTGACGAATAGGTCCGTTTTGTTTTATGATTAAAAAAGTAAAATATTTTGACCAATTATCTGGTGATATTGGACTGATACACTCCGGCTTTTACGGCAGCGTGCGTATGATAAAATCCCTCGTTAGCTGTAAGAAAGAGTTGGACCTAACGTCGAAATGCTCCGAAAGGGGGACAGCCGATGACGGACATCGATCAAAAGACAAAAGACTATTCGCGAATCCGAGACAACCAGATGTCGATTTTTGAAAATTATGCCCGGAAAAAAGGGCTTCAGAGCAAATCCATGCTCATCTTGATGTGGATTTATGACAATCCGGAAGGCATCCCTCAACATGCGATTGCTCAAAAGACGTATTCGACGAAGCAGGTCGTCAATGCGACGATCAAATCCTTTAAGGAAAAGGGGTACCTTCTCTTTGAAGAAAATCCGCAGGACAAGCGGATGAAGCTGATCAAAATGAGCGAGAAAGGACGGGCCTACGCGGCATCGGTGCTGGACTTACTGGAAAAGGCAGAAACGCTGGCCATGAGTGAATTGACGCCGACGGAGCAGGACCTGTTGTTACGCATTAGCCGTAAGTTTACAGACGCATTGGCAAGGACTATAGGTGACTACCATGATTGAATTTAACGATGTGAGCAAAATCTATGACAAGAAACCGGCCTTACAGCACATGAGCCTAACCATCGAGACCGGCGAATTTTTCGTCATCGTCGGGACCAGCGGCAGCGGTAAGACGACGACCTTAAAGATGATTAACCGATTATTGACGCCGACAGAGGGCACGGTCCTCATCGACGGCACCGACATCAGTCAGCTCGAGCCGAGACAATTGCGGCTGAATATTGGCTACGTCCTCCAGACCGGGGCCCTCTTTCCCAATTTGACGGTCTATGAAAATATCGAAATCATTCCGGAAATGAAGGGCTGGCCCAAGGAAGAACGGCAGAAGACGATTCGCGCCTATTTGTCCTTAGTCGGCCTTGACGCCGACCAGTATATGAACCGCTATCCCCGTGACCTTTCCGGCGGCGAACAGCAGCGCGTCGGCATCCTGAGGGCCATCGTGGCTAAACCAGATATCCTCTTGATGGACGAGCCCTTTAGCGCTCTCGATCCCATCAGCCGCAACCAACTGCAGGAGCTCATCAAAAATCTTCACCGGACCTTTAAAATGACTATCGTCTTTGTCACCCACGACATGGCCGAAGCGGTGAAGCTCGGCGACCGTATCTGCGTCATGAGCAGCGGTGACGTCGTACAGCTCGATACGCCGCAAGAGGTCAAAGCTCATCCGGCTCATGAAGTTGTCAAACGTTTTTTCGATGAGGGGTAAATTATGGAAAATTTAGTGAGTACATTCAGTGAACGGCAGGGCGAACTGGTCCAATTATTGTTGGAACACATACAGATTTCGATGATCGCCCTCTTTATCGCCATCTTGTTGGCCGTTCCCTTTGCCATCTTTATCGTAAGGTATAAGAAGGCCTCGGAACTGACGCTGCAGCTGGCCGGGATTTTGCAGACCATCCCGTCTTTGGCCCTGTTGGGGCTCTTCATTCCCTTCTTAGGCATCGGCAAGGTGCCGGCCATCGTGGCCCTGGTCATCTACGGTCTGTTTCCCATTTTGCAGAACACCATTACGGGCCTCCAGGGGATAGACCCACTCCTTCAGGAAGCGGCTGAAGCCTTCGGCATGAGCCGCATGGAGAAGCTGAAAAAATTTGAACTCGTCCTGGCCATGCCGTCCATTATCGGCGGCATCCGTACGTCGTCGGTCATGCTCATCGGGACGGCGACCCTCGGGGCCTTGATCGGTGCCGGCGGTCTGGGGACCTTCATCCTCCTCGGCATCGACCGCAATAATTCAGCCCTCATCCTCATCGGGGCCATTGCAGCGGCACTCTTGGCCGTCGTCGTGAGCGGCATTATCAAGTTCTTAGAAAAGCGCTCCTTGAAAGTCATCGGCCTGTCCTTTATCGTCGCCTTAGGCGTCCTCATCCTGTCGACGATGAATCTCGGCGGCCTGTCGGGAAATACCCTCATCGCAGCCGGGAAATTAGGATCGGAACCGGAAATCTTAATCAATATGTATAAAGATTTGATTGAAGATGAAACGGATATTAAAGTGACAGTGAAGCCGAGTTTCGGCAAGACCAGTTTCTTATATGAAGCCTTGAAAAACGGATCTATCGACATGTATCCTGAATTTACGGGGACGGTCACATCGTCCTTGATTAAGCCGCCCATGACGGGACTGTCCAATGACCCGGCGGCAGTCTATGAAGCGGCCAAAGCAGCCATCTTGAAACAGGATGACCTGGTTCTGCTGGAACCCATGGAATACCAAAACACCTATGCCGTCGCCGTTAAGCGCTCTTATGCTGAACAATACGGCCTCAAGACGATTTCCGATTTGAGGAAAGTAGAAAACACGGCCAGAGCTGGTTTCTCCTTGGAATTTAACGACCGCGAAGACGGCAATAAGGGACTGAAATCGCTGTATGGCTTAAATCTTTCCGTCGTCACCATGGAACCGAGCCTTCGTTATGAAGCCATCGACAAGGGCAACGTCGACGTCATCGACGTCTTCTCGACGGACCCGGAAATCATCACCCATGATCTGGTCATGCTCCAAGACGATAAGGGCCTGTTCCCGCCGTATCAGGGAGCGCCTCTCCTTCGGGCCGACACCATTAAGAAATATCCGCAACTGGTACCGGTGCTGAATAAACTGGCCAACATGATTACGACCGACGAAATGCTCAAGATGAATTACGAAGTCGACGTCGAAGGAAAACCGGCGGCTGACGTGGCCCGAGCCTATTTAGTATCAAAGGGCCTCTTGAAACAGTAAGGCTGGCATGATCTTCAGACGCTGGGATAAGTCATCTGTCTGAATAACATAGGAAACAATAGGAGGTTTTACCATGCAGGATATCTATGTTGTACTTTATAAGGATTATACGGCCCTCGATGCTTTTGGGCCAGTCGAAGTTCTCGGCAGCATCGACGATTTTAAGCTTCATTTCGTGTCCCTGGACGGAGGCATCGTCATCAATCAACAGTCCATCCGCCTGGAAACGGAGCCTATGACGACGATCAAAGAAGGGGGCATCCTGCTGATTCCCGGCGGTTGGGGCAGTCGGACCGAAGTCGATCATGAAGCATTCATCAAAGCCTTAGGGCAGGCTATCGATAAATCGGAACTGGTCCTTAGTGTCTGCACCGGGGCGGCCCTCGTCGCTAAGACCGGAGCCTTGGACGGCAAACGGGCGACGTCGAATAAACGGGCCTTCGACTGGGTCGTCAGCTGTCGCCCCGAAGTGAAGTGGGAGAAACCGTCGCGCTGGGTTCACGACGGGAAGTTTTACACCGCCGCCGGCGTATCGGCCGGTATCGACATGGCCTTGGGCTTTATCGGCGATCGATTTGGAGAAGAGCAGGCCGTCGAAATCTGTACACGCATGGAATACAATTGGAATCGCAATGCCGATGAAGGCCTGTCCATAAAATAAAGGGCATGAATGTTTGGAAAAAGAAGTTCTTTCTGCAAATCCATAGGCATAACTCTTCGTATAGAAATAGACAAAAGGCCGACGGACCTAGTACATACTAGCTCCATCGGCCTTACTTTATTGAGGTCTTATCTTTTATAAATCAATTAGAGAGCGGTAAAGGCTTAATCTTCCCGTTCATTATCCAGCGGTTCACCTGTTTTCACTACTTCTACGGCTTTCGCATAACTTTCTAACAGCAGGCGATAGTTTGTGAAAATACGGCCCCAAATCTGAGCCCAGGCGTCGGCTTGTGGCGTATGCCATGTGCGCTGCAATTCTGCCAATACAGCACCGGCGTCAGTTATAACGACGCCAGCCTGGGTAAGACGCATCATGGTAGCGATAGCGGCTTCGGGTGCATACGTACCGGACGCGTCGGGGACGGCAAATACACGATATCCTTCATTGACAGCAGAAAGGGCCGGCAATGCCATGCAAACGCTTGTTACCGTACCGGCGATGATTAAGGTCTTTTTACCGGTTGCTTTTACGGCGTCTACGAATTCTTTGCAATCCCAAGAATTCACTTCGCCGCGGCGAGCGACATATACCGCATGGGGAGCTGCTTCATGGATTTCCGGAATCAAGGGACCGTTTGGTCCTTGGGGGACAGAAGCGGTGGTAATAACTGGCATATTCACTAACGTTGCCGCTTCAGCTAAGGCAATGGCTCGGTCACGAATGCGTAGGAAATCAACGTCGTTAATACATTGGAATAAACCGCTTTGGTGGTCAATGAGCAACATGGCAGCATCATTAACGTCAATCATTGGGGCTTTTCCGTCGAAGTTTTTGTAAAGTTCCATTTTTAATCTCCTTTCGTCTAAAACCACCATTAACAAATATACCTTACGCATTTATTATAATGACCGATATATTCGAAAACAATATACAGAAATTGAAATATGTCTATAGTTAGATTAAAGGCTGCTAAAAGAATATACAGAAATTGAAATGTGTCTAGAGTTAAATAGGATTTCCACAGAAACCATAGCCACCGTGATAAAATAAAAGATAATAATCTATCTATGATTTCAACAGTAAGGAAATTCACATTGACTCAAAGCGGAAATAAAAAGACAGAAACTAAACGACAACTATCGGACTATACTCGAAACCATATAAAAAACACGTTATTGCTTATGCTGAAAACGAAAGCCTTTCGGGACATTCGCATTACCGTTCTTTGCCGAGAAGCGCATATTGCCAGAGGTACCTTTTATCTTAACCCTCCAGAAGACTCCTTCCTCTTAGGTGGGGGATGAATGGTGGGTGGTTGAGTAGGCTCGATGCCCACGAGAACCACAAATCCACGTGGATAGTCTTGTCTACGTGGATTTTCTAGTATATAGTTAGTATATACTAGAAAAGGAGGTGACAAAATGTATCTAACCCAATCAAATGTCATAAGAGGCCTTTCCAAAGAAGAATACTCCATCCTACGGGAAATGTGCCAGTACAGCAATAATCTCTACAACGTGGCCCTCTATCATATCAGGCAATACTATTTCCAAGAGAAAAAGTTTCTGAAATACGAGGAGAACTACCATGTATGCAAAGAAAATGAAAACTATGGACTGCTCCAGGCTGGCGTGTCTCAGCAGACATTAAAAGTTGCTGACCGTAGTTTTAAATCATTTTTCAATCTCATAAAGAAAGCAAAATCAGGTGAATATCGCTTCAAGGATATCAAGATGCCCCGCTATCGAGAAAAAGGCGGTATGTTCAATCTGATTCTGTCCGCCAATGCCATAAATATCAAGAAAGGATTCCTGACGGTGCCTATGAGCAGAGAGTTTTCCAAGCTGCACGGCGGTAAACAGGTCAAAATTCCATTTCCTAAAAGGCTTGAAGGCAAGACCATCAAGGAAATCCGTATCTGCCCCATATACAATGGTGTGTACTTTAAAATACAGTATTGCTATCTTCAAGAGGAAGAACCTCAAGACGTTTCTGTTGACAAGGTGCTGGCTATCGACATTGGCCTTGAAAATCTGGCAACCTGTGTAACCAATACCGGGACGGCGTTCATCATGGACGGACGTAAACTGAAATCAATTAACCAGTATTGGAACAAGCAGAAAGCCTACTATCAAGGTATCGCCAACAAGCAAGGGCAGAAGAAAACGCATAGACTCTATGTTTTGACTCGGAAACGTAATCATCGGACACAAGACTATATCCGCAAGGTTGCCCGCTACATCATCAACTATTGCATGGAACACCGTATCGGCACCATCGTTTGCGGCTACAATGGCGATTTCAAGCGCAGCATGAATCTTGGGAAGATTACCAATCAGCAGTTCACGCAAATTCCCTTTGGCAATCTGCGTGAGACATTGAAAGGGCTTTGCGAGCGATACGGCATGAAGTACATCGAGCAGGAAGAATCGTACACTTCCACGGCAAGCTGCTTGGATTTAGACGAGATTCCTGTCTACAAGCCTGAACAACCGTATACAGGAGCTTTCAGCGGGAAACGGGTCCATCGCGGCCTGTACCAATTTGCCGATGGCAGGATGGCTAACGCCGACGTAAACGGTGCGGCCAACATACTCAGAAAAAGTAAGCAGAACTTCGATTACGAAGAACTGTGTAGAGGGCTTTTGGACAGCCCCTTGAGAATAAGGATATCCTGACAGTAAACTCCTTCGGGATATGTTGTTAGGCGTTAGTCCATGTATCAAACTTCTCAAGAATCTCCCGATTCTATAAGCGGGAGAGGTTCAAACTACAATACGATTGATGACTTATTAGAGGAAATTATCAACGATAGTCTGCAGCTCATTGATCATATGACGCCCAAGGAAAAGAAATTCTCTCTCAAAAAATTGCAAACCATGTTAAGCCAAACGGATGATGAAGAATTACCGAAAGACCGGTCTCTTTTCCCTCCATGCCATAAATATTTGGAACTTGAAGACTATCGCTTTCTTGTAAAGGATATGGATGTAGCTCCGATTATCGTTGAAAAAATCTATCAGCATGAAAGCCCTAAAATCGTTCCCGTGCTTATGAAAGAGCTGGATATGAGACAAGACGAGGCAGAACTTCTTTTTAAATTTATCGTTAATGGAAGCAGTGCTGTTAACCGAAATTTATTGGCCTTAAAAGAAAACGAGTGGTATCGACTGCAAAAAATAATCTTGCAATTTATTCTAAATGGGCTGAAATGTGAAAAATGGAGTTAAAACAGTTCGTGGATTTAGAACGTGCTTCTTTTTATATGGTTATGTAAGGTAAAAATAGAATATATAAGAGATAACGACAGAATCGTCACGGACAATCGTGATTTTTCTGTCGTTCTTTTTTTGCGAAATATGGGGAAAGTAAAAGTAATTAGATAATGGCCTTTGATGACGAGTAAAATGACTTAAAAATAATATATAAATGACAGAATAATAACAAACTTTACTATTTTTTATAATTTATATATACTTATGATATAAAGTGAAAATAATAACGGAATGGGAAGGAGCTTTTTTATGAACAAGATTTATCGTGTCATTTGGAGTCGGGCCAAACATTGCTACGTCGTCGTATCGGAAATGGCCAAAAGTCGTACCAAGAGCCAGAGCGGCAGTGTCGTGAAAAAAACGGCTTTAGCTGCCATGGTGTTGGCAGGACTGGGCGTGTCTGGCATGTGGATGTCTTCCTATGCAGCAGATAATATTGTCGTCGACAGCGGTACGGCGACGGGCACGACGAATACCGTGACCGATGATAAAACGGCTCGCGTCGTAGGAACGGAAAACACTGTGACCGGCAGTGAAGATGCGAATGTCCTTGGCAATACCAATAAAGTTGAAAACAGTAATAATGCTAATATTGTCGGCAATAACAATACCGTATCTGATACCTTTTATGCTGATAATGGGACTAAGGATGCTCCGGCACCGAGCGTTGATGTTCGTATTATGGGGAATAATAATGAGATTCGAGGCAGCCGGAAACAACACGTTATCGGCGACAATAATACGATAATCGGACGTGATAATGGGACTGTTACTGATTATGGTCATCCTGAAGGTCGTGAATATAATATCTCTGATTTAACTATTGGACGTGGCAATCTGATAAAAAACACATCTACCTATCGCAATGAATGGGATGCATTAACGGTTATCGGTAATAATAATAAGGCGGATTATGATACGGCATCAGCCGGTGGCCCTACTGCCGGCATTGTTATCGGAGATAATCAGAACATTGATACCATTGCTGAGTCTATCGTTATCGGTTCTTTATCACCGGCTGAACGGGATACACAAGTTACTGACCCGTATGGCAATGAAATGGAAAGGTATCAGGTAGGGAGAAGTAGTATTGTTATCGGTTATCATACTTCTAATCTAGCCGGCGAAGGTGTCGTTATCGGGAATTATTCTGAAGCTAATGGATTATTTCAAACCGTAATGGGCCCTCGATCCATCATCAACTATAGTGAAAGTGGTCCTTCCTCGTGGGATATAAGTGGTCAATTTGCATCTGTATATGGAGCTTTTAATACGATTGAAAATAAAGGTACTGATAGCTTAATAGATGCATTGGGTAATAGTATTACCGGTACTTCTAATAAGACGTCTGGTGCCTTTGGTACTATGATTGTAGGAGGGGCTAATACAGTAAGTAATTCTACAGGGCCTATAGATAAAGCAATGACTCAGCAGTGGGCATTTGAGGCTTACGGAGCAGCTACTTATTATGGACTTAACGCTTCTACGGGAAATATTGGTTATGATAATATTCGCTCTGCCCTGAAAGAGCTCTTGGCAAATAATAGTGGGGCTGTATCTGTAGTAGGTAACAGCAATACCTCAGATTATGCGATTCGTTCGCAGATTTTAGGGACATATAATAATTTGCAAGGGGAAGAAAATAATGTAAGCGCTTATAATACCGTAAATGGTTATGCTAATACAGGATCGAAGATTAATCGAACATCTATCGTAGGTACAGGAAATACGATAACAAATGGTGAAGATAATGTAATTATCGGTGACTATCACGTGCTTGATGGTGGTAAACGAAATGTTATCTTAGGTTCTATGGCATCCGAAGAAAAAGATGTGGAAAAAGAATATACCTTTAAGGTTAAGGGAATGGATGATAGAACTGTTACCTATACAATTAAAGAACAAGTACCGCTTAAATCAAATACGAAAAATATCGAGAATGCCGTTATGCTCGGCTATAACACTGATGTAACGCAAAGTGGCGGTGTGGCCTTAGGTGCTGAAGCGGTAGCAAACACGGCGTCCGGTGTAGCTGGCTATGATCCGTCTACGAAAGCAGCTTCCACAGATACAACGAGTACTTGGAAATCGACTTTAGCTGCTGTTTCTGTTGGTGACAGCACCGATAGCGCTAATGTTAAAACCCGTCAGATTACTAACGTGGCGGCTGGTACCGTTGATACGGATGCGGTCAACGTGGCACAGTTAAAGAACCTTGCAACGAGAGTTGATGCCAATTCGATTCATTACTTCTCCACCAAGAGTTCGAAAACAGCGGCCGACACAAACTACGCTAATGATGGCGCTGCCGGTACAGACAGCATCGTTATCGGGATTTCTTCTAAGTCAGACGGAGTCAACAGTACCGTTTTAGGGAATAACACGACCGTTACGGGCGTTAAGAATGGCAGAAACAACAGCATCGTCGTCGGTCATAGCATCGAAGCCGACGGCACGCATAACGCCATTTTTGCAACGGACTACAATAATGGTGACAATAAGCTTACTAAGGTATTCGGTGAGCAGAATACCGTTCTCGGCGTCGGCAACTTAGTCGGCTATACGGCCGTGCAAAATGGTAATAATTGGGATTATACGAAGAATAATTCTGGTAGTGACCAAAATGTGGCTGTCGGGTTGACGAATACGGTAAGTGGCGGCAGTGTTGTCATCGGTACCAATTCGGTAGTACAAGCGCGAGGGACATCCTTCGGGCACGCAAATAATATTTTAGGTGATTTGTATACTGGCGGAGAATGGCGTATTGCCTTAGGTAACTATATAACGGCTAAAGGTGACAAAGCCGTAGCTATCGGTAATGGTGTCAATGTCAATGCATGGGGGGGGCATTGGTATTGGTGCCAATGATCCAATGAGTTTGCCCAGAACGATTGTGACCGGGAAAAATGCTATGGCTATTGGTTCTAGGGCTCAAGCTCAAGAAGAAAATGCCATGGCCCTGGGATTTAAGAGCATAGTAACTGGGAAGAATGCAACGGCTATCGGCGTCAATACCAATGCCTCAGAATCCAATGGCGTAGCCTTGGGTTCGGATTCTGTAGCCAATACGGCAGCTGGTGTAGTAGGTTATGATCCGTCTACGAATGCCGCTTCCACGGACACTACGAGTACATGGAAAGCAACGCGGGCAGCCATATCGGTCGGTGGTGGCACCAGTGGTTATACCCGCCAGATTACTAACGTTGCTGCCGGGTTTGCTGATACCGATGCCGTGAACGTAGCGCAGTTAAAACGTGTTCAGTCACAACTTGATTCCAGCTCGGTTCACTATTTCTCCACTAACAGTTCTCAAACGGGGAGCGGTACGAACTACTTAAACGACGGCGCTACCGGCACGGATAGTATCGTCATCGGAATTTCCTCTAAGTCGAATGGAAATAATAGTACCATTTTAGGGAATAACACGACCGTTACGGGCG
>NZ_KQ958201.1:0-9088 GCF_001546855.1 Megasphaera sp. MJR8396C | reverse complement strand
GACCGTTACGGGCGTTAAGAATGGCAGAAATAACAGCATCGTCGTTGGACATAGTATCGACGTTGACGGTACTCATAACGCCGTTTTTGCAACGGATTACAATAATGGTGATAATAAGTTAACGAAAGTATTCGGTGAGCAGAATACCGTTCTCGGTGTCGGTAACCTAGTTGGCTATACTGCCGTGCAGAATGGCAATAGCTGGACCTATACAAAGAATGATTCCGGCTCTGACCAGAACGTTGCCGTAGGCTTGTTGAATACCGTAAGTGGCGGCAGTATTGCCGTTGGTACAAGTTCTCATGTCGATACGTTGGGCGCATCCTTTGGACATGCGAATTCCATTGAAGGCGGCATGATGGAAGGCGGCCAATGGCGAGTGGCCTTGGGCAACAATTTGAACGTCAAAGGTGAAATGGGTTTAGCTGTGGGTAACTCTGCTGAGGTTAATGGTGATTGGGCCATTGCGATTGGCAATAATAATCGTAATGAAACAACAACAACTGCCCAAGGTGCATATGCAATTGCTCTTGGTACTAACGCAAAAGCTACGAATACTTCAGCACTCGCATTGGGAACCAGCAGTGCGGTAAGCGGATTTTATGCTACTGCCTTAGGTACTGCAGCCAAAGCCACAGTTACCCAAGGCGTTGCCTTAGGTTCTTTTAGTACAGCCGATAGAGCCGGTGGAGTTTTCGGTTATGATCCATCTACTAAAAAAGAGTCTACAAGTAGCGAAGCCGCTTGGAAATCTGTTCTCGGTGCTGTATCTGTTGGGGGACAAGTTAATTATAGTGATGGTACTACGGGGCAAGCAACTCGTCAGATTACGAACGTAGCCGCCGGCTCCGCCGATACGGATGCCGTCAACGTGGCTCAGTTGAAACAAGTTCAAGAGTCTATTTCCGACGCTGTGAAGGAAGGCAAAACAACGATTGAAGCCGGTGACAATATTACTGTTGAAAAGGGCTCTACGGAAAACAGCTATAAGATTTCCGCTAAGGATACGACCCTTAAGGGCTCCGACAGCGCTCTTACACTTGACGGCAACAAACTCAAATTGGAAATTGAAGATACGGCGGGCAACAAGGTATCGGGCAGCGTTGAAATCGATAAAATCGGTTCTGCTATTGATACCAAGAACACCATTGCTAAAGCCGAAGGCGGCCATATTGATTTCACGACCAAAGATAATGACTTTGGCGGCACAGAATACTCCCTCAGCGTCGTGACCGACGGCAAGGTGGAAGCGGGCAATACGGGCATCGTCACCGGAGATACGGTGTACAATGAAACTCGCGTATCGAAAGACGGTGAATATATCAAACAATCGAATTCCGCGGCTGAAAACTTAACGGTCTTGGACAGCCAGGTGAAAACCAACACCGATGCCATCACCAATATTTCCGGCAACGTGACCAATCTGAACAGCCGTGTCAGCAAACTCGATACGCGCATCAACCGCGTCGGTGCCGGAGCAGCTGCCTTAGCGGCCCTTCATCCTCAGGATTATGATCCGACGGCCAAGTGGGACTTTGCGGCAGGCTATGGCAATTACAAATCGGCTAATGCCGTTGCTATCGGTGCCTTCTATCGGCCGACGAACGATGTTCTGTTCTCTATTGGAACCAGCATGGGCGGCGGGGAAAACATGTTCAACGCCGGCGTCAGCTTCAAGTTTGGCAGCAGCAATGAGTATTCAAATTACTCCAAGGCTTCTTTGGCAGAAGTCGTATCGGAACAGGCTTCGACCATCGGCTCTTTGAATGCTCGTGTGGAAAAGCAGGAACAGGAAAATGAAGCATTGCGGGCACAAGTTGAAAAACAGGCTCAGGAAAATGCCGAACTGCGCACACAGGTTCAGGACATCCTGCGCCAGTTGGCAAATAAATAAGCCGAACGCGAACTAGTAATCAAGGCCTTTTAGAACAAGACAAAACGGGACTGTCCCCGGGTAGATGTACCTGGGAACAGTCCCGTTTTTCTGTGGTCGAGATGGTGACCTTCTATACCGCCATGCCTTTGGCGTAATTTTCATACAGTTCTTTATAATAACCGCCGCGGGCCAAGAGTTCGCCGTGAGTCCCTTGTTCGACGATCTGGCCTTGATTGACGACGAGGAGAAAATCGGCGTCACGAATGGTCGACAGGCGATGGGCGATGACGATGCCCGTCCGGCCTTTCAACAGTTGGTTCATGGCTTTTTGGACTTCGACTTCGGTGCGGGTATCGACGTTGGCCGTCGCTTCATCGAGGACCAAGATGCTGGGATTGATTAAGAAAGCCCGGGCAATGGTCAATAATTGCCGCTGTCCCTGGGACAAGTCGTCGGCACCGTTTTTCAGCATCGTGTCGTAGCCGAGCGGTAGGGTACGAATAAAGTGGTCGGCCATAGCCAGTTTGGCGACCCTGACGATTTCTTCGCGGGAGGCATCCGGTTTACCGTAGGCGATGTTTTCGGCAATGGTGCCCGTGAAAATCCACGTATCCTGCAGTACCATGCCGATTTGCCGGTGCAGGGTTTCGCGGCTCAACTGGCGAATATCCCTGCCGTGAATGGTAATGGTGCCGCCGGAGATTTCGTAAAAGCGCATGAGGAGATTGATAATTGTCGTTTTGCCGGCGCCCGTAGGTCCTACGATGGCGACGACGTGACCTTTGGGAATCTCAAAATTGACATCCTCCATGAGAGGCTTATCGGCGCTGTAGTCAAAGGTTACGTGTTTAAATTCGATGGCATTGCCGACTGACGGGGCAGAGGCCGTTTGCCGGACTTCGGTTTCACCGGGAAGTGCTTCTATCGTACCGGAATCGTCTTCCAGGGGATAGTCTAAAATTTCATAGATGCGGCCCAAGGCGGCGTGCGTTTCTTGAAAGCGAGTCAAGATATAGGAGATGCGGGAAATGGGGTCCGACACTTGGCTGACGTAGAGGAAGAAGGCCTGAATGTCACCGAGGGTAATCTGGCCGCCGAGGACGAAGAGACCGCCTTGGATGGCGACCAGAACGTAGCCGATTTGGTTGATGAAATTGACCAGGGGCATGATCAGCTGGCCCATAAAGCCGGACTGCCGCTCGCGGGTGAAGAGGCGGGTATTCAACTCGCTCAGATTGTCCGTCGTGATTTTTTCAAGACCGAAGGCTTGGACAATCTGCTTGCCGGAAATCAATTCCTCGATGCCGCCGTTGACGGCTCCTAAGGCTTCCTGTTTGCGCAGGTAGATGGTGCGAGCCTTTTTGGCCGTAAAGGTCAGGCCCAGGACCCCGACGACGATGACGCTGAGGATGATGGCTGCCAGTTTCGGGCTAATCCAAATCATCATGGACACAGCCCCGACGATGCCGATAAAGGCTGAAATCATGCCGGGAATGCCTTCGCGCAGAGTTTCTCCGACAGCGTCCAAATCACTGGTCAGGCGGCTCAGCATATCGCCGCGGTTGTGCTGATTGAAATAGGCCATGGGCAGATGGTGGAGGTGGTGGCTCACGCGGCTGCGCAGGGCCAGGACCATGTGCTGTGACGATCCGGCGATGATATATTCGCTGGCGTAGGTAAATACGGCGTGGCAGGTGTAAAAGGCGATGAGGAGCAGCACCGTATTCGTTGTTCCGTCTAAAATGGCCGTAATTTCCTGCTGCTGCTCGATGCCGTGAACGATGGCATCGACGATGTTGCCCAAGAGCCGCGGGGCAATGATTTCAAAACTGGCCGCCAAAATGAGGGCTAAGGTAAGGATGGCAAGGCGCCACCACTGGTCGCGTGAGTCACAGAGAAAGCGTTTGACGAGATTCATAGGGCCACCTCCTGTGAGGTCACGATTTGCTGGTAAATGGGGCAATGGGCCAACAATTCGTCGTGAGTTCCGACGCCGACGGCTTGTCCCTGATTGATAATCAGGATTTTATCGGCTTTTTGGGCGGCGCTGACCTTCTGCTCGATGGAGATGAAGGCGCGGCTTGTAAGTTTTTTATTTTCGGACGACATCGTAGTTTCGGCCGTTCCCCTGATTTCCTTAGCCACGGCCTTTCGTACTTGCTGCTCCGTAATGCCGTCCAAGGCAGAAAAACTGTCGTCGAAGATAAGCAGCCGAGGCTTTCTCACTAAGGCCCGAGCCATGGCCAGACGCTGACGCTGACCGCCGGACAGGTTGGTGCCGCCTTGGGCGAGCAGGTGGTCATAGCCGTCTTCAAAACGCTCGATAAACTCATGGGCGCCGGCAAGTTTGGCCGCCTCTTCCAGCTCATTGGCCGACAGGGCTTGGCCAGAATTTTGGGCCTTGCCGTAGGAAAGATTCATGGCGATGGATCCGGTGAAGAGGTAGGCTTTTTGCGGCACATAACCGATTTGGTTGCGGATGGATTCTATGGGCTGTGTGAAAATAGACTTACCGTCAAAGAGGATGTCTCCCGATTCAATGGGGTACAGGCCTAAAATAAGCTTGGCCAGCGTACTTTTCCCAGAGCCGATATCCCCCATGACGGCCATGGTTTCACCGGCTTTGAGGGTAAAGGAAATGTCTTTTAAGGCCGCTTCTTCGGCGTCGTCATAGCGGAAGGTGACGTGGCGGAACTCCAATAAGGGTGAGTTTTTGCCAGAGACTGTAGGCACATTTTTTTCGGGATCGACCGTATTTATGAGCTCTTTGGCGGAATGGATGCGCAAAGGATTTTGCGAGGTGATTTTATTTTCAATGTGCAGCAGTAATTCTTGAATTCGACCATAGCAGATGACGGCTTCCGGTACGTCGAGGAGGACGAAGACGGCCATGATGAGGTTCATCAAAATGAGGGTGGCGTATTCGATAATGGCCATGATGTCGCCGATCTGCAGTTCTCCCGAATCGATTTGGTAGCCGCCGAGCCAAAGGATGACGACGGTACTCATATTGAAGATGATGAGGATACTGGGGAGGCCGATGGCATAGGTCCGGGCCAACTGCGTTTCTTTGGACGACAAATCGGAAAACATCCGGATTTCAGCGGCTTTTTCATCGCGGCTGCGATTAAAGGCCCGAATGACCGACATGCCGATGATGTGGTCGCGGACCAAGTCGGTCAGTTTGTCCAGTTGCTGCTGGACGGCCCTGACGATGGGCAGGGCCCGTTTTTGGATGACAACCATGAGGGCGACCATCATGATCATCAGGCTCAAGATGATGAGGCCCATTTCAAAACTTTTATAGAAGGTAAGGCTCAGGCCGACGAGAATCATGAGGGGCATGGGAAGAATCATATTGATGCCTTCAGAGAGGACGGATTGAATTTTTTCGACGTCCCGCGTAGCCCGCATGAGCAGGGTGCCCGTGCCGTATTTAGAAAAATCGGATAGAGAAAAGTCCTGTAGGGCCTGTACCAATTGCTGGCGCATGCGGAGGCTGACATGAGAGGCGATGTGAGAACTCAAATAGACGGCGCCCAGGGAGCCGATGAGGGTCACCAGAGAGGCGCCGAGCATGGCGACGCTGAGGCGGCTGATGGCGTCGAGATCGCCCTGAAGAACGCCTTCGTTGATGATGCTGGCCGTTAAAGTCGGTACGGCCAGCGCACTGACGACGTGAATCAACGAGAGCAGACAGGCGCTTAAAAATGCCCATTTGACAGGCGTTATATAAGTGGAGCTGAACTTCATAAGCATCTTTTCCTTTCTATATATTCTAGCGCCATTGTACCATATTTATCTACTTTTTATCGACGATAGGGATGAAACAGGGGAGAGAATATTTTGAACGACGAAGGAAAATTTTTCTGTTGACTATAAAAGTATAAAATTCTGACATAAAGTGACTAACTTTACGATTATATTAAATAATTGTATACTTATAGTGTAAGTTTTAATCGCAGTGTTACTGGATTTAGAAAGGAGCGCCTTTATGAACAGGATTTATCGGGTTATTTGGAGTCGAGCAAAGAACTGCTGCGTCGTCGTGTCGGAAATGGCCAACAGTCGGACCAAGAGCCATGGCCGTCGTATCGTGAAAAAGACGGCTTTAGCAGCCATGGTTTTAGCAGGACTGAGCCTGTCCGGCATGTGGATGTCTTCCTATGCGGCGGATAACATTGTCGTCGACAGCGGTACGGCGACGGGGGCGACCAATACCGTGACCGATGATAAAACGGCTCGCGTCGTAGGAACGGAAAACTCCGTGACCGGCAGTGAAGATGCGAATATCCTTGGCGATACCAATACCGTTGAAGACAGCAATGGCGTCAATATCGTCGGCAATGATAATAAGGTGACAAAGAGCTACCCTTACGATGGTGGAACGAGATATGAAGCGAGCCTGGATACTCGGATTTTTGGTAATAATAATGAAGTTCGGGGTAGCCGTAAACAACACGTCATCGGCGATAATAATAAGATAATTGCCCGAGATGTCGGCACGGTTACCGATTATGGTCATCCGGAAGGCCGTGAACCTAACATTTCTGACTTAACTATTGGTCGTGGTAATGTTATTACAGGTAATGATACCTATCGCAATGAATGGGATGCTTTAACTGTTATCGGTAATAATAATAATATTAGGGGGACGGCTGCAGGTATTGTTATTGGTGATAATCGGAATAATACTGAGCTTACAGATTCTATTATTATTGGATCTTTGTCGACTGATGAAAAGAACTCTGCTGATAATGATATCCGAGGAAGGAACATGGTTGTCATCGGCTATCATGCCTTTGGTGGGGATGGCAGTACGGCAATCGGGAGTCGAGTAAAAACTTTAGGACCTGCAAGCACGGCCGTAGGTATTCGATCGACTGTTGAGGCGATGACTTATTATGCTTCTCTCTATGGTATTGATAATAAAATTAGTACCGAAAGTGACACTGGATTTGGTGTATCAATAGCAACCGGCGCTTTCGGTATGCTGAATAAGGTTGATTCATCATTTAACTCCATGGTTTTTGGTACCGGTAACCGGGTGACCAATGCATTTGGTAATATAAACGAAGGCATTGAAGGTGGATTCCTCTCCGGTCGTATGGGCGAGCTGCTCTATCACGGCGGTGATAATATCGGATATAAAGAACATTTTTCTGAAATCATGGGTGATTATGCTACTCTTAACGGCGGCTCTGTATTTGCTCTGGGGAACGGCAACGTATCGGATTATGCCAGACGCTCGTCCATCGTTGGCACGGGGAACATTTTGAATGGTACAGAAACTGCGGCCAGTGATTATAACATGGTTACAGGCTATCAAAATAAAGCAAATAATGTCAATAATGTCTCTGTCATGGGGACCGGCAATAAGCTTAGCGATGCGACGACAGACGTCGTCATCGGTGATTACCATACCTTATCAGGTGGTAAAAATAACGTCATTCTGGGAACGATGGGGACCAAAGATGGATATGAAGAGCAAACGTATACTCCGCAGAGTTACGCTCATACGACGGGTGATCTGCAGTGGACAGGAGATACCCTTACTTATGTAGTAAAGGTACAGAAACCGGTAAGAGAACATACGGCAAATATCAGCAATGCCGTCATGCTCGGCTATAATACGGATGTACAGCATGATGGCGGTGTGGCTATTGGTAGTAATGCTATTGCTTCAGTTGATAAAGGCGCTTATGGATATAATCCGGTTACCGGCAAGGCTTTTGACAGTGAAGCGGCCATTGTGGCCTTCACCGGAAAAGCAGCTAAATTGGAAGAATTGAATACGAAGATACCCGGTTTGGAAACGGCTCTTTCCGATGCCAAAACGGAGTATGACAGCAAGGTTTCCGATTACTTGGCAAAGAATGCCGACTATGTTCAAGCTGTACATGCTTATAACGGGATTGACCATGATTCGGATCAGGGTAAAAAAATTAAAGAGCAGATGGATGCCGCCAAGGCTGCCAATGATGCCGCCAGAGATGCCATGGATGCGGCCGAATCCAGCATGAATGAGGCTAATACCGCTTACACGGCAGCCGTATCGGAAAAGACTAAGATTACTTCTACATGGCAGTCCAATGCCGCTGCTGTTTCCGTTGGTGACAGTGAAACGGGTATCACTCGTCAAATCACCAACGTCGCTGCCGGTACTGAGGATACCGATGCCGTCAACGTGGCTCAGCTCAAAGCTGCCGTAGATGCAGCAGGCACGGGCTTGCAAGAAAGTACGGACGCGTTGACCTTCCAAGATAATAAATTGGGCCTGTCCATTAAAAATTCGGATGGGACGGAAATTATTTCAGGCAGCGTCAACTTATCGACCATTGCTTCGGCTATCGATACGAGAAACACCATTGCCAATGCCGACGGAGACAGCACGATTTCTATCGACAGTACGGGAAAGAATACCATTGGCGGGACGGAATACAAGATTAAGGTCAATACCGACGGCAAGGTGGAATCGGGTAACACGGGCATCGTGACTGGCGGTACGGTATATAACGAAACGCGAGTCGCTCAAGACGGTACGTATGTGAAGAAATCGAAGTCGGCCGGGGATAACTTGACGGCTTTAGACAGCCAGGTAGCTGCTAACACGACCCAGATCACGACCAATACCAATAAGATTACCAGCCTCACCAATGAAGTGACGGATATTTCCAGTAACGTGACCAATCTGAACGGCCGGGTCAGCAAACTCGATACGCGTATCAACCGCGTCGGCGCCGGGGCAGCGGCTTTGGCAGCCCTCCATCCTCAGGATTACGATCCCAGCGCCAAGTGGGACTTTGCGGCAGGCTACGGCAATTACAAATCGGCTAACGCCGTCGCTATCGGCGCCTTCTATCGGCCGACGAACGACATCCTCTTCTCCATCGGAACCAGCATGGGCGGCGGAGAAAACATGTTCAACGCCGGCGTCAGTTTCAAGTTCGGTCAGGGCAGTCCTTATGCCGGCTATTCGAGAGATGCTTTGGTCGGCGTCATTTCCGAACAGCAGCAGGAAATCGACACCATGAAGGCGGAAAACGAAGCCAAGGATAAACGCATCGACGCCCTTGAAAAGCAGATGCAGGATATTATGAACCGCTTGAATCAGTAATCAGTGCTTCATAAAGACATAAGAAACAGCCTCCTTTATCGGAATCGATAGAGGAGGCTGTTTTGGTATGGGGTTTACCCTGTTGAGCTGGCAAC
>NZ_KQ958200.1:494-1682 GCF_001546855.1 Megasphaera sp. MJR8396C | reverse complement strand
TACTCTCAGAGCCTCGCCGTCTTTGACGACTCCGATGTTATTGGCTGTAGTAAATTCAGTAGCACCACCGAGGACATTGAGTGTAGCACCATTGATTTTGGTAATCGTGCCATTTTCGGATGTATCGTCACCGGTGAACTTCAGGTTTACTTTACTGTTTTCACCAATAATGTCGTCAGTCGTGGCAATCTTATCAACTTCAAACTTTTCATTGTCGTTGCGAGTTATAGTCAGCTTATTGCCATCCAGACTCGCTCCGGTAATGTACTTATCCTGCAGGCCGCCAATTTCAACGGTACTTCCATCCTGCATGGTTAAGGTCACCGTACCTACACCGGAATCGGTGTATTCGACCTTACTCGATCCGATCGTACTTCCTTTGAGCTGACCTAAGTTGACGATATCCGTATCTTCCGTACCGGCAGCGACATTGGTGATCTTATTGCCGCCATTGTCGAGGCCGGTATTGGTCAAGGTAACGGCCGAAACGACCGGATTTTCTACGGCGCTTACAGTAGTGCCATCGGACTTAGTATAGACATTATTGGTCGCATCATAAGTCGCATCGGACAAATCAGAATACCACTTGCCGTCTTGGCCCTGTACCA
Source organism: Megasphaera sp. MJR8396C (assembly GCF_001546855.1). GTDB lineage: Bacteria > Bacillota > Negativicutes > Veillonellales > Megasphaeraceae > Megasphaera. Next base: position 1,074 of record NZ_KQ958200.1, on the reverse strand, counting down.
AGGTATTGCCGTCAGCGTCTTTTGCTCCTGTAGGTGCAAAGGTAATGCTGCCATCACCCATGGAAATGTCTTTTGCCAGCTTAACTTTCAGTGCGTCATTTTCTTTGACGACGCCGATGTTATTGGCAGTCGTAAATTCACTGGCTCCGCCGAGGACATTGAGTGTAGCACCATTGAGCTTCGTAATCGTGCCATTTTCGGACGTATCGTCACCGGTGAACTTCAGGTTTACTTTACTGTTTTCACCAATAATGTCGTCAGTCGTGGCAATCTTATCGACTTCAAACTTTTCATTGTCGTTTCTGGTAATGGTCAGCTTATTCCCATCCAGGCTCGCTCCGGTAATGTACTTATCCTGCAGGCCGCCAATTTCAACGGTACTTCCGTCCTGCATGGTTAAGGTTACGGTTCCTACTCCGGCATCGGTGTATTCAACCTTACTCGATCCGATCGTACTTCCTTTGAGCTGACCTAAGTTGACGATGTCCGTATCTTCCGTACCGGCAGCGACATTAGTGACCTTATTGCCGCCATTGTCAAGACCCGTATTGGTCAAGGTAACGGCCGAAACAATCGGATT
>NZ_KQ958200.1:0-394 GCF_001546855.1 Megasphaera sp. MJR8396C | reverse complement strand
GGTAACGGCCGAAACAATCGGATTTTCTACGGCGCTTACAGTAGTTCCGTCAGCTTTCGTGTAAACATTATTCGTCGCATCATAGGTAGCATCGGACAGGTCAGAGTACCACTTACCATCTTCACCCTGTACCAAGGTATTGCCGTCAGCGTCTTTTGCTCCCGTAGGTGCAAAGGTAATGCTGCCGTCGCCCATGGAAATGTCTTTTGCCAGCTTAACTTTCAGTGCGTCATTTTCTTTTACGACACCGATATTATTAGCTGCCGTAAATTCACTCGCTCCACCGAGGACATTGAGGGTGGCACCATTTATCTTCGTAATCGTGCCATTTTCAGACGTATCGTCACCAGTGAACTTCAAGTTAACTTTACTGTTTTCACCAATAATGTCGTCG
>NZ_KQ958199.1:3987-4310 GCF_001546855.1 Megasphaera sp. MJR8396C | reverse complement strand
TCGAGTGTCTACTTGACGGGTAGCAGTTCATTTTGAATATGGAGGGGTAATTTTTTGTCTTATGAAAAAAGCAAGGCTGAATCTAAAAACTTACACCTTAGAACTTCCAAGAGATACCACCGTTGAATTCCCAGTTGTTGTTGTAGGTTCCACTGAACTTGCGTTCAAATTCAAACCACAAGCTGCTGGCCGGGCTCAGTTCTGTCGTCAAGCCGGCACCTAAGTCGTACCAGGTATCCTTGCCGTCACGATTATAATTGATGCGTTCCAAGCCGTTCGAGGAGGTCAGCATGATGCCGCCGTCACCGGAGAATTCATGGAGG
>NZ_KQ958199.1:3360-3887 GCF_001546855.1 Megasphaera sp. MJR8396C | reverse complement strand
AGCTCGTTTTTTCATTAATATTCTGTCCCAAGCGGAAGCCTAAGCGACCGATGAAACTGTTGACGCTGTCTAAGTCGTGATTGATTCCATCGCTGCTGGTGTAGGACTTGCTGTTCATGTGCGTGTACTGCAGCTGTGCCTGCGGTTCAAAATACCAGCCGTCTTTCAAATCGTAGCTGCGGCCCGTTTCGACACTGGCCTGTTGGTACCAGGTACCGAAGGAGCTGTCCGACTGGTCGCCATTAATTAGGAAGGTATGGCTGTTGCCCATGACCCTACCGATGCGGCCGACAACGTCGACATACCGGCCATCGTTTCCGAGCCAGGTGTGGTAGAGAGCACCACTGTAACGGTTGTATTTCCCGTTTCCATCAGCAAAGGAGTCTTTACCGCGAAGATAGGTGAAGACGACACCTTGATGGATCGTACTGCCGTCATTGCGAGTCATGACAAAATCTTTTCCTAATTCAAAGCGATTGCTGTGACCGGAGTAGGAATCGCGGTCCTGATGGGTATAGGTCGTGCGA
>NZ_KQ958199.1:0-3260 GCF_001546855.1 Megasphaera sp. MJR8396C | reverse complement strand
CCAGCCGTCGGGATCGGTATTCATATGGCGAACGTCGCCCATACGCTTATTTAAGGTGTCGACATCAGTGACAAGATCGTACATGATCTGCGAATTGATGCGTCCCGTTTCAACGAGTGGACTTTCGGTATAACCGATGGTGCCGAAGAACCAGTCCGTCGTCGTATCCGTGGCAGCTCTATCGGCGGTTGCTTCAGCATCAGCTGCTGCTACCGTCGTTTCAGATGTTATGCCGATCGTGTAATCATATAAGCTTCCCTTAGTTACATTTTGCTGAATAATCGGGCTGGTAAATACGGCATCGCTGTTAGTCAAGGTAGCGAAATAGAGGCGGTCATCAATACCCATTTCATCCAGATGCATGGTCGACGGGTCGCTCACTACCGTCTGTGTCCCCGTTGCACTTTCTGTAGCGACGATATAGTCGCTGTGTTCAGTCTTTTCTTTTGCGCCGCCATTACTGGTCCAGTCGAGGTCCATGACCATGGTGCCCGTACCGGACAGATTCTTTGCCGTAACGCTGGTGCCGGTATGAGCCGCATCACTCATATTGACTAAGGAATCATTATCTAACTTCGTCAACGTGCTGTCACCGGTTACATCCCAGAAAGCTCCGTTTCGCAAGGTAATGTTAATGTGAGAACCTTCATCGATATCCGGATCTTCGCAGCCGCCATAGTCTACACCACCGCCACAGTCACCAGGTTCAGGATCAATTGGGCAAGTACCTTCATCTAAAATCTCTTCGTCTTGGTACTCTACATCGCCACAATCACCGGGTCCAGGATTAGCCGGGCACGTACCTTCATCGTCTCCATCATAAGAATAGACCTTCTCAATCTCACGCAATTCGGTAAAACCGGTAAAGGATGAATCAGGTGTATCAAAGAGGGCATCGATCTGCCCGTTATAGGCCCGCATATTGCCTTTGATAACCTTATCTACGCCTTCGGTGAGAGTCTTTATTCTCCCGGCCGATTCGGCATAGAAGGCATTGTCTTCAGCTTGAATCACAAGACCCTTGTTAAAAATAATATCACTGTCATATTGGGCAACAGCCCCGGTCTTAGCTTGGTCAATCACCAAATCGCCGTTAAAAGTGATGGTTGATTTGTCTTCCTCCGCGATATCCCTATCAGTCTCTGCCCAAGCGCCGATGTCGACTTTCTTCATAACCGTATCAGCATTAAAATTAATCAGCCCTCTGGCTTCCGACTTAGCACCGATACCGGCCTCGGGGATAATCGTCTTGCCGTTAAAATTAATCACCCCATCATACTCCGCCAAGGCCGCGATAGAGCCCTTATTATCGACGGAAATCATTCCATCCGTCGTCGTCAAATCAATTATTCCGGTATTAGTCCACAACGTCGATTGATACTTGTAGTCGTAATTATAGTGGTACTCATTATAGTAGTCATCGCCGTCATCATGATAATAGTCAGTATAACCGGCATTGTTACCAGCATTATGCAGGGAAATCGAGTCTCCGGCACGCATCGTAATATCACCACCGTAATCGGCGAATATCAACGTAGGCGTTATCTCTGTTGATAATGTAATGGTGTTGCCGGCGTCGAATTTAATCTTACTACCGCTGGCAGAGAAAACCATATTAGTATCGTCTTCCAATCCAGTAGATTCCTCGTCCGGTTCTTGAGCAATCCATTCAATATCTTCGGCATTTAAAGAAAGGTCCGCATACCAAGTAGTCTCTGCTAAGCGCTGCGTATTTCCCTTTATGGCCTGCGCTTCGATTTGAAGAGTTGGTCCATTATTCATATAAATAGCGGACGAATTGCTGGCCTGATCTTCATGAAAAATGATATTCTCAGCGGCAGTTATCGTAGCAGAGGCGGGTCCCCTTTCACCCCAACGGTCGGAATAATTTAATTCAATAAAAGTCCCGTCTTGCTCGCGGTTAAACAGAATATCGTTTTTGGCCGTCAGCGTCGCCTCGCCATCGTTATCGACGTACAGACTCGATGAGTCTGACTCCTCATTGGTCTTATTAAAAACGATGTTATTAACGTTATCTATCTTAATCTTTGCGCCATTTTGAACAACTACATTGGTCTTATCAAACGTAATGTCCTTACCGGCATCTATTTGAAGCGTAGCTTCATCTTGAATATCAACACTTGTATTATCCAACTTAATATCATTTCCGGCGTTCATCTGAATCGTGGCACCACTTTGAATCTCAATACCTGTATTGCCAAACGTAATGTCATTATCGGCGTCCATTTGAAGCGAGGCTTCCTCTTTAGCATCAATATCAGCATTATCAACCGTAATATCCTGCCCAGCTTCCACATGAAGGATTCCTCCATCATTAAGATTCATTCCTGTAAACCCTTCACCGTTCACCTTGATATCATTGCCAGCCTTTATCTGAAGCTCGCCTTTACGCCACGCCTCGATGTTGGCCTCCGTAAAAGTAATATCATTACCGGCATCTATCTTAAGGGATCCTCCATCATAAGAAGTGATATCGCCCTTATTGAAAGTAATATCATGTCCGGCATTCATTTCGGCCTTAGTTTCTTCACCAATACTCATCATAGAGCCTGACTCATCATGTTGCAATACGATGTCATTGCCGGCATTCAATTTCAACTGATTATCGCCATCTACGGTTAGGGAAGACCCAAACGAATACTGTTCTACTTGGGTTAACAGGATATCCTTCTTGGCCTGAAGGCTGATAGAGTTTCCACTCTGTTCAAAAACATCCACGATTACTCCAGCACGAGCCGTCACCTCAATAGTATAAGCATCATGAATGTTCACACTTACGTTATCTTGACCAATATATAAAATATCCGGTTTTGCATCGATGGACAAGATATGACCATCCATATTCAAATCCAGATTTCCTTTTGCTAAATCCTCTTTAAGGCTTCCGTCAAAAACAACTTTCATCTCTTCACCGTCTGCCACCTCTGAAATGACGGAGACATCTGACGTTGCAGTCACTTCCTGATCAACGGTAAAATCGAACAGGGAATGTTGTCCTTGAAGCTCATGAGTCCCTCCAATCGTATCGCCGGTTATGGGATATTCGACAGCTCCCACGCCCATGTAGGGTGTACTCAATAGAGCCGCCAATACCAGTACCCGCAATAACTCTCGTCTCGCTTTTTTACTGCTCATAGTTACCTCCTCATCACCATAAAATAGATTGTCCGCTCAAGGTAATTCATCTAAATGCGGGCAGGATACTCCGTCCTCTTAGGTCGGGGCGGAATGCCCGCTCA
>NZ_KQ958198.1 GCF_001546855.1 Megasphaera sp. MJR8396C | reverse complement strand
TCAGCAGTTCGATCCTGTTATCGCCCACCATAAAGAAAGCTGCACAACTTCGGTTGTGCAGCTTTTTTTGTATCATAAAAGACATGGGAAATGCCTTCTGTGTATGAGAAATTCTCTATCGTTGCAGAATTAGTATAATATATTTCTTCTACTCATTTTATATATGAGTAATAATAGGTTTGATTCCCCGGCAATTTGTATTATAATGAAGGATAGTGATAGGAATATTTTCCTTATCATAAGGCCATATTTCTTAACAAATTTCTAAGAACTTACAAGGAGTGGTATCCAAATGAGATTTACAGAAGATTTAAAAGCCCGTGTTTCCAAGGCCCAGAAGAAAATTGTCCTTCCGGAAACGAACAGCCGTCGTGTCCTGAAAGCTGCTGAACGCGTTTTGGCTGATGGTTTTGCTAAAATCGTTCTCGTAGGTAAACTGGAACAGATCAAAAAAGATGCTGCTAAATTCCAAATCGATCTCACTGGTGTCGAAGTCATCAATCCGGAAACGTACTATCGGATGGATGAACTTTGCGATTACTTTGCAAAACGCCGCGAAAAGAAAGGCATGACGCCTGAAAAAGCTCGCGACATCATGACCCACAACAACACCTTCTTTGCAGCTGGTCTCGTCGCTCTCGGCGAAGCTGACGGCTGCGTATCCGGTGCCGCTACGACTTCGGCAGAAGTTATCCGCGCCGGCCTTCAGGTCATTGGCCCCCGCCCGGGCAACAAGACCGTATCCTCGGCATTCATTCTCTTGACGAATACTCCTCAGTACGGTGACAATGGTATCCTCGTCCTCGGCGACTGCGGCGTTATCCCCAATCCGACGGCTGACCAGCTGGCTGATATCGCCTGCATCTGCGTAGAACGTGCTCGCCGTACCGTTCAGATCCTCAATCCGAAAGTTGCCTTCCTTTCGTACTCCACGATGGGTTCCGGCGCCGGCGAATCCGTTGAAAACGTTCGCAAAGCCGTTGAAATCCTGAAAGAACGCAACGTCGACTTTGCTTTCGACGGCGAAATGCAGGCTGACGCTGCCCTCGTTCCGGAAGTCGGCGAACACAAGGCTCCGGGCTCTACCGTTGCCGGCCATGCCAACGTCCTCATTTTCCCGAACCTTGACGCTGCCAATATCGGCTACAAGATGGTTCAGCGCTTTGCCAAGGCAACGGCTCTTGGACCTTTGGTTCAGGGCCTCGACAAACCTATCCTTGACTTGTCCCGTGGCTGCTCGTCTGAAGACGTAGCTGACGTCGTCGCTGTATGCTGCTCCGATGCTATTACGGCTGACTTCTACAAAAAAGAACGTGCTGAACACGAACATGATCAGCAGTAAGTTCCAGGCATGAAATAAAAGCTGCTCCTTTGGGGGCAGCTTTTTTGCTTTTCTATACGGCGATGCCTCGGCGTCCGTTGACTTTGTGAGTTCACCATGCTATGCTGAATAAGAGGCTGCTTGTGTGGCTGTAAAAGGCGTTGTCCCAAGGAGACAACGCCTTTTTTATTTCGATGTTACGATGTTTTTATAAGGAAGTGGCGTAGATGAAAGCAGTGAAAACGTACGATGTCATCATTATCGGAGCCGGCCCGGCCGGTATCTTTACGGCCCTGGAACTGGCGGACAAGGGACTCGATATCCTCATCGTCGAAAAAGGCCAGGATATACGGGATCGGATTGCGACCAGTCTCAATCGAGATGCCAAACCGGAAGACCGGGTCCGCAATGTCGTCTGCGGTTGGGGTGGCGCCGGCGCCTTCAGTGACGGCAAGCTGACCCTGACGACCGAGTATGGCGGCAATCTCGATGACTACATGCCCAAGGCCGATTTAATGGATAAGATCCGTTACGTCGACGAGGTGTACTGCCGCTTTGGTGGTGCCGACCGCAAGGTCTACGGCGATGAAAATAAAGACCGCATCCGCGACATAAAACGAAAGGCTGCCGCTGCCGACCTGAGTTTCATTCCGGCCCGCATCCGCCACTTGGGTACCGATGTCAACGGCCAGATCTTGACCCATATGCGCGATTTTCTGGAAGGCAAGGTCGATATCATGGCCGATACGGCCGTGGACCACTTGGTAGAAGATGCGGGACAAATCAAAGGCGTGTTGATCAAGGATCAGTTTTATGCCTGCCGCTATTTGGTCAGCGCCCCCGGACGGGAAGGCTCGGAATGGTTCGTTCACGAAGTGACAAAAATGGGTCTTCACTTGACGTCCAATGCCGTCGATATCGGTGTCCGCGTCGAAATGCCGGCCGAAGTACTGGAAACGATCACCGACGTCGTCTATGAATCGAAACTCATTTATTTCAGTAAGTCCTTTGACGATCGGATTCGCACCTTTTGCATGAACCCCTATGGCTTCGTCGTCGAAGAAAATAATGATGGCTTGCTGACCGTCAACGGCCATAGCTATGCCCATAAAAAGAGTGAAAACACCAACTTCGCCATCTTGGTATCGAAGAAGTTTACGGAACCCTTCCACGAACCGATCAAGTACGGCAAGTATATTGCCAATTTGGCCAATATCTTAGGCGGTGGCGTCATCGTCCAGCGCCTCGGTGATTTCCTCGACGGTCGCCGGTCGACGCCGGAACGGATTCAGCGCGGCCTCGTTCGGCCGACGATGCCCAAGGCGACGCCCGGTGATTTGTCCCTGGTTCTGCCCTATCGCCATATGCAGGATATCAAAGAGATGCTCGAAGCCCTCGATGCCATTGCCCCCGGTGCCAATTCGCGGCACACCCTGCTGTATGGCGTAGAAGCCAAATTCTATTCCAATCGGCTGGAACTGAGTTCCGTCTTAGAAACGAAGATTCCGAATTTCTTTGCCATCGGCGATGGTGCCGGCATTACCCGCGGCCTTGTTCAAGCTTCGGCTGCCGGGGTTACGGTCGGGCAGGAAATTTTGCGTCGTGAAGCGAAATAAAGGTCAGGCGTCTTTAAAACGATAGCCGGCGCCCCAGACCGTTTCGATGTACATCGGCTTGGCCGGATCGGGTTCGATCTTTTCACGGATGCGGTTGATATGGACCATGACCGTTGCCGTATCGCCTTCGGCGTCGAGGCCCCAGACCCGCTCAAAGAGGCGGTCGCGGCTGAATACCAGGCCGGGATGTTTAGCCAAAAAGACCAGGAGTTCAAATTCTCGATTGGTCAGGCTGATCTCCCGGCCTTTTACGTATACGCGATGCTTGTCGACGTAAATTTCAAGGTCGCCGCTGGTAAGGACTTCGCCGTTTCCCGTTTCCGGTCGGGACTTCCCGGTCAGTCGTTCGTAGCGTTGAATGTGAGCCTTTACGCGGGCTACGAGTTCCGTCGGACTGAAGGGTTTGATGATATAATCGTCGGCGCCGAGGCCGAGACCGCGTATCTTGTCCATGTCCTCCCGTTTGGCCGATACCATGAGGATGGGGACTTCCTTTTCTTCGCGGATGCGGCGGCAGATGTGAAAACCGTCCGTCCCGGGGAGCATGATATCCAGCAGGATGAGGTCAAAATCATCGGCAAGGGCCCGTTCCAGGCCCTTGGTGCCGTCCGTTTCGATGACGCTTTCAATCCCGTCGGCTTCGAGAAAATCTCGTTCAAGTTCGGCGATTTCCATATTGTCTTCAATGATTAGAATCGATTTCATGGCTATCCTCCTCTGCTGCCGGCAAGGTGATGACGACGGTCAGGCCGCCGCCAGGCGTTTCGGCTGCGTATATCCGGCCCTTTAAGGTGGCAATGATTTGTTTGACGATGGCAAGACCCAGGCCGCTGCCCTTTTTGACGTCTGTCCGGGCTTCATCAGTGCGGTAAAAACTGTCGAACAATTTGGCAAGGTCGGCCCTGGGGACGCCGGGACCGTGGTCGGCAAAGGAGAGGACGACCTGCTTTTCTGCCGCTTCCAAACGGATATCCATGGCGACCGTCTCCGTTTCTTTGTATTTCAATGCGTTTTCTAAGAGGTTGTCGACGACCCGCTGGAACTGCATGCGGTCAATGCGGACCCGCGCCGCTTCCGGTGGCGCCTCGTAGCGGAGGGAAAGGCCCCTCTCGGCGAGGAGGGCGGTGTTTTCAGCGGTAAAGTCGGCAAAATAATCTCTTAGGGATACCCTTTCCAGGGTAAAATCGACCTGGCCTAAGTCGAGTTTTGAAAAGAGGAAGAGGCGGTCGACGAGTTTTTCTAAGGAGCAGGCATTCTGGTAAATGAGCTCCATATAGTGATGGCGCTTTTCTGCCGTTTTGGCAATGCCGACTAAGATGCCGCTGGCATAACCTTTTAAAAGGGTCAGTGGTGTCGACAGATCGTGGGAAATGCCGGCGATGAGTTCTTTGCGGTTCTGCTCGTATTTTTCCTGAGCCGTTCGGGCTGCCCGGAGTTGGCGGCGCATGCGGTCGAAGGCGGAACAGGTCTGGCCCAGTTCGTCGCGGGATGAGACGGTCAGTTTATAATCGAGGTTGCCCTTTTCAATTTCAGCTGCCGCCGTGCGAAGGGCGGCCAAGGGGCCTAAGATTTGGCGCGATAAGAGGCGCGACAGGATGAGGCCGCAGGCGATGATGATGACGCTGGCCGTGCCGACAATGAAGATGAGCAAGCCTTGGATGACGTTTTTGGCCATGCCTTCACGGATGCCGCTCTTGGCGATGAAAGGCGTGTTTCCGGCGGCGATGATCGTCGTCCCGCTGTGCGGCGACGAATAGCGGAAGAAGAAACCGTCGCCGTCCCAGGTCATGATCGTCTGTTGGCCGTGGGCCTTTTCCAGAACTCTATTGGCCAGACCGTAGAAGTCGACGCCTGGCGTGACGTAGGCGACCTGGTCGTGACGGATGATGGCCGTGGCGATACCCAGGCTTTCTAAGACCTGGCAGTCTTCGCGCAGGTCTTTGAGTCTAAGCGGACCCGGCCGCTCAGCTTTGACTCGAAGCGAGCTGACCGTATATTGGATGGAAAGGGCCGGCCCCTTTTCCGGCCATAAAGTCGTCAGGTCGTTGTGGGGCGACGAGAAGCGAAGGCCCGAGACCAAGAGGAAGCCGAGGACGGTCAAGATGAAGATGGGAACAAAGACCATGGTGAAATTGGCGATGAGCAGGCGGTGGCGCAGGGAAATATCGCGTATATGGAGCATAGGGCAGCATCCTTTCTGTATGATATTTCTATTATAGCTGTTTTTGAAGGCAGAAAAAAGGACCGGCCGATGGAGCCCCTGCATGGCTTCCATAAACCAGCGTTGCATATCTGGCTCATGGGAGCAATACAAGATACTTCATCGGTCAGTCCTTTTTATCAGTCATCGATTTGGGTGTGGATGACCGACCCGGTGACGGCGTCGATGAGGATGTCATAGCGAACGCTGCCGGAGACGGCGCGGACCTTATACATGGGGTGGAAGCCCGGCTGCATCTGACCTTGTGCCGGCGGGTTACCCTGTTGCGCCGTCTGCTGGCCTTGTTGTGCGGCCTGCTGCGTTTGCGCTGCCGGCTGCTGCCCCTGAGGTGCCGGCTGTTGGCCTTGCTGTCCTGCTTCCGGCGGCGTCATCAATTCCTGCGGCGGTTGGAGGGCCATATTAGGAGCTCCGCCCTGATGGTTTTGCGGACCCATCTGATGATCGTCCTGGCCCGGTCTCATGCGGTCACCCATTTCCGGGCGGCCCTTTTCATCGCGGTCATGACCTCTTTCACGGCCTTCTTCGCCACGGCGGTCTTTCCGGTGTTCATCGCGGCCTTCGCGGTGCTTCATGCTGTCCATATCGAAGAGGGCGACTTCTTTAAAGTCCAGCTGGCTTTCGTCCTTGCCGATGGCCTTGGCGGCAGCGGCGCGGGCCTGTTCTTCATTGATGAGGCTGATGCCTTTCTGTTTGGCCTGGGCCTGGGTCATATCGGCCATGGCAGCGACTTGCTCTTCGTGGCGGGCGATGTGCCGCTGGTGGAGATAGTAGCGGCCGCCGGCACCGGCTATGACGGCGACGACGATAACGGCGGCTGCGATTTTGGCGTTGCGGGCGGTGAAAATCTTATGTTTGATGGAAACGAATGTATCTTGCCATTTTTCTTGGGTCATGATGAATTCCTCCTGTCTGTCATTGCTTCTTCTTGAGTACAAACACAGTATAGCTGGTAAATCTAAAATCGAGCTAAACCGGGGCGTAAGAATTGCAAAAATAAAAGAAGTCATGAAACAAGGCATAAAATTATAGTATAATAGAGACATCCATAGAAGATTATTATAAAGGTTGTCATTCAAAGGGGGGGATTTCGATGGACGATAAACTGAAGTTGACACAACTCGCATCCTGCGCCGGTTGAGGCGCTAAATTAGGGCCAGGGACGCTGGCTCATTTGTTGGAAGGTCTTCCGACACATACTGATGACCGCCTCCTCGTCGGCTACGACAAGAGCGACGACGCGTCGGTCTACCAAGTTACGGACGATTTGGCCATCGTCCAGACCGTCGATTTCTTTCCCCCTATCGTCGACGACCCCTATTTATTCGGGCAGATTGCGGCGGCCAATGCCTTAAGCGACGTCTACGCCATGGGGGCTGAGGCGAAATTGGCTATGAACGTCATGTGCGTCAACCTGAAGATGGGCCAAGAGGCTGTCCGCCTCATCCTTGAAGGCGGCTACAACAAGGCTTATGAAGGGGGCGTCATCATCACTGGCGGTCATACGATTGAAGATAAGGAACCGAAATACGGCTTATCGGTTACGGGGTTCGTGCATCCGCAAAAGTTATTGCGAAACTCATCGGCCCGTCCCGGTGATGTCCTCATTCTGACTAAGCCCTTAGGCGTCGGTATCTTAATGACGGCAGCTCAAGGTGATTTTATAGCCCCATCGCTCGTAAAACAGCTCCATGATCAGATGGCTCAGCTCAATAAAGCGGCTCGGGACGTGATGGTCCGTTATGACGTTCACAGCTGCACCGATGTAACCGGCTTCGGCCTCTTAGGTCATGCCTGTGAAATGGCCGACGGCAGCGGTACGACGATTCATTTTGACACCTCGTCCATTCCTTTCCATAAAGAAGCTCTCGAGATGGCAGCTATGGGACTTATCCCGGCCGGTGCGTATCGCAATCGGGATTTCGTTGCCGGACGCATTTTAGCTGACGGCATCGACAAAAGAATGATGGATATTTTATACGATCCCCAGACGTCGGGAGGACTGCTCATCGCCGTTTCTGAAAAAGACGCGCCCCGGTTAGAACGGGACTTGAAGGACACCATTCCCTGTGCCGCTGTCATCGGCTATGTGACAAAGCGGGAAGGGGCAGCGATCATCGTTGAATAAAACTTGCAAAAACGGCTACCTTCGGCACTGTAGATAGTGTATAATAGTAACGGTGAGTTTTTTTACCGTACTCATGTCAATGATAAAGGAGAGATCAACTGTGATTGAACGCTATACGAAACCGGAAATGGGTCAGATTTGGACAGAATTCAATGAATGGGACACGCTGAAACAGGTCGAAATCCTGGCCAGTGAAGCCCAGGCCGAATTGGGCAATATCCCCAAAGAAGCAGCCAAAGAAATTCGCGAAAAAGCCGCTTTTTCTGTCGACCGCATCCATGAAATCGAAGCGGAAACACATCATGATATTGCTGCCTTCGTCTCCAACCTTTCCGAAAACATCGGCGAAGCAGGAAAATACGTACACCTGGGCCTGACGTCGACGGACGTTAAGGATACGGCTTTGGGTTCGATGCTGAAACAGGCGTCGGACATCCTTATCAAGGATCTTGAAGACTTCCACGCCGTACTCCGCCGCCGTGCCGTTGAATTTAAATATACGCCCTGCATCGGTCGTACTCATGGCATCCATGCTGAAGCGACGACGTTTGGTCTCAAACTGTGCAACTGGATGGCTGAAATCGAACGCGATATCGACCGCATGAAACACGCCAAAGAAACGATCGCTGTCGGTAAAATTTCCGGAGCTGTCGGTACGTATGCTGACGTTGATCCCTTCGTTGAACAATATGTCTGCGAACATCTCGGCATTGCGGCCTCGCCGATTTCGTCGCAGACCCTCCAGCGTGACCGCCATGCCGAATACGTTACGACCTTGGCCGTCATTGCCAGCTCCATCGATAAAATGGCGACGGAAATTCGTCATCTTCAGCGGACGGAAGTCCGGGAAGCTGAAGAATATTTCAGCCCCAAACAGAAGGGCTCGTCCATCATGCCTCATAAGCGCAACCCCATTACCTGTGAACGCATGTGCGGCTTAGCCCGCGTCATCCGCGGCAATGCCCAGGCAGCGTTAGAAGACGTTGCTCTTTGGCATGAACGCGATATCTCCCATTCTTCCGTAGAACGAGTCATCCTGCCGGACAGCACCATTGCCCTTGACTACATGCTCCAGACGTTCACCCGGGTCATCGACAAGCTCCTGGTCTATCCCGATAAGATGATGGCTGACCTCAATCTGACCGGCGGCCTCATTTACAGCCCGATCATCCTCAATACGCTCGTTGAAAAAGGCGCCGTTCGCGAACAGGCTTATCGCTGGGTACAGCGCAATGCCATGAAGCGTTGGATCGATGGGGAAGATTTCTTAGAAAATCTGAAAAAAGATGAAGACGTTAAAAAGTATATGACCGAAGCAGAAATTGAAGGCTGCTTTGATGTCAACAAGATGCTCAGTCACGTCGACACGATCTTTGCACGCTTTGGCATCTAACCGGTAACGACATAAAGGCTTGACGAGCTGCTGCTGGCAGTCTGGTCAGGCCTTTTTTGATAGAGATGTTCTGAAAGGAGGGCCCATGTACTACTTTGACAACGCGGCGACGACGGCTCAAAAACCGGATGTCGTATCGAAAGCCGTCTATGCGGCCTTGACCGCCGGAGACATTGGCAATCCGTCCCGCGGGGCCCATGGCTATGCCCTGAAGGCTTACGACATCGTCTTGACGGCGAAAGAAAGGATACAGGCGCTATTTCACAGTCGTGATCGGTACGAAGTGGCCTTTACCCATAACTCGACGGTGGCCTTGAATATGGTCCTGAAAGGCCTCATCCGCCCCGGTGATGGTGTACTGACGACGGCCTGGGAGCACAATGCCGTGCTGCGGCCGCTGTATCAATTGGAAGAACAAGGCGTCGAAGTGTCTGTCATACCAGCCGTCAGTCCTACGGGAGCTCTCGCCTATGAGAGCCTGGAAAAACTGCTGACGCCAAAGACGAAATGGCTGGTCTGCAATCATGCTTCCAATGTAACCGGCAACGTCCTAGACTTAGACCGCATCAAGGCCTTTTGCCGGAATCATCACTTGGGACTCATCGTCGACGTATCGCAAACGGCCGGCGCCTGTGATATCGATCTATCTGACGGCATCGTGACGGCGGCCTGCTTTACAGGGCATAAATCACTCTATGGACCGGGCGGAACCGGGGGCATCGTCATCCGCCGCGACGTCGAGGCCCGGCCTTTTATTACCGGTGGGGACGGCGTCCATACCTTTGAAAAGGAGCAGCCGCCAGAGATTCCGTCTGTCTTTGAAGCGGGGACGGCCAATGTCGCCGGCATTGCCGGCCTGAGCGCGGCTGTCGAACTCATCCTGAAAACGGGGATTTCGGCCGTCCTGGCCCATCAGCAGGCCTTGGCCGACGTCTTTCTTCCTGCCGTAGCGAACATTCCCGGTATCCGCCTCTATGGAGCTTTTTCCGGCCCTCGGGTCGGCGTCTACAGCCTGAATATCGGCGACGCCGAGTCGGCCCTGGTCAGCGATATCCTATGGCAGGACTATGGGATGGCGACGCGGCCGGCCTATCACTGTGCGCCCCTCATGCACGAAGCCCTGGGGACGGCCGTTCAGGGGACGGTCCGCTTTTCTTTTTCTCAATTTACGACAACGGCTGACGTCCTGGCCGCGGCTGATGCTTTGAAAGCCTTGGCCCGTTCTTAACCCGGAAAGGCTTGTTTTGTAAATTTTTGGGGAAAACTTGACTCGATTGGTGTACTAATATATAATGAAATTAGTTACAAAAGGCAAATAGTCAAAAAGAAAGGTGGCGTCTCTTATGGAATATAAATTTTCAAACGACAATTTTGAAAAAGAAGTTTTGAACAGCAGTGAACCTGTTTTGGTTGATTTTTTTGCAACCTGGTGCGGCGTCTGCGAAAAGGAAGGCCCGATTATTACCGAACTTGCCGAAGAATATACGGGTAAGGTTAAAATCGGTAAACTCGACGTCGATGAAAATCCGGGGTTGGCTCAGGATTATGATGTCAGCACGATTCCCAACATGGTCTTTTTCAAAGACGGCAAGGTCGTCGACCGGGCTATCGGCTCCGTTCCGGCCAATGTATTGAAGGATAAATTAGATTCTTTGCTGAAATAATTTTCCGCCTACTATTCGAGGTGACTTTTTATGAAAAACTATTCCTATAAGACCAAGGGTACCTGTGCCCGCGAGATTAACTTTGCTATCGAAGACGGTAAGCTCCATGACGTCCACTTCGTCGGCGGCTGCCCGGGCAATACGCTGGCCCTCGGGAAACTCCTTGAAGATACGGATGCCCAGCGTGCGGTTGATATCTTGAAGGGCAACCCTTGCGACCAGCGGGGGACATCTTGTGCCGACCAACTGGCACAGGCTGTAGAACAGGCCTTGGCACAGGAAGGGCAGTGACGGTCAGCGAATACGGCATCGCCTTAGTGCCGTCGACGAAGCAGGCCATCGAGGGAGAACGGCTTGCTAAAGCGGCGGGACTTTCGGTACGCATTATTCCGACGCCGGGGAAAATCGATGCGTCCTGCGGTTTTTCTTTAAAATACGAATTGAACGATGAAGCGGCCCTCACGGACTTGCTGGATCAGGCTTCCGTGACCTGGGTCGCTTTGTATCGTGCCAGCCGCCAGGGACTTGCCGTTTCCTATACAAAGACAAAAGAAGGTTGACCGGATGGATAGACATATCGTTATCGGGACCGCCGGCCATGTCGACCATGGCAAGACGACCCTGGTGAAAGCCTTGACGGGTATCGATACCGATCGGACGGCTGAAGAGAAACGACGGGGCCTTACAATCGATTTAGGCTTTGCCTGGTTCGACCTGCCTGATGGAACGCGGACCGGTATCGTCGACGTTCCGGGGCATGAAAAATTTATAAAGAATATGGTCGCCGGCCTGCCGGGCCTTAATATGGTCCTCTTAGTCGTCGATGCGAAAGAAGGGGTCATGCCGCAGACGCGAGAACATCTCGGCATCTTGACCCTTTTTGGCGTGCGTAACTTCATCGTCGTCGTGACCAAGGCCGATACCGTGCCGCCATCGATGCTCGACGCGTCCCTGACTCGCATAAAAACTGATTTTGTCGGTACGGCAGTAGAAGACGCTCCTCTCATTGTCACCGATGCCCTAAGCGGCCGCGGATTGAGGGAACTCGTCAGGACTATGTCGCAGATGGCCGAAAAGATGCTGCCCGGCCCGGCTGACGGCCATGGTCGTCTCCATGTAGACCGTTCTTTTTCTCTTTCTGGTGTTGGCACCATCGTCACGGGGACTCTCCTCGACGGACCGATGGAAAAGGGACAGACGCTTTGGCTTTACCCAGGCCGGAGGCAGGTACGTATCCGCAATATTCAGGTCTATGAAAAGGACGTTCTGCGTGCAGAGCCGTCACAGCGGACGGCCCTTAATTTGCTGGGGATTTCTGCTCGTGACATCCCCCGTGGCTCAGTCCTCTGTACGACGCCGGATATGACGGCGACGAGCCTGATCGATGTCAAGGTGACCGTTCTTTCGGATGCGCCGCCGCTGTTTTTGTGGCAGCGCGTGCGACTTCTCATCGGTACGAGAGAAGTCATGGCCCGCATCGTGCCCTTAGGCGTGGAACAGATTGAACCGGGAGAGGCTGGCTTTTTGCAGATCCGTGTCGAAGGTACCGACATATATGCTAAAAGTGGGGAGCCTTTTATTCTTCGCTCTTTTTCTCCGATGCACACCCTAGCCGGTGGAAAGATCCTCGATGCCCATCCAGCTAAGCACCGCCGCTTTAAGGAAGACCTTTTGGCAGCCCTACGGACTCGAGACGCCGGTCTGATTGAGGAAATGGCAGCCCATTTTTTACAATGCTGTGAATCTCCCTTTTCAACGGAGGAAGCTGTGGCTGAAGGCTTGGATCTTCCTGTATCTCAGGTGCAAGATGCTTTACAACATTTGCAGGAACGAGGATTGATACAGGTCTTCCCACTGGGATATCTACATCGTGAAGCCTTCAAATCCTGGCAGTCTCGGACGCTGTCTGTTCTTCAGGAATACCATAAAAAGTGGCCCTTGCGGCTCGGCATGCCCCAGCCTGAGTGGCGGCAGCAGATGTGCCTTGGTGAAAAGGAAGGAAAGGCGCTCTTGCAGCTGTTATTATCTCGAAAGGTTTGCCGTTTGTCACGGAGGTTTATTGCGGCTAAAGGGTTTCGCCGCGTTTTTTCGCCGATTCAACGCCAATACCAGTCGGAGATTGAAAAGCGATTGGCAAAAAGCGGCTATCGTCCGGTAGCGGTCGCCGAATTCATTTCTTTGGGGCCGGATATAGCTCCTGTTCTCGATGCGCTGCAGGGAAAGAGTCTCCTCTTTCTCTCTTCAGAATTTGTCATTTTTAAGCCGTGTCTTCACCAGGCGGCTGACCGAATTATTCGATATTTTAAAAGCCATGAGATTTTGACGATTAGGACTTTTCGCGACCTCTTGATGATTAACCGTCAAGAAGCCCTCTTACTTTTAAAATATTTTGATGACTGCGGCCTTACCGTAAGAGACGGTGAGGGACGGGCCGTGGGACCGAAGGCGGCTGACTATGAATCGAAAGGAGGGCCCCCTTATGAATGAAGCCCAAAAAGAGCTGCTCCGTCAGCTTCCCGATGTCGATACTCTCTTGCAGCGTTCGGCCTTTCAATCGTTACAAAAGTCGCGAAACGTTGTGCGTGACGCCATTCGCACCGTCTTGGAACATCGACGTCGTGCCATTCTTGAAGGTCGGTGGGAGATGCCGTTTTCACCGGAACTTTTTGACCAGGCCGTTATGTCTCATATTCAGGATGCTGATCGGGGGCACTTGCGTCGGGTCATCAATGGGACGGGGACCGTCCTTCATACCAATCTAGGGCGTGCCGTGCTCGCCCCTGAACTGGCTCAGAACATAGCTGACCTTGTCAGTCATTATAATAATTTAGAATATGATCTGACTTTGAGGAAACGGGGCCGTCGTGATGACCACGTCCGAGAACTCCTTTGCCGCTTGACCGAAGCCGAAGATGCTCTGGTCGTCAATAATAATGCCGCGGCTGTGCTACTCGTATTGACTAGCCTGGTTTCGGGAAAAGAAGTCGTCATTTCCCGCGGTGAACTGGTTGAAATCGGCGGCTCCTTCCGCATCCCCGACGTCATCGAACAGAGCGGCTGCTTCATCCGTGAAGTGGGAACGACCAATAAGACTCATTTGGCTGATTATGAACGGGTCATCGGTGAGGCGACAGGGGCATTGATGAAGGTCCATACCAGTAACTACCGCATCGTCGGCTTTACGGAAAGCGTCGATGCGGCTGACTTAGCAGGCTTGGCTCATTCAAAGCATCTGCCTTGTATCCAAGATCTGGGAAGCGGTCTCTTTATTGATCTGGAAACCTTGGGACTTCCCCATGAACCGACGGTCCGCGAAGCAATTAGCGCCGGCTGCGACGTCGTTACCTTTAGCGGGGACAAGCTCCTCGGCGGACCTCAGGCCGGCATCATCGTCGGCAAGGCCAACTATATCGCCGCCATGAGACGCCATCCGCTGATTCGGGCCCTGCGGGTCGATAAGATGACCTTAGCTGGCCTCGAAGGAACCCTTCGCCTGTATCGAGACGAAGAAGCACTTCAAAAGATTCCAACCCTGGCGGCACTGGCCCAGTCTTCTGATCTTTGCCATAAACGAGGTGCGGCCCTGGCAGCGGCCTTAGCCGCGGCGGGACTTCCGGCTGACATAGCGCTTATCGAAGTCGATGATTCCGTGGGCGGCGGAGCCTGCCCGGGCGTCGTCATGCCCGGTTGGGGCGTCGCGATCCGGCCCATGAGCGGATCGGCAGTGGAATTGGAAGCCGGCCTTCGCAAGGCCGACTGCCCCATTATTGCCCGCATCCAGCACGATGCCCTGGTCCTTTCCGTTCGGACCGTGGCTGATGACGAATTTTCCGATATCGTAAGGGCGATGAAAGCCTTTTTCCAAGCCTGATCCTAGGTGTAAATGACAAACAGACGGGCCCATAAAGATGAGATCTTTATGGGCCCGTCTGTTTTGATAAATAGGGAGGGAAAGGAATAGATCGCTTATTCTGCCGGAGAGGATTGTCCGATAATTTCCCGGCCTTCGACGAATTGAACCGTCGGATTTTCTGTTTTCTTTTCGATGAGATCGACCATGAGATGCAGGCAGTGCTGACCGATTTCACCCATGGGGATATCGACACGAGACAAGGAGGGGATGGCGTAGTCGTTGAGCTGGGCCATATTGATGCCGATGGTGAAAACTTCTACTTCCTCCGGAATGGCGATACCCAGGGAATGGCAGGCATAAAGCATACCGTGGGCCAGGACGTCTGATTCACAGAACATAGCCCGGGGCATGCGTTTTTCTTCATAGAGTTTTTTCGTAGCGGCGACAGCACTGGCAGAAGCCGTGTCGCAGAGGACGATGTTTTCTTCCGGTACGGGGTGACCGTTTTGGGCAAAGGTATCGAGGAATCCCTGCATCCATGTACGCATGATGGGGAAGGTCGTATCATGGGTCAGGACGCCGGCGTCGAAGATACCCTTGTCGAGGAAATGACGGGCAACATTGCAGCCAATTTGATAGTTGTCCATGGTGACGCTGCTGTATTTATCCGATTCTCTATTGAACAGGACCACCGGGCAGGGAATATGGATGGAATTGAGATAATCCATGTCCTTGTTGGACATATTAGCGATGATGATGCCGTTGAAGAATTCATTCTGCATGGCTTCGAGCTGTTTTTGGAGCTGGTCAACTTTATACGGGACGACAGTTAAATGAATTGTTTTATTCTGTTTCATGATTTCTTCTTGGATACCGAGGGTGATACGGGCCAAGTAGTTGATACGAAAGTCTGTTGCCCAGTAGAAAGCAATGGCGTAGCTGTCCTTTTGTGCTGACCGAAGCTTCTTTGCCGATTGGTTTGGAACGTAGTTTAAATCTTGTGCAATTTTGTATATTCGCTGTTGAGTTTCTTGTGAAATTTTTCGTTCCCGTCCTTTTCCGTTCAGGACGATGGAGACGGTAGCAATAGAAACGCCGGCAGCTTTTGCAATATCTTTAATTGTGGACACGATGGCCACCTCCACTCTTAAGCCTATTTTGACATAAATTAAACGTTTTTTCAAGGAAATATATGCTACAGAATGGACAAATATTCACTGACGTCTATGGCAGTATTTTTAAAAATGCAAATTATTGTATTAAAGACGCCGTCGTAGCGAATCGGGGCCAATCATGGTACAATAAAAAAGAATGTTATCGAGACCCTTCGAGACGAAGGGCTGAGGGCAGGAAAAAAGCGAAAAATGGTAAAAGAGGAACGATATGACCGAAGACAAGTATATGAAACAGGCTATCCATCAAGTAGACAATTTGGCGAAACCCCCCGGCAGCTTAGGCCTTTTAGAAAAGCAAGCTAAAAAGGTGCTCTTGGCTTGGGGACAGTTTCATAAAGACCTTCGGCCGAAGCACCTTATTTTTGCGGCCGATAATGGCGTCGTTCATTCTGGCGTCGTCGCACAACTCGCTGATATTACGTATATGCAGAGCCGGCACATGGTAGAAGGCACATCGGCCGTGACCTGTTTTTGCCGTAGTCAGCATATTCCCTACGCCGTCATCGACGTCGGTATCGATAGTGAAGATGCCGTCGGCATCGACCGCAAGATAGCCCGGGGAACGCGGGACTTTGCCAAGGAACCGGCCATGAGTGAAGAGCAGTTTCAACAGGCCTTGGCTGCCGGTCGAGAACAGGTGGAGGCGGCAAAGGCCGAAGGCATCAATCTCTTGTCCTTCGGAGAAATGGGCATCGGCAATACGACGACGTCGGCAGCGGTGCTCACGGCCTTATCGCCGAAAAAGATGACCTGGCTTTCGGGCTTTGGTTCCGCCAAGGGAAATTATAAACTGCTGTTTCATAAGCGCCGTGTCATTGCCGACGCCATGAAGCGCTATGAAGGGCAGCTGACATCTCCGGAAGCGATTCTTCGCTGTGTCGGGGGATTCGACCTGGCCGCTCTGTGTGGCGCTATGCTGGCCTGTGCCGATGAGCGGATCCCTTTTTATATCGACGGCTTTATTACGGCGACGGCCTTGGCCTGCGCCGTTGCCATAGATCCTGGCGTTGGGGATTATGCCCTGCCTTCTCATATTTCAAGAGAACCCGGTATGGCCCAGGCCCTGCGCCTGTGCGGCATCGACGAATATGATGTGCCCATTACGGCCGGCCTTTCGCTGGGAGAAGGGACGGGGGCCGTCCTGGGGGTCATCCTGCTCAAGACGATGATGTACGCCGTCTGGCATATGGCTACCTTAGACGGTATCAATCAGGAAGCCCAAAATCGCTATGATAAACGCCAAGGAGATGCACAGCATGGATGACGTAACGAGAGAAAAGGCCCGGGCTGTCTTTGCCCGCTTAGGCCTGACAGAAGAACAAGCCATAGAGCTTTTTTATAAGCGGACCATTGAGGCCGGACGGATGCCCTTTGCGGCAGCGGAGGAAAAAACTCGGAAGATAAAGAAAAAGCGGATGAACGAACGCTTTGCTGAATGGGATGCTTTCTAATTTGTTTACTTAAATATTACCCGTATATATTGACAAAAATGCTATTTCATCGTATCCTATTAGTAGGTAATTTTTAAATATCTAGAAAGGTAGATGTATACAGATGGATAAGAAGCAGTTCATGGAAATGTGCAAGGCATTGTCCAATGAAACGCGGGTAAATATCCTGATCTGGCTTAAAGATCCGGAAAAGCATTTTCCTGGTAAAAAGCTTCATCTGTCTCCAGATACAGCCGACTGCCCTGGTGGCATCTGCGTTGGTTCTATTCAGGATAAAGCTGGGATTTCGCAATCGACGATTTCTCATTATTTGGATATGCTGCAGCGTGCCGGCTTATTGTCGACAGAACGCGTTGGCCGATGGACTTACTATCGGCGCAATGAACAAGCATTACAGGAACTATCCCGTTTTATTGGTCAAGAATTATAGACCGCCATTTCTCATAAAAAAAGAGCGTCTGCTCACGGAGTCATTGAGCCTCGGTGAGCAGGCGCTTTTATTTTGTAACCATATTTTCGGCGGCAAAGCCCTGTTTATTGGCATAGTCGCCTTCTAATATCTGGACCTTAATGAATCCTTCATAAGGCGTATCGTCGACAATCTGGATTCGCGTCGGTTTGGCGAAAATCAGGATTTTATCGGAGCGGACGAGGGCCCGTATCGTTTCCATATCGCGGTTGCGGCTGGCTTTTAGAAAGACGGGGATCGTTTCTTTATCGGGGATGACATAGGTCCCGCGCATCATGAGGTAGCGGCCGCTGCTGGACGGAAGGCGATGCTCTTTAGGCTGAGCTTCTTTTTCGGCATCGCTCATCGTCGGGACGCCGTCTTGGGAATATTGGGAGAAGTTGACGTTTGACTGATTGGCTTCTCGCTGGCGATGGATGTAGTAAATGGTGAGGAACAGGCAGAGTATGACGAAGGGCAAGAGGAGTATCTTCGTATAATGATCCCATTTGCTGTAGGTCTTCGTCTCTTGTTCGCCATCTTCTTCTGCCTGTTCTGCTTGATCGATGTCCTCTCTGCGGGGGCGCAGGGCTCCGCTCAGGACCGATGACAAGGGAATGCCATACGTTGAAATGGGGTAGCGTTCCTCAAGCCAGCTCAAGCCGCAGATACAGGCCATGGCTCGGCTGATGGCGCTGTCCATGTCGACGGCGATGTCCATGCGGTGGAGGATCGACGTCAGGGAGTCATTGGCCAGGTTGGGAATGTAGGTCGCAGCCAGAAATTGAAGGTCCCGGATGTAGACGTCATGGATGGGCCATTTCCGTCCCGACGCTTCGTAGCTGGCCTGGATGGCCGTGAATAATTCCTCGGAATGGTAGGCCGATAGGAAGGAATCTTCAATGAGAACCGATATGTCTTCATCCCAGA
The DNA here is from genome assembly GCF_001546855.1 of Megasphaera sp. MJR8396C. Lineage (GTDB taxonomy): Bacteria > Bacillota > Negativicutes > Veillonellales > Megasphaeraceae > Megasphaera. The sequence continues at coordinate 38,046 of NZ_KQ958198.1, read as the reverse complement.
CGACGTCGAAAGGCTTGCTGTCGGCCAGCATGGCTTCGGTTACATGACGGGTTTCAATGGGGCCCTCGCGGGGCTTGATGAGATACGAAATGCCATGGACGTTGCCGTCACTAATCCAGGCCAGGGCCAGCCGGCAAATGCTATTTGGATTGTCGTTTGCCAGATCTGCGGCTACGGCGATCGACGAATTGATCTCTCGATGCCGCAGGGATTCCAGCGCCTTTTGGGTATTGCTGTTCATGACGGGCAACCTCCGTGAATGAATCCTTCTCAGTGGCCGCGTTGTTTGTAGTACGGGCGGAAGGTGCGGCGCTGCCGCTTCGGTGTCTGTTTAAGCTTGAAGTAGTTGTGTTTTACCGTACGGTTTTTTTCGTCCGTAAAGGTATTGACTTCAAAGAGATTCAACGATTCGATGAAAGGGACGAATTTTTTATACCCAAAGTTACGGACATCGAAGTCGGAGAACTGTTTGCTCAGGAGATTGCCCAAGGTGCCGGAGAAAATCCAGCCGTTGTCGTCGGAGTTTTCTTCGGTAAGTTTAATGAGGGCCTGACGGATCGTCGAGAAATCCTTTCCGGGCGTCTTGCCGGAAGACGGATCCTGTTCCGATGCTGCCGGGAGGTGTTCACTTTCGGTTTCGTTGGGATGTACTTCTGTCGGATGGGTTTCGGCTTCTACTTCAGGTTTTTCCGGTTTGGCAGTATCTGTTTCCGGTTCCGCAGCGGTTTCTTCATGTTCGGCCGGTTCCATATCGTCGGCATCATGTTTTTCGGCTTCTTCCCAAAGGACGTCGAGGTAGAGGAACTTATTGCAGGCCGAGATAAAGGAGCGGGGCGTCTTGCTTTCTCCCATGCCTAATACGTACTTTTGCGATTCGCGGAGGCGCGATGCCAAACGGGTGAAGTCACTGTCTGACGATACGATGCAGAATCCGTCGAGATTGCTCTTGTACAATAAATCCATGGCGTCGATGATGAGGGCCGAGTCCGATGAATTTTTGCGGATCGTATTGCTGTACTGCTGGATAGGCTGGATGGCATTGTCGAGGATCGTATTGCGCCATGAAGCCATCTGTGGCGTCGTCCAGTTGCCGTATATCCGTTTGTAGACGACGTCGCCAAGGTTATTGGCTTCCGAAAGGATGACGTCGATGTATTTACTGGAAATATTTTCGGCGTCGATGAGGACGGCGAGTTTCATTTCTTGATTCATAGTTGTGTACCTCTGTTTTCATTACGTTTCATCAATACATTTTTCGAAGGCGTTAGCGGATTAATTCAAAGCGGAATTTCCGGCCCGGCGTAATGGTGTCGATGAGAAATTCTTCTTCAGGCAGGATCTTCGCAGCTATATTGGTCCGTGCTTCCGGTTCCAGTTCCCGCTTTACGATTTGTACTTCGCCCATGTAGCGGAGAAAATCGGCGTTGTCAATGGTGATATCGCCGCGGCGGAGACTGCGGAATCCGGCACTGTCCGGTTCGATGATGCGGCCGTCTAAAAGGCTTCGGCTGCTGCCGGCCCGGACGACGTCTCGTGACGGATCAGGACGAGACGTAAATGTATGAGACAGGAGATCTTGGACATAAGGCTCGCGGATCAATAAACGGGCTTTCAGGACGACGACACCCGTTTCTTCCTGACCAACGCGGGCTAATTGGTGAAGTTCTTCCATGGACGGTCTGTCGTCGCCGATAAAGACCGACTGCAGCCCTAAGGCGGCCAAGTGACGGGCGGCCAAGCTGACGGATAGCCGGCGGTGTTCTTCCAGGGTCGGCAGCCCTTCCGATAAGGGGCCGCGCCGGCCTTTACTGCTTGCGACGAAGGCGCCGACGGAGAGTCCGTAATCTTGGAGCCGCTTGGTCTGCTCGATAACATACGTCCTGTCGAGTCCCGTATGCGGGCGGGGATAAAAGTTGTGGAGGCCGTCGAGGGCTTCCATGCGAGCGCCTCTTTTTTGGAGGTCTTTGAGGTTATCTTCGGTCAAGGTCGAGGCGTTGAGCTGGACCTGGATGACCTGACTGTATAAGGCGATTTTTTCGGCATCGAAACCGTCGTCAATACGAATCGTCGTAATGCCGAGGTTTGCAAGTTTTACCGGTTCGAAACGGTCCATTCCCAAGAGAGCGGCCGAGGCCGGCGATATGTCGGCGACGACGTCGAAGCCGTGGCTGCGGGCCGTCGATAAGACGGCATCCAGCTCTTTGTGAAAGGCGGAGGCATCCGTTTCAGGGATGTGAAAGGACGTAAACAGACGACGGATGCCTAAGGCGGAGGCCGCGTCGATTCGGTCTGTTTTTTCGGTTATACTGCCGCCGAGACCGGGGTAGATCGAAATGCCTGTATCCATTTAGTCCTCCTCCTTGGGATCATCAAAACCCAATAGATATGTGGCTATGAAGCCGGCGACATAGGCGGCAGCCAGGCCCAGGAGATACATGGGGATGTTGTCCGTTCCGGCAGCCAGTGGCAGGCCGGAAATGCCGATCGTCGCAGCGCCGACCATATAGGCTGCCTGGACAGCCCCGCCGACAGCGCCGCCGATGCAGGCCCCGATAAAGGGGCGTCCTAAGGGCAGGGTAACACCGTAAATGAGGGGTTCACCGATGCCCATGAGTCCGACCGGAAGGGCCGAGGCAATGGTCTTCTTCAAGCCCTTGTTTTTTGTTTTCAGGTAAACGGCTAAGGAAGCGCCGACCTGGCCGCCGCCGGCCATGGCCAAAATCGGCAGCAGGATGGTCACGCCGTACCGGGACAGGAGCTCGGCATGAATCGGGGTCAAGCCCTGGTGGATTCCGACCATGACCATGGGCAGAAAGGTCCCACCTAAAATGAAGCCCGTCAAGGCCCCGCCGCTTCCGATGGACTTTGTGGCGGCATAGCCGATGACTTCGGATAAGTAACCGCCTAAGGGCTGACAGATGAAGAGGGCGATAAAGGTCGAGATGACGACGACGGCTAAGGGCGTGACGAAGAGGTCGACCATGTCCGGTACGATGCGGTGGAGTTTCTTTTCAAGCCAGGACGAAAAGAAGACCACCAAGAGGACGGCGATGATGCCGCCCCGGCCGGGAACGAGCGGGTCGCCAAAGAGGGTAATGTTTGCCAGACCGGGATGGCTCAAGACGGCGGCCATGACGCCGCCCAACATAGGAGAGCCTCCGAATTCTTTGGCGGCGTTGATGCCGACGAAGATGTTCAATCCGAAAAAGGCGGCGTTGCCGGCGATGGCTAGCATTTGAAACACGGGCTGGGCGGCCAGCGTCGGATCGACCTTTACGGCGATGTTGAGCAGGCCCGTAATCAGGCCGCAGGCGATAAAGGCAGGGATGATGGGGACGAAGATATGAGCGATTTTCTTCAAGGCCTGCTTGGCCGGCGTCGCATTTTTGCGGCGGATTTCTTCGTGCAGGGCCTGTCCGTCAAAGGGACTTTGGGGCGTCTTGCCGTCATCGTCTTGAGGCGACGATTCAGCCCTTTTACTGTCGGCCATGACCGTTTCAAAGGCCTGATACAGTTTGGTGGCCTTGCCGGGGCCGACGATGATTTGCCATTCGTCGCCTGAGCGGTTGACGCCCATGACGCCGGGGAGTTTTTCCAGGTCTTCTTTGGTGAAATGCTCGTCCGTTACGGAAAGGCGCAGGCGGGTCATACAGTTGTAGGCTTTTTGGATATTTTCGGCGGGACCGGTGATGGCGTAGATATCCCTGGCTAGTTTATCGTAATCCATGGGATGCCTCCCCGATTACGGCGGTGACGTAGCCTTTGGCTGCCGTTAATTTAGCTTCCGCTTCGGCGGCGGATACGCCGAGGAGTACCATGACGATGGCCGTTTTGGCATGGCCCTTGCTGTCCGCCAAGGCGTCGATAGCTTCCTTGCGGCTGCAGCCGGTGGCGGTCATGACGATGCGCCGGGCTCTTTCTTCGAGCTTCTTATTGGACGACTTCACGTCGACCATGAGATTGCCGTAGACTTTGCCCAAGCGGATCATGGCCCCGGTGGACAACATATTGGCAATCATTTTTTGGGCCGTACCGGCCTTCATCCGCGTCGAGCCGGTAACGACTTCCGGACCGACGACGGCGCAGAGATCGATATCGGCGCAGGCTCCGATGGGGGAGTTTGGCGAGCAGTCGATGGCAATGGTGGCGGCGCCGACCTTTTTGGCATAGGTCAGGGCACCGACGACATACGGCGTCCGGCCGGAGGCGCTGAGGCCGACGACGACGTCGCGATCGGTAAGGTCTTTTTCCATCAAATCGGCCTGACCGAGGTCTGGTGAATCTTCGGCGCCTTCTTTCGCCCGGAATATGGCGTCATAGCCTCCGGCGATAAGGCCTTGGATCTGTTCCGGGTCCGTGCTGTACGTCGGCGGACATTCGACGGCATCGAGGATGCCTAATCGGCCCGACGTGCCCGAGCCGGTATAGAAAAGGCGGCCGCCCTGACGGAGCCGGTCGGCAATGACGTCGACGGCACGGGCTATGGCCGGGATAATTCCTTTTATGGCTTCGGCAACCTTATGGTCTTCGTCGTTGATGACCTGCAGCATGGCTTCCGTCGACAGGCGGTCGATGGCTTGACTTCGGCTGTTTCGTTGTTCCGTTGCCAGTGATTCTAATTCAATCATAGTAGTCCTTTCTTCCATCCTTTCCATGGTGATGATGAGTGGCCTTGACAGCGCTGTATGGAAAGGCCTATATATATCTAATTATAGAGAGTGTTGACAGTAGTTGCAATAGGGCTTTTTTTCGGAAGGCATGCCTTTATTTTTCTGCCGTTTCATGGTATTATTAATCTGCATGCAGTAGGCCTGTGTGTCATGTGCGCCCATAGCTCAGCTGGATAGAGCAGCAGTTTCCTAAACTGCGTGTCGGATGTTCGAGTCATCTTGGGCGCACCATTTTTTTTATTTGTAATGTTTACGCTTACTATTAATCTATAATAATTACCGGAAAGGTGGGTTTCCTCATGTCTGATATGAAGGACCGAGTTGCTTCTTTCCATGAAGAAGTCATGCACGATGCCGATTTTACTCTGGCTGAGGCGATTGCCGAAGCAAAACGCTGCCTCAACTGCAAAGTACCTCAGTGCCGCAAAGGATGTCCGATTGAAAATGAAATTCCGCAATTCATCCACGCCCTGACCCAAGGGGATTTTGGCGCAGCGGCTGCGCATATTTATAACCGCAGTGATCTGCCGGCTATTTGCGGCCGAATCTGTCCGAGAGAAAAACAGTGCGAAGGGCACTGTATCCTCGGCAAAAAAGGTCAGCCCGTTGAAATCGGAAAACTCGAACGCTTCGCAGCAGACATGGCCTTGGAAGGCGGCTTTATGGAACAGCCGGTCAGCAAGAAAACGGCCGGAAAGGTTGCCGTCATCGGCTGCGGCCCTGCCGGCATGGCAGCGGCCCGGGAACTGTCTAAACGCGATTACGATGTCACCATCTATGAAGCGGCTTCCCATCCGGGTGGCACCATGACCTACGGTATCCCGACCTTCCGCCTTCATAAAGAACTCTTGCAGCGCGAAGCCCAGGCCTTGACCGACATGGGCGTCACCATTGAGTACGGCGTTAAAATCGGTACCGATAAGAGCCTTGATGAATTGAAGGAGGCTTTTGATGCCGTCTTTATCGCCGTCGGTACGATGAATGGCTGGAACCTCGGTGTTGAAAATGAAGACGTAGAAGGCATCGTCGAAGCCGAACCGTTCCTGCGTCAGGTACAGCTCGCTCAGGACGGTGAATTTGATCCGGAAAACCTGCCCGTTCAGGAAGGGGACAAGGTCATCGTCATCGGTGCCGGCAATGTGGCCATCGATGCGGCCCGCACGTCCCTGCGCCTCGGGGCTGACGTGACCATCGTTTACCGCCGGGCCGAACGGAATATGAAATGCCTGCCTTCGGAATATGAAGAAGCCAAAGCCGACGGCGTCCGCTTCCAGTTCTACTCGGCCCCGAAGGCCGTCATCGGAGACGGTCGTGTCGAAGGCCTTCGCTATGAACGGCAGCAGATCCTCGAAGACGCTACCATGGTGCCGACGGGCGAATTCGGCGTCGTACCGGCCAATAAGATCATCGCCGCTATCGGCAATAAACCGGACCTTCCGGTCATCAAGTCCTTCGGCGTTTCTTCCAATGACGACGGGTATATCGCCGTCAAGGATACACCGTACGGCATGACCAGCAAGGAAGGCGTCTTTGCTGCCGGTGATATCGTCCACAAACCGCAGACCGTCGTCCTGGCTATGCGTGAAGGACGAAAGGCAGCCGAAGGCATCGATCAGTATTTAAAAGCCAAGAAAGTGATGGAAGCTATAAAAGCTTAGGGGGCCAATAGGATGAGTGAGTTGATTCGTCAGATTCTTAAAACTAATGAAAATTTCGTTAAACAGTCCTTGTCGCAAGGCGGTTTCGACGACGTCAGCAAATATCCGCGCCGCCACCTGGCTGTGTTGACCTGTATGGACACACGCCTTTTGAATTTTTTGGAACCGGCTATGGGCCTCGTCCGCGGGGATGCCAAAATCATCAAAGTCGCCGGCAATACGGCCTTTGAAGACTTTGACAGCGTCATCGGCAGCCTGATGGTTGCCGTGTACGAGCTCCATGTCCATGAAATCATCGTCATGGGTCATGATGACTGCGGCATGCTCCATACGACGGCCGACAGCCTGTGCCGTCACATGGTGGAAGAAGGCATCGATGAAAAAGCCATTGATGCCATCCGCCCCAAATTAGCCCAGTGGGCCGACCCGGTCACCGACGTCGATACGTCGGTCTGCGACACCGTGCGCCGCCTGAGGGCTAATCCTTACTTACCGAAATCCCTTACGATTTATGGAATGGTCATCCATCCCCATACGGGCGAAATTCGCGTCGTCGACGATGGAGAAGACCAGAAATAGGAGGTCTTTATGAGTTTTGTAACGCAACGAATGGAAGAACACGCCGCCGTACTCGAAGCGACGAAAGCTTTAATTCCTGATATTGAAAAAGCCGGGGCTCTGATTAAAGAAGCCCTGGCTTCAGGCCACAAAATCCTCTTTTGCGGCAATGGCGGCAGCGCCGCCGATTCGCAGCATTTGGCTGCTGAAATCGTCGGTCGTTTCCAGAAAGAACGGCCGGCCTTCCCGGCTATCGCCCTGACCGTCGACACGTCGATCCTGACGGCTGTCGGCAATGACTATGGCTTTGATACGGTATTCCGCCGTCAGGTCCATGCCCTTGGCGAAAAAGGCGATATTCTGGTCGGTATCTCGACGTCCGGCAACAGCGGCAACGTCCTCGCAGCCATTGAAGAAGCCCGTGCCAAGGGACTTACGGTCATCGGCATGACGGCTTATGGCGGCGGCAAGATGAAAGACGCCTGCGACATCTGCCTGGCCATTCCGGCCAAGGTAACGGCCAGGGCTCAGGAAATGCATATCATGATCGGCCACATTCTTTGTGAAATCGCGGAAGAAGATATGTAATTAACGGACGACACTTTGGAATTGCTTATTGTCTCTGATTTTATCGAAATGGCTTTGGGTCCGGGCGGCTTCCTTTACGGATTCCCCGCCCAGATCGATGGCCTGTTTTAAATAAGGCAGGGCTTGATCGGCCTTTCCCAGGTCGCCGTAAATCGTCGCAATGCCGTAATAACTCCAGGTGTTTCCCGGATCGGCTGCGATGACATTTTTAAAATACGTAATGGCCTTATCGTACTGACCGTCGATTTTGTAGGCCAGGGCCATATTATAGAAAGAGGCCATGTCTTTTGGGGCTAGCTGCAGGGCTTGTTCGATAAGGGCAATGCCCTGTTCCACGTCCTGTTTACTCCCCGTCGCATTGCCGCGCATGGCCAGGGTAACGCCCTTATTGCTGAGGGCCTGGTAGTTGTCGGCATCGAGGGCGAGGGCTTTGTCGAAGTCTTCTATGGCTTTGTCATAGTCTCCAGCCTGGTACTTTTTAATCCCTTCGTCGCTGGCGGCCTTAGAATCGGTTTTTATGGCCGGCGCAGAAGGGGCTTTCGTGGCCTGTATGGGTTTTGCCTGCTGCGATGATATCGGCTGGGGGCTGCACCCGCTGGTCCACACGGCGGCTGCGGCTAGGAGCAGGATTGCTGCGTATTTTTTATTCATCGTTATTTCTCCTATTCGTCAGTCTGGAAAACATATGAAACAAATCATTAATAAATGGGATATTCTTCTCGTTGCTGTCCTCCTCGTCTTATCCCTGATTCCGGAAGGCATCTTTTACATGACGGGGAATGATGCCGCTGTTGACCGTACGTATGCGGTCATCCAGGTCGACGGCAAAGTATATAAGGAAGTCCCCTTATCAGGTCATCAGGGAACGGATACGATTCCTATCAAGACGGATGATGGGTATAATCTGGTCGTCGTCAAAGACGATACCATTGGCATCGTCGAAGCGGACTGCCCCGATAAAATCTGTATCAGTGAGGGTTTTGTCAGCCGGCCCGGTGCGACCGTCGTCTGCCTGCCTCATAAGGTATTGATCGAAGTCAAGTCTGCCGGAGGCGGCGAACCGGATGTCATTCCGGCCCATTAGAGGTGACTCATGAAAAAAACGTTTCGCATCATCATGCTGAGCCTGTTCATTGCTCAGTCCTTAGTCTTATATATCGTCGAAGGCATGCTGCCCGTTCCCTTCATTGCACCGGGAGCTAAATTGGGACTGGCCAATTTGATTACCGTCATTGCCATGTACTCCCTGCCGAGAAAACGAGATGTCTGCCTTATTCTTTTCGTTCGCGTCCTCTTGGCAGCGGCCTTTGGCGGCGGCATCAACGCCTTCTTTTACAGTGTGGCCGGGGCCATCCTCAGTTTGGGCGTCATGCTCCTCCTCAAGGAGGCTGGGAAGTTTTCCATCCTCGGCGTCAGCATGGCCGGTGGGATTTTCCACAACCTGGGCCAGGTCATCGTCGCCTCTTTGGTCGTGGCCAATCTTAAAATCATGCTCTACTTGCCGATTTTAGCGGTAGCCGGGGCGGGGACAGGGCTTCTCATCGGCCTTACGTCGGTGTTTACCCTCCGTCATTTGAAAAAATTGCCGGTCTATAAAAGGATGCAGGAATAATTACATAAGGTACGATGGCCTTAAGGCTGTAAGCGGACGGAGTCTAAGACTTCGTCCGCTAATTTTATCTTATCCTCTTTATCACTGTCACAGGCGACGACGACGATCCAGGTCACGGGCCCGTCAGAAAATCCAAGCAGGCGGGCTCGCATGGATTTTTTTTCGCGGGTAAAGGTGGCCGTCTGTATGATGGCCGGCAGGCCCTGGAAGGTCGTTTCTTCCTGGCTGGTAGAGATATCTTCGGCATTGATCTGCGATAAGACGGCCTTCGACGCCGTCTCGATGGTCCCGTTCAAATGGTGACGGACGGCTTCATCCTCTTTAAGCTGGAGGTCAGTAGCCATTGTTTTTATGTCGACACGAGTGGTGTAAACGGCAATGGAAAGGCCGGCATCGAGCTCGCCGTAGAGGCGGCTGCCTTCATAGTAAGGCTTGGCCGTCGGGGGCACGGGAATGGGCAGGTCGAGGCGCTGCAGATTGCCTGGGAGTTTCACGGAAATGGCCGAACCGATGCCGTCGACACGTGTTTCTTTTAAGGTGATAGTATAGCAGGCCGTTAAGGTAAGGGCCAAAATGGGCAGCAGTACAATCAGAATCAGAAATCGAATTCGGGTGTGAATCATAGCATACCTCACAGAATATAGCTTTCAGGCTGCATGCCGTACCCTTCGGTACGGTTACTTACGGGCTTCGCGAAAGGCGTCGGCCAGTGAAAAGGTAAGGGGCCCGGTCACTTTCGTAGCGTCGATGATGGGCTGCATGATGTGGCGGAATTCGTCACTCTTTTTGGATAATACATATAGTTTTGAAGTATTGCGGGCATCCCACAAGGCGTCGTGCATTTGGCCGTCGAAGGTTTCGCCAAGGGTGCTGACCGCTTTATCGAGGGATATGACGTTATCCAGGCCCAGGAGATTGCAGTAAATCTGCTGGAAATTCTGCCAGTGTTCGAGCATCCAGCGGACGCGCTCATCTTCTTTGGCATTGGCGATTTTGAGGCGGAGTTCGCTGTCGAGCTGACGCCAGTCGTTTTCGCTCCAGGCATACATTTCGTAATCGTTCGGACAGCCTTCATTACACCAGGTGAGAAAGTGGTCGAAAGCTTCGGTGAAATGGGGCTTTCCCTTTAACATTTCCATGGTAATGCCCGTCAATTCTTGACAAGTCTGATTCATGGCCGTCGTGTATTCCGGCATGACGTATTCTTTGTATGCTGCGATTTCATTGCCTTCTTCGTCTATCTTGACGGCACCGATTTCGATGATTTCTCCCTTACACGTCCGGCGCGCTTCTTTTTGATCGCGCCCGATGGGGTTCATCTCGAAGTCGACGAATACTGCTTTCATATGTCAGGCTCCTTTCTGATTCATGATGATAATTTTTATTATACCATAATAAAAAGGCCTCGTGCATCAGATATTCTGCACGAGGCCCGGTTATGACCCTCTTTTTTGAGGAAATAGGGTCTCTCGGCCTTTGATTAGAATGCCGGGAGAATCGTTCCCTGGAAGTGATCTTCGATGAACTTCTTGATCGGTTCGGACTGGTAGATGGCCAGGACTTTCTTATACGTTTCATTGTTTTCATCGCCCTGGCGAACGACGAGGACGTTGGCATACGGCGAGTCCTTCGATTCGACGAGGAGCGAATCTTTCTGCGGATTCAGACCGGCCGGGATGGCGTAGTTGGTGTTGACGCAGGCCAGATCCGTATCGTCAAGCGAACGGGGAATCTGAGCGGCATCGAGTTCGACGAACTGGAGATTTTTCGGGTTGGCCGTAATATCCGTTACCGAAGCGTCTACGGAGTTGCCGTTCTTCAAGGTAATCAGGCCGGCCTGCTGGAGTAAGAGCAGGGCACGGGCGCCGTTGGTCGGATCGTTGGGGATGGTGACCTTAGCGCCGTCGGCGACGTCTTTGAGGTCTTTATATTTATGGGAATAGATGGCCATGGGCAGGATGATCGTCTTGCCGATGGAGACGAGTTTCAAGCCTTGTTTTTGGACGACATTATCGAGGTAGGGCTGATGCTGCATGGAGTTCATGTCGAGGTCTCCGTCGGCCAGGGCCTTATTGGGCTGGACGTAGTCGTTGAATTCGACGACTTTGATGTCAAGGCCCTGTTTGGCAGCTTCTTTAGCGACTTCTTCCATGACTTCGGCATGGGGGCCGGCCGTGACGCCGACTTTGATTTCTTTCTTGTCACCGGAGGAGGCGGAATCGGAGGACGAACCGCAGCCGGCGACGGCCAGGCAGGCCGTTGCAATCAGGAGGGCAGCAAAGACTTTTTTTACAGTTATCTTCATGTGAATCATATCCTTTCTGAAGGTGAAATGGAAGTTGTCGGTCAAAAAGAAAAGCCGTCATGCAGATGACGGCTCGGATTGCGATGGGTTCATCTGCCGGTAATCATATACCGCTGGACTTGGCACCTATCCCGATTGGGGGTTGCCGCAGCGTCATCGGGCCATTCCCTCGGCTGCTCTTGATGAAAGACAATGTATTGTTGATGGTGTATATAGTACCATTCGGAGGATACACTGTCAAGGTCTTTTTTGCCTTTCTTGAGAATTTTTTGACCTCATGTTATAATGGAGTCACTCATCGGAGGGCTTTATACCCGTATTGTATCAGGCTGGATAAGATGTCCCAGCAGCCATTGTCCGGAGGACCTGCAAGTCCGTATATTTGCAGGTCGAACAAGGGCAGTCGGTCTGTTGTGGTTTTTTATCCAGCTTTTTTGTGCAGATAATGTCGAGGTGATAAGATATGCAGCATGAACGGGGATTACATTGGCAGATTTATTCGGCGAAGGCCTTTTACTTTCTGGGCGGCTTCGGATTTACGACCTGGGCGTCGCTCATACCTTTCTTGAAGCGGAATCTGGATATCCCGGCCGACCATTTAGGATTTCTCTTACTGGGTATCGGCCTTGGCGCCCTGATCATGATGATGATGGCTGGGACTATCGCTGCCCGCCTGGGCTGCCGCCGTTCGCTGACCATTGCCGGACTGTGCATCGCCGCTTTTTTGAACCTCTTATGCTATATGCCGGTCTATGGCTTGGCTGTCTTTACGGCCGTCTGTCTCGGCGCTTCTCTAGGTCTCATGGATGTCGTCGTCAACATCAACGGCATCTTTATCGAACGCAAGGTGAAGACGCGGATCATGTCCGGCCTGCAGGCCATGTGGTCGCTGGGAAATTTTATGGGCGCCGCCTTTTTCGCCTTCCTCCTCCAATTCCAACTTCCCTGGCGGGGCGTAGCCTTTGCCAGTTCCGCCGTCATCATCGCCTGCGTCGTATTTTTTGCGCCGCACTTACATAATGAACGCCAGGCGGCTCAAGGGCGGCCGCACTTCATCCGGCCGAAAGGGCAAATCGCCGTCATCGGTATTATCTGCATGATTGCCTTCCTCGTCGAAGGGGCTATCGATGACTGGAGCGGCGTCTTCATGACCCTTGAAAAAGGCATTGATATTTCTCGGTCGGGCCTGGGCTTGACCCTGTTTACGGCAGCTTCCTTTATTACCCGCCTGGCAGGTGATACGCTGACCATGCATTGGGGGCCGCGGCGCCTTTTATCGTTGTCCCTGCCCATTGCATTTGTAGGTTTCATCGGCCTGCTCACGATCAGTGAAGGCTGGCTGCTCTTCCTGTGCTTTATCTTGATCGGTCTCGGTACGGCCAATACGGTCCCCATTTTTTATTCCGTCCTGGGACGCCAGAAGGTAATGCCCGTTGCCGATGCCGTCTCTTCCGTAAGCACCATCGGTTACGCCGGTATCCTCCTTGCTCCGGCTGTATTGGGCTTTATCGGACGGACGTACTCGCTGTACGCTTCTTTCAGTTTGGTCACGATCCTCTTGGTCGTCATGGCCGGGATTTCATTGAAAATCGTAAAAGAATAAAAGGTATTTTGGCTATCTGACATCGTCTTTTGTCCGGACATAAAAATACGCCCCTATGAGCTATTTCTCATAGGAGCGTATTTTTTATGCGTCGATGACTTTTCCCGGATTTAAGATCCCTTTCGGGTCGAGGGCCCGCTTGATGGTCTTCATGATGGTCAGTTCGCCCTTTGGCGTGAACTGTTCCATATATTTCAGCTTTTTAGCGCCGATTCCGTGTTCACCGGCCAGGCGGCCGCCGACACTATAGGCATAGGCGTATACTTGCTGATGGAATTCTTCGACGTTTCGTTCCCACTCTTCGTCGCTCATATCCATCTTGCAGAGGACGATGTGCAGGTTGCCGTCGCCGATGTGGGCGTTTATCTTGACTTCGAAGGGGTAATTTTGGCCGATATCCATGATCTTTTCAATCGTTCCGGCAATCTTGTGGACGGGAACGACGACGTCGTCGGTCAGGAATACCTTGCTCTGCAGCTCGACCGAGGTCTGGCAGTTGCGGCGCATATTCCAAACGCGGTTATCGGCTTCCAGGACGTTTACGGCACCCGATTCTTCGCAGATCGTGCAGACCGTATCCATCTTGGTGTCCAGTTCGTCTTCCTGGAAGGTTTCGACGGTGATGATGACGTAAATGCCGTCTTCGTAATGCGGCATGTCCTTGTAATGGCAGTAGTCGGCACAGCCGCGGACGTAAGAGTTATCCATATATTCGACGCTGGTCGGATCGATGCCGGCCTTCATCAGTTTCGGCACCATGTGAAGGGCCTTGCGCGGATCGGTGTAGACGGCCAGGACATCGAAACGATACGGCGGCAGGGGAATGAGCTTTACCGTCACCTTGGTGATGATGCCCAGGGTTCCTTCGCTGCCGATGATGAGCTGTTCCAAGTCGTAGCCTGTCGAACTCTTTTTGAGGATGCGGCCGCATTCGACGATGTCGCCCGTCGGGGTGACGACTTCCAGGCAGTAGACCTGGTCGCGGGTGACGCCGTAACGGACGGCGCGAAGGCCGCCGGCATTGGTTGCCAGGTTGCCGCCGATGAGGCTGCTTTCAGCACTCGACGGGTCGCCGGCATACATGAGGCCGACTTTTTTGGCTTCGTTCTGCAGGTCAATCGTGCGCACGCCGGCTTCAACGGTCATGTACATGCCTTCTTCGTTGAGTTCGATGATCTTATTGAGGCGGTCCATGCACAGGACCAGGCCGCCGCAGACGGGAATGGCCCCGTCGGCAAGACTGGTGCCGCCGCTGCGGACGGTAATGGGAAAGTCGTGCTCGTTGGCAAGCTTGACGATGGCCGCAATTTCTTCGGCGTTGGCCGGTAAGACGGCGGCGTCCGGTACGTGGAACATGGCCGGATTCGTTTCGTAGTCCGTCTGGTACTGTAAGAGCAGGTCGCGGTCGGTCTTGACGTATGTCGGGCCCGTGATGGCCTTTAATTTTTCAATGATTTCAGGCGTGATAGGTTGAAAGTTTTTCACAAAAGGGAGCCTCCTTTAAATTGTGTTGTCTTATTCTACCACGCCAACCGCGCTTAGGGAAGGCATTTAGAATTTAAAGTCGATCGTGGCCGAGACGCCGACACCCTGGACACGGCTCAGATTGCTGACGCTTAACGATTCGATAGGAATCAAGGCGTTGGCACGGGCGATGCCGTTAAAAGTACCTTCGAGCTGGGCGACGGCTTTTACCTTATCAACCTGTTCCGTCGGTCCGACGACCTGGACGGCACCGATGTATTTGCCCGTGCCGACACTGAGGATGGGGACGACTTTCGTGGCGTAGTCCGTGCCGACGCCGTTCTTCATGAGCAGTTTATTGAGGAAGTCGTTGATGGAATCGCCGTATTTGGATACCAGGACGGAGATACCGCCTACTTTCAAAATAGAACCGAGGTTGAAGGCCTGTACGGCAGTGCCTCCGGCAAAACCGAGAAGGGATGCGATGGTTACAGCTGCGATAACTTGTTTTTTCATAAAAAGTACCTCCTAATGGTGTTTTTGAACAGAACGGCCGCGGGCCAGGGAGGCCAGGGCGGCGAAAAAGCAGAGGACAGACAACAGGATAAAAGCGATATGCAGGGTGTTTAAGACGCCGTCCTTATAGACTGCGGCCTGACTCGTTTCGCTCGTCATGATGAAGGTGACGGCGGCCATGCTGAAGGCCTGGCCCAAATTGCGGGACAGGGCTAATACACTCGAAGCGATGCCGTGATGCATTTTTTTGACAGATCCCATGATGGCACTGTTGTTAGGGGCCCCGAATAAGGCGGCTCCCATGCCGATGACAGCCAGGCAGAGTGCCGTTTGGCCGATGGAAATATCGGGAAAGACGGCAAAGACCAAGAGGCCCGGTGCCGTCAGGAACAGGCCGAGGGAGGCAATGCCCCGCGGGCCGTACGTATCGGATAAATCACCGGCCCGTGGCGACAATAAGGCCATGACCAGGGGCTGGATCAATAAGACGGCCCCTGAGACGGCCGGCGTGAGGCCGAGGATGACCTGCAGGTAGAGCGACAGCAGAAAGGAAACGGCATAGGTCGCACTGTACTGGATGAGCGCTGCCAGGTTGGACATGGAAAAGGTCAGGCTTCGAAATAAGTAAAGCGGCAGGAGCGGATGGAACGACCGGCCTTCGTGAACGACGAAGATGACCGAAAGGACGAGGCCTGCATAAAAGAAAAAGCTGTTGTCTGAAAAGGATGACAGTCCGTATAAGGTGCAGAGAATGGCGCTGATGGATAGGACTGAGCTGATGGCATTGACAAAGGGCGCTCCGTTTTCATACCATTCCGCTTTGACGGGGCGGATGAGAAGGTAGGACAGGAGGACCAGTAGGGCTGCCAAGATGAAGATACAGCGCCAGCCAATAAATTCCGTCACGGCGCCGCCGATGACCGGCCCCAACGAGAGGCCGAGATAGGTCAAGGCTACGGACTGGCCGATGATGTGTCCCTGACGGGATTCATCGGTCGTAGCCAGGAGCAGCGGCATATAGGATACGTAGATGCCGGCCAGGGCAATCCCCTGAAGGGCCCGCAGCCCAATGAGGATGGGAAGTGTCGGGGCCAGGGCCGCCGCTATCGATGTCAGAGCCAGCATGATCAAGGAGACGGTGTACGTTCGCCGCCGACCGTGGACGTCCGATACCTTCCCTAAGGGAAGGAGGAAGGCCGCCGTCGTCATCAGAAACAAGGTCACGACCCAACTCATGCGGTCCGGCGTCGTGCCGAACTGATCGGCCATGACCGGAATGGCGATGTTGATCGACGTAGACAGAAAAGGGCCGACAAAACTTATCAGGCAAATCGAATAAAAAATACGCTTTTCTGTCGTCATCGCTGCACCTCACAAATGTCACTGTCATAGATACATTATACCAGTATATGCGGTCAGGGTGAATTGTTTATTAAAAAAACGCAACTTATAAAAAACTTTGTCCTCTTGAAAAATGAATTTTTCTCGTGATAAGAGATGTAGAACTTGGAGATTTATGGTATAGTAAAAGAAAAATTGTCGAAAAAGGAGGGATTTACATGGATTTAGGACTTCAGGGCAAGGTCGTCGTCGTTACCGGCGGGACGGCCGGCATCGGTTTGGCGACGGCCAAGGCCTTTTTGCAGGAAGGCGCCTCGGTTGCCGTCTGCGGCCGTCGGCAGGAACTGCTCGATGATGCGGTGAAGGCCCTGGGTGGGGATGTCTTTGCCTATCGGGCGGACATGACCGATGAGGGCGAGGTCACGGCTTTTGCCGGGGCCGTTTACGATCATTTCGGTCACATCGATGTCTGGGTCAATAATGTCGGTGCTTCCTTCGCCCGAAAGGGGGCGTGGTATACGGCTGCTGAAATAGATGCCCACTACGCCGTCAATTTCAAATCTGTCGTCATGGGAAGTCAGGCCGCCATTCCCTTTTTAGAAAAGCAGGGCGGCGTCATCATCAACGTATCGTCCTTAGCCGCCCGCTGTGCGACATCGGGACGGGCGACGCTGTACGGGGCCATGAAGGCTGCCGTCGTAAACTATACCAATACCCTGGCCGGGGAAGTGGCGGCCAAGGGCATCCGCGTCTTGGCCATCATGCCGGGTTTCACCCTGACGCCCTTGGTTGCTGCCACTATCGATGACGATGAACTTCAAAAGCAAGTCAAAGAATGCCTCCAGCGCCGGCCCGCAAGCCCCGAAGAAATTGCCGGCCCCATCGTCTTTTTGGCAAGCCAGCAGGCCTCTTATATGAATGCCGCCGTCATCGAAGTATCGGGCGGCCGCAACGTGACCTTGAACCCGGGTTACTCTTACGGCGACTGATCTATTTTTTACGAAATATAAAAAAACTTTTTTGAAACTATACTTGACAAGGGATATTTTAAAGTGTACTATTGTTGTAGACATTGAGAAATGCAATGACCAAAACAAGTACACATAGGATGAGACAACAGAGAAGACGGGTCACCGGCTGAAAGCCCGTTCGGCCTTGGATTATGGTGGAATGCATTTGGGAGCAGGATGAAGGAATTGAGTATGTCATCCCGTATTACCGACGTTACCGGTTTCGAGTGGCAGCCATAGGCTGCAATTCAGAGTGGAACCGCGGTCCGCCGTCTCTGTTGATGAGATGGGCGGCTTTTTTTGTATGATTTTCTGAAGTATTCAATATTGCAGCGCAGGGGGATTTATGATGACACAAAGTAAAAAAGAATTAGTCTTAGCAGCGATGGATGGAAAACAGGTCGAACGCGTACCTTCTGGGTTTTGGTTTCATTTTTTAGACGATGAAATTCATGCCAACTCCTTTGAACATCCCGAATTGATGGAAAAAGTCTTTGCCGGCCAGACCCGGTATATCGATGAAGCCAAACCGGACTTCGTCAAAATCATGACCGACGGCTTTTTCCCCTATGAAAATGAAACGGCCAAGCATCTGAAGACGGCTGCCGATTTTAAGAACATTAAACCCTTAGCCGATGACGACAAGTGGTTTACCCAGCAGATCGACTATGCCAAACGCCTTACGAAGCGCTATGGCGATGAACTGGCCATGTTCTTCAACGTGTTCTGTGCCGGCACGACGGTCAAATTCATGCAGGCCAATCTCGATGAAAGCGAAGCCTTCCTGGCCAATGCCGTGAAGGAAGACCCCAAGGCCGTGCGCCAGGGGCTGGACGTCATTTCTCATGATTTGGCAAAATTGGCTAAACGCCTGATCACTGAAGGCGGTGTCACCGGCATTTACTTCAGCCTCCAGAATTTACTGGGCATTTCGCCGGAACTCTATAAAGAAGTCTTGGAACCGGGGGAAAAAGAAATCTTAGCCGCTGCCAACAGCGTCAGCGATTACAATATCCTCCACATCTGCGGCTATGCCGGTCATCGAAATGACCTTTCCTTATATAAAGATTACGATGTAAAGACCGTAAACTGGGCCGTTGTCGTCGAAGGCGTTCCCATTCCGGAAGGCCGGAAAATCCTCAACAATCGACCGGCGTTAGGCGGTTTTGGCAACTTGGATTCTGAATTGTTGTATAAGGGCTCGAAAGAAGAAATTCAGGCTGAAACGAAGCGGATTTTGGCCGAAGCCGGCCGTCAGGGCGTCCTCCTTGGCGCTGACTGCACCGTTCCGCGTGATATTGATTGGAAGCATTTTGAGTGGGTTCGTGAAGCTGCCCGATAGGCAGAGAGAGGAAGATGAAAATGAAGTTTACCATGAAGAAGTTAGGGAAAGCCGTCTTGACGGCAGCATTAGTCGGTGTCGTAGCAGCAGTCCTTGCTGGCTGCGGTAAACAGAGCGATTCTGCCGCCGGCGGCGGAGACGGCCAGAAAAAGGTCGTCAACGTAGCCTTTACCAACTACTACGTGCCTTATGATTTCGTCAATGATAAGGGCGAACCCGACGGCTTTGAAGTCGCTGTCATGCAGGAAGTAGCTAAGAAGCTGCCCCAGTATACCTGGAAGTTTACCCCGACCTCGGACGATGACCTGCTCATCGGCGTCGAATCAGGTAAATATACCATCGGTACCAAAGGCATCTGGAAAACGGCTGCCCGGGAAAAGAAATATATCTTCCCGAAAAACTACATCGGTGCCAGTGTCATCGGCTTAGTCATCCGTAAAGCCGACGCAGATAAGATCCATGACATGGATTCCTTTGCCCAGTACAGCGGCAAGCTCGTTCCGATCGCGCCTCAGGATGCCCGTTACATGGTCATCGAAGATTACAATAAGGATCATCCCGATAAACAGATCAAGCTCCAGTCGTCGGAAGCCTTCCAGATTGCTGACGCATACAGCTGGGTCATGGAAGGCCGCTATGACGGCTACCTCGAAGTTGAACTGAGCTATAAGAACAACATCGTTAAAGACGATGCGCCGTACCACAAGTTCAACGACAGCCTGACCTACATCCGCTATAAAGGCATTCCGACCTACCCCTTGTTCAACAAGAAGGAACAGAAATTGGCTGACGAAGTCGACCAGGCCATCGATGAACTTCGCAAGGAAGGCAAGATTGCCGAACTGGAACAGAAATACTTTGGCGAAAGCCTTTCTAACTATATTACGCAGTAAAGGCTAAGGAGGACGTTTGATGGATACACGAGTGTTTAATCCGTCTGTTATCTTCTCGGTTATGCCGGATTTATTGTCGTATCTATCGGTAACGCTGCTGGTAGCCGTTTCAAGCATCGTCTTAGGTTCCCTCTTGGGGATGGGCCTGACCTGGGCAAAACTCGGCCGCAGCCGGGTTTTGCGCTGGCTGGCGCACGGGTACACTTATATTATGAAGTGTACCCCGCCTATCGTGCTGCTGTTCATTGTCTTTTATGGACTGCCCAAGCTGATAGAATCGATGACGGATTATGATATCAATGATATGAACCGGGCTCTGTTTGCAATCATTACTTTTACCTTGTTGTTCGGAGCCTATATTTCAGAAGTCTTTCGGGCGGCGTATCAAGCCGTACCCAAAGGACAGTATGAAGCCGGAGTCAGCATCGGCATGACGCCGTTCCAGACTTTTTACCAAGTCATGCTGCCCCAGGCGGCCCTGATTGCCCTGCCTAATTTCGGCAATTCGACGATTAACCTGCTGAAAGAAGGGGCCTTGGCCTATACGATCGGCCTCATCGACTTGATCGGTAAGGGAAATTTAATCATCGCTCAAAATTTTGGTGCTTATAGTATTGAAATTTATCTGGCTTGTATGATCATTTACTGGATCATGACCCTGATCATTGAAAAGGGCTTTTCCCTTCTCGAAGGTGTCCTTGACAAGGGCATTCATATGGGTCATGCCCAGCCGGGAGGAGGTGAGCAGTAAATGGAACTCGATTATGGTTTTATGATTGAAACTTTTTATAAGATCTGGGACGGTATCGGCGTTACCTTGGGGCTGACGGCCCTGTCACTGCTCATCGCCCTGCCCATTTCCTTTTATATGGCCGTCGTCCGCCTGCGGGGGAATAAACTGGGGGCGGGGATTACGCGGTTTTACGTATCCTTTGTCCGCGGAACGCCGCTGGTCCTGCAGATTTTACTGATGTACAGCCTGCTGCCGAGTTTCCTCAACTTCGCTTTGAAGTCCATGGGCTCGTCCTTTAATATCTTTGAAAGCGTCAACCCTTTCTGGTATGCCGTCATCGTCTTTTCCCTCAATACCATCGCCTTATTGACCGAAGTGTTCCGCTCAGCCCTGATGAGTATCGATAAGGGACAGATGGAAGCGGGCGTATCTATCGGGCTGACGGAATGGCAGACCTATCGTCAGATCATCATTCCCCAGGCACTGGTCGTCGCCTTGCCGGCGGTCAGCAATATTACGGTGAATTTGATCAAGGGTACGTCCCTGGCCTTCCTGATGACCGTTAAGGACGTGCTGGCTATCGGGAAAATCGCCGCATCGTACGGCTATAACTATATTGAAGCCTATTTGGATGTCTTCGTCGTTTACATCATCGTCTGCACGATTGTCCAAATCATTTACCGCATAGCCGAAAAACGAGTCGGCGCCTTCCGTGCCGTGTAAGGAGATAATACCTATGTTAATGTCTATTAAAAACGTCCGTAAAAAGTTTGGCGGCGTAGAGGTCTTAAAGGACCTCAATATGGAAATCAATAAAGGGGACGTCGTCGTCATCCTGGGGCCGAGCGGCTCGGGGAAGACGACCTTCCTGCGGTGTCTTAACTTCCTCGAACGGGCCGACGAGGGGCAGATGGAATTTGCCGACATGAACATCGACTTGAGCAAGCCTTCCGATAAGGAAATTGCCGCTGTCCGCAAAAAGACGGCCTTCGTGTTCCAGGGATACAATCTGTTTGCTAATAAGACTGTTTTAGAAAACGTCATGCTCGGCCTGACGACGGGCCGCGGCATTTCGAAATCGGAAGCGGAACAGACGGCGCGGGATGCCCTGCAGCGCGTCGGTATGATCGATCGTGCCGACTACTATCCGGCCCAGTTATCCGGCGGTCAGCAGCAGCGCGTCGGTATCGCCCGGGCCATTGCCGTTAGTCCCGACGTCATCTTATTTGACGAACCGACGTCAGCCCTCGACCCGGAACTGGTCGGTGACGTGCTCAAGGTCATGCGCGATTTGGCCAAAGCCGGGACGACGATGATCGTCGTCACCCATGAAATGAAGTTTGCTGCTGACGTAGCGACTCATGTCATCTTTATGGCCGACGGCGTCATTGTCGAAGAAGGCTCATCGGAAGATATCTTCAAGCATCCGAAAGAAGAACGGACCAAGCGGTTCCTGCACCGCATCTTCTGTACTGCCTTTGACGGCCCTGATGAAGATGAATAGCCTATAAAAAAAGAGACGGTCTCCCTTTCTCTATCGTCAGATAGGGAAGCGGGGACCGTCTTTTGTGGTATAAAGTTAGGTGTTCGTGCCTTAGTCGCCGAGGACGACAGCGGCGATGTCTGCCGGCCTATCGACGAGGATCGATGCGCCATGGCTCTTCAAGAATTCGGCCGGACGAAAGCCCCAGGTAACACTGATGCAGTCGAGGCCGGAATTGTGGGCCGTCTGGATATCGATTTCCGAGTCGCCGACGTATACGGCCTGGTTTGGTGCAATGCCGAGGTCGGAGAGTGCTTTTTGGACCATGTCCGGTGCCGGTTTGCGGCGGATCTGAGGCTGTTCGCCGATGACCTTGTCAAAGAGGTTCGGGAAATAGTCGGCAGCCAGGTCTTGTACGGCCGGATCGGGCTTATTCGATACGACGGCGACCTTGATACCCTGTTCACGGAGGCGGCGGACCATGGCGTTGATGCCGTCATACTCTCCGGTCTTAACGGAGCAGTGAGCCGCATAATACGGTTTATAGAGGTCTTGGATACGGCTGACCTCCTGCAGGTCGATTTGCGGCGTGATCTTGTCGCCAGGCTGACCGACGGCTTCGAGTTCATCATAGGACGCAAGTCCCTGCTCGATGGCTAAGGCCCGGGTGATGGCTACGGTGACGCCGCTTCCGAAGAAATTTCGCACATCGGCTGTCGTATACGCATGATCGTGGCCGGTCTCTTTTAAGGCGTGATTTAGCGCATCGGTCAGATCATCTAAGGTGTTGAGGACGGTTCCGTCCATGTCGAAAATAACGGCACTGTATTTTTTGGTTGTCATGAGAGCCTCCTGTATGTCTTTATTACCGGAACAGTGTAACGGTCAACGGACCGGTTGTCAAGTCAGGCTGCTTTGATAAATCTTTTCCAGGTTGTCACGCATGCGGTCGAGGTAGGATTTGCCGTCTTCGCTGTTTTCCATGGTGTGGATCGTTTCGACGCGGGCGCCGACTTCGCGGGCCAGTGTTTCCGACGTTTCTGGACTGACCATGTCTTCGACGAAGATGGTTTTTACGTTATGAGCCCGGCAGTAGTCGGCTAATCGAGCCAGTTGGCGGGCACTGGGTTCACCGCTGGAAAAGACGGATTCGACGCTTTGTTGGGTCAGGCCGAAGTCACGGCATAAGTAGGCAAAGGCGGCGTGGCCGGTGACGAAATCCTTGCGGGGCGCCTTTTTGAATTTTGCGGCATATTCGTCCTGCAGGGCCTGGAGCTGGCGGTTGTAGTTTTCGGCATTCTGCTGGTAGTACCCTTTGTTGGCAGGATCGGCTTCGGACAGGGCGTCAGCAATGTTCCGTACTTCCTGCTGGGCGTTGATCAGGCTGAGCCAGATGTGCGGGTCATAGTCGCCGTGTTCGTGGACCTCTTCTTCATCGGTGAGTTTGATGGGCGTAATGCCCTGCGAGGCATTGACGGTGTGGAGCGACGTATTTTTAGCGGCATCGACGACTTTAGATGCCCAGGGCTCCATGCCCAGGCCGTTGTACACGAAGAGCTGCGATTGACCGAGTCGCTTAATGGTCTTCGTCGTCGGCTGAAATTCATGAGGTTCCGTTCCATCGGGAATGAGGGTGTAAACATCGACTTTATCGCCGCCGACGGCCTGGGTAAATTCTTTTAAGGCGTCAAAGGTGACGGCGACCTTCAGTTTTCCATCGTCGGGCACGTCGGCTGTCGTGCCGCAGCCGGCCAGGGCCAACATGGTCATGATTGCGGTCAGAAGCAGCAAGAATCGCGCTAGGCGACGGGGGTGATGAGATGACATAGATACCGACCTCCTATGGCGTTCATCGTATCACGGCCGCCTTTTTTTGTCAATTACTTGCAAATGCCTTGCATTTTCGTTTGCGCCGGGATATAATAAACTACCGATAATTTTATGGCAGCGGAGGCAGTTATGATCGATTTACAGCACGTTTACTTCTCTTATGAACACGGCGAGTATTTGCTCGAAGATATCAATATGACCATTCGAAACGGCGACTACATTTCCGTCGTCGGCGAAAATGGCAGCGGCAAGAGTACCTTGATTAAACTCATTTTGGGACTGCTCGTGCCGAGCCGCGGCGTCATTTCCAATACCTATCGCCATCGGGCGTATGTGCCCCAGCGCTTTGAAACGCTGAACAGTCAGTTTCCCATCACCGTTTGGGAAGTGCTGAACTGTTACCGCCAGGTCCTTCAGCTAAAGGATAAGAGCCTCATCCGGACCTGTTTGGAACAGATGGGAGTCTATGATTTAAAGGATCAGCTCATCGGCAGTTTATCCGGCGGTCAATGCCAGAAAGTCCTCATCGCCCGGGCCCTGATGGGACATCCCGACCTGCTCATTTTTGATGAACCGTCGACGGGCATCGATGTCCGCAGTCAGGAAGAATTGTACCCCTTTATTAAGGATTTAAATGAGAATCAGGGAATTACGGTCCTTACGGTAGAACATAATCTGAAATTTGCCGTCCGCAACTCGACGAAACTGTTCCACGTCGTCGGCGGCTACGGCCACTTCTGCTCGCCAAAGGCTTATCTCGATGAATATATGTCGGTTACGATGGGAGGGAAAGACTGATGTTTGAATATGCTTTTATGCAAAATGCCTTTATCGTAGCCATCCTCATTTCCATCGTCTGCCCGCTCATCGGCATCTTCCTCGTCCTGCGCCGGTATTCCATGATCGGCGATGCCTTGTCTCATGCCTCCCTGGCCGGCGTTGCCGTCGGGCTGCTCCTCGATTGGAATCCCGTCCTCGGTGCCTTTGGTCTGACCAGCTTTTTCGGCATCCTCATCGAAGTGCTGCGCAGCCGTTTTCGGCGCTATGCCGAGTTGATTTTGGTCATTATCTTGTCCCTCTCGGTCGGCCTTGCCATTACCATCATCAGTGCCGGCCTGGTCCATACCAACGTCGAGTCTTTCTTGTTCGGCAGTATCCTTACCGTATCGACCGATGACGTTTACGCCGTCATCGCCCTCAGCGTCGTATCCATCGCCGTCATCGTCAAGCTCTATCCGCAACTGGTCATGCTGACCTTCGATGAAGACGGGGCTCAGATTGCCGGCGTTCACAGTAAACTGGTCAACTATATTTTTTCGGTGCTGGTTGCGGCGACAATTTCCGTATCCATCCGCATCGTCGGCATCCTGGTCATCAGTTCCCTCATCGCCCTTCCCGTAGCGGCGGCCCTGCAGCTGCGAAAAGGCTTTCGTCAGACCCTGATGTATTCGATCCTTTTCAGCTTCGTCGATATTCTGTCGGGCCTCTTTTTGTCTTACTATATCGATGCGGCTCCCGGCGGCGTTACGGCCCTGACGGCCGTGGCCCTTTTGGTACTGGTCATCATTTATAAAGAAGGGCTGATGTCGGTCAAAGAAAGGAGGCGGCGTCATGAGTGATACCTATCGCGACTGTCTTCGCCAATACGGATTAAAGAGCACCAAGGCCCGCAACCGGGTGCTCGATGTGTTAAGCCATAAGACCGGCGTCATGACCGTCGAGGCCGTTTACGCGGAACTCCTCGAAGGCGGCGATAAGGTCAGTTTTTCGACGGTCTATCGCATCTTGGAAATGTTTACCAAGCGGGGGCTGACTGAAAAGATGTTTCTTCCCGATGAAGGAAAATACGGCTTTTCTTTGCGGCGGCCGGGGCATACCCACCGTTTAATCTGTTTACAGTGCCATAAGATCGTCGATTTGCCGCACTGCCCGCTCCATGACTACGAACGGGAAGTTGAAAAAAAGACCGACTTTGATATCGTCAGCCACAATCTCGAACTCTACGGGTACTGTGCTGCCTGCAAAAAAAAGCTCCCTCCGTCCGAACGGTAGGAGCTTTCTGTGTACCGGTGGGGTGAAAGAAAAATTTCTATACGGATACGTCTCCACAGAGAGAACTTATATCTTGTCCACACTGGCGATTGGATAGAAAAATATGCTATAATAAAACGATTAGATAGATAGTGATAAAGATGGTATGTAGGAGCGATGGCATTGGAAACACAAGCACCGAAGCTTTCACAGGAGTATATTCAACCGTTGGCGGATGTTTTCAAGGTTTTGGGGGATCCGACGCGGCTTCGCATTTTACGCCTTCTCATGAATGGAGAAGTTTGCGTTCGTTGTATTTCTGAAGAACTTGGCATGGGGCAATCGGCTGTATCCCATCAATTGCGTATTTTGCGGGATGCTCGCCTGGTTCAGTTCCGGCGGGAAGGAAAGAACGTGCAGTATTCCCTGGCCGATGCCCACGTATTTACGCTGCTCAACGTCGGGTTGGAGCACGTCGCCGAATAAGGGGGGCCTATGTATCTTTGTTTAATGCGTCACGGAAAGGCCCAGCCTTTTTCTCTGAAAAAGCCGGATAAGCTGAGAGAATTGACGGAAAAAGGCTGCTGGCAGGCCGATTCTATGGCCAACTGGGCCGCCTCGTGGTGGCCGGAAGGAAAAACGGCACTCTGGGTCAGTCCCTATGTACGGACCTGCCAGACGGCTTCTTACTTGGAACAGCAATTGCCCATCGGGCAGTTCCATACGCATGAAGCTCTGGCTTCGGGAGACCTTGTCGCCGTATATGATCAGATTTTGAGTCAGGAAAAATCGGATGTCGTCTGCATCGTCGGTCACTCGCCTTTTTTAGACCGCTGGGTTCAGGCCTGGACGGGAACGGCGATCGATTTTAAGACCGGCAGCATGGCCCTGTTGGACTTTGACGTCCATGGCGGGCGAATCGGCTCGGCATCTTTGCTCTTTTACGTTCATCCGAAAGCCTTGAAATTTTGGGAGGCATCTCGTAAATAATAACGATGGTTGGAGGTTTTATCTATGATGAAACATGTATTGTCCATAGCCGGTACCGATCCGTCCGGCGGAGCCGGGGCAGCTGCTGACTGCAAGACTTTTTGTGCCCATGGCTGTTTTGCCTTGAATGTCATTACGGCCGTTGTGTCGCAGAATACCCAGGGCGTTCGCGGGTATATGGACGTCACGCCGGAACTGATTGCATCGCAGATCGATGCCGTCTTTGAAGATATCGACGTCGACGCCGTTAAAATCGGCATGGTCAGCGTACCCGAAACGATTCGGGTCATTGCCGACAAATTGAAGCAGTACCGTCCGGCCTTCGTCGTCGTCGACCCGGTCATGGTAGCTACCAGCGGTCATCGCCTGTTGGCTCCGGAAGCCGAACAGACCTTGAAGGACGTCTTACTGCCCTTAGCCGACGTGCTGACGCCGAACCTTCCCGAAGCAGAAGTCTTGACGGGTAAGAAAATCGAAAGTTTTGAAGATATGGAAGATGCTGCTAAAGCCATTGCCGCCATGGGGGCCAAGGCCGTTTTGGTAAAAGGCGGTCACCGCATTGCCGATGCGACGGACGTCCTCTTCGACGGCAAAGACTTCCATTACTACAAGGGAAAACGCATTGAAAGCACCAGCACGCATGGAACGGGATGTTCCCTGTCGAGTGCCATTGCTTCTAATTTAGCCAACGGCATGAACCTGTCCGATGCTGTTCAGGCTGCTAAAACCTATGTCTTTGAAGGGATTGCCCATGCAGAGCCCATTGGCAAAGGCCATGGACCGATCCATCATTTCTATGAATTATACAAGAAAGCAGGGGTGCAGTAATATGAAACTCACTTATTCTTTGAAAAAGACGTGCTGCCTGGTCATGGCAGCAGCTTCTATTGGCGGGGCAGCCTTGGCAGCCACACCGCAGGATACGTATGAAGAAGCGGCCCGCAACATGGCAGCTCATCCCCAGGGTGCTTATACGCTGACTCTGGGTATCAATATGCCCTTCGTCGGTGACGGTGCCGTCATCAATCAGATCAATATCCAGGAAAAGCCTTTTGTCATCGAATCTCAAGTAAAGACCGAAGGTTTCGCCTCCCAGGCTATGGATAAAATCCCGCAGAATAAGGCCTATGCCGCCCAGAACGGAAATAAACTCGACGTCTACTACAAGGCTCAGGGCGACGACAGCCAGTGGCTGACGAAAAGCTATGATTTAAAGGATTCTAAACCCATTGCCAGTTATTTGACCAGCGACCGCAACGTCCTTTCCGGCGTTAAATCCGTCACCCGTGCCGGCGGCAACGACTATAACGTCGTCTTTGATGCGTCCC
The DNA here is from genome assembly GCF_001546855.1 of Megasphaera sp. MJR8396C. Taxonomy (GTDB): domain Bacteria; phylum Bacillota; class Negativicutes; order Veillonellales; family Megasphaeraceae; genus Megasphaera. The sequence goes on along the minus strand of NZ_KQ958198.1, from coordinate 10,091 downwards.
GCATCTACTCGGCGTCTGACGAAGCCAATTGGAAGAAGGAAGGCATGACCGATGAACAGGTCCGCGTGTTGGCAAAAGTCCTTCAGGGAATTCAGAAAGTCGGCGATGTACAGACCGTGGTCACCATCGATCCTTCGACCAAGCGCATTTCCCGCATCAGCCTGCCCTTGACCGATCAGCTCCGCAGCCTGGCTCTGACCTTAGTCGACGAATTTGGCCGCACTGACGCTGAAAAAGCCGTATCCCAGTCCTTCATCAAAATGAGTGAAGTCAATTTGACCATCGACTATACGGCCCTGCCCAAGGGAACACAACTGACGGTCCCGGAAAATATCATCAAGACGGCTAAAACCGGAAAGTAAATGTAAAATTTTTGTGTAAGAATGAAGGATTATTCAAAAAATATAAGCTGGATTGTTGACAGCGTCCCGGAAATAACGGAAAATATGATAGAAGGAATTATTTCCAATACTGTTCGTTTTATCTTCATATAGGATAGACCTGTAGCTCCCAGAGGGGCTCCGGTTGGAACGGATACAACTATATTTATTTTTAGGAGGTATATTTTGGCTAAAAAAGAAAAACTCATGATAATTCCCTTAGGTGGCTTAGGTGAAATCGGCAAAAACATGACGGTTATCCAGTACGGAAACGACATTATCGTCATCGATGCCGGTTTGGCCTTCCCCGATGACGATATGTTCGGCATCGACCTCGTCATCCCGGACATGAGTTACTTGATTGAAAACCGGGACAAAGTACGAGCTGTCGTCATTACCCATGGTCACGAAGACCATATCGGCGGCTTGTCCTACTTGCTCAATGAAGTAAACGTGCCCGTGTACGCAACGAAACTGGTATGCGGCCTCATTGAAGGGAAACTCAAAGAAAACCACATTACGAATTACACCTTGAACGAAGTTCATCACGGTGACGAAGTACAGATAGGCTGCATGAAAGTCGGCTTTATCCACACCAATCACTCCATTCCTGATGCCAGTGCACTCTATTTCCGGACCCCTGTCGGAACGGTCGTCCATACTGGGGACTTTAAGGTCGATATGACCCCGGTCGACGGGAAACAGATGGATATGCACAAGTTTGCAGAATTGGGCCGCCGCGGCGTTCTGCTCCTGATGTCGGACAGTACCAACGCCGAACGGCCGGGGTATACTGAATCGGAAACGACGGTCGGCCATGCTTTCCGCAAAGCCTTCCGCGCCGCTAAAGGCCGTATTATTCTGGCGACATTCGCCTCGAATATTTCCCGTATCCAACAGGCTATCAATACGGCTATCCAATTCAAACGCAAGGTAACCGTTCTTGGCCGCAGTATGGTCAACAATGTCCAGGTAGCCATTGAACTGGGCTATCTCGACGTACCTGAAGGCGTCCTCATCGAACCGGATGAACTCAACCGCTATCCGGCCGATCAGGTCCTCATCCTGACGACGGGCAGCCAGGGCGAACCCATGGCAGGGCTCTCCCGTATGGCGTCCAACAATCACCGCAGCGTCAGCATCATGCCTGGCGATACGGTCATCATTTCGGCAACGCCGATTCCGGGCAACGAAACCGGTGTCGGCCGCACCATCGACAACCTCATGCGCCTCGGGGCTAACGTCATCGCCGGCCGGGATAAGAAAATCCACGTATCCGGCCATGCCAGCCAGGAAGAACTGAAGCTCATGCTGGGACTCATTAAGCCGAACTACTTCGTGCCGATCCACGGTGAATACCGCATGCTCCGGACCCACGGCGACTTAGCCGTCATGATGGGCGTCGATAAGGATCACGTCCTCATTGGCGACAATGGGCAGATCTTTGAATTTTCCAATCGCTCCGGTCATAAGACGGGCCATGTCAACGCCGGCCGCGTCTTCGTCGACGGCCTCGGTGTCGGCGACGTCGGCAACATCGTTATCCGCGACCGCCAGCAGTTGGCCATGGAAGGCGTCGTCATCGTCGTCATGACTCTGGCCAAGGGCACCAGCCATCCGTTGGCCGGCCCCGATATCGTATCCCGCGGCTTCGTCTATGTCCGCGATTCTGAAGAACTGATTCGCGAAGCTCACGACCGGGTCGCAGCCGTTCTCGAACGCTGTGAAGCCGGAAACATCCGCGAATGGGCCGTCATCAAGTCTCAAGTACGCGATACCCTCAGCCGGTATCTCTATGAAAAGACGCGGCGCCGCCCGATGATTTTACCGATCATTATGGAAGTATAAAACGTGAAATATAGTTGTACTGTGACAGCGGAGGCATCTCTTGTCTCCGCTGTTTCGCAGTTTTTTTGGAAGGGGGAAATTTTATGGAGCAGAAGCGTGTTACGCCGCTGACGACGGCCGGTTGCTTTGCCGCCATAATGCTGGTTTTTGCGCTTCTAAGTACATATGTACCTGTCTTTTCTTTCTTTGGCTACTTTATCATGCCCGTGCCGATGACCATTATCTTTATGAAGTACGGTCTGCGCTATGCCGTATTATTGGGAGTCACGGTCGGCGTCCTTATGGGGGTCTTCATCGATCCGATTACGGCCCTGTATCAGCTCATTATCTTCGGTTCTGTCGGCGTCGCCTTAGGTGTCGGCTTTCGCTATCAATGGTCGGCCACACGACTTTTGGGAACGGTGGCGGCCGTCCTTGCCGGAGCCTTTGCCTTAACCTGCCTCTTGGCTTACGTCGCCTTGGATATCAATATATTCACCCAGCTCAATGACTTTTTTACGCAGCTCATGGATACCATGGCAGCCCAGTATAAGTCCCAGGGCATGTCCGACGTCCAAATGACGGAAGCCATGGCACAATTAGCCCAGGTTCGGGAACTACTGCCGTCTCTCCTGCCCATGTTCTTTGCCTTGGGCATGATGATCATGGCCTATATCCACATCGCCTTTTCCCAAGTTATCCTGCGGCGTCTGGGCTTTTCGGTCCAGTCCTTTTTGCCGATTCGTTATTGGGAAATGCCCCGTTGTATGATATACTTATATATATTGGCCTTGGTCATGAAGTATTGGGGCGTTACCCGGGAGATTGACTGGCTCAATATCATCGGTATGAATCTCTCTCAGCTTGCCTACTTTTTTCTTTGTGTTCAGGGGATTGCCCTTATTTTGTACCTCATCAGCCGCCGTTTCCACCTGGGGAATGGCTTGCAGGCCCTGATCCTCATCTTGTTTTTTGTCATGCCTGTCTTTTCGTATGCCGCCTTTGTGGCCGGTATCTTCGACATGCTTGCGAACTATAGAAAAAAAGATTACATACGTTAGTATGCAGGGGGCGGAACCATGTTTAAAAATTTGCTGTCAAGACGGTCGGACGGCCCTTTTTTCCTGATTACTGTCTTGCTGATTCTTGTCATTGCCGTCTACAATTGGATCATTGCCCTGTTGGCAGTCATCCTGACCGGCGGTGCCTACGTCCTGACCCGCAAGAATCATAATGAACGCAGCCGAGAAATAAGCCAATTTTTCGATGCCATTTCGCGCAGCGTCGATCAGGCGTCGACCTATGCCGTGCAGAACCTTCCCATCGGCATTGCCATCATCGATATGCAGTCCAATCTGTGCTGGGCCAACAGCGTTTTTCGCGACTGGGTAGGCGATATCGACAATGATCAGAAGCTGGATCACATCATGCCCAATTTGAAAGTTGATAAATTTTGGGGGAAATCGGGCTACTTCTTTGAACACATTAGCGAACGGTACTACCGCGTCGTCTATAAATACTTGCAGACCGAAGCGGCAGAAGATGACAACTATCTCATCCTTTACTTTGAAGATATTACCGATACGGAACGGCAGAAGATAAACTCTTTGGCAGCCGTCCCTGTCTTTTGCGATATTGAAATCGACAATATGGAAGAAGTCGCCAAGGGGATGACGGCGGTCCAGCGGGCGACGCTGGTGACCAATGTCAACAACGCCCTCATCGGCGAACTGTCGGGGCATAACTGCTTCATTCGCGGCTACGGTAATGAAAAGTACATCGCCTGTATGAGCCGGGAAACGTTGGAGTTTTATAAAGAGAACAACTTTGCCTTTTTAGAAAAAATCCGCGCCATCCATACGGTCAATCAGATCCCCGTCACCATCAGTATGGGCGTGGCCCTCTTCCCGAGCGATGTCATCGCAGCCGGTAAAGCCGACTTCAATGAATTGGCCGATAAGGCCCGGGCCGGTTTGGATCTGGCCTTAGGTCGGGGTGGGGACCAGGTCGTCGTCTATGAAGACGACGGTTCGCCTCATTTTTATGGCGGCAAGACGCGAAGCATCGAAAAGAACACTCGCGTCCGGGCCCGCGTCGTATCCCAGGCTATCCATGAACTCATCGATAACAGTGAACTGGTTTTGGTCATGGGTCACGAACGGGAAGATTATGACAGCCTCGGCGCTGCCGTCGGTGTCGCCCACATGGCCCGTCTGGCTGAAAAGCCGGTCCATGTCGTCCTCAGCGATCAAACCGATGCCGTGCAGCGTCTCACGTCGGAACTGATGGATGATCCTGACTTTAAGGACTTGATTATTTCACCTGAAACGGCAGAAAAGCTTTGCAATAACCAGACCCTGCTGTTTATCACCGATACCCATCGGCCGGATATGACGGCGGCACCGGCTCTTTTAACCAAGACCGATCACCGCGTCGTCATCGATCACCATCGCCGCAGCTCGGATTTTATCCAAAAACCGCTGCTCACGTATACCGAAACGTCAAGTTCGTCGACGAGTGAACTCGTAACCGAACTCTTGCAATATTTCCAGGAAGATGTCGACTTGGCTAAAATCGAAGCGACGGCCCTCTATGCGGGTATCGTCGTCGATACCAAGAACTTCGCCGTCCAGACCGGGGTGCGCACCTTTGATGCCGCCTCCTATCTGCGCCGCTGCGGGGCCGATCCCGACATCGTCCGCGATCTGTTCAGCTGCGATTTTGATACCGTAAAAGATCGGGCCGCCATCCTGTCAGGCGCTCGCATCAAAGACGGCATCGCCGTCGCCAGCTGTCCCAAGGGCCTGGCCAATGCCATGATCATTGCCGCCCAGGCAGCCGATGCCTTGGTCAACATCGACAAGGTTGAAGCCAGCTTCACGTTTTACTACCTCGACGACGGCTATATTGGCGTCAGTGCCCGGTCGCGAGGCGATATTAACGTACAACTCGTCATGGAAGCCATCGGCGGCGGCGGTCACCGCACCGTAGCCGGCGCCCAGGTCAAAGGGCGTACGATGGAAGAAGCACAAGACGTCGTCATGGCGGCTCTCCATGAGATTTTAGATAAAAATAAGGAGATTGATGAAAAATGAAGGTTATCTTATTAGAAGATGTTAAGAAACTCGGGAAAAAAGGAGATATCGTCGAAGTCTCCGAAGGCTATGGCCGCAATTTCCTCCTGCCCCGTAAATTAGCTTCGCCGGGCACGTCGGAAAATATCAACGATGCCAAGCAGAAGAAAGCTGCGGCTCAGCATAAGGCTCAGGTCGCTTCGGATGAAGCCGTCATCCTGGCCAGCCAGCTCAAGAAAGTAGAACTTACGATTCCCGTTAAAGTCGGTGAAGGCGGCAAAGTCTTCGGAGCCATTACCGGGAAAAATATCAGTGACGCTGCCAAGGAACAGTATGACATCGACCTCGACAAGAAGAAGGTTGAAATCAAGGAACCGATCAAATCCGTCGGCGACTACGATGTCACCATCCGCGTTCATCCGACCATTACCAGTGTCATTAAAATACACGTTGTAGAAGGCTGATTTGCCAGCCCTAAGAGGTTACAATGAAAGAATTATTGGATAAACTGTTACAGCGCCATAAGTACTTAGAACCTACGGCGGAGGAAGAACTCCGCCGGCAGGTTAACGTGCTTTATGGCGCTTTTACTGGCCTTATAGGGTCTGAAAAAATGGTCCTCCGTGCCAGTAAATACTCGGCCCTGTCGTACATCCACTCTGAAGATCCGCGCCAGCGCCTGGTCGGTCTCCAGCGCCTCATTTATGAAGATGTATCGTATGACAAGGTGCCCGGTGACGACGAAGTCATCAATGTCCTCAATGAGCTCGAAATGGTCCTCGCTGAAATGCTGGCCCGCCAGGCCGTTGAAGAACGACTGGAAAAGAAAATCACCCAGCGCATGGACGAAAAGCAGCAGGAATACGTGCGGGAAATCAAGATGGAACTCATCAAGGAAGAACTGCACGACGTAGAAACGCAGCAGACCAAGCGCAAACTGAAAGCATTAGACGATCTCGAAAAGGTAGAACTTACGGAATCGGTCATGGAACGGGTGCGGCCGAAACGGCTCAGTGCCATCGTCGGTCAGGAACGGGCCGTCGAAGCCATGCAAAGCAAACTGGCTTCTGTCTATCCTCAGCACCTGCTGCTCTATGGACCGCCTGGCGTCGGCAAGACGACGGCGGCCCGCATCGTCCTCGATGAAGCGAAGAAACTGGCCTTCACGCCCTTCGGCCCCAAGGCTCCTTTCGTGGAAACGGACGGGACGACCCTTCGCTGGGATTCGCGGGATATGACCAATCCACTCATCGGTTCGGTCCACGATCCGATTTATCAGGGGGCTCGCCGCGACTTGGCCGATACGGGCATCCCGGAACCGAAACCGGGCCTCGTCACCGAAGCCCACGGCGGCATCCTGTTCATCGATGAAATCGGTGAAATGGATCCGATGCTGCTCAATAAATTGTTGAAAGTCATGGAAGATAAACGGGTTCGCTTTGAGTCGGCTTACTATGATGAAGACGACCCTAACGTTCCCCAATATATCCGGCGGCTCTTTGCCGAAGGGGCACCGGCGGACTTTATCCTCATCGGCGCTACGACGAGGGACCCGTCGGAAATCAACCCGGCTATCCGCTCGCGTTGTGCCGAAATCTTTTTTGAACCCCTCATTCCGACGGACATCGAAAAGATCGTTTCTCATGCAGCGGAACAACTGGGAGCTGACCTTGAAGACGGCGTTGCCAAATCCATCGCCGAATTTACCATTGAAGGGCGAAAAGCCGTCAATATCCTGGCCGACACCTATGGCCTGGCTGTTTTCCAATCGGGGAAAAAAGATCAGGTCCGCATTACGAAAGACCACGTTCGCCGCGTCGCCCAGATCAGCCGCCTCGTTCCCTATGTGACCGAAAAGGCCAGCAATATGCCCGTCGTCGGCAAGGTTTTCGGCCTTGGCGTCGCCGGCTACCTGGGCTCTGCCATTGAAATCGAAGCCGTTGCCTTTCCGGCCCGGGAACCGGGGAAGGGGTACTACCGGTTCAACGATACGGCAGGCTCGATGGCCAAGGACTCCATGTTCAATGCGGCAGCAGTCATGCGCCGGGTGACGGGAAAAGAACTTTCCGATTACGACGTCAACATCAACTTTGTCGGCGGCGGTAACATCGATGGCCCGTCGGCTGGCTGCGCCATTACGACGGCCCTCATTTCAGCCGTTACCGGCGTCCCCGTCCGTCAGGACATGGCCCTCACCGGGGAAATCTCCATTCAAGGCCAGGTCAAACCTGTCGGCGGCGTCTTTGAAAAAGCCTACGGCGCCTGCCAGGCCGGCATGAAGGGCATCATCATCCCCAAGGAAAACAGCCATGACATTCCGGAACGCCATTTGGGGCTCGATATCCATTATGCCGCTGATATTGACGACGTATTGAAATTGATGTTGGTCAAACAGGGGGAATCATAGTATGGAACAGCGGGTGCCACCGCAGAATGTCGAAGCTGAACAAGCTGTTCTCGGCGCCATGCTCCTCAGCCACGATGCCGTTATCCTGGCCATGGAACGGCTGCAGTCTCACGACTTTTATCGAGACGTGCACCGCGTCATCTTTGAAGGCATGGAGCATCTCCATCGGGAAAATAAAGAAATCGACGTCATTACTTTAACGGAAGAATTGCGGCGCATGAAACGCCTCGACGATGTTGGCGGCGTCGAATACGTCCTGCAGCTGCCCAATTTGGTAGCGACGGCGGCCAATATCGAGTACCACGCCAACATCGTTTCTGAAAAAGCCTTGGCGCGGAAACTCATTTCGACGTGTACCGAATTGACGACCGAAGCCTACGACGGGGAAAAGGAACCGGAAGACCTCCTCGACGATGCAGAACGAAAGATCCTGCAGTTGTCGGATACGAAAAATCGCGGCGACTTCGCCTCCGTCGGCGCCGTCGTCGAAACGACCCTCGATAAAATTACTAAGCTCTATGAAAATAAAGCCGGCCTTACAGGCCTTCCTACGGGCTTTCGCGACCTGGACCGCATGACTTCGGGCCTTCAGCCGTCAGACCTTATCCTCGTCGCCGCCCGTCCCAGTATGGGCAAGACGGCCTTTACCCTGAACATCGCCCAGAACGTCGGCGTCCGTCAGCGCAAGACCGTAGCCTTCTTTTCGCTGGAAATGTCGCAGGAGCAGCTCGTACAGCGACTGCTCTGCCAGATTGCCCACATCGATTCGCAAAAGCTGCGCACGGGCCAGCTCAACAGTGACGACGAATGGTCTCGGCTTACCGATGCCTGCGATAAACTCTACGAATCGCCGGTCTACATCGACGATACGCCGGGGATTTCCGTCGCCGAGATGCGCTCCAAGGCCCGGCGGCTCAAGTCAGAACACGGCCTGGACCTCATCATCGTCGACTACCTGCAGCTCATGCAGGGACGAAACTCGGAAAGCCGCCAGCAGGAAATCTCTGAGATTTCCCGATCGCTGAAAGCCTTAGCCCGAGAACTCAAGGTGCCTTTGATCGCCTTGTCCCAGCTCAGCCGAAGCGTAGAAAGCCGTCAGGATAAACGGCCTATGCTCAGTGACCTCCGTGAATCGGGGGCCCTTGAACAGGATGCGGACATCGTCTCCTTCTTATATCGAGAAGACTACTACGATAAGGAAACGGAGAATCAGCACATTACCGAAGTCATCCTGGCCAAGCACCGTAACGGCCCGGTCGGATCGGTCAAGCTTTACTTTAAAAATGAATTTACCTTGTTCCTCAACTTGGATACGCAGCACGAAGGATAACGTGCTGCGTTTTTTTCATCTCACAAAGAGAGCGAAAAAAATAAAAAAAGTGCTTGCATTATTCAAGGCGGTGTAGTATACTAATTAAGTCAGCGGTTCTTCTGAGAGAACAAAAACACTTTTGATTTCGAAGAAAATGGACGAGAAACTGATGAAAGTTCTTGACAGAACATCAAGTCTTAGCTATAATAGACTATGTTCTATGGAACGATAAGCCAACGTAGCTCAATTGGTAGAGCAACTGACTTGTAATCAGTAGGTTGTAGGTTCAAGTCCTATCGTTGGCTCCAAAAAATGGTGGGGTTCCCGAGTGGCTAAAGGGAGCAGACTGTAAATCTGCCGGCGTTCGCCTTCGAAGGTTCGAATCCTTCCCCCACCACCAATGTCGCGGGGTGGAGCAGTTGGTAGCTCGTCGGGCTCATAACCCGAAGGTCGTAGGTTCAAGTCCTGCCCCCGCTACCAAATTTTTTTTACTAGTCTTAGTAAGAAACAACTTCATACAAGGCTTTGACCTGTATACAAGCTGTTGTAGCTCAGTCGGTAGAGCGTATCCTTGGTAAGGATAAGGTCACCGGTTCAATCCCGGTCAATAGCTCCACACATGGCGGCTTAGCTCAGTTGGCTAGAGCATGCGGTTCATACCCGCAGTGTCCAGAGTTCGAATCTCCGAGCCGCCACCACACCGATAACCTCGTTCATACGGGGTTATTTCTATATGCAGAAATATTTTTTGCTGAATTTACTGTTTTTTTTAGCAAAGAATATGGATATGTGATAAAATGCAAGTGGATAGATGTTTTTTAAAGGAGGAATTGATTATCATGGCAAAAGAACATTTTGAAAGAACAAAACCGCATGTCAACATCGGTACGATTGGTCACGTCGACCATGGCAAAACGACCTTAACGGCAGCCATCACCAAAGTTTTGGCTGAAAAAGGCTACGCTAAATTCGAAGACTATGCCGACATCGACAAAGCTCCGGAAGAACGTGAACGCGGTATTACGATCAATACGGCACACGTTGAATATGAAACGGACAAACGTCACTATGCACACGTTGACTGCCCGGGC
>NZ_KQ958197.1 GCF_001546855.1 Megasphaera sp. MJR8396C | reverse complement strand
TGGCCTTCTTTTTAATGGGACAAGGACAGGTATCGGTCCTTCCGCATTCAGCATAGGGCCTGATGGGAAGCAAGATGGCACTGGCCCTTTGCAGGATGAAGATGAGTTTCCTCTTGTCGAGGTTTCGTAAGAAACTCCAAATTTTGTTCATAGACGCTCCTTTCTTTATGCGATTTTACGGATGACTAAGGTAATCATGCCGTTATCATTCAATTCCATATAGGTCCGATAAGGGCTTCCGGACGCAATTTCAGACTCCCGAGTACTCATGCAGTTCATGATATCGAGGCAGTTTCGCTGGGCCGTCGCCTCGCTAATATGGGGAAAGAACTGGCGGGCAAATTCCAGCACATGGGGACTCATGGCGCCATATTCCTTGGGCCTGCTTTCACGAATCCGCTCGATGGTCTCCGTCACGCGCCGTTTCGTTTCCGGGCTCATGGTCATAGAAACCGGTGTAGCCTCGTAGACGCGGCGGTTCGTCTCCCTTTTCATCTGCTGCCATTCGGCAACGATCTCGGAAATGGACGGCGAAAATTTATGCGAAGAAACAAGTCGGTTAGCCAAGGTTTTGGCCTGAGTCACCGATATGTCGGAGCCCAGATTGTCCTTCAGCGTCTCGACGAAAATGTGGTTTATATTCTGGTTCTCCCCGTAACACGCCGTCAATATACCCATCAAAGTTCGCATAGCCATTATACTTATCTTCCTTTCGTTTGCCGCGCATCGGTCGTCCGTTGCTGTTCTTCAAAATGGCGGCGATGTAGTTGATATTATTGACCTTGTTTTCGTGAGCCATCTCAATGGCCGTACAAGTGGGCTCACTGCCCCACATGTTTTCCAAGGTAATCAATCGATGGGCAAAATCGCCCTGCATGGGCCCAAAAAGGTTCTGATACGTCTGGACCGAGGCATAACCCTTTGCCGCCTTCGGCGTCGTCACAGCTTCTCCTGGGAGCATTTCCGGAGCTGTTTCATGACAGGTCTCTTCCTCGGATACAGATTTTGCTTCAACGCCGTGTTCGGCTTCATCTGATTCAGCTACGATAGATTCCACCGATACGGACTCGACGGGATTACCATGGGAAGGTTCGAGAATGTCTTCGCCGGAAGTGCCGACGACATCCGTATTTTCTTCCTGAAAGCTTTCTTGTTGAGCTTCTTGAGCCATACGCCGCCTCTCACGATAGCGGCGAACCCGTTCATTAGTCTGCTCCCTTCGCTTCTCATCGCGATGAAAACTTTGCAGTTCTTCCCAGATGACGATGCGAATCAAGCCTTTTTCGTCGCGTTCAATAAGGTCGACCTGTTCCAATGCACGCAACCCATTTTCAATAAAAGGCTGGCGGCGATGCAGGCTCTTGGCAATGAGCTGCGTCGTAAGGGGCTCGGTCTCGGACACGTAAATCTTACCGTCGTCATTGACCATGCCTGCCATATCCTTTAAGAAGAACCAAAGCACGATATACGAATCGCCGTTGGGAAGATTCATCAAATAAAGGATACGGGGATCTAAAAAGAGCCCAACTTTCGTTTTCAGCCATTGTAACTTTTTCATTGCCAGCACCTCATTTTTTTCTTCTCGGGGAATGTCTTTCGAAATTACCCTCCTATCTAAGTAAGACAAAAAAAAGGCCAATCGTCTAACTTTTTTTTCAAACTTTTTACCCAAAATCGCTATTTTCCAATTTTTTTCTTTCGTTTTTTTTCGTATTTCAGCCGGTTTTACATCTTTTCCTATTTATACATTCTAAGTGATAATTTTTGCATTCAAAAACTTAAAGTTTTCTGAACTTTCAAAAAATCGTAAACTAATACATTTGTCTTTCATGAAAATACAAAAAAAGTCCCTTTCCGGAAAAAATCACTCCCCAAAAGGAACTTCACAAAAGACAAAAAAGAATCCAAAAGCCTCAAAAAAATGATCTCATTAAAACAAATCTCAACACATCAAATCCAATCTACAAAATAAAAAATCTATCCGGCATAACTTTAATTGCTCTCAAATATTTCATCATCTTTTGTCTCAGATTATTTTATCTTTTCTTGTCTTATGTATATTGTCTTATCTATTCTCCTCTTATCTCTTCTCTTTCTTTTCTTATACGTAACGCGTTACATCACGAACTCTATGACGCCCACCAACTAGTTATAAACCGCATCATTAAGACTTTTTACGCAATAATAGAATTCAAACATATCGAGGTATTATCCAATAATTATTGCTAAAGAATGAAAAGAAACTGTTCTTATTGATTGAAGAAAACATAATCGATACCTAATTAGGTACAAATCAAAACCACCAGTTTAACTGGTGG
>NZ_KQ958196.1:31295-37620 GCF_001546855.1 Megasphaera sp. MJR8396C | reverse complement strand
AGCTTTGGTGTAGACATTATTGGTCGCATCGTAGGTAGCACCGGACAGGTCAGAGTACCACTTCCCATCTTCACCCTGTACCAAGGTATTGCCGTCAGCGTCTTTTGCTCCCGTAGGTGCAAAGGTAATGCTGCCGTCACCCATAGTAAGGTTCTTAGCCAACTTAACCTTAAGTGCATCGTTTTCTTTGACGACACCGATGTTATTGGCTGTGGTAAATTCACTGGCTCCGCCAAGAACATTGAGGATTTCACCGTTTTTCTTGGTGATCGTAGAATCAACAGACGTATCATCCCCGGTGAATTTCAGGTTAGCACTGCTAATGGCTGAATCCATGTCGCTCTTAGATGCAATATCCCCTACTTCAAAGGATGTATCGTCATTACGGGTAAAGGTCAACGTGTTGTTTTCAAGTTTCGCTTCTTTAACGAATGTATCCTTCAGGCTGTCAATCGTAACTTTACTGCCGTCCTGCATCGTCAAGGTAATGGTCCCCGAACCGTCAGCACCATAGGTTACATCACTCGATTTGATCATACTGCCTTTAAGCTGGCCTAAATTGACGATGTCCGTGTCTTCCGTGCCGGCTGCAACGTTTGTGATCTTATTCCCGCCATTGTCGAGACCCGTATTGGTCAATTTTACGGATGAAACGACCGGATTTTCTACGGCACTTACGGTAGTTCCGTCAGCTTTCGTATAGACATTATTGGTCGCATCATAGGTTGCGTCGGACAAGTCGGTGTACCACTTACCATCTTCCCCCTGCACCAAGGTATTGCCGTTAGCGTCTTTTGCTCCCGTAGGTACGAAGGTAATGCTCCCGTCACCCATAGTAAGGTTCTTAGCCAATTTAACATTGAGGGTACCCGTCGTATCATCGGCTACGACGCCAATATTATTATCTGTCAAAGAATCAGTATTGCCACCGACAACATTCAATGTAGCTCCTAAATCACGATGAATAATCGTATCGCCATCACCTTTGAAGTTGAGACCGGCTGTACCGGCCGCTTTAAGTTGAGCCACATTGACGGCATCCGTATCTTCAGTCCCGGCTGCCACATTGATAATTTGGCGAGTATTGCCGGTCTTACCAACAGACACGGCCCCTAATCCGGATTTCCAAGTGCCGGCGGCATCATTAGTATGATCGGTTCCGGATGCATCATAACCGACAACACCCGCACTTACATTCGCTAAAGATTGATCGCCCAGGGCAACAGCATAATCCACATTCTCTACTTTAGCACCACGACCTATAGCGGTACCATTTCTCGAACCACTTACTGTAGCAGAAGCACCTATAGCCGTGCCACTTACCGAGTTAGTCACCTTGGCAGTTGCACCAAGTGCAGTCGCACTGCCTGAAGTTGTTACTTGAGCACTACCGCCAATTGCAACTGAACTTGTGGATTTTTCTCCCACAACAGCTCCAGATCCGATAGCTACACCATATTGACTATCGACCTTCTTAAATCCGTTAGTGGCATTACCTGTTCCTCTACCGATAGCAATGGATTCTCGATCGGTCGTTATAGCATTCGTACCGATGGCAACAGAATTATCACCACCGGCTACCGCTTCAGTACCGCCGGCGAAAGAATTCTTTCCGGTTGCCTGATTGGCAAACCCTACGGCTGTTCCCTGAGTCCCCGATGCCACACTATTCTGACCAACAGCTAGAGCGCCTTCAGCACTGGCTGCCGCATCAGCATAAGTATCTCCTTTAGGTTCCATATCAAGGTACTTAAGGCCGATTTGCACGCCGGCTCCATCTTGTTTTAATTTAATACCTCTACCGGCTTCTAAAGTCACCGTATCGCCGACATTTATCTGTTTTGGATCTCCTTCGACAGTAGCATCATTTTCTGATTTTGAATCTGAACCTCTAGCAACAGCAAGGGTCCAACCTTTATCTACTTTTACTTTCAATTTGTTCAGCTGTGCTACGTTGACGGCATCTGTATCTTCGGTCCCGGCTGCTACATTGGTAATCTGTCGGGTTAAGCCCGTTTCACTATCACCTACTGAAACAGCTGCCCCGGTTGCCTGCCAAGTGGATACAAGTTTATTCGCTTCCGAAACTTTGGTCTGTAAATCGGCTCGAGCAGCTTCGAATTCTGTATTGAGGGATTTTATTTGTTCAATGATTTCCGACTGGCGAGTTTCATCAGCCGTATTAGCTTCATTTTGCAAGGCAATAATCTGATTTGCCAAGGACGTTACATTAGTCTGCGCCGTTGCAATTTCTGTCTGCAAGTTATCATAGGTTGCTTTATTATTACCAAGAAGGACATCTTGTGACGTAATCGTACCGCTCGGATCATAGCCCAAGACACCAGATCCTATATTCGTCTTGGAATCACTGCCAAGAGCTACGCCGCCTTCAATATTAGCGGTAGAACTTTCACCCAAAGCCGTCGCCGATTTAGCTGATGCATTGGCTCCAGAACCAATAGCCGTAGCAAAAGCGCCGTCAGATACAGCTTCACTACCGAAAGAACTGGAGAAATGACCACTGGACTTAGCACCAAAGCCGGTCGCCAATGAATTAATACCGGATGCCGTAGCTTCACCACCAACGACGGTTGCCTGATAGCCGGTACCTTTCGCTTCATCACCTAAGGCTATGGACTGCATTCCCGTTGCATTGGCTTCACTGCCTATTGCGATGGAGCCATGGCTTTCAGCCGCAGCATAATCGCCCACAGCAGTAGAACCTATACCGGACGCATTGGCAAAATCGCCCAGGGCGATGGAATTATAATTAGTTGCTTTAGCTTTTTGCCCCATAGCCGTTGCGTTAGGCGCCGTTGCCGAGGCAAAAACACCGATTGCTATCGCATCATCACCGGTGGCACCGTCGTTGTTTTCATTATCATTTTCACCTAAAGATTTTTTATTGATCGACACAAAAGAAATCTTATTGGCATCAACAGTCGAGCCCAACGCTTTCAATTGTGCAACGTTGACGGCATCCGTATCCTGAGTACCGGCAGCGACACCGACGATTTGACGCGTTTGGGTAGCTGTTGTAATCGCCCCATCAGCATTCTCTGCCGAAACACCTATTGCTACAGCACCCAAAGTGGAGCGCCAAGTCGGCGATGTTTGTTCATCATCGGTTAACGTTACAGATGTAGGGATATAGCCACGCATATTAGCCGGAACGATATTGTATGAGTCGGCCCCCAAGGCAACACCGCCAACACTATAAGACTTTGCCGATTTACCAATAGCTAACGATCTCTCAACATTTGCTCTGGCACTCGGGCCGATAGCCATAGAATCAGTGCCCAAAGCATTAACATTGTCGTTATTATCTGTATCAGTGGTCGATACGGCAAAATAATGGACTCTGTGTTTCTCAATCTTCGTATCTAATTTCTTTAATTGTGCTACGTTCACTGCATCTGTATCTTGACTACCGGCAGCCACCCCGACGATTTGTCTAGTCACAGTAGCTGCTTCTCCAGCATTTTGAACTCCTACAGATACGGCCCCCAAAGATGACCGCCATGTAGGTGAAAAAATTTCAAGACCATCTAAATTTGTATAAAGAGGAATATAACCAATTCCATTAGAACCAACATTGGCTACAGAACCGGCGCCAATCGCTACTCCATCGTCAGTATTGACGGTGGCACCTGCCCCTATAGCAACACCACTGGCATTGGAAGCCGAAGACCCCGAGCCCACAGCAACCCCACTGCCGGAACCTGCCGTATTATTAGCCGCACCAGCGATACCAGTCATGCCGAGCGAAAGGGCCAAGACTGCCAGCGTCACAGCCACTTTTTGACCGGCCTGCGCTTTGCCAGACTTCGTCTTTCCGCTGCGCTTTGCCAGCTCCGACACGACGACATAGCAATGCCTTACTTTACTCCAAATAACCTTATACTGTTTATTCATATTCAAGCCCCCTAGTCCTTTATAATCATAACAGTTAGATGTCATTTAAAACTAATCGTTAGCTTATTATTCCAATTTTATTTTATATATCTGCATAATAACTGTCAATTAATTGTCGATATTTTTATTGTAATATACTCATCAATTCATTTGCAGTATAGGAGAGCCGTATATTTCTAATAAAATATTTTTTTCATAAAAACAAAAAAAGCACCGGAAATCCCTATATTACAAAGAATTTTCGGTGCTTCTGAGGCCATCATCTTCCGATGGCTATGAAACATTATTTATTTTTGGTTAACTCTGCCATAGCCGCCATCAGCTCTTCAATCTTTTGGTTCTGAGCTTCAATTTGTTCATGTTGCTGAGATAAAGCTGATTCCAAATTATTAATTCTTTGTGCCATGGCTTGCTTCGATGGATAAGTACCCGTTTCGCCTTCGCCAATTCTCCAAGTTACGCCGGCGTTGACCATATTTTCACCGCCGCCGTAGGATGAACCGATGCTGACCATGGTATCGTAGTTGGGCCGATAGAAAGCCCCGAGGGCAACGGCATTGGCCCCGCGGTAATTACCGACGCCGGCCGTGACTTCCCATTTAGAATCGGAGCTGTATTCCAACGGATGCAGTGCTGCCAAAGCTGCAGCACCGGCACCGACCCGGTTGACGCGACTGTCGAGTTTCCCGATGCGGCTATTCATCTGGTTCATGCCCGTTCCGATAGCAGCGACGGTTCTGTCGAACTGGCCTTTATTGATGGCGTCCGTTGCTTCCGTCGCTTCACCAACATTATGAATCGCGTTGCCGCCCATGTTGACGTTGTTGTTATTGATGGTAATGTTCTTCGACGAATCTTCATTTACAATCGTCAGGCCATCGTTGTTGATCGTCGTGTTGCCCGTCATGACTGAGCCGGTCATAACATGTTCATTAGTGATGATGGTCTTGCTGTCGCCAGTGCCGATGGTAACGTTGTCATTGCTGATGGAAACGTTGCCAATATTGGCTTTTTCCGTTACCGTTATTTCTTTCGTTTCTATCGAATCGAGGCCTTTGATATCTTTAGCAAGTTTAATGTCGAGGCCGTTACTGCCATTTCCAACAACACCAATATTGCCTTCAGATAACTTGTTGACGTCGGCACCGCCTTTCAGATTCAGCGCCTCACCCAATTTGACCTTTGCTTCGCCGCTGTCTCCGGCAAAGTCACGAGTGCCAACACCGATGGTATCTGTAATGTCTTTAACGGAATCCGCTACATCCTTCAACTGGCCTTCTGTTGCAGCACGATCAGGTACATAGCCATTTTCGTCAGGATTCCAAGTCGTGTTGTCTAGGCCGGTGATGAATTTACCTTTTTCGGTAACAGGATTTCCGTCAGCATCAACTTTCGCCGTGCCATCAGCATTTTTAACCGCCACTTCTTGATTGCCCATGACGAGTTTACCATTCGTCCCATCTCCAATGGTTACTTGGCCTGCAGCACCATCTACATTCACAGTATTATCTCCCGTACCAGCCGTTACCGTAGACTTAGTCCCATCGACGACCACTTTATTAGTACCACCATCTCCGGCGCTGATGATACCCTCATTGCCCTTAATAGCTACGTTATTACCGTCTTTATCGCCAAAGGAGAGGTCGTCACTCAGTGCAACTTCGGTGCCTGCACCATTTTCAAGTTCAGTTACGGTAATATTTTTACCGGCTACGACTTTATTGGAGCCTATCGTTGACGAAAGTCCGTCATAGGCAGCTTTCAACTGATCTTCCGTAGCAGCACGTCCGCTTACGATACCATCGGTAGACGGATTCCAAGCCGTATTGGCCAAACCGGTAACGTATAAGCCGCTTTCAGTCTTACCGCTGGCACCATTATATTTTACATCTTGATTAGCAATGTAAATGCCACCCGTAATTTCACCATCTTTTAGAGTCCCTCCGATACGGGCACTGTCGATGCCGGATAAATCTTTAGCGAGTTTAATCCTTAAATTCCCGTTGTCCGATACGACGCCAATGTTATTTTCAGTGAGCTTATCCTTATCAGCTCCGCCAAAGATATTGAGCGTTTCACCGTTCTTCTTGGTAATCACAGCATCTTCAGACGTATCATCACCAGTGAACTTCAGGTTTACTTTGCTGTTTTCCCCGACAAGGTCGTCGGTAGTCGCAATCTTATCTATTTCAAATTTTTCATCATCATTGCGAGTAAGGATCAACTTATTACCATCTAAGCTAGCTTTGGTAATGTACTTATCTTGCAAGCCGCCAATTTCAACGGTACTTCCATCCTGCATCGTCAAGGTCATCGTACCTACACCGGCGTCTGTGTATTTCAACTTGCCGGATTCAATCGTACTGCCCTTGAGCTGTTTCAAGTTGACGATATCCGTATCTTCCGTACC
>NZ_KQ958196.1:28128-31195 GCF_001546855.1 Megasphaera sp. MJR8396C | reverse complement strand
GTTGGTGATCTTATTGCCGCCATTGTCGAGACCCGTATTGCTTAACTTAACTTCTGAAACCGTCGGATTTTCTACAGCGGTTAAGGTTGTACCGTCCTTGGTGTAGGTCTGACTATCTGCATCGTAGACGGCGTCCGTCAAATCCGTATACCACTTGCCGTCCTGACCTTGAACCAAGGTATTGCCGGAATCATCTTTAGCTCCTGCAAAGGTAACACTGCCATTGCCCATAGAGATATCTTTCGCGAGTTTGACCTTAAGAGCATCGTTTTCTTTTACGACGCCGATGTTATCGGCTGCCGTAAATTCACTGGCTCCGCCAAGAATGTTGAGGATGGCACCATTGATCTTAGTAATCGTGCCATTTTCGGACGTATCGTCACCGGTGAATTTCAAGTTTACTTTCCCGGCTTCAGTCGTAAGATCCGCTTTAGTTGCAAGATTATCAACTTTAAAGCTTTCGTCGTCATTACGTTTAATGGTCAATGTATTATTTTCAAACGTAACAGCATCAACATACTTATCAGTAAGACCACTTACAGTTACAGTACCCTTAGTACCATTAGCATCGGTATTCAAGGTAATAGTTCCGGTTCCGTCAGTACCGTATTTAACAGCACCATCGGTCACCTGCGTATCAATGGCATTTACAGTGTACTTCGTATAGCCTGCAGATGAATCTGTATCTACAGTCTTAATATTGGTGCCGGCTACAACTTCAACTTTAGCAGCTTTAAGCTGAGCAACGTTGACAGCATCCGAATCTGCACTACCGGCTGCTACATTCGTAAT
This sequence comes from Megasphaera sp. MJR8396C, assembly GCF_001546855.1. GTDB lineage: Bacteria > Bacillota > Negativicutes > Veillonellales > Megasphaeraceae > Megasphaera. The sequence goes on along the minus strand of NZ_KQ958196.1, from coordinate 30,403 downwards.
TTGGCGAGACAATCCGGTTGTACTGTTACCTACAGAGACAGCACCTGTATTGGATTGCCATGCACCGGTAAGTTTCCGATAATTGTTACCTGCTTCTTCAAAAGCTTGTTTTTTTGCTTCATTATTTCTGTCAGCGTTATATGCATTGTAGGCCGCTTGCCATGCAGCGCTCGCATCTTTCATGGCTTGTGTCAATTCAAAAGATTTACCGGTAGAAGGATCATATCCAAGAACGCCCGGATTTCTATTTGCTAAGGAATATGCGCCTAACGCTACACCTTGCGCTACATTTTCTACTTTCGAGAAACTACCGAGGGCCATGGCATAGGCCGACTTCGTTACTGTTGCAGTGTTGCCTAATGCCGTCGCACGTTCTGAATCCGTTATGGTAGCCGTATTCCCTATTGCAGTGGCACGCAATGAATTGCTTATATTACTAAAACTTCCGACTGCAGTAGCGTGCTCCGAACCGTTTACTTCCGCTCGAGCCCCGAAAACGCTGGCATCCTTAGAGTTTTCTCCCACATAAGCTTCATCACCAACAACAGTAACGAAAGCACTATCAGCCTTTTTATACCCACCGGTCGGATCATTTTCTATGACTCTTCTACCGCTCCCGATAGCGATAGAGCCATCTAACTTAGCTGTCGCATAACTACCGATAGCCACAGAGCTCATGTTTGCTTCGGAGTCCGCACCAATGGCAACAGAGTGTTGTCCTGAAACGGCATTATATCCGACGGCAGTACCTCGTTGTTCCATGACCTTGCTGTTTTGCCCTATAGCCAGAGAAGCAGCCCCAGTGGCCTGTGCAGCGTTAATATTACCGCCTCCTGGTTCCACATCGATGAACTTGAGTCCGATTTGTACGTTTGAGCCATCTTGCTGCAGTTTAATACCTCTGCCGGCCTTCAAAGTGACCGTATCACCGGAAGCTATTTTTTTAGAATCTCCTTCTACCGTTACATCGGCATCTGATGTAGTGCCTGAACCTCTAGCGACAGCCAGCGTCCAACCTTTATCTAACTTGTTGCTCACTTCGTTGAACTGTTCCATATTAACAGCATCTGTAGAATCAACGCCTTTTGCCACGTTGGTAATCTTATTGCCTCCATTGTCGAGACCTGTACTAGACAAGATAACTTTATTGAATGTGATGCTTCCATCCCCCATAGTAAGATTCTTCGCCAATCTAACGTTGAGTGTACCCTTCGCATCATCGGCAACTACGCCAATATTATCTTCTGTTAGAGAATCTGCATCGGTGATACCGCCTGTAATATTCAAGGTATCTGCCAAGTCACGATGAACGACGGTATCGCCATCGCCTTTGAAGTTGAGACCTGCAGTTCCGGCCGCTTTGAGCTGTGCAACATTGACTGCATCTGAGTCGGCACTACCTGCTGCCACATTTGTAATTTGACGGGTATATCCGTTCTGACCAATAGATACAGCCCCCATAACAGATTTCCAAGTTCCTGTTTTATCTGAACTATGTGCTGCACCGGACGCATCATACCCAACTACACCTGCATTTCGGTCTACGATGGAATACGAGCCTAAAGCTACTCCGTTTGTCACATTGGTTACCTGAGTATTATGACCGATTGCTGTGGCATAGTCAGAACCTGTTACCGTTGCGTTATTACCGATTGCAACGGCAAATCTTGAACTATCTAATTTTGCATGAGTGCCGAGGGCTGTGGAATTTTTGGAGTTTTCTCCCACATAGGTCTCATAGCCAATTGCAACGCCGTATTCACTATCAACTTTTTTATATTCGCTAGCGGGATCATTCGCGACTCTCCGTATACCTGACCCGATGGCCACAGAGCCTGAATTATTTGCTTTTGCATAGTCACCAATAGCTACTGAACTCATATCAGCTTCGGCTTGAGTACCACCGGCAAAAGAATACTGCCCTGCATGAGTTGCATATCCGATAGCCGTACCTTGATGACCATCGGCCACACTATTTTGACCAACAGCCAGAGCTCCTCCAGCGCTTGCCGTAGCATCATAATAGGTATCTCCGGCAGAATCCATATCGATGTATTTCAGCCCAATTTGAACACCGGCACCATCTTGTTTAAGTTTAACGCCTCTACCGGCCTGTAAGGTAACGGTATCGCCAGAGGAGATTTTCTTAGGATCTCCTTCTGCAGTCGCAAGGTACGACGAAGAAGCATCAGGGCCTCTACCAACAGCAAGAGTCCAGCCTTTATCCACTTTTGTGCTTATTTCATTGAACTGTTCCATATTAACAGCATCTGTA
>NZ_KQ958196.1:27784-28028 GCF_001546855.1 Megasphaera sp. MJR8396C | reverse complement strand
GCCTTTTGCCACGTTGGTAATCTTATTGCCGCCATTGTCGAGACCGGTATTGGTCAATTTTACGGACGAAACAACCGGATTATCTACGGCGCTTACAGTAGTGCCATCAGCTTTCGTATAGATATTATTGGTAGCATCATAGGTAGCATCGGACAAATCAGAATACCACTTACCATCTTGACCTTGGACCAAGGTGTTTCCGTCAGCGTCTTTCGCTCCCGTAGGTGCAAAGGTAATGCTGCCG
>NZ_KQ958196.1:0-27684 GCF_001546855.1 Megasphaera sp. MJR8396C | reverse complement strand
GTCGTATCATCGGCTACGACGCCAATATTACCTTCCGTCAAGGAAGTCGTATCTGTATTACCACCAACAACATTCAAGGTATCTGCCAAGTCACGATGAACAACGGTATCGCCATCGCCTTTGAAATTAAGGCCTGCTACCTCCAGATCTTTCAACTGAGCAACATTGACGGCATCCGTATCTTCACTACCTGCCGCAACTCCCGTAATTTGACGATAGATTCCCTTACTAGTATTACCTACAGAGATAGCCGATTCCGTGGACATATAAGCAGAAAACATATTCCGTAAGTCTGTGCGGGCTTTTAACAGTGCTTGATAATCCGGGTTATTCGTAGATACAATACCACTCAAGGAATTTTCACCGTCATTGTTTTCCTTAATTAGCCGCTGATATTCTTTAATCTTAGCCAGGCTGGCATTATAGGCTGCACTACCTTCAGCATTGGTAGATAGATTTGCCACCTCAGCACTCAGCAAATCCTGATTTTTTTGTCGCTCGCTGATATAAGAACGATATTGAGCTTCTTTTGCTGCCAAGTCAGAATAACTATTAATCGTGGAAACTAATTGATTGTATTCTGCTGTTTTCCCTAGTTTTTCAGCTATAGCCGCTCTCTCCGTCGATCCCAAGGTAGAGAAATATCCGATAGAACCTGCACTTCTATTTGCTAAACTTTCATAACCTAAAGCAACGCCTCCACCGGCATTCGCTACAGCACCTTGACCTAAAGCAATGGAACCGACACTGTTAGCCTCAGTATAACCACCGATAGCAATGGCATCTGTTACCGGAGCTTTTGCACTGAATCCAACGGCAAGGGAGTCGACGCCGTTTGTTAATGTAGAAACACCGATATTAATACTGCGTGTACCATAATTTTTATTTCTTGTACCGATAGCAATATCGGCGGTGGAATTAAGGCCGCTATCGGTAATGACATTGTACCGACCGATAACAATACCTCTCTGGGCAATATTTTCATTACCGTAGACATAGGCATTATTAACTAACTTCTCGGTTACGCTATCACTAGTAGCATCGTAAGACGTGTTCTTTATCGTATTGCCGAAGCCGGTGACAACAAGATTCCAGTTACCGAGACCGGTAGTAATATTATTCGAACCGATGACCGCCGCATCCCTGCTCGACTTATCATCGGGCACACCGGCTTGGTCATTATTTTTATTGGCTGTTTTTTTCGTATTGATAGATACGTAAGAAATCTTATTGTCGTCTACTTTAGTATTCACTGCTTTCAATTGCGCTAAGTTTACAGCATCCGTATCTTGACTGCCTGCCGCTACATTGATAATCTGGCGGGTCATACTATCCGCACTGTTACCAACTGATACAGCGCCATTACCGGAAACCCATTCCGAAGTAAGTGTCCGATATTGTTTACCTGTGTCTATAACGGCCTGTCTTTTGCTTGTATTGCTAGGATCCGCATTATATTCAACTACTGCTGCTTGCCATACATCAAATGCAGCTTTCATTTCAGCGTTTAAGGCAAAAGACTGGCCGGTAGTTGGATTATATCCAAAGATATCCGTCCTCCGATCAGCTACAGAGAATGCGCCTAATCCCACACCGCCGGTAGTATTATTAACCTTAGAACCGGTTCCTAAAGCAAGGCCATAGTTTGAAGTACTTACTCCCGAATAAGCACCAATAGTCGTAGCATACGTAGAACCTTCCGCTTTAGAAAGATGCCCCATTGCCGTAGCATATTGTGACCCGCTGACAGTGGCACCTGTACCTGTTGCTGTAGTATACGCGGAATTCGTCACACTGACGCCGGTTCCCAAAGCAGTTGCGTTTTGCGAACTGCTTACCTTAGCGGAAGCACCCAGCGCGGTTGCATTCGTAGATCCGCTAATATTAGAAGATGCTCCCATAGCCGTAGCATTCACAGACTCATTGACCTTTGAACCGGCACCTATAGCTGTTGACTGTTTCGAACTGGTTACATTAGCAGCCCCCCCTGCAGCGATAGCCTTATCTGAGCTACTCACAATAGCATAACTTCCAAGTGCTGTCCCATATTCAGAACTAGTCACTTCAGCATTAGCCCCAAGTGCATTTGCACCATCAGAGTTTTCTCCCACATACGTTTCATTACCAATAGCAACAGCAAAATCACTATCAATCTTTTTATATCCAGCGGATGGCTTATTAGCGACTTTACGTTTGCCCCCTCCGATAGCAACGGATTTCGTGGTCATCGCCTTCGCATAATTGCCTATTGCTACAGAACTCGTTGTAGCTTCCGCCTCAGTCCCTCCGGCAAAAGAATATTGTCCCGCATAAGTTTTAAAACCTACTGCGGTTCCCTGCTGCCCTTCCGCCACGCTATTTTGACCGATTGCAAGAGATGCTCCACCATTTGCTTTTGCATCATTAAACGGCCAGCCAGCCGGGGCCATATCTAAAAACTTAAGTCCGATTTGTACCTTTGAACCGTCTTGGGTTAATTTGATTCCGCTCCCAGCCTGTAAAGTAACCGTATCTCCAGAACTTATCTTTGTACTCTCTCCTGACGCAGTACCATACTTATCTGTAATTGCATCCGGACCTATCCCGACAGCCAAGGTCCAGCCGTCATATGTTGCAGCAGCTTGAGCCAAAGCCACTCGACTATCCGCAATGGGCCGTTCTTTCGACAACTTAATCGTAAGTGGATCTAAATCCTCATCAGCTACTTCTCCAATATTATCGTTCGTCAGCGATTCTGCGTCCATATTGGAACCAATACCATCCGCCACAGCATTTTCGGATGCTTGTACACTTTGCTCAATAGCAACGCTCTGGTCTGCACCTTCCGTATTCGTGGCTGCCTGGGCAATACCTGTCATGCCAGCACAAAGAGCCGTTACAGCTAAAACAGCCGCAACGGTTTTACCGGAATTCAATTTCATGGATACGGGTTTACTATGACTCTTTGCTATTTCAGAAACTACGATGTAGCAATTCTTCACTTTGCTCCAAATGACTTTGTAAATCCGATTCATATCGCTTGCCTCCTATAAAGTAATGATAAGTTCTTATCCCCTCGTCAAAATTCAGGTGTGGCACTATTTTAAATTTTATCAAAATAATTATTAAATTATAACTTTCATAATCCTAAATACATATATAATAGTAATATAAAAGAAAATTATATAAATTTATGCCTCCCTCCACAAATCAATTTTTCCGCATAAGAACTAGAGTATAACGAATATACCCCAAGTATTGAAAATAATTAACAGTCTATATCCCTATGTTATCATTCTATATATTTATCAAATTTTTGTCAATAAAGTCAATTATATGTGTAATATAAAAATCAAATCGTTTTTATTTATTATTTTTTATGAATTATTCATGAATAATTTTCAGACAAGTCCGTTTAAGTACCCTACGTCAAAAATCATTATTTCAAGCGAGCTCCGTCGTTTCTGTCCTCATGCATCGCTACAATCGGCGATGTTATTTTTATACTTCAATGGGTTTCATCATCAAGCTAAGTTTAAGGCAAAATAAAAAGAGTACCGAAACGCCCTATAATACAGGAATATCGGTACTCCGAAGACCATCTTTCGATGGCTGCAAATCATTATTTAGTTTTACTTAAGGCTTCAACAGCTGCCGTCAAATTTTCAATCTTCTGGTTCTGTGTTTCTAACTGCTGACTCTGTGCTTCGATCTTGCGATCTTGTGCTGCAATCTTATTATTCTGTGCAGTCAGTTGTTCGCTCTGCGATTCAATCTTATTATTCTGAGCGGCAATCTGGTTGCTCTGATCTTCCAATTTACGGTTCTGTTGTTCTACGACGGATTTCAAGTTATTGAGTTCCTGTGACACCGCATCCTGCGACGAATACGTTCTCGTTTCTCCCTGGCCAATACGCAAGGTTACGCCGGCGTTGACCATATTTTCACCGCCGCCGTAGGATGAACCGATGCTGACCATGGTATCGTAGTTGAGCCGATAGAACGCGCCGAGAGCAACGGCATTGGCTCCTTTGTAATTACCGACGCCGGCTGAAATTTCCCAGCGGGAAGTCGGATCATAGTCTAACGGATGGAGGGCTGCCAAGGCAGCAGCGCCGGCACCAACTCGATCGACCCGGCGATCAAGACTACCAATGCGGCCATTCATTTCAGTCATCCCAGAATTGATATTGCTGATGGTACTGTCAAACTGCCCTTTGTTGATAGCATCCGTTGACGCTTGTGCATCACCGACATTTTGAATTCTATTGCCGCCCATGCTGACATTGTTGTTTTCGACGGTAATGTTCTTAGACGAATCTTCATTCTTAATCGTCAATCCGCCATTGTTAATCGTCGTGTTTCCCGTCGTGACTGAGCCCGTCGTGAGGGATTCATTAGTGATGACGGTCTTGCTGTCACCGGTCCCGATGGTAACGTTGTCTTTACTGATGGAAACGTTGCCAATGTTGGCTTTTTCCGAAACCGTCAGTTCTTTTGTTGTCACCGTATTCGATGTCACCGAGTTGAGGTCTTTAAGGTCTTTTGCCAACTTGATATCGAAACCGTCCTTATTGGAATTGGTTACGACACCGATATTACCGTCAGATAATTCGCCTGCAGCGCCGCCTTTAAGGTTCATCGATTCACCAAGTTTGACGCTGACTTTACTACCGCTATCACCCACAAATTCACGAGTACCTGAGCCAACAGTATTGCTGATGTTATTAATGGATTCAGATATATCTTTCAGCTGACCTTCAGTAGCTGCGCGGTCTTCGACGATATTGTCCTTATCCCATTTAGTATTATCGAGTCCTGTGACATAGTGGCCGGTTGTACCTTGGCCATTGTCCTGATTCCCGATAACGATGCCGCCATTCTTGGCATCACCGATAACGACCTGGCCCTTCGTACCATCTACTTTTACCTCATTCGCTACGTCGGTATCACTGCCAAAGGTAATGTTATCATTTAAGTCAATGGTATTTTTCTTAACGCCATTAGCATCGGTCGTCGTATGAATCGTAATATTTTTACCGGAAGACAGCGTCCCGTCAGTTACTTTATCGTTCAAAGCTTTAAGCTGAGCGACGTTAACGGCATCCGTATCCAAGGTCCCGGCTGCCACGTTGGTAATCTGACGAGTATAACCTTTTTCACTATTGCCGATGGAAACAGCCGCCAAATTCGATGTCCAAGTTGGGCTATCCTTTTCATCCCGAGTTAATTCTTTACCGCTCGGAATGTATCCTAATACACCGGCTTTAACATTAGTTCTAGAAGACTTACCAAGCGCTACGCTGCCTTCAATATTGGCCCATGTATTATCACCTAATGCTACGGCAAAATCAGCGTTTGCAAAGCTGTTCCGTCCTATCGCTATCGTATACGGATTTGCACCTGAAGCACTATCCCCCAATGATATCGCTGATTCATCGAGGCTCATGGCTAGATATCCAATCGCGATTGAATTCAAGGCCTCCGCATCGGACAAGGGTCCAAGGGCCACCGCATTTATACCGTAGGCCGAAGAAGCAGAGCCTATGGCTAATGCATTAGCCTGACTAGCTCTGGTTGATGCACCAATAGCCATAGCACCATCACCTTCAACAAGTGCCTCAGTACCGATAGCCAATGTATCAGTGCTTCTGGCTTCAGCTTTATAACCGATAGCAAAAGCCGATTTAGCAGAAGCTTTTGAGCTCCACCCTATCGCCGTCGCATACTGACCGTTTGTGTATGCGTTATTCCCCAACGCCAGTGATGAAGCACCTCTAGCAATAGCCGAATCGCCCAAAGCAACGGCAGAATCAGCAAGAGATGATGAGTAAAACCCTATTGCAAGAGAATTCTTTCCATTAGTATTGGCACCTGCACCGACAGCTGTCGCATATTCACCGATTCCCTTTGACAAAAAGCCCAAAGCAACGGCACCCGTAGATGAAGATACAGCCTGTTCACCGATAGCTGTTGAATAAGTTCCTGTGCCTTTAGCGGTATGTCCAAAAGCCAGAGCACCGTTCTTCGTAGCTTCGGCTTTATCACCAATAGCGATCGAATCTTCACCTGTACCTTTGGCTAAATAGCCCAGTGCCACCGACTTTGTAGACGTAGATTGAGCACCAGCCCCAATAGCCGTCGAGTATTCCCCACTACCATTTGATAAAATACCAAATGCAATTGCTCCGGTAGAGGTGGCTGCGGCCTCTTCGCCGATAGCCGTTGAATACGTTCCCGTTCCTCGGGAAGAATGACCAAAAGCCATCGCGCCTTCCCGAGTAGCTACAGCCGCTTCACCAATAGCCGTTGAAGATTTTCCTGTCCCTCGAGCGGAATACCCCAAAGCTACAGCATTCTCAGCACTGGCAGTTGCCGTCTCACCAATAGCCGTTGAGTATGTACCCGTACCTTGAGCGGAATGGCCAAAGGCCATGGCACCTTCAGCCGTAGCTTTTGCGCTGTAGCCAATAGCTGTCGAATTCTTTCCCGTAGCATTTGACATAACACCAATCGCGTTTGAAAATATACCTTGCCCCACAGCTTGATAGCCCAAAGCTACAGCCCCTACACCTGCGGCGTTTGACTCAAGCCCCAAAGCAACCGAGTTACTGGCAGCATTAGCGCTGACCCCGAGCGCCATACCATTCATGGTTGCATTAGACAGACTGCCAATAGCAATAGCAGTCCCAAACTCTGCTTTCGCTGTATTCCCGATAGCGATGGAACCATGACCTTCAGCTACTGTGGATGGTCCAATGGCAACTGAGTTACCATCCGCAGCCTGAGCTCCGCCCCCAATCGCAACCGAAGCGCCACCACTCTTTGTATCTTGCCCAACAGCTACAGAATCACGGCTATTCGCGTTAGAATTACTGCCAAAAGCAACACCCAGCCCCGTACCGTCCGTATTATTCTCAGCAGCATTTACAACGCCGGTCATACCGGCACATAGTGCAATGACCGTCAAAGCCGCAACGAGGCTTTGACTCGGACAGGATTTCGTCGTCACGGATTTACTATTCCGTTTGGCAAATTCTGATACAACGACATAGCAGTGCCTTGCTTTATTCCAAATAACCTTGTACATTTTATTCATTTTTAACCGCCCCTTTTACGTCCTCAACAAAGTAATAAATATTCGCCATTTAAAACGGATTGTTAAGACATGATTTCTCTAGTTTTAATTCTATATATATGGTTTAAAATTGTCAACTAGACGTTTTATATTTGACACTCATCATATTTGAATCTCATATTTATTCTCAAATAAACATAAATTTCAAATAAACACTTTACGTAAATTAAGGGATAAAATCCAGTAAATTACTATATTATAAGATGTTTTAGCACCTAATTTTCGTATTTCAGTTCACACAAGACTTTGTATCCCATTAAAGAAAATTCATTTCACGAGAGTGATTATTTTTTATATTTTATGACGCAAAATCGCCACTACATTGAGCTATAATAGACTTTAATGGATCCGTTTTTTTCATTAGATCATTTTAATTAGACGATAAAATAAATTGGGGGTTCATCGATACAATTGACCCGGTTATTGTGGTTTCCGATATATATACTCATTTCGTTCACCGAAAATTTTATATTTCGAATAAAATAATTAAATTTCACAACACAACAAAAAAAAACACCGGAACCCCTATATTCTAAGGGATTCCGGTGTTCCGGAGGCCATCTTTAGATGGACATGAACACTTATTTATTTTTGGTTAATTCTGCAACAGCGGCCATCAATTCTTCAATCTTCTGGTCCTGTGCTTCGAGTTTGCTGTTCTGCTGAGATACGACAGATTTCAAGCTGTCAATTTCTTGTGCCATGGCTTTCTTGGACGAGTAGGTCTTCGTTTCGCCCTGGCCGATTCTCCAGGTTACGCCGGCATTGACCATATTTTCACCGCCGCCGTAGGACGAACCGATGCTGAACATGGTATCGTTATTCGGGCGATAGAAGGCACCGACTGCGACAGCGCTGGCACCGCGGTAGTTACCGACACCGGCTGCAACTTCCCAACGGGAATCGGGATCGAAGTCCAAGGGATGGAGGGCTGCCAAGGCGGCTGCACCGGCACCGACGCGATCGACGCGATCGTCGAGGCGGTTGATGCGGTTATTCATTTCGCCCATGCCATTGCCGATATTGGTAACGACGTTGTTCAACTGGCTGACGTTTACAGCATCCGTATCAGCTGTACCGGCAGCTACGTTATGTACCTGGTTGCCGCCCATGCTGATCGTATCGTTGGTAAGTTTGATATCCGATTTGGACGAATCGGTTGCAGCAATGGTTACACCGCTGTTATTGACCGTCGTGTTGCCGGTTTTGACTGTCGTCGTCGTGACCGTGTCACCGGTAATGGACGTTGTGGTATTGCCGGAGCCTACGGTAATGCTGTCGCTGGCCGTCAGGGTCTTGGTGTCTACACTATCAAGACCGGAGAGTTTCGAGGACAACTTAATGTCAAAACCGTTGCCGGCTTCGTTGTTTACAACACCGATGTTGCCTTCCGTCAAGCTGGAGGTATCAGCGCCGCCTTTGAGGTTCAAGGTGTCGTCTTTACCGAGTTCAATTTTTTCACCAGAATCACTGACGAAGCTGCGTTTAGAATTGTTGATTTCACCGATGCTGGTGTTGATATCGCTGATGTTGCCTGCAAGCTGAGCCAACTGGCCTTCCGTGGCTGCACGATCGGCTACGTAGTTGTTCGGATCCCAAGTCGTATTGTCGAGACCGGTAATATACTGACCGCTTTCAGTCGAACCGTTGGTGGTCGTAACGTCCTGGTTGCCCATAACGATACCGCCGTTAGCTGCGTCGCCGATGACGACCTGGCCGTTGGAGCCGTCGACCGTTACCTGGTTGGAGCCAGTGCCGGCCGTAATGGTGGCATTGCCGCCGTTTACCGTGACCTGGTTGGCATCGGTACCTGCCGTAATAGTCGAGGTCGTGCCGTCAACGGTTACCTGCTGGGTTGTATCAGTAGCACTATTTACCGTAAAGGTGTCGTTCAAATTAATCGTATTGTCGTCAGCTACGGTAATATTTTTACCGGACGTCAAGGTAATGGCCGTTACATCATCACTCAATTTCGTCGACAAGGCTTTAAGCTGAGCTACGTTTACAGCATCGGTATCTAACGTACCGGCTGCTACGTTGGTAATCTGACGGGTGAGACCCGTTTCGCTGTTACCGACGGATACAGCAGCTGCCGTAGACTGCCAAGTGGAAACAAGGGCGTTGGATTGAGCCTGAAGGCTGGCTAAGGTAGTACGAGCCGTAGCGAGTTCTGCTTCTTTGGCAGTAATCTGCGAATTAATAGACGTCAAGTCAGCGCCGGTAGCCGTGTTCTTTGCCGTCTGTAAGGCAACGACTTCGCTGGACAAGGACTCTACATTAGCTTGTGCCGTAGCGATATCGGACTGAAGCTGGGTGTACGTAGACTGGTTGCTGCCCAGGATATCGGCCTGAGAGGTAATCGTACCGCTCGGATCGTAGCCGATCACACCGGAGCCAATGTTAGTTTTGGATTTGCTGCCAAGGGCTACACCGCCGGCAATATTAGCCGTCGTCTGATCGCCCAAAGCGCTGGCCGATTCAGCCGATGCGTTGGACAAGAAGCCTAAGGCTGTTGCATATTTGCCGCTAGTGGAAGCCTGGCTGCCGATAGCGCTGGAGAAATGACCTTTGGCACGCGCTGTGAAGCCGACTGCCAAGGTATTGGTGTCGTACGCTTCAGCGCCGCCGCCAATCGCCGTCGTCTGGTAGCCGTAAGCCTTGGCGTCGGTACCCATAGCCATAGCGAAAGCGTATTGATCACTTTCAAGAGGATTGGTCATCCGTTCTTCACTAACAGTGTTTTTACGTTCGTTTGGAACAGAAACGTCAGCGCTGGAACCGTCACCGGAGTTTACGCCACCTACATAAGCACGGTCACCGATAGCAAGGGAGTAAAGACCATTTGTTTCGGCACGGCTACCGATAGCCGTAGAGCTGCCACTTTTAGCTTTCGCCAAATACCCCATAGCCATAGCATTATTGGCAGATGCAGAAGAGAAATTACCAAGGGCCATAGAAAGATACTCAGTGGCCGAAGAGTTTTGACCCAAAGCCATGGACGAAGAAGCCGTTGCTTTAGACTCAATACCGAGGGCTACGCCGCCTTTAGCTGCCTGAGAAGTAGAACCGATGGCAACAGAGCCTGCATCGGTTGCACTGGAACGGTTACCGATAGAGATGGCACTCGTCCCCGTAGCAGATGCTTGGTTACCAAGAGCTACAGCACGTTCAGCACTGGCGGTGGTGTAAGCACCCAAAGCGGTAGCTAAATTACCGGCGGCTTTAGAAGCCCCACCAATCGCGACAGAATTAGTTCCCGTAGCACCGTCATTATTTTTGTTGCCGGTTAATGTAGAATTTACGGAAACATAGGAGATTTTATTAGCATCAACAGTAGCACTCAAGGTGTTAAGGCTGGTGTTCAAAGTGCTAATATTAGAGTTTATAGTACTAATATTAGTGTTTACATCGCTAATATCGGAGTTTACATTGCTTTCCAAAGCTTTGAGCTGAGCCACATTTACAGCATCATAATCGTCAGCACCGGCTGCAAGGTTGGTGATACGACGACGGTTTTCAGCTACCGTATTGCCACTTGCATCGGTATAAGAAGCATTACCTACGGATACGACACCATTGCTTGCCTTGAACGCTTCGTTTGTCAAATAACCGGTAGTCGCTACACCGGTAGTATCGGCTAAGGAGTTCGAACCTAAGGCAACGGAATTACTGGATTTAGCAGTCGCACTATTCCCTAATGCCAAAGAGTTAGCCGCCGAGGCTGTAGCAGCGTTACCATAAGCAGCTGCATTGGAGGACGTTGCTTTAGCCTGAAAACCGGTAGCGACTGCATAATAGGCGGTAGCTTGGGATCCATAACCATTAGCAATAGAATAGTGGCCTGTTGCTTGTGCAGTATTACCGATGGCAGTGGAATATCTGCCGGACGCAGTCGCACTGCTACCTAACGCATAGGCATAATTAGCCGTTGCCTGAGCGCCATTACCAATAGCAGCACTGTTAGATGAAGAAGCAGTAGCACCGTTACCGAGAGCGATAGCGGAAGGCCCGGACGCGGTAGCACCATTACCAATAGCTTCACTGCTGGAACCGGAAGCTGTTGCCGTATTACCAATAGCCGTAGCATTAGAGCCGGTCGCTTTGGCCGTATTTCCTACTGCGGTATTAGCTGCAGCGGTTGCTTCGGAAGAAGTACCGTAAGCTACACCATTGCCGGTACCCGTTGCGGTATCAGCCGCACCAGCAAGACCGGTCACACCCATGGAAAGGGCCAGGACTGTAAGAACAGCCGCTAACGTCTGAGCGGGCTGCGATTTAATCGATACAGCCTTACCGCTTCTCTTCGCTAATTCCGATACGACGACATAGCTGTTTTTTACCTTGCTCCAGATGACCTTATATTGTTTGTTCATATCCAAATCTCCTTTATAAAAAGAACATAAATCCCATATTTTCCTAATTTGTTATCTAATCGAGTTTTCTAAATAGTTAAGAACTTGTATTTCTTAGTTTTCTTGATTTTACACTAAGTCGACAGAATTTGTCAATAATGCATTTTGGAGAATTCATATCCAAAACGAATTGTACATTGCATCACAGTTATAACTCGGGGATTTAGTCCATTAGGTTTTATTTCTTTAACAAATAAAAAACGAGGCTCCCCGCAAGAGAGGAGCCTCGCTCGGCTTGTTTATGCCGTTGAAGATTTTCCGACGACTTATTTCGTTAAGGCTGCTACAGCCGCCATTAATTCTTCAATCTTTTTATTCTGCTCATTAAGTTGTTCACTTTGTGCTTCAATTTTATCGTTCTGCTGAGATACAACCGATTCTAAATCCGTAATCTTTTGTGCCATAACTTTCTTGGACGGGTAGTTGATCGTTTCGCCATCGCCGATTCGGAAGGTTACGCCAGCGTTGATCATGTTTTCACCACCGCCATAGGAGGAGCCGATGCTGACCAAGGTGTTGACGTTCGGGCGATAGAAGGCACCGATGGCAACGGCGCTGGCGCCGCGGTAGTTACCGATACCGGCCGAGATGTCCCATTTAGCTTCCGGGCTGAATTCCAGCGGATGGAGAGCTGCCAGGGCAGCGGCACCGGCACCGACGCGATCGACGCGACGATCGAGGTTGCCGATACGGTTGTTCATTTCATTCATACCCGTGCCGATGTTATTGATGGCGCGGTCGAACTGGCCTTTGTTTATCGCATCCGTTGCTTCCGTAGCATCGCCGACGTTTTGAACCTTGTTGCCACCCATGTTTACATTGTTGTTCTGGATGGTGATGTTCTTCGACGAATCTTCGTTTACAATCTTCAGGCCATCGTTGTTGATAGTCGTGTTGCCCGTCGTTACGGAACCGGTGTTTACCGTATTGCCTTCGATGGTCGTCTGGTTGTCACCGGTACCAACGGTAATCTTGTTGTTTACTTCGATGCTGTTCAGATCTTTGAGATCTTTAGACAACTTGATGTCGAAGCCTGTACCGTCGCTGTTGTTGACGACGCCGATGTTGTTGTCAGAGAGGTTGTTGGCATCAGCGCCGCCTTTGAGCTTCATCGGATCGGTGTTCTTCCGGGTTACCTGATTATCGGCACCGCTGTCACTTTCGAATACGCGGCTGGAAGATTTAACGGCTGTGTCGATGTCGCTGATCTGTTTGGAGATGCTGTCGGCGACGTCTTTCAGCTGACCTTCCGTAGCAGCCCGGTCTTCAACGATACCGGTGTTAGCAGGATCCCATTTCGTGTTGTCGAGACCGGTAACGTATTTACCGCTCTGGGAATCCGTCGTGCCGTCCGTTTTAGTACCTTCTACGGTTTGGTTTCCGATGGAAACAGCGCCCTTAGTGGCATCACCGACGGTGACCAGACCGTTGTTGCCGTCCACCGTGACTTTACCGTCGCCGGTACCGGCTGTGATCGTGGAGTTAGTGCCATCAATAGCCACTTTATTGGAGCCGCCATCGCCGGCAGTGATGGTACCGTTGGTGCCGCTCATAGCGACATTGTTGCCGGCTGCATCACCAAGGGTAACGTCATCAGCCAAGGCAACCTGAGTACCGGCGCCGTTAGCGAGTTCAGTGACGGTGATATTTTTACCGGCTACTACTTTGTTGGCAGCGACATTTGAGTTAATCGTGTCGTAAACGGATTTCAACTGATCTTCCGTAGCTGCACGGCCGCTGACATAACCGTTGGTTTCCGGATTCCAAGTGATGTTGCTTAACCCGGTGATGTAGTTGCCCGTTTCAGAGCCGCCATTGGTGTTGGCTACCGTCTGGTTGGCAATGTAAATTCCTTCACCGGCTGCAGAACCACCGACGCGGACACTGTTCAGACCGTTCAAGTCTTTCGACAACTTAACCTGTAAGGTATCGTCGCCAGATTTTACAACGCCGATGTTGTTATCGGACAGGTTGTCGCTGGCAGCCCCACCAGTAATGTTGAGGGTGCCGTTATTTTTCGTCGTAACCTTAGCCGTAGAGTCGTCACCGGCAAAGTTCAAGGCTACATTGCCTACTTGACCGGAAATATCGTCCATAGTGGCAATGTTATCAACCGTGAAGTTTGTGCCGTCATTACGGGTAATGGTCAAGGTATTATTAGCCAGGGATGCGCCGTTGATGTATTTATCCTGCAAGCCACTGACTGTGACGGTATCACCATTTTCCATGGTTAAGGTCATGGAGCCGGTGCCGTTATCAGCATAGGTTGCCGTGCCGGATTTAATAGTGCTGCCCTTGAGCTGTGATACGTTGACGGCATCGGTGTCCGCTTCGCCGGCTGCAACATTGGTAATCTTCTGACCGCCGTTGCTCAGGCCTGCGCTGGACAATTTAACGTCGTTATCGAAGGCGATGCTGCCATCAGCCATGGTGAGGTCCTTGGCCAACTTGACTTTCAAGGCATTGTCGCCGTCTTTGACGACGCCGATGTTGTCTGCCGTTGTAAATTCAGTAGCCCCACCAGTAATGTTCAAGGTCTGACCATTGCCGCGAGCAATCGTAGCGGTGGCGTCATCACCAGTGAAGTTCAGGGTGGTGTTGCCTGCATCTTCAGCAGCTGCCGCAACCTGTTTGAGCTGAGCTACGTTGACGGCGTCCGTATCCTGCATACCGGCAGCAACACCGGTAATCTGGCGAGTTGCCGTTGCAGCGCCGCCGTCCGTCGGAACACCGACCGACACAGCTGCTAAAGTGGATGTCCAAGTAGCGGAAGTATCTGTCGATGCAGCTTTGTTTACTACATCATAGCCGGCAACGCCTGCTGCTACGCTGGCTTCGGAGCCGGAGCCCAAGGCTACGCCATCATCTACAGTTGCGTTAGCATTGTTACCTAAAATAACTGCATTTTTAGCGGTTGTCGCCATCGTTGCATCAGCAGAACCTAAAACAACCGTCTTATTAGCGCCGGTCAAGGAGCGTCTATCACCAATTACAACAGCGGTTGTCGTATCAGCTACGGTATTATTGATACCGGTTACCGTTACATTATCTACGTTGGTTGCCGTGTTGCCATAGCCGGTAACAGAGTTGTACCGAGCCGTATTTCCTCTTACGCCGCTAACCGTGTTGTTTACACCGATAATAGCCGTATTCTGTGTGTAGTCAGCCGTGTTACCGCCACCGATAGCCATAGTGGAACCACCACCATTAGAGCTTTGAATACCGGTACGCAATGTATCAACCATGTCATCAACGGTTAAGTTGCTGGTCAATGTATCAACGCCGCTGATGGATTGAACCGAGTTAGTAATCTTATTGCCTGCACCGTAAATCAAGGCACCGTTAGCATTTTCAGTAATATTAGCAATACCTACAATGCTGTTTGCAATACCACTATTGCCACTATAACCGGCAGAACGAATGCTGTTCAAAGAACCGACTACATTGGCACCGAAGTTTTGAGAACCATAGAGCAAGCTGTTGAAACCGCCGGCACCGGTAAAGTCACCGGTCATAACGGAGTAAGCCCCTAACATGCTGCCCATAGCGCCTTTATTGTAGGAGTTGGAGCCGATAGTCGTCATGCCTACGAGGTTTGCCTGGGACTGATCGGTAATTTCAGAACCGCCCATGGTGTAGCCTTTCATCGTATGGTTACCAATCTGAACGCTTGCCGTACGAGCATAGGCGTTGGTCCCGATGGCAATACCGCCCGGAGATACATCGGCATTAATCGGAAGATCACTACCGGAAGCATAGTTGTCCGGGGTGAAGCTCAAGGCTTTATCCTGTTTCCCACTACCGTTCAATACAACTGCATTTTTACCGATAGCAATACTTGTCAAATCAAGACCATTGGTAGTAACGACTGCTTTATCGCCAATAGCAATACTGCTTGTACCGGTAGAATTGCCGCCATTACCTAAGATCTGAGCACTATTCCCGATAGCAATAGAGTTTTGTGTATTAGCTACAGCGCCTACACCGGCTGCCAAGGCATTTGCACCTTTAGCACCATCATTATTATAGTTACCTGCTGTAGTAGAGGTAGAATTTACACTGTAGAAATGTGTTTTATTAGCATTTACCGTATTGGTAAGGTTGGTAATATCTGTGCTGGATGCGATACCATCAACGGTAACCGTGCCACCGTCATTACGGGTAAGGGTCAAGGTATTGCCGCTCAAGGCTGCGCTGGTTACGTAGGTGTTTTTAAGACCGCTTACGGTAACGTTATTGCCTGCCGAGTCGGTCAAAACCAAGGTTCCGTCACCGTCGGTATAAGAAACGGTACCGCTGGCCAAGGTCGTGTTGGTATCGGTCGCTTTAATGGTATAGGTCGTGGAGCCATCTGTTTCCGTAGCAGAAGTAATGGTTACGTTTTCGCCTTGTTCCAAAGTGACTTTGGAGGCCTTGAGCTGGGCGACGTTGACCGCATCCGTATCCTGCATACCGGCTGCAACACCGGTAATCTGACGAGTTGCCGTAGCAGCGCCGCCGTCAGTCGGAACGCCGACAGAAACAGCAGCTAAGGTCGATTTCCAGGTTGCGGAGTCAGTCGTGGAGGCGACTTTCGTATTGGGGTCATAGCCGGCCACACCGGAAGCAACACTGGCTACAGAATCGGAGCCTAAGGCGACGCCGCCGTCAACGGTTGCGTTGGCATTGCTGCCGATAGCAACAGCATTACTAGCTGTCGTTTCTGTCGCGGCTTTTGCAGAACCGATTACAACTGTATCAGACAACTCAGATAAGGTTCTGTTCGTACCCAATACAATAGTGTTATCTACATTCGTCGCCGTATTGTTAAAGCCGGTTACGGAGTTGTACTGGCTAATGTTGCTGCTGGTACCGGTAACAGTGTTGTTGACACCGATAATAGAAGTTTTCTGAGTATAGTCAGCCTTATTGCCGCCACCGATAGCAAGCGTAGCACCACCACTCTGAGAATTTTTAATGCTAGTCATCAAAGTTTGTTGCAATTCTTGGGCAGACGCACCACCGCTGGAAGGCGCGGAAATAGAAGTGATCGAGTTGGTAATTTCATTGCCGGCACCAAAGATTAACGCACCATTGGAGTTGGCCGTTCTATTGGCCGTACCGATGACGCTGCTGGCAATACCGGAATAATTAGAGGAGGATGTAGCCGATTCAATGCTGTTCAAAGAGCCGTAAATGTTAGCACCGAAGTTTTTCGTAGCTTTTAATGCATCAAAAATACCGGCAAAGCCTCCCAAGCCTTGGTAGTCTGAACTCGCAATAGAGTAAGCGCCATTTACAGTGGAGAAAGATCCGGAGTTGTAAGCATTAGCACCCAGGGTTGTAGAGTTAATATACAAAGACTTCGCTCTTACACCGGTATTAGAAGAACCGTCAACAGTTACATCACCAAGTGCTCCCACATATTTATGGTCGCCAATCATGACGCTGCCGGAACGGGCATAGGTATTCTGACCGATGGCAATGCCGGCGGCCAACTGCGTTAAATCAGTCTGACCAAAGGTAAAGGTCTTTTCCTGTGTTCCATACATATTTTCTACATAGGCATTATTGCCGATAGCAATACTACCTACCTGATTAACATAATTGCTGGTTTTCGCCCCATCGCCTTGTATAATATCGGCAGCTTGAACGGTAGCAACGTTCGAAACAGAGAAGATGGCAAAAGCAGCTAATACGGCCGCTGCCGAAACGTACTGACGCGAGCCGCTCGACACAGGCTTGCTGTGACTCTTTGCGATTTCAGAAACTACAACGTAGCAGTTCTTTACTTTACTCCAAACAACTTTGTAAATTTTGTTCATATTCATTTCCCCCAATAGCGCGGATAATTAAAATACACGAACGACAAAAAACAGTCATAATGTTACGGTTTAAAAATTGGCAGACCAGCCTTTCCGGTCTTCACCTATACATCTTTACTTCAGACATATACTATTTTTTTACATAGCCCCTTCTCAGCTATCCCCTCCATATACTGCCTTTTACGTTGGTATCGTTTTAATTTGACCTATATACTCCAACTTTAAAACAGGTAGTCATTAATGTGTACTTTTATGGTGTAATTCTAATATATTGTTCTAAATTTTGTCAATAAAATAAATACTAAGTTTCCATTACAAATCGATATTGCCTATTTCAAAATTATCATATTTTAATTTTTCTTTACAAATGTCTCTTTGAAAACTTGAAAATTGCCACAAAAAGACCCTCTGAAAAGAGGGCCCTTCTGCTGCGATATCGCGTTTACACGATACTCGGGTTATTCTATTTTTTCAATTCCGCAATGGCCTGCATCAGTTGTTCAATCTGCTTGCTCTGTTCATCCAATTGCTGACGCTGAGCTTTGAGTTCATCGGTCTGAGCGGCCAGTTGTTCGCTCTGAGATTCAATCTTGGTATTCTGCGCTGCCAACTCGGAGTTTTGTGCGGCCAGTTTGTTATTCTGGTCATCCACAACGGATCTCAAGCTGTCGATTTCCTGGGCCATAGCATCTTTCGACGGGTAAGCCTTCGTCGTACCTTCACCAATTCGCCAGGTCACGCCGGCATTGACCATGTTTTCACCGCCGCCGTAAGACGAGCCGATGCTGATCATCGTGTCGTAGTTCGGACGATAGAAGGCGCCGACAGCTACGGCATTCGCACCGCGGTAGTTGCCGATACCGGCCGAAACTTCCCAACGGGTATTAGGATCGTATTCCAAAGGATGAAGAGCTGCCAAAGCTGCCGCACCGGCACCGACGCGGTCGACGCGGTTATCGAGCTTGTTGATCTGATTGCCGAGTTGATTCATGCCGGAACCGATGTTGGCAACCGTGTTATCAAAGGTACTCTTATTAATGGCATCCGTCGGATTCTTAGCCTCTCCAACATTGGAAATAGTTTTACCGCCCGCATCAATGCCATCTGCCGTGATAGACGGACCATCCTTAATCGTAAGACCATCATTGTTCATGGTCGTATTGCCCGTCGTCACTGAACCAGTCGTAACCGTATCACCGCTGATGACCGTCGTCGTGTCGCCGGAACCAACAGTAATGCTGTCGCTAGCTGTTAAGGTCTTCGTGGATACACTGTCAAGATTGGAAAGTTTAGACGATAACTTCACTCTAAAACCTTTAGTGCCATCGTTTACAACACCGATATTATTTCCAGTTAAGGAATCTGCATCGGCACCGCCTTTGATGCTTAAAGTTTCAGCATTGCCAACTTCGATTTTAGTTCCGGTGTCGCTAATAAAATCACGTTTAGCATTTTGAATAGCTTCGATATCAGTATTGATGTCGCCGATTTCAGTGCTGATACTATTCACCGCATCACGCAGTTGACCTTCGGTAGCAGCACGGTTTTCAACGATACCATTTTCTGCCGGATTCCATGTCGTATTTTCGAGACCGGTAATATAATTGCCAGTCTTATCCGGATTAATTACATTGCCGTCTTTATCGGTAGCTGTATCAGCTTGTTTACCAACGACAATGCCATTGCTTCCACCGACGACAACCTGGCCTTTAGAGCCATCAACAGTTACTTGATTCTCCTCAGTACCAGCCGTAATCGTAGCGTTGCCGCCGTTGACAATGACCTGATTGTCTCCGGTTCCTGCCGTAATCGAAGAGGTTTTGCCGTCAACCGTTACCTGCTGACCAGGAGCATCTGTGCTATTCAAAGTAATCGTATCATTCAGATCGATGGTATTGGTCTTTACACCATTGTCATCGGTCGTCGTATTAATCGTAATATTCTTACCGGAAGACAGTTTACTGTCCGTAGCGTCTTGAGTCAACTTCGTTGACAAGGCCTTAAGCTGAGCCACGTTGACGGCATCGTAATCATCAGCGCCACCAGCTACGTTCGTAATACGACGTCGATTAGCCGCTACTGTATCATCACCAATGGTATATTCGGTATTCCCTACGGAAACAACACCATTTGCAGCTGTAAACGCTTCATTGGTTAAGTAAGCTTCCGTTTTTACGCTATCAGGAATATATGCCAAGGAATTTTGGCCCAAAGCGACAGAGTTATCCGATGCAGCACGAGCCTTCTGACCAATAGCAACACCGTTACTTACAGTACCTGTACCATCTAAGGTATTGGTAATCGCGTAGGAACCAATAGCAATGGCATTATCGCCATATGCTCGAGCCCAGTGACCAAGCGCTGTCGCTTCTTTGCCATTGGCATAAGCCTGTTTTCCTAGGGCCGTTGCATAGTTGCCTTTACCGATGGCCATAATACCAACGGCCAAGCTATTGGTATCATGCGCTTCAGCACCGGCACCCAAAGCTGTATTCTGATAACCAAAGGCTTTAGCTGCATTACCGATAGCAACGGAGTTCATTTGTGCTTTTTCTGGAGCAATCACCGTATCATCATCTACAATAGAGGTGCTGTTTCCTGGTACGCCTTGTTCAGGATCAGTTGTCCGTTTAGGCCCGATATAAGCATTTACACCCATGGCCACCCCATTGTTAGCCGTGCTTTCTGTAAGTGCCCCATACCCCAAGGCAATACTCTGATTACCGTTCGCCTTTGTTTGAAGACCAATAGCTACTGTATTTGCTTCATTTGCTTCTGTTTCACGACCAATAGCTACAGAATCATTTCTAGTTACTTTTGCAGCATAACCAATTGCCACCGCTTGATTGGCAGCTGCTGTAGCACCATATCCCATAGCTACAGCAACTGTACCAGAAGCGTTACTTCCAGCCCCAGCGGCAATACTCCAGCCGCCTGACGCACTCGCTCCATTACCAATAGCTGTATCAGCTGTCTTAGTAGCTTTAGCATTAACACCGGCAGCTAAAGCACCAGCCCCTGTGGCCCCATCATTATTTCTGTTTGCAGCTTCAGTAGAATTTACCGAGAAGTAACGTGTTTTATTAGTATCCAAAGCACTCGTCGAAGCTATACCACTTACCGTATAGGTCGTACCGTCATTACGTGTAAACGTAATTGTATCGCCGTTTAATGCAGCACTATCAGTTATCGTATCCTTCGCATTAACAGTATATCGAGTATATCCCTCACTCGTATCTTTATCTATGCTACTAATATTTTTACCGGCGAGGACTTCTACTTTGGCGGCTTTAAGCTGAGCGACATTTACCGCATCTGTATCAGTAGATCCGGCTGCCACGTTGGTAATTTGGCGAGTAAGACCTTCTTCATTATTACCGATAGATAACGCACTCGTACCGGATATCCATGGTGCCACCAACACACGATATTGTTTCATAGCATCTAAAGCTTTTTGATCATTTTCCGGCGTCGGATTTTGATTTCGTTCATAAATCGCGGCATTTGCAGCGTCTAGTGCCGCTTGCATTTCGGATGTAAAAACAAAATCTCCACCGACAGTCGGATCATACCCAAGATAATTGCCATCTCGATCCGTAACGGAATATGAACCTAAAGCGACTCCGTTTGCCAATGTAACATTGGCACTTCGCCCAATAGCAACACCTTCGTAAGCGTTATCTGCTGCTGTTGCCAAATAACCAAGCGCGATACTATTCTCCAGCAAGGCGTTAGCATAAGCACCAATTGCAACAGTTTGATAATCTTTTGCTTTTGCAGCTCCACCGATAGCAATCGCATAATTCTGGGAGGCATTAGCCGCCGAACCGAGTGCCACAGCACTTGAAGCCGTTGCCTCTGAACGTTCACCTATAGCAGTGGCCATACTTCCCGTCGATTTACTATTACTACCGATAGCGATAGCATCGCCGGCACCTGCTAAAGCACCTTTACCAATGGCCGTATCAAAAAGCCCGGTAGCCGACGCATCTATGCCAATCGCCATGGCATGTGATCCTGTTGCACCTTTATTATCTTCATTGCTGTTTACGACAAAACCTTCAGGATTGACACTAAAGAAGCTAATCTTATTGGCGTCAACTTTAGTATTTACAGCCTTCAACTGCGCCACGTTAACCGCATCAGTATCTTCGGTACCGGCAGCAAGGTTGGTAATCTGTCGAGTTTCTTTACCTTTTACACCAACACTGACAGCTCCGCGATTGCTATTCCAAGTAACAGAATCAGCATTATCCGTCTGGAACTGCGTTAATGCATCACCGGTTACGCCCGGTACATAACCGAATAATTCACCGGCTTCACGGTCAGTTTTTGCATAGGCCCCTAAGGCAACCGCCGTATCTTTACTGGCATTGGCATAGCTGCCTAAGCTAAGCGCATCTTCAGCGGAAGCAATCGTTCCGGAGCCTAATGCAACGGCACTATCTTTAAGTGTCATCGAGTTATTCCCGATAGCCACCGAAGTATCGCCAATTGCTGTTGAATATAAACCTACAGCAACTGCACCAAGATTATGGGCCGTTGCACGACTGCCAAGAGCGGTTGCACCGTAAGCTTCACCATTTCTTGATTTTAATGCGTCTGCTGTATCTTTCGTAGATTCCACGGCATATTCTCCATCATCATCCTTGGTAATCGTCTTAGTTCCTTGGGAACCGTCAGTAATGACAATTTTATCACCGGAGTTTTGCGGTAATGCCGAAACCATAGCTCCCGTACCGACTACAGTCGCTTGTGTCGTATCAATCGCATAGGCATTGTTACCAATAGCAATAGCACTCTTACCACCATCAACAAGAGAGCTAACCCCCAATGCTACCGAGTAATCGCCGGTACGCCCCGAGCCGCTTGAAGCCGTTTTAATCACAGAATCGAAGCCAACTGCCGTGACAGAACTGCCGGTTGCTTTAGCACGTACCCCTAAAGCAGTAGAGGCTACACCGGTTGCACTCGTTTCATAGCCAATAGCCAGCGCTGCCATAGATCCTGCCGCCGCTGAAGCATCTTTACCAATAGCAATTCCACCAGTATAACGAGCTTTGGCATTCGGTCCAATAGCACTTGTATCCGTACCCGTTGCACCGGAATTATCTTGGTTCCCGGTTATCGTAGATTTAACAGAGAAATATTGGATTTTATCATTATCCATTTTAGTAGATAACGCTTTTAATTGAGCAACGTTTACTGCATCGCTATCTTCAGTACCTGCCGCCACATTTATAATTTGACGAGTCGATTCTGTTGTACCAACAGATACAGCACCATAACCTGATTTATATGGACTTATCAGTTTATTAATTTGTGAACGTATTGCATTCTTCTGTTCCGTTGTCAAAGATGTATCGGAGAGTTGCGTATTCAAAGCATTATATTCATCCGCAAATCCCCATGCTTGAGCAATTGCTGCATTATTCGTTGACGGCGCAGTTTGAGTCATCGGATTATAGCCGGTAATACTGCCTCCCCTGTCTGCCACAGAGATATAACCTAAAGCTACTCCATTAGACTTGGTAACGCTCGCCGATCTACCAATGCTGACGCCATTTGTTGCCCCATCCGTTGCCTTAGCAAAATACCCAATAGCGACACTACTGTCTTTTTCTGCCTTAGCAGAGGCCCCAAGTGCAACACCTTGCGATGCAGTCGCCTTAGCATAATGCCCTAAGGCAACAGCAGTACCAGCACCTTCTGTATAATTACCGATAGAAATGGCATTCGCACCTGCTGTTGAAGCATTATGCCCCATCGCTATCGACGTAGATCCCACTGCACTACTTTTTTTACCAATAGCAATGGATGTAGCCCCAGTTGATACAGCGGCTTTACCGATAGCAATCCCTTCTGTGCCACTAGCCGAAGCATCTATACCAATGGCCATGGCATGGATACCGGTAGCACCCTCATTATCGGCGTTGCTGGTTACTAAGGAACCACTCGGTTTTACGCTGAAGAAGCTAATCTTGTTGTCATCAACCTTATCATTTACAGCTTTTAACTGCGCTACGTTTACTGCATCATAAGAATCGGCACCACCGGCCACATTCGTAATGCGGCGACGGTTTTCAGCTACTGCATCATCGCCAATTTTATATTCCGTATTCCCCACTGATACGATGCCATTGTCTGCCGAAAAAGCTTCATCAGTTAAATACGCCTTAGTAGCTACACCGGTTGGAATATATGCTAAAGAATTCTGACCTAAGGCAATAGAATTATTCGAAGCAACGCGGGCTTTTTGCCCGATAGCAATAGCATTATTTACAGAATCGGTGCCATCTAAAGTATTCGTTATCGAATACGAACCTATTGCAATCGTATTATCGCCATAAGCACGCGCCCAATGACCGAGTGCCGTAGACTCTAAACCATAGGCACTGGCTTGCTTACCAATGGCACTCGCATAATTTCCTCTGGCATGAGCTGCCACACCAACAGCTAAAGAGTTAGTGTCATATGTTTCAGCGCCGGCACCCAAACTCGTATTCTGATATCCATAAGCTTTTGCTGTATTACCAAGAGCTATAGAGTTCATATGATCTTGATTTGGTTTCCCGGAAGACGTATCATCATCAGTAACGTCTAAGGAGTTATCCGGAACACCTACGGATGGTTGACCACCGGGAGTCACTTCAGCCCCGATATAAGAACCGATGCCAAGAGCAATACCATTAACGGCCGTAGTCGTTGCCGTTGCCTCACGCCCCATAACAATCGAGTCATTCCCGGCTGCCACACCGCTTAAACCAATCCCAATCGACGCAAGCCCCGTAGCCTGTACCGATCGCCCAAGAGCAACAGATGCTTCGTTAGTAGCTTGACTCTGTAACCCTATAGCCACCGATTGTAAACCACTAGCTTGAGCCGCATAACCCTGTGCTATTGATAAATAACCTGATGACTCTGCCTGCAAACCAAGAGCTATACTAAAGTCACCCGATGCATTAGCACTATTCCCAACGGCAACACTGGCAGCATTAGGCGCCTTTGAGCCCTTACCATATGCCACACCGGATCCCGTCCCGGTAGCCGTATCGGCAGCCATGACGCCTGACGTCATTCCGGCACAAAGGGCCATCACGGTAAGAGACACTACCATCGTTTTACTTATCCGCGACCGAGTCGTTACTGATTTCCGATCTGTTCCTACTAATTCAGATACGACAACATAACAATGCCGCACTTTGCTCCAAATAACTTTATAAATTCTATTCATGTCTTTTCCTCCTGTATTCTTTAGTTGAAAAAAAAATATAAAAAGAAACGAACAATGAAATAAAATATAAAAATTTAATAAATTGTTATTATTTGTTATTTATTCTATATAGTATTTATATAGTTGTCAATAAATTTCACTTATTATATCCATATTAATTAAGAATCTTACCTTTTATTACGATTTCAATATGTTTTTCGGGAATATATAAAGTTTCAAGAAAATAAAAATCAGGGCCTTCTCAAAGGAGAGGACCCCGATCTTATGGTAAGAACTATCAGAGGCTTATTTCTTCAAATCTGCAATAGCCTGCATCAGTTGTTCAATCTTCTTATTTTGTTCAGCCAATTGCTGGCTCTGTTCTTCAATCTTGCTGTTCTGAGCTTCGATCTTATTGTTCTGCTCAGACAGTTTGCTGTTCTGCTGATCTACGGTGGATTTCAAGCTGGTGATTTCCTGAGCCATGGCATCTTTCGACGTATAGGTCTGAGTTGCACCTTCACCAATCCGGAAGGTTACACCGGCGTTCACCATGTTTTCACCACCGCCGTAGGACGAGCCGATGCTGACCATCGTATTGTAGTTCGGGCGATAGAAAGCTCCGACGGCAACGGCATTAGCTCCGCGGTAATTACCGATACCGGCCGAGAATTCCCAACGAGACGTCGGATCAAAATCCAACGGATGGAGAGCCGCCAAAGCTGCAGCACCGGCACCGACGCGATCGACGCGGTTATCGAGTTTGTTGATCTGATTGCCGAGTTGGTTCATGCCGGAACCGATATTGGTAATCGCCGTATCAAAGGTTCCCTTATTGATAGCATCCGTGGCTGCCGTAGCTTCTCCGATGTTGTGAATAGCTTTACCGCCAGCATCGATACCATCTTTCGTTACAGACGGACCGTCGGCAATCGTCAGGCCGTCGCTACTGATCGTCGTATTGCCCGTCGTAACAGAACCGGTCGCAACCGTATTGCCGCTAATGACCGTAGTCGTATCGCCGGAACCAACGGTAATGCTGTCGCTGGCCGTTAAAGTCTTCGTGTCGACACTTTCCAGTCCGTTAAGTTTAGACGATAATTGAACTTTAAAGCCTTTACCATTGTTTACAATGCCGATATTTTTGTCCGTCAACGAGCCCGTATCAGCACCACCGGTAAGACTTAAGGTATCCGTTGTCCCGATTTCAACCTTCGTTCCACTGTCACCGACAAAGGTCTGTTTCGTATTTTTTATACTGTCATTGATCTTACCGATTTCAGTACCGATAATATCTTGTAACTGACCTTCTGTAGCGGCACGATCTGCGACGATATTGTCGGCATCCCAAGTCGTATTACTAAGACCTGTAATGTATTTACCGCTTTGTTTAACTACATTGCCATCAGCATCAACTTTATCGGTACCGTCGTCATTTTTGAGAGCAACCTCCTGATTTCCCATTATGATGCCGTCAGCACCACCAATAGTTACCAAGCCTTTTGTGCCATCAACGGTTACTTGATTAGCCGCATTTGTATCACTGCCTAATGTAATCGTATCTGCCAAACGTACTTTATTCGTACCGGTAGTAGTATCCTTATCTATAACAATATTATCACCGGCCGCCAACGCTGCTGCCTGTATATCAGCAGTCAGCTTATTGCCTAATGATTTAAGCTGTGCCACGTTAACGGCGTCCATATCATATGACCCGGCTGCTACTTGTGTAATCTGACGAGTCTTGCCACGATCCCCAACAGATACGGCACCAAGACCGGACTTCCAAAAACCATATTTATCCGAGCTTCTATCCTTTTTCTCTGGATCATAGCCGGCAAGACCAGCTCTTGTTTTTGCTACGGAATATGAGCCTATAGCGACCCCACCATCTGTACTGCCGGTGGTTACACTAGCTTTATAGCCAATAGCGATTCCATTTGCTATTTTGTTTACTTTTGCAGAAGTCCCAAGTACCACAGCATATTCCGACGTATCCACTTCTGCTAAGTGCCCAATAACGTTAGAACCGGTAGAGTCCTCACCTACATAAGCTTTATCGCCAATGGCAACGGAGAAAGTACTATCTACCTTTTTATACCCACCAGCCGGCTTATTTGGATCAATTCGCACACCGGTACCGATAGCAACCGAGCCATCTAAAGTAGCTTTAGCATTATAGCCAATGGCGACAGAACTGAAACCGGCATCAGATTCGCTGCCGCCTGCAAAGGCATTCTCCCCAGCATGGGATTTCCAACCAACAGCCGTTCCCTGTTGTTTATCTGCCACACTATTCTGACCGATGGCCAGAGAAGCTGCCCCAGTTGCCTTAGCATCATTATACGGGAAGCCACCCGGATTCATATCGATAAACTTAAGGCCAATGTCTATAGATGTTCCGTATTGGGTCAACTTAATGCCCCTACCGGCCAATAAATTAACGGTCGTACCGTCAGTAATCAATGCCGTCTTTCCTGTCGCGGTTGCTTCATTTTCAGTAGTTGTTGAATATACACTTCTATCAACGCCCAGCTTCCAGCCTGTATCCGAGCCATCATCTGCTGCCATGACACCAGGCACTATGCCGGCACAAAGGGCCATTACTGCAAGAGATGCCGCCAGTTGTTTCCCTCTCCGTGACCGCGTCGATATAACTTTTCCGTCTCTTTTTGCCAATTCAGATACGACGATACAGCAATGCTTCACTTTGCTCCAAATAACTTTATAAATCTGATTCATGCTTTTCCTCCTGTATTCTTTAATCCAAAAATATAAAAAGAAAATGTATGATAAAATTTAGAAGTTATCTTTTCCACAGCTCCAGCTGCCGTTATTGATTACCACCTTCTTTACTTTTCCAATTGTTAGATGTAATGCTGATAATTTATAAATTATCAGCATCATACATCTGTTCGATTTTCATTCTATAGATTATTACTATTTTTGTCAACGATTCATGTGTTTTATATGTATTTCAAATATTTATTTAGTTCCTACCAATCAGAAAAAGGGCCCCTCTCTAGAGAAGGACCCTCTTGCTTAGATGTTATATAGAAAAAAGAAGCACTCCATTATCGAAGTGCTTCTCTCTTTATTAATCAGCGACTTCCTATCCTCCCAGGGGGCCTCCCCCCA
>NZ_KQ958195.1:75267-75510 GCF_001546855.1 Megasphaera sp. MJR8396C | reverse complement strand
TTACCCAATTCCCCGTAAGGGGACTGAAACTCGCCGAACTTCACGACGATACATAATTCCGGATACGATGTCGTATTACCCAATTCCCCGTAAGGGGACTGAAACGACGGCAAATAAAACTGCTAAAACCAAAACAAAAATAAGTCGTATTACCCAATTCCCCGTAAGGGGACTGAAACACTCCTCCAATCAGTCAGTCGAGATATAAAAAGACAAGTCGTATTACCCAATTCCCCGTAAGGG
>NZ_KQ958195.1:57966-75167 GCF_001546855.1 Megasphaera sp. MJR8396C | reverse complement strand
ACCCAATTCCCCGTAAGGGGACTGAAACGCGCCGTAGCCGGCTTCGTTGTTAAGCAGGATCGTAGATCGTCGTATTACCCAATTCCCCGTAAGGGGACTGAAACTCCATGTGAGAATGAATTTTCTGGATATTGTTATTGTTGAGTCGTATTACCCAATTCCCCGTAAGGGGACTGAAACGAGTCTCCATGAAAATGGACACAGCCTCGTTCGTTGAGTCGTATTACCCAAATCCCCGTAAGGGGGCTGAACCGGGAAGAATCTGAACCGGTCTCACTCGGACATTTCAATCAGAGACACGCAAAAGCACCGCCGCAGTCGAAACTGCGACGGTGTTTTTTATACCCTAATATAAAGAGCAA
This sequence comes from Megasphaera sp. MJR8396C, assembly GCF_001546855.1. Classification (GTDB taxonomy): domain Bacteria; phylum Bacillota; class Negativicutes; order Veillonellales; family Megasphaeraceae; genus Megasphaera. The sequence continues at coordinate 74,805 of NZ_KQ958195.1, read as the reverse complement.
CGCCCTTGAATCGGAATACCGGGTCAAGGGCGTTGTTGTAACAGTGAGAAATCCTATACATTTATGCAGACGACAGAAAGGATTTGAAATTCTTGAAAGAGTTGCCGATGAAAATACATTATTTGGCAGGATTCTGTGACAATCGTGTAGAAAATATAACGTATAGAAGTATTTGTTCCGTAAAAAACAACATAGATATTGAAAGGAGATTGAATATGTCGGAATTGTCAACCTTATTAGCGAATCAGCAAGGCCTGCTGGAGAGGTTGAAGGTTTTGGATGGTGTCGGAGCAGGACGGAAAAAAGATGAAATTGCAGCTGTGAAGAATGAACTTCAGGCCATGACCGCTGAAGCGGATCGGTTATATAGTGACAGCCGTGACAGACTTTTAGACGCCATCAAAAAGCAGCGCTGGTTCTTCATAAAAAATAAGCCGAAGGTATTCTTGGATCGCAATACAGGCTATCTTTGGGCCAATCTGAATCATTTCCCCTACTGCAAAAAGGGTGGAGGCGGCGATTATACTGAAAAAGAAGCAGCAAAGGTCGTTCAAGACTTTGATGGCGACGGCTATGCGGACTGGAAACTACCTCTCTTTGATACGCTTAGAGCCATTATTTTAGACCCGTCCTTTCCTTTTCGTGAGGGAGGTGGCGATCGTATAGTAAATCATCGTTATTGGCTCTATCGAACGGGTAAAACCGTGCGATGCATTGACCTTGACGATAATTTTTATACTAAGGAGTTAAAAAATGGCAATATCCTTCCCTATAGTCCTATCCTTGTCGCCGGTTCAACCTATGCAGATGACGTTGCTGCTGACAACAAGGTTTATACGGAAAAAGAACGCCTACAATTTACGCTGGATCTCTTCGTCCGACATGAATTGCAGCCCATCTTTACGGATGATTCCATTACGGAATTGTACCACCAGGTATACGTTGAAATACCAAAGCTGATGGCGGATTTACAGACTACCCTTGGGAAGTTGAGCGCGCTTATTCCCTTGTCAGAAACCTTCGACTATCATGATTTTCTGGGCGATTACGATATGCCGGCTATTGATGAGTCGATCATCCAGTATTACACGGCCATTCAACGTTGGATTGGGATGCTGCTTGAAAAATTAGATGAATACGAAAGGCTGAAAGGCGACGTCATCCGGAATTTCAACACCCTCAGTCTGACCTTGTCGAAAAAGTATGAGGCTGATCCCAATTTGACGGAAGCAGAAAATTCCATGCTGGAACGGCGGCAGCGCTTCTTCCGCCAGCGTTTCTCCCTGGATATGAATCAGGTCAAGGAAAAACTACTCTCTGTCAAAGAACAGGCCGATGCCTTGGAGGAACGGCTCGACGACCTCGACGCCAGCGATCAATCATTGACGGCCTGGGCTGCCCTTAATGCCGAATGCCGACCGTCTTTTTCTTTCATCGCCGAAAATACGGCCAAGATCATCAAAAAGGCCTTGCTGAAAATCGAGTATTTCGAATCCCATAAGAAATTAGTCCAAGAATCCATCGCCTTGTGGCAGGCTTGGAGCGATGATTACCGGGTCTTCAAATCGACACGGCGTCAAGAGCTGCAGCATCTCTGTGAAGACGACGCCATCGAAGAAGAAGTGTGGGCTGCATGGTACGAGGATTGGCAGAGCCTTCGACAAAAGATCGAAGAAGGGATGCAGCCCCTTATCGCCTGGAGCTTGAAAGAATTAGTTCTAGATGAGAATCAGGAATTCGTCCAAGGGAAGCTCATGGATCAGCTGGCAGCCTATAAACAGCAGATCGACGACTTCTTCTTGAAAGAACGGAAGGGCATCTATCAGAAGTATGTCTTCCAGCCCGGCGGAGACCTGCAGGATAAATTTGCCGCTGAAAGCGACTTATATAAACGGACCCTGGCCTTTCAAGAAGCTGTTTCGAAGGTTCTCTTTTCTTGCCCGAAAAACGAAGATCGCATCGTCATCTTGAAATGGGCCTATCCGTTGTGGGACCTACAAATCGACGCTGTACTTCAATTTGTAGCCGATCGCAGCCTGGACCAGATCTCTGAAAAAGTACTGCACGACTTTGCCGATTTGAAGAAGCGCAATTATGCCGCCTTCTTAAACGACGCTGCGGCCTACAGCAAGGCCCAGAAAGAACGGGAAAAGCAGTATGACTCCCTGATGTTCAAGATGCGTAAAGAATTGGCATCAAAAGCTTAGCAAAAGTGAGGCGATACTTTGATACGCAGACTTATCCCGTATGGCGGCGTATTTCCTATGGTTGCCCTCGGTACACTCATTAGTGGCGAGTCTGAAACCTGGGAATGTCGCCGTCCTGTCAAGGGTGACCATATCCGGGTCAAACGCTGTGGCGGCCTCTATGCTCATCACGGCATCTATGTTTCTGACGAGGAAGTCATTCATTTTACCGGGACCGATGACGATCGTGTCCTTGACTGGTCCCAGTGCCGCGTCATCAAGACGTCGCTGGCACAATTTTTAGCCGGCGGTACCTTAGAAGTGAAAGATTATACGGATGACGAGTTCTCTGATCTCTATTCCGTCGAGCAAATTGTCCGGTATGCCCGATTTTGTCTGGGAGATTCGGGCTATCATCTTGTCTTTAATAATTGTGAGCATTTTGCCAATGCCTGCACCTTCGGGACTTACCGGAGTCCCCAGGTGGAGCGTGCCTTATCCGGCAAGATGCCCAATGGGGAGGGAGGCCATATGGAATTTTTTACGAAAATCGGCAATGCCATTAAGAGCCTTTTTGGCGGTGGTAGCAACGAGCGGACGACCCATTCTTATAATTATGAGCCGGATAAGGTCAAGATCGCCGAAATTGAAAATGCGACAAGGGTAAAATTGGCCCAATTAAAAAACGAGCGAGTAGATCTGAGTAAACAAATCGAGAGCTCGACGAAAGTGAAATTGGTTCACCTCGAAAACGAACGGGTAGACCTTATCAAACAAGCGAAAATCGATATTCTTCAGTGTGAAACCCAATGCCAAATGGCTCTGAAAGAGGCTCAAGCGCGAGGCTTTCAGATGGTGGCTGAAACCATTATGGAAATGCAGAAGCAGCTCACCGACATGGCTCAAAAACGATTCCTCATCCTGGAAAAGGGTTCCATGTCGGTCATTCATGAGGTCGACGTGATGTACGCTCAATTAAAGGATAAAATTAATCGAGACAACGATGTTTATAATACTGAAAAATTTCCGAAGCTCTTAGAAATTTTAGAAAAATACGATAAGGATTCGCCGGGCCATGCCTTGTATCAAAAACGAATCAACGACGATATGGTGCTCCATATGGAGCATATGTCCCTACAGCTCAAAACGCTTCAAGAGCGCCAAAACCGAATCGTTGATAGTATCTTGGAAGATAAGACTAAAATGATCGATCAGGCCAACGGCATAACCCTTGAAATGCTGACGCACTTAAAGCAGCAAGTCCTCAACTTGCAGGGCCAAGGCGTTCCGAAAGTAACCGGCAAACAGCCTGACTTGCTTCCTCATAAGGACCCGCTGGCTTTGCCCGGAAGCGATACGACCATTGACGCCAAAGATACAGAAGAGCATGACCGGTGAACTGGATCGCCACGGCATATCAAATTTTACACATTTTACACTATGTAAATTATTAAAATAATAAATTACTTTTTTGAATAAAATCCTGCCTTTTAGCAGGATTTTATTTATTCTGTGTCGAATCTGTAATTATGCATATCTATTGTGTCGTAATTCTTTGTATATTTTGCCATAAACGTAGAGGGGTATCCTTTACGGAAGGGATAGAGGGAGTTGATATTGTTGCTGGAAATATGCGAGATTCCCCTGATTTTTCCCAAGGGGAAGGGGGCCCATCCTTCGATGGGTTCTGTCTTTCACGGGGCCTTGATGGAGCTCGTCGGTTCTGATTGGGCGACGGTATTCCATCAAAAGGGAATACGGCCGTACAGTCAGGCCGTTTTTTGGGATGACCGGGAAAAGAGGCCCTTTTGGCGCCTGGGATTCTTGGATGAATCGATTTCGTCGGTCCTGGTGCCGGTCTTAGAAAAGACGAAATCCCTGTCCTTGCATCATCAGGGCTATGACGTCGGCCTGGGCCGGATCCGGTGCCGTTCGATTTCCCTTGATGATGAGGGAGCTGCGACAGGGCCCGTGCCAATAGGGGCTGAAATCCGTTTTTTGACGACGACGAGTTTTAAGCGCAGCGGTGCTTTTGTCCTATTTCCCGAACCAGAACTGCTCTACCAAAGCATTCTCCAGCGCTGGCCCATGATCGCCGGAATGCCGCTGGAGGAAGGTCTTCATCAGGTATTAGGCTATTATACGATGATTCAAGATTATGACCTGCATACGGAACATTTCGGCTTGGAAGGGCACGGCGTCAAGGGCTTTGCCGGATCGGTGACGCTTCGTTTTGGCGGCAGCGAACGAGTGCGGCAAATGGCGGCGCTCTTGCTCCAGTGCGGCACTGCGGCCGGCTTTGGCATCAAGACCGCTTTGGGCATGGGAGCCTCCCAGGTTCGGTTATTGACGGGAAGAGAAGAAGGTCATTTGAAAAGGAGGAGAGGCGGATGAGTGTACAAGCGCTATTGTTTGATACGCGGTCCATTCAAAAGTATATTTTTTCAGGGAATCGGTTAAAGACCAATATCGGGGCTTCGTACATCGTTGAACATATTTTTGACGATGTGTTAGTCAAAGAGATTTTGACCGATCCGGCATTCGGGTTAGGTACGGTCGACAGGGAGAGTTGGAAAACCCGGACGGAGCCGCTGCGTGAATTGCCGGCACCTTGTTACGTCGCCTATATCGGCGGTGGCAATGCCCTGATCCTGTTTAAAGAAGAAGTGGCTGACTGCCGCAAGGCGATCGTAACGGCCTTTACCAAAGCGCTTCTCGTCCGTTATCCCGGCTTGAAGACCGGCGTTGCTATGGGGCCTTTGGATTTATCGGAAAATTTTGAAGATGCCATGAAAAAACTGTATGGTCAGTTAAAGGAAAATCAAAACAACGTTTTCCCCACAGTGAATATTCCCTATACCGGACTGACCCTGCCCTGCGAAGTAAACGGCGAAGCAGCTGATTTTTATGATGATACACACCTCATGGTCCAAGAAGGTTCGCCGCGGTTCTTTTCTCAAGAAGTTCGGGCTAAGACGGCTGCTGCCGCTGAAGCCAATGACGACCTGCATCGGCGCTTTAAAGATCATCTCAAGGGCTATCAATTTCCTATGGAGCTCGACCGACTGGGCCAACGGGAAACGGAGTCCGACATCGCCATCATCCATATCGACGGCAACCAGATGGGGAAGAAATTCAGCGATTGCAAAAGCCTGCATGAGCGGGGCCGATTGTCTTACCAGGTTCGGAAAAATACGGAAGACACCTTTGCCGCGCTCTTAGACTCTATCGTAGCCGAATACGATTCGTACGGTGATTTTCTCGATTTGGAAGAAGGGGTTCTACCCATTCGTCCCTTGATTCTCGGCGGCGACGACATTACCTTTATTTGCCCGGCTCGACTGGCTTTGACCTATACCCGGCGTTTCATGATGACCTTGAACCAATATTTCGCATCCTGCGCCGGCATTGCCATCTTGCCGACGGCTTATCCTTTCTTCCGCGGCTATAAACTGGCAGAACAAGCCTGCGACGCGGCTAAGATTCCGTCACGAGGTAAAAAATCCTCCAACGAATCGTCAAAAGAAGAATCTATGAAATCGTCATGCTGGCTGGACTTCGTCATCCTCCACGGTGAACAGGCTCCGAAACTGGACCAGATTCGCCAGTCCGAATACAAGGGTCACTTTGGCAATATGCACTTTGGCCCTTACCGCGTCGATGACGACGGCGGTGAACATGCCTTAACCCAACTCCTTTCCTGCACCCGTCAATTTACGACGATGCCGGTCAATAAGGTAAAGGAACTGCGGTTTACGGCGCAAAAAGGGAAAGAGGATATTCGAATTTATTTGGAACAGCTGAAGCATATGGGACTTCGTCTGCCTCATGTTGACGGCTGGGAACGCTTTGAAGAGGCGGTATGGGATAAAAAAAGCGGGGCTGCGGCATATCAGACGCCGTACGTCGATGCCATTGAAATCATGGATTACTTTGTCCCGGAGCTGCAATAGGAGGAACGGACTATGGAATATGAAGTACGGATTAAAACGGAATCACCGCTGTGCCTGAATTCCGGGAAAGCCGACGTCAACGTCGACGCCGACATCGTCCATGACGCATTGGGCCTGCCCTATTTCCCGGGAAAACGACTGCGCGGCCTGCTCTATGAAAGTGCCGTTGAAGTCGTTGAAATGGCTGAATTATGCGAGAAAAACTTTGTCGAACGAAAGACGGTAGAAGAGTTGTTCAACAAACGCGCAGACAGCACGGTAGAACTGATCGTCCCCAATTTTCACCTCGAAGACTATCAGGATATGGCCAAAGAATGGAAGTATCTTCAGTCTACTTTCAGTGGACTCATTAGGCCGGAATCGGTCTTACAAACCTATACATCGATTCGCTTTCAGACGGCCCTCGACACCGACGGGACGGCCAAAGAAACGTCCTTGCGCAACATTCGCGTCCTCGACAGCGACCTGACCTTTGTCGGAAAAATCCAGGTCAACGGCGGCGAAAACCGCCACGATCAGGCTTTGGCCTTAGCCGTTTCCAATCTTCGGCGGGCCGGCATGAACCGCAACCGCGGATTTGGACGCCTGGCTTGCACGATGAAAAAACAGGATACCCTGTTCAATCAGATTTTCTCGAAAAGGGGGCGTAGATGATGCAGATTTCCTACGTTACGATTGAAACCTCGGCGCCCGTCGTCGTGACGGCTCCGGGCAGTTCACAGCTCCTCACGGCGAGCAGCGAGTCTTTTAGCGGAACGCTCCTGCGCGGCGTCTTAGCCGGTAAATACGTGACCGACCATAAGCTGGGGAAAAAGGCTCATCAGGATGAAAATTTCATCCGCTACTTTTTCTCCGATCTGCGTTTCGTCAGTGCTCATCCCAGTGTCGACGGCAAACGCGCCATGGTATTGCCCTTATCCCTCATGAAAGCGAAAGCCGCTGACGTCGATAAGCCGATTCTCGATTTACTGTCCGATCAGGGGAAAGCCGGGTATAAAAGCCTCAAAGGCCTGTCCGTCGTCGATGGCGGGACGATTCGCCCCGTCTCTGTCAAATCGAGCATGGCCTTCCATATGAGCCGCAGCGGCGACCATGAACGCCTGAGCGGCCACAGTCAGGACGGCAAGGTCTACACCTATGAATCCATCGATGCCGACCAAACGTTTCAAGGCGCCGTCATCGGTGACGACGCTTGCCTAAAGGCTTTCTTTGAAGACGTCGGCCGAAAGGGAGAACGCTTTACCTGCCGTATCGGTCGCTCGAAACGGACGGAATACGGGACCTGCCACCTGACCTTTACGCAGCCTCAAGATATTCCCGACGAAGCCTTTTCCGAAACGACATGCCTTGTCCTCGATACGCCCCTCGTGCCGACCGATGGTTTTGCCGCCAGGGCTGATCAGGTGTTGCAGGAAGAAGTGATTGACGTTCTCAATCGCAAATTCGGCAACGATGTATTTACGTTGGGCCGTGTTTTCAGTACGTCCGTTTCGATTGAAAACTTTGTCGGCATTTGGCAGATGCGACGTCCTCGCACTATGGCCCTGGCCGCAGGAACGGTCTTTGAACTCCATAAAGATGGTCCCTGGCAGGAGGGAGAGGTACAGGTCCTGCAGCAACTGATGTACGGCGGTGCCGGCGATCGGACCGAAGAAGGATTCGGTCAGCTGCGGCGGTGGAACATCCAAGACCTGACGATGGCCGCTGAAGGCGAAAAGGAAGAACTGGAAGAGCCTTCTAGCTATTCCTTAGAAGTGAAGAAACGGGTCGCCGCGATCCTGGAAAGTCGCATCAAGGAACAGCTTCATAACTTCGCCTATGAAGATGCTGCTCAATTAAAAGGCCTCGAAGGCGGGGCTAAAACGCATATCTTTGCCCGTCTGGAATCGTGGCTCGACCGGGATTTCCACCAAGAATTCCGTAAAAAAACGAGTAAAAACGAAACTATGGGAACCCATCTTCGCCGCCTGCGCCTGTATGGAGCGCCACTCTATGAGATTTTCGACAACAAACAGCAAAATCCCTATGAAACCAAGGAACGTAACGACCTTTTGAAAGATCTCGTTCCGGAAAAGCTTTCCGAAAAGATTGGCTTCAAGCCTCCTAAAGAATCGTATTTTCGTGAATACTGGCTTTGGTTCTTCCGCCACAGCCGTAAGCGGACCGTACAAGTCCGTAAAACTGTATCGGAGGTGAAGAACGATGAAAAATAAAGCCAGCCTTTTATTCAGTGTACAAGTCGAAGGCGTCTTGTCTCTTAAAACGCCGTTACTCATTGGAGCCGGAAAGGAAAAGGACAATACGACCGATATCCATGTCCTGCGCAATAAAAAAGGCCAGCCTTTTATCCCCGGAACATCGCTTGCTGGCGTCCTTCGCCATCTTACCGAAAATTGGGATAAAACGGCGACGCAGCTGCTCTTTGGGTACAGTGACGACCGTCGCGGAGAAGGCCTGCAGAGCGCCATTTGTATCGACGATGTTATCCTTGACAATGCCTATATTACCGTCCGTGATGGCGTTTCCATCGATGAATATACGGGCGTTGCTAAAGATAAGGCTAAATACGACTATGAAGTCGTCGAAAGAGGAGCTCGCGGTACCTTTACCATGACCTGGCAATTACGTCAGAAAGTTGTCGATGACCTGCCGCAATGGAAGGGATTTCTGGACGATTTAGTAAAGCAGTTAGCCTACGGCATCCGCATCGGCGCCATGACGGCGAAAGGCTTTGGCGCGGTGCAGCTTGAAAACGCCAAAATAAAGCTGTACGATTTCAGCCAATACGACGATGTAAAGGCCTGGCTCACGCACACTTCGCCCAAGAATATCTACGACGTAAAGGCCAAAGAACGCTTAGGCGACCAGTCTTTTGTCATCGAAGCCGATTTTTCCTTGAAGACATCCCTCCTCGTCCGCAGCCGTGACGTATCGGAAGCCGACAGTAACGCCAATATCGACGTCGTTCCCATGATGAGCGGTGACGATTATCTCATTCCCGGACCTTCTGTAAAAGGTGTCCTTCGCCATCAGGCAGCCCATATCCTGCGGATCTTAGAAAAATCTCCGACCTTATTGGACGACCTCATGGGCTATTCCCGTGACGACGGGAAAAAGCAGAAGAGCCGCTTCCGCGTCGACGAAGTCTACATTTCACCCCAGGACGTTGCAGCCGTGAAACAGACGCGCAACGCCATCGACCGTTTTACGGGCAGTACCATGGACAGCAAGCTCTTTGCCGAAAAGCCTTTATGGCAGAAAAATAAGAGTCGTTCCGTCGTCACCCTGCGCTTTGCTATCGAAGACTGCCAGGATTGGGAAGCAGGACTGGCGCTATTCCTCTTGAAGGATCTCTGGACTGGCCAAGTGGCCCTGGGCGGCGATAAATCCGTCGGTCGCGGGTATTTGACCGGCCATCATGCCGACATCCGCTTCCAAAAAGACGGAGTCCGCCAGCATTGGGTACTCGAAGAGAACGGCAGCGTAACCAGCGGTGATCCGGCAGCTTTAGAAGTCTATGCAGCAGCACTGAATCGTGCTGTGGAAGGGGAGTGAGCGTAATGAGTTTGGAATTAGCAAAAAAAGGACTGACCCTTGTCGACAGCCCCGTGACCTGGAAGCGAAAGATCCATGAGTCGCAGCCCTTAGGGGACGTCATCAAACAATATATGAAGGATACAGCCAGCCTCGTCGTATGGCAGCGTCAGCAGATTTCCTGGGGACGTTGGGACGGCTCGACTCTCGTCTTTGCCAATAAAGAAACCTTAGATGAAAATCAGGTTATCGAAATCCGTGTCTTTAACGACAATGAAGAACTTCACCTCTACCGCCGTCATGGTGCTTATGAAGGCCGCTACGTCTGCGACGGTACCGGCGAGGTACAAAGCCACGTCGACGCCTTAGCCCGCCTTTGGGGGCATAAGACGAACCATGACGGAACGTTCGCAACCTTGAAGGATGACGAACGATTCCTGTCCATGACCGTACCCTGCCAAGAACAGGCAGACTATTACGGCTTGGTCACGCGCAGTTATATTAATGTCGATGACGAAACGGGGCAGGCCGGTTACACCGATTACCGCTTTGTTCGCATCGAATCAGCTGAAGGGGGGAGATAAGATGAATGAAGATATATTTGATCAGATGAAGGCCCTGGGGCTTGTAGAGTCTACGGAACTGGAAAAGGAAGAACCACAGGAAGAAAAACAAAATAAACAAAAAAAATCCAAGAAACAAAAGCCGATGGATATTACATTAGACCCCAGTTTAGATTCTGACAACTATAAAAAAAGTTGGAACAATAATCCGAATAAAAGCTCCAATAAAAATTCAAATAAGAATAAGAAGGACACCCGTGAAACTTTATATTCTCATGACCATTACACGGATAATTCCCAGGCTCCGAAAGCCGCTGTATCAGCTTATAACTTTGTCCCCTTTACGCGAACGGTGTTGGCGTCGCCCCTCGATGCCATGAAACATGATTTTCGCGGCTACATTGAAAGTCAAAAGACGTACAGCGGTACTTTGGCACTGGAAATTTCCAGTGTGACCCCTCTCTTTGTCGGCGGCGACGATGCCGGAACCTTCTTTTCGCCCACTGGCGAGCCTTTGATTCCCGGCAGTACTCTGCGCGGCATGGTACGAAATCTCTTTAAAATCGTCACGGCCGGTACCATGCGCCGTGACGAAGACTTTACCGATCGCCATCTCTATTTTCGCTGTATCATGGCCGCCGGCGGAAAACAATTGAAAGAACTGAATGCCTATTATGAAAATCGAATGATGTCTGGTGAAAAAAATCCAGAAACAGGCAGACCTAAAAAAAATGCAAGACCGGCTTTTCTCTACCGACTTGAAAAAGATGGAACCTATCATATGGCACCTTGTGAGATGAAATTTGTCCCGATAAATGAATTGGGAAATATAAGAAATAGCGAAGTTCGGTGGAATATGGACGAAAAAAGAGCCTACATTATTACAGGAAAGCAGCAAGACAAGGAAAATGTACGTTATTTATTCGCTCCTCGCTGGGAAGATGCTGAGTTTGTTCCTGAAAGAATCATTCAAGATTACCGTGACGACACGCGGCGCCGAGGAGTCAACCTCTTAGAAGATAGGGGAAGTTCAGAATCACAGTCTCCCCGCTGGCGTGGGGCTGCTAAAAGATTTGCTGATCGCAATGATATCGATTTCATCGTGCCCTGCTTTTATACTAAAAATGAAGACGGAGAGATTACTTCCTTCGGTCACGGCCGCTCCTATCGGATACCGTATAAGAATTCCATTGGCGACCGCCTGCCTGGTGTGTTGCAAACAAATTCTGATATTATCGATTTTTCCGATGCTGTCTTTGGCCGTAAGGAAGATTGGGCCGGCCGCGTATCCTTTGAAGATGCCCATCTGATGGCTCCTGCAAAGTCGGGCTCAAAAGCTCAGATAAAACCTTTATTGGGGGCTAACCCGACGTCGTATCAGCTCTATCTGACCCAACAAGATTGGCCTCCAGCTCACTGGGACAGCGACGCCCCAGTAGAACTTCGGGGCTATAAGATGTACTGGCATAAGAACATCGGAACCAACGATTGGCAACTTAGAAATAACTCTAAAAATCAAAAGATTATTAAACAGATAGAACCACTATTGGCAGGAAATGCCTTTTCCAGCGCCATTCATTTCCGCAACTTGACGGCTGTCGAATTGGGAGCCTTGTTAAAAGTATTCCACCTCCAACAGGATGATAAGGAGGATATCGTCTATAAACTCGGCATGGGGAAATCCCTGGGTATGGGCAGTGTGCGCATCCAATCGGTACTACACCTCGACAATGATCGCTACGGACAGCTCTTTGACGGTGGAAAATGGAAGAAACCGCAGAAATCAGCAGATGTCCGGAATTTTATCGAAGCCTTTGATGCTTATGTCAAAGAACACATCGGATCTGCCGAAAAATCTTATCAAGCGTCTTTGAAGAATCTTCGCATCATGCTTGATTGGAACAATACAAAACGGCCGAATTGGGTTCGCAAGGTCAGTGCTGCCGGCAGTGATAAGGGAACTTTAAAAGGCGGCGTCGATCCACAATTTACCAATCGGGCTGTCTTAGATAAACCGGTTGACATCATAAAATAAGAAGGAGAAAAGGTTGCCCTCATGGGCAGCCTCTCTTTTCATACCTTAAGGAGGATTGTATGGAACATCAGGGAATGCTTTTATTTTTGAGCAGTATAAGAGTGGAGAATAACGGGGAAATTTTACCCAAAATATATAAGAATGGTATCGGGCCTTGCTATACGACTAATGAATCGGCTGTCCGCTATGGTGTACAAAAACACGGACCGATGAAGCGGCTCTTCGTCTTTGCCACACAGACAGTTCAATTACCTTTGACCTATAAGACTAAAGAAGACATAATAAAAGAATATCGCGATGAAGAAGACCATACCTATACCCATCTCTCTTATTTCGAGCATCGCCTGCAACAAGGGGAGCACCCCATTGAGACTGAACTCGAAGTTGCTGACTACGACGAAAATGCGGACATGACGGAGAATATCCAATCTATCGTCGAAATGGCCGCCAAAGTCGACGCCTTCATCGCCAGCTTGCCGAAGGATGATACATTGGTTCTTCATGCCGACTGCACCGGTGGTATGCGGAATGCTGCCATGATCATGATGGCCGTTCTGCGCTTGATGCAGTATGGCGACCGGGTCCGCATCGGCGACATCCTGTACTCGAACTTGAGTAAGAGAATAGTCGAAGAAGGCAATGATATCTACGCCTTATTCGACCTCATCGCCGGTGCAGAAGAATTCGTTCGTTTCGGCAGCGTCCAAACGCTTCGTGATTATTATAAACGGCAATCTATGTCTAAGCAGTCTCCGGAATTGCAGCAGCTCATCAAGGCCATGGCCGATTTTTCCGATGCCATCAGCCTTTGTAACTCTGGTACCTTCCGCGATGCGATCAAGAATCTGAGAGATGCCATGAAAGCTTTCCGTACCAAGTATGATGAAAGTGGTGATACGTCCTTGCCAGATTCTCTCATGAATCGCCTCTATGGGCGAATTAGCCATGAGTATGAAGAACTCCTGCAAAGTGAAGCGGAGAATAAAGAACTAGAAGATATTACTCTCATTAAATGGTGCATTCAGCATGATTATGTCCAGCAGGCCCTGACTCTCTATACAGAACAAGTGCCGGAAATTTTCTCAAATTGTAGAATTGCATCTTTGACGCCTGAAGGAAGAATTCATTTCAAGAAAGATTTGGAGGCAAACGATAGGACGTCGGAGGCTTTTAAGCTCTTTGCAAAACTTAAGGACCAAGATAGAGAAAGTAAAGCCCAACAGTACACCAATAATGTGAAAAAGAAATACTATAAGCTGTTAAGAAAAGAGGTGAATATGATTCCTTCCGCTGTAAAGGACGATCCAAATAAAGATTGGGCAACACAGGCTCAAGAGATAATTGAAGACTATCTGAATAAACATTCTCATACAGAATTTATCGATACAGCTGTTCTCAATGATGCTGAAGGACTGACTGCTAGCCTGTCCATCGTTCAATCGTTAGCGTTGCTCCGGATACCGAACCTGGTTGTGGACGAGAAGATAAAGTTAAGTAAGCCCCAAGAAGATAAATTCAAAGCCTTGAAAGCTGTTTATGAATCTGATCAAGAAACCCAATCATTACAGGGAAAAGAACCTCGTGAACAAGCTGGGTGTTTAATCAAGTTTCTTAATGGTCGAATGAACCAAACCGAGTTTCCAAAACTCTGTTCTGACATTACTATTTTCCCTCGCTATTCCGATCGTTTCATCCACCTGTGGAAAATGAACTGGGTTCATTCGAATATTCCGGAAGATACCCTGCGTCTGCTTTTAGACCAATACGGTAGAATTAAAGATCAACGAAATCATACCAATCACGCCCGAAATGATCATCAACTGAACGCCTTGGGAGATATCAAAGCTTTGTTGAACGAATCCTTAGAAACCATCAACGAAGTTTGCTTCCCTCTGCATATAAAGGCTTCTAAATCAGAAACAGAAAACCCTGAAGAAAACGGCACCGCATAAAAAGGAACACACACATTATTTTTCTCATGCTATATAGTGACTCTCCCTATATAGCATGAGATATAAGGAGGCACACAGATGCATTTTATCAATCTTACACCTCACGACATTCAACTCGTCTACCAAGATCCGGATCTCGATCATGAATCGATTGACATCATTCCGGCCTCGGGGATCCTCGCCCGCTGTGATGTCATCAAGGAAGAAGTCGGCACGGCAGGCCCCGTTCCGGTCTACAATATGACCTACGGTCCTGTCCAAGGCTTGCCGGAACCACAGGCTGACACGGCCTATATTGTGTCGTCTGTCGTAGCTCAATCTTTGGCCGGCAGTCGCGATGACGTCCTGGTTCCCATCGACTTCGTCCGTGACGATCAGGGGCAGATTACAGGCTGCCGCAGCTTAGGGCGATTGTTGAAATAAAAGGAATGTGACGCTATGAAACATATCATGCTGCTTTTTTTGAGCGAAGTTCATCTCGACGACGAAGGGAACTTCTCCAAATCTGACTATAAAACGCTCGACGGCAAGACGATGATGGAATGTATTCAAACAAACGAATCGGCTGTACGCTGGACGGCAGAAACACTCAAGCGTCAGCAGGAGAAATTGGACTGCCTGTTCTATTTTTCGACGAATCGGACGAAAGAAAATATCACCTATAAAGATAAAAATAAACATATCCATAAGTATCATCGGACCCATGAAGCCGTGTTTCTCGATCTAGTACGCCCTTTTGTAGAACACTGCGTCCGCATCGATTATGATGAACGCAGTCAAACCGAGGAAAGTGTTCGCCAGGTCCTTGAAATGGCTGACACCATCCGCTCCTTTATGGAAGAACAGGAATGGGCCCCAGAAGACGCAGCGCTTCATGCCGATTTTACCGGCGGTTTTCGCCATGCGTCGATGATGATGCTATCAGTCATGCAGCTCTTGAAATATCGCGGCATCCGGACGACGGCCGTCCTTTATTCCAACCGCTATGAGAAACAGGTCGAAAATGTAACCGATATCTACCGCATGTTTAACCTCATTTCAGGGTCCGACGAGTTCATCAACTTTGGCAGCACCCGCGAAATCACGGCTTACATGGAAGGCCGACCACAGACGGAAGAAACGGCGGTACTCCTTCAAAAGATGCGTGACTTTACCAATGCCGTCCGAATTTGCCGGACCGGAAAAATCGCGCCCTTGGCCAGGGAACTTCAGATTGCCTTGAAAAACTTTGAAAAGGCCGGCGCCGTTTCTTTGCAGGAAAAGATTTTTCTGCGCATCTTAGCCATCTTTAAAATGGAATATGGATCTCTCCTGAAAGAAGACTTCACAAACCTCGATATCATCCGCTGGTGCGTTGAAAAGGGTTACCTCCAGCAGGCCATGACCCTGTGCAGCGAATGGATTCCCGGGGTAATCGTAGCGTCCCATATCTTTTATCCAATCCGTTCGATCATTCAGGATCAATGCGAGCAAAAGCGGAAGGACTATCAGACGTGGGAGCATTATTTTATCAATACCTATACGCCGATTAATTCGCGCAGGAAGAACGCTCCTCCCAGTGAGGAAGATGTGTTGCGTAAGGTCATTTTACTGTTTTGCAAAAACCGGAATATAGATTTTGTTGCAACGAAATATCCTGAAGCGACGGAAAAACTAAAACCGCTTTTAAATGAATTAATGGCCGGGCAGAAGGCAATCAATAAGATAAAAAGCAGAAACTCCACACCGTCGGCCCTAAAGGCAGCGTATCCGATGCTCTATGCCGTCATCTATTCGCTGTACGTCAAACATGAGGGAGGGGAGGAATTTCATCAAACGGAAGAAGAATTTTTCAGACGTCGGAGGATCGACAAGATCTGTAACTATATAGCGTACTCACCATCCGAAGTGTTTTTTAAACTTATCGGTGTTGAGGTGGCTCCGCCAGTGGAAGAGAAAAAAGAAGTCCCCGTGGCGGCCGGAACCATACCGGGAATTTATCGTTCTGAGGCCAATTGGAATACCCGTCAGAAACAATATTTACGAATGATTGCTTATGGCATCGTTCAATATCGGTCGCCGGCAAAAGGGGCCTTAGAGATTTTGTACGACTACTTTAAAATCCGGGCAGAACGCAATAATATCAACCATGCCAACGCCGAAGACACGATGTCGACGCGGGAAGTCAAAAACTTGGTATTAGACCTGCTGCAGAGAATAGAGAGTCAACAGTAACCTACTATAAAGCGAGAATCTATCCGCTTCAAGAGAGTTTGACCAATTGACAAGATAAGTCAAAAAAGATATACTAAATATAAATAAGGGTAATACGTTAGCCCAAAGAAAACCTATTTCAGGGTCAAAAAACCGGTAGGTTTGAAAATTTCAAAAAGGGCTAAAAATGGCGTAACTAAGGGAAAAAACGACACTGTCCGATTTTGGTTTTGAACCCGGGTCCCCGAAAAAGGCGAAAAAAGCCCGAGGTTTGAAAAAATCGTCTGTGGGCCCGCTCCCAGAGCGGGTACTGAGGGACAGAGTCGTATTACCCATTTCCCCGTAAGGGGACTGAAACTTATGGCGCGAACACTTTTCCACCAGGCCGCGCTTTGTGTCGTATTACCCATTTCCCCGTAAGGG
>NZ_KQ958195.1:57190-57866 GCF_001546855.1 Megasphaera sp. MJR8396C | reverse complement strand
CATTTCCCCGTAAGGGGACTGAAACTCGTCTGTCTTTCCGATAACGGCAATGACGTTATGCGTGTCGTATTACCCATTTCCCCGTAAGGGGACTGAAACCCGCATCGAGCATGATACGCGAAAATGAGTTGTCACGTGTCGTATTACCCATTTCCCCGTAAGGGGACTGAAACCACCATTTGATACCTGTAATTGTCGACGGATTTTCGAGTCGTATTACCCATTTCCCCGTAAGGGGACTGAAACTGACGTTAGCACGATAACCATAAAACGGATTGTTTTTCTGTCGTATTACCCATTTCCCCGTAAGGGGACTGAAACCACCATTTGATACCTGTAATTGTCGACGGATTTTCGAGTCGTATTACCCATTTCCCCGTAAGGGGACTGAAACTCGTCGACTTCCATCCAGGTGTTACAGTCGTTACAGGTCGTATTACCCATTTCCCCGTAAGGGGACTGAAACCACCATTTGATACCTGTAATTGTCGACGGATTTTCGAGTCGTATTACCCATTTCCCCGTAAGGGGACTGAAACTTACGTGTATCCACCAAAAGGATTGCACTTCAACGAGTCGTATTACCCATTTCCCCGTAAGGGGACTGAAACAGCGTTATCTAACGCCTCTCCGAGATTTTTATAGAAGTCGTATTACCCATTTCCCCGTAAGGGGA
>NZ_KQ958195.1:49549-57090 GCF_001546855.1 Megasphaera sp. MJR8396C | reverse complement strand
CCCATTTCCCCGTAAGGGGACTGAAACCCGGCGGTAATGCCGTTGCGGCCATCACAAAGCAGCGCATGTCGTATTACCCATTTCCCCGTAAGGGGACTGAAACTCGTCGACAGCTGCTTTATAGGTAGCTTCGATAATTTCGTCGTCGTATTACCCATTTCCCCGTAAGGGGACTGAAACCGCTTAAAGAGCCATCCGTATTTCTCGATGGCTTTCGGTCGTATTACCCATTTCCCCGTAAGGGGACTGAAACTACGATTTAACATTAAATCGCGATAAGAAAATTTTAACGTCGTATTACCCATTTCCCCGTAAGGGGACTGAAACCACCATTTGATACCTGTAATTGTCGACGGATTTTCGAGTCGTATTACCCATTTCCCCGTAAGGGGACTGAAACTCTTGGAATAAAGCCATCATTTTATTGAATGGACGTTCTCGTCGTATTACCCATTTCCCCGTAAGGGGACTGAAACGAGTCAGGGCGACTCATCGCTGCTATTGTTTTGCATGTGTCGTATTACCCATTTCCCCGTAAGGGGACTGAAACATCGCCAGTAAGACCATGAACGAGAGAAAGTCATACTTGGAGCTACCCATTTTCCCCGTAAGGGGTCTGACAGGATAAGTGAAAACTTGTCCTGATTTTTTTATATTTTTTTTGCCTGATGGAGGTGGTGCTGTCCATGCGGTATCTTATTTGCTATGATATTGCGGATACGAAACTTCGTACCAAGGTCGCTAAGTATTTAGAAGGCTTTGCTTTTCGTATCCAGTACAGTGTCTTTATGTGTGAAAACACGGAAAAGGGCATGGCGGAAGTCTATAAGCGCCTCATTGTTTTGACGCACGATGCTTCAAAGAAAGCGATTCTTATCGTTCCCCTGTGTCGGAGCTGCGAAAGCAAGATGAAGACCCTTGGCACGGCCATTGAAAGTGAAACGTATTGTATCATTGCCTGAAAGAAGGGATGTCATGAGTGTTCTCTACTTGCTCTCGACCGGCAGTTACTTGCGGAAAATCAAAGACCGCCTACTCATCGGCAGGGCTGATGGAAGTCATAAGAGTCTACCTATTCAAAACGTCGAGCAAATCGTCCTCAATAAGGGCGGCAAGATTACACCGGAAGCCGTCTATGCCTTGTTGGAACATCGGATTCCCATCATTTACGTCGATTTCTTGGGGCACGTCGTCGGTGTCTTAGGCAATTTGCCGTGTAGTCTGCAGCGAAGTCTCTGTCAAATGCAGTATTTTTCCCAAGAACCACAGCAGATTTTGCTGATTCGCAGTATTTTGGCCGTCAAATTGGAAAATCAGCAGTCACTTTTAAAGAGCTATGCAAAATCGAAGTATCATGACGAATTATTGAAGTTGGCCAAGCAGATTGCCCGTTATGCCAAAAGGATTTCCCAAACAGACGACATTGAAGTGTTGCGCGGCCTGGAAGGGATTGCGACGAGAACCTACTTTCAAGCCGTTCCCTTCATGGTCGACACCGACCTTTGGCCTTGGAATGGGAGGAATCGACGACCGCCCAAGGATCCGTTAAACGCCATGCTCAGTTATGGATATACTTTTTTAGAACGCGAAGTCCGCGTAGCCATTGCCGGGGCCGGGATGGACTGTCGGCTCGGATTTTTCCACAGCAATACGGGAACGAGAGACAGTTTGGTCTTCGATTTTATGGAGCTCTTTCGCCCCAATGTAATCGACCGCTTCGTCTTTCGCGCCGTGAACTTAAAGATATTCTCGCCGGAACAATTTGAAACCTTAGCCGACGGCTGTCGCTTCACGGAAGAGGCCCGCAAGGTATGGATTTATCAATATGAAAAATATATGCAGGTCATTTCTAAGAGCTGTCAGGATCAAACGCCGCGGGAATGGATTCGCTCACAAATCGAAGATTTTGCTCGTCATCTATTTACGGCTTCGGACACTACGTTGTAATACAGAAAGAAGGGATACCATGGGAAATGGTTTATTGAAAATGGCCGGTCTTGGGGTAAAAAAGGCATCGGAAGTCGGTCTTGATAAGGCTAAATCAGGTGTGAAGCATTGCCTGGAAACGAAAAAACTCCTAGAGGAAAATCAATGCCGCTGGCAGGCTGCATCCGAAAAGTATCAACGAGAAGTCAGCCGATTATCCCTGATCATCGAAAAGACCCAGTCCCTGATCGGACTTTGCAAACGATATGGGCTGACCGACGGTGAGATTCCGTACCCCATCGTTCATTCTCTAGAAAAAGAATTTCCTGACTGTAAACTACAGCAAGACGGTTCTTTCCTGTTTAAGGGCGCTGCTGCTGGAGCCTTTGCTGCGGCTTCAACCTTGGGCGGAACGGCGGTATTGGGAACGGCCTCGACGGGTACGGCCATTGCCAGCCTTCATGGGGCTGCTGCGGCTGGAGCTGCCTTGGCCAGTCTTGGCGGAGGATCTCTTGCGGCCGGCGGTCTCGGCATCGCAGGCGGCGTGGCCGCTTTGGGGACAACCTTTGCCGTGCCGGCTATTGCAACCGGCGGATACCTGTGGGATAAAAGTGTTCGCAAACAACATCAGAAGGTGCTGGCTTACGAAAAGGCCGTAGAAGAAGAATGCCGTATCCTACAGCAAATTTATCGTCGCTACGATGCCTTGAATACCAAATTGATCACTTGGTTGGCTGGGGAGCAATACAGCCGAAGAATAAAGGGCAGTGCTGAATGACAAAAAAATCCCTGAGACTGCTGTATAAGCAAATCTCAGGGATTTTAAATATGGGAGCCTATCATGCAAAAAAATCCTGCCGACAGCTGTGTCGACAGGCCTTGTCTTTTGGGCATGAAAAAAGGAGCCAGTTGACGCTGACTCCCTTTTTCCTCCTCGTGAAAGGAGATGATAATATGACCAAGTACGATTTCCTATCTTTATTATAGCTTAATTTGAAACGTTTGTCGAGAAGGCTTTTTTCCTTGATGCCCCGAGGGGATGGGCCGTTATCACGGCAACTCGATTTTTGTGAGGACGGTATCGAAGTTGGACAGCATATTTTTAATATGTTCGTCCCTGTAGAAGTCAATGGCGGCTGCTTTCAGCAGTTTATTCATTTCTTTCAAAATATAGTCGTACTTCGCCAGGGGCAGACGCATCTTTTTTCTCCAGAGGCAGTATTCATTGGCCAAAAAGAAGAAATATACGCCTATGTAAGCTTTGTCCAACTGGGTATAGCGCGTTTTCTGCGGAATGGCATGTACCAGGAACCATTTGGCATATAAGGTACCGAACCGATAGAAAATATAGTGCGGGGAGATTGGATATCTCACTTCTTTTTCCCATGCTAATTGTTTCATATCGATTTTGGTATATCGTTCGATGTTGTAGGAGTTTAAAATGGTTTGGAAACAGTCGTGGGCTTTTGTGAGATTTTCGAGATGTTGTGCCGGTCGATATTGCGTAAGGTCTACGGTTTCCGGATTATTAATAAATTCTAAGAAGATAGAAGTATTTTTATTGTTTATCTGAATCTTTTTCAATGAGTTGTCATAAACATTGTTTGTGTACAACACTCCGAGTGTATACAGTGATTTGATATACAGATTATATGCGGCGTCTTTATCAACTTTTTTCTCGAGTGATTCGTATATTGCAATGGCTCTCTGAAGGTCTTTTACAGCATGAATCATCATCGATGTGCGGGACTTTTGGATATGATCTCGGATTTTTTGCCCGATTGGATTTGTAGGATTCAGAACAACTTCTCCCCAAGCTTTTCCGCGACGATACTTAGCTTTTATTTCAGATACGGGAGCAAGTGGCCTATCAATGGCAAATAACATATCGTACGTCGCGTTCATCTTGTCAAAACATTCGACGATATTGACGTCTTTCATGTTTTTGAGGGCAGGCTTATTCTTGCCTGTAAAATGGTCGATAACATATTTATAGAAATCGTATGCTTTAGACTGATAAGCCATAACATTTCTTTTATCAAGTTCGAGAATTTTAGCGTATATCTCGACAGCTCTTAAGAAACAATCGTTAGCTTCGAGGGCGTTCGAGTTTTTTGTTTTCCGACCTCGTGAATCTCGTTCCCATCGTATATTGCTGAGCTGACTGTAGGCCATGGCGACGTCTAACAACACTTCGATGTCCTTCTTTTTCGACATCTCTTGAATTTCCGGAGATAACTGTTTTGCCGTGCATCCGGCAGTTTTTAACATGTCGTACCAATTATCCTTGCTTTTATACTTTTTTATAGCGGCGGCATCCATGATCCGTCACGCTCCTTTCTAAGGGTTTGCAGCGTACATGACGGCATCAGATTCCGTTTCGAACAAAAGACCTTCTTCATCCTAATCTTCTTTTTCGGCTGCCATGTAAAACCCATTCTTCCGTTAGGGTATAGTATATATTACCATTATATCACAATATTGTATACAACTGGAATCTTTTGTTCCTTTATATTAGGGCACAGAAGGTTTATTTCAAATCGACGGACCTTGAAATATCCGCTAAAGATCGGACTATGACGGGATGTGACTCATTTGACAAGAGAAGGTGAAAAAACGTATACTAAACGTAAATAAAGGGAATGTATTCGTCGTGGAAAACCTCCAGATATAGGAGCTGATTCCTGTGTCTGGAGGTTGTCTTGTCTTTGTGGATTAGAAGAAAGAAGGGAAGTGTCATGGGGGATATGTTTACTGACGATATTATCCTGATCGAAGACCGATACACGTTTCGTTTCGTGGACTGCAGCCTTACCGGTCTCGGGGAATTGACCGCCAACGAGGCTTTTCAGGATGCCTGTGAAATCTTCACCCATCCCGACATAACCTACGTCGACCGAGCGAATCGGATTGACGTCGTCGCCGGCGATAAGAATACCATGGCCCATATCTATAGCGACCGGATCGAGCTGATTTATGTCTACGATGAGCCGAGGATCGAGGAAACGGGACTCTTTGGCCGTGTGAAAGAAATGAGGGTCCGGTCCTTTTTCGAATCCTTTAGAAAGCGACTGCTGGCCGAAAAAGTATTGACCTTTGGACCGCCTAAAGGGCAAATTTCGATAGAAGCTGAAATGCCGGGCGGCAAAGAAGGTCGCGTGGCACCGGGACAGCACGTCTATCCGATCCATTTTAAACCCTGAACGGGCACGTCGGCGACTTCACGGATACGGGCTTTTACCCTGGCTATGGGGCAGCATCCGTAGACGAGGGCTGACAAAAAGAGGAGCGAATCGATGAAGCATATCATGTTACTGTTTTTAAGTGAAGTCCATCTCAATGACGACCGTACCTTATCCGTTTCTCGCTATCATCATCTCGATGGGACGATGATATACTGCGTGCAGACCAACGAGTCGGCCGTTCGCCGGACGGCCGATCTATTAAAAAAGCAGGGGGAGAGGCTGGACTGCCTGTTCTACTTTTCAACGAAACGAACGCAGGAAGAAATCCGCTATATCGACGAAACAGGGGATGAGCGAACCTTGACTCATGAGGCCCTGTTCCTCGAACGGATACAATCCTTTGCTGCCCACTGCGTCCGCATCGATTACGATGAACGCAGTCAGACCGAGGAAAGTATTCGCCAGGTCCTTACCATGGCCGACACCATCCGTACCTTTATGGAGTCCCAATCGTGGCTTCCGGAAGAGGTGGCACTCCACGCCGATTTTACCGGCGGTTTTCGCCATGCTTCGATGATGATGCTGTCAGTCATGCAGCTCTTGAAATACCGCGGCATTCGGACGATGTCCGTCCTTTATTCCAATCGTAATGAACAACAGGTCGAAAATGTAACCGACATCTACCGCATGTTCAACCTCATTTCCGGCGCCGATGAATTCATCAATTTCGGCAGTACCCGTGAAATCACGGCCTATATGGAAGGCTCTGAACAGACGAGGGAAACGAAGCGGCTCTTACAGACCATGCGTGACTTTACCAATGCCGTCCGAATCTGCCGGACTGGGAAAATTACACCGCTGGCGAAGAAACTTCAAGAAGCCTTGCGGGACTTTGAACAGGCCGGGGCCGTTTCTTTGCAGGAAAAGATTTTTCTGCGCATCTTGGAAGTCTTTAAATCAGAGTACGGTTCGCTATTACAAGATGACTTTACCAACTTTGATATCATCCGCTGGTGCGTCGAAAAGGGCTACCTTCAGCAGGCTATGACCTTGTGCAGCGAATGGATCCCCGGTGAAATCGTGAGCCGGCGTATTTTTTATCCTGTCAATGATTCTATCATCACCAAGTGTACCAAGCAAAAAATGAACTACCAGACGTGGCAGCAGTATTTTTTAAATGCCCTTATGGTCGAGCATTGGCAAGAAAAACTCGAGAAGCCTTTGAATAAAGGTAGTGAAGCCTCTGTGAAAGAAGACGACAGTTTGCCTTTGCAGGAAAATCATAAACCGTCCTTGAAAGGGGATGGCAAAGTTCCTTTGAACAGAAATCGCGACATGGCCTTGAAAAAAGACCTTGAGTTTCCTCGGAAGGAATGCCGCAGACTTACCTTCAAGGGATACCGGGTTATTTCCTTGAAACAGTATTGGCAAGAGCGATTGAGACCGGTCGATTGGGAAAGGCAGGAAACGAGGCTGCGGACCATGGTTCGAATTTTTGAATGCTCAGGGAATTTTTCCTCTGTCTCGAAGCTTTTCAAAGATGATGCCGATTTTGTAAGGCCTTTGCTGGAAGAATTGCCCTTCGGAGCGCGGGCGCTTTCCGACCTAAAAAAAGGCCGGCTGACAGCGGAACAACTGAAAGAAACATGGCCGAGAATCCATATGACACTACTGACCATGTACGAGAAAGCCAAAGAAACTCCGGCCTTTAATCAGACTGCAGAAGAATACTTTAAAACCCTTCAGATGGGAGATGTCTATGATTTCCTGAAAATGGCCTCGTATGACTTATTTCAGACCTTGTTGAAGCTTAATGAGCCCTTAGAAGAGGACCAACCGTCTGAAGAAAATCAGTCGGGTGAAATTTCGGGAGACAATACGGTGTCTAAAGCGGATGTATTGGCGGAAGCTTCCGAAAACGACGGGGCGTCCGAGGAAAATCCGTCCTGTGAAATATCAGAGAAGGAAGAAAACCACTCCGATGAGGCAGAAGAAACTGTGGCTGATGAAAGTTTGGAAGGTGAGGCGGTCTCTGAAGAGGACGTTTTCGATATCTCTGATTTAGAATACAAATGGAACATCCGAAAAGCCAATTACTTGCAAATGATGAGCAACGATGACGTCGCTTATAAACGCCCGGCCGAGGCTACCATGGAGATTCTCTATAACTACTTCCAAATCCGTAATGAACGGAATAACATCAACCACGCCAATGACGAAGACTCTTTGTCGACGGAGGCGATAAAAGACCTGGTCCTCGACTTACTGCGGCGAATGGAAGACATCGATGGGCTCAAATCGTGAAAATATCGAGAGCTTGAACCTTTGACAAGATAAGTCAAAAAAAGTATACTAAATATAAATAAGGGTAATACCTTAGCCTGTAGAAAACCTATTTTGGGGTCAAAAACCCGGTAGGTTTGAAAATTT
>NZ_KQ958195.1:49076-49449 GCF_001546855.1 Megasphaera sp. MJR8396C | reverse complement strand
TAAGGGAAAAAACGACACTGTCCGATTTTGCTTTTGAACCCGGGTCCCCGAAAAAGGGGAAAAATGCCCGAGGTTTGAAAAAATCGCCTGTGAGCCCGCTCCTAGAGCGGGTACTGGAAGACAGAGTCGTATTACCCAATTCCCCGTAAGGGGACTGAAACAGCATATATCTTCTTTTCTGTCTTTCTAAGCCAAGTCGTATTACCCAATTCCCCGTAAGGGGACTGAAACACCGGATGTTTTCGTCCCAGAAATCCCATGCCCACGAGTCGTATTACCCAATTCCCCGTAAGGGGACTGAAACTTCTTCCGGGACTACGATATCCCAGTAGCGCTGACTCCGGGTCGTATTACCCAATTCCCCGTAAGGGGA
>NZ_KQ958195.1:0-48976 GCF_001546855.1 Megasphaera sp. MJR8396C | reverse complement strand
ACCCAATTCCCCGTAAGGGGACTGAAACAAGAAAAAATATGATTAGGTGGTTATGGCGCGAACACGTCGTATTACCCAATTCCCCGTAAGGGGACTGAAACCCGACTTCGTAAAGATCCTGCATGCATTTTGGATCCTCGTCGTATTACCCGATTTCGTCATTTCTTGACTTTTCATCGCAAACAAGATATACTTATCCGTAGCCGAATGATTGACTGTTTAGGCGCATGATTTAGAACTATTACAAAGAATGGTTCTATTCGTGCGCCTTTTTTGCGTACTTTTTGCCATTCAGTTTCTTTCCGACAGGAGGTATGCCTATGTTTACCCTTTATTATTTCGAAGGTCCCGGGTATGAAATTTTCCCCTTGCGGACCCGACTCAACGACATTTTCACATATCAGGCTCAGCACGCCGTCAATAAGTATCCTGACCTCGCTGACCTTGGCATTGAGCTCGACGATCTTAGCTTTGAGTTCGATGACGGCAGCCATGACCTGGTCCACATCCTCGACGCCTTGGAGGGGCCGAAGGACATTTGGCACGGCGGTGCTGTCTGTGAAGACATCAGCCCCGACGCCTGCCGGCAGCTGCGGAACGGTAAGTGGTCCATGGCCGTGAACGTAGAGGGTGGCAACTGCCACGACCTTTGGGACCTCATGCTCCGCAAGTGGGCTCCTAACTGCCGCTACTATTATCTGGCCTATGGCGATCTCCGCGATGGAGAGGCCGAATCCAATGATCTGAAACACCGCTACTTTTCAGGCGACTACGCCGTTCGGGCCAACCTTTCAAAAAATACGCCGGAAGCGCTGTACCAGCTCTTCAGTCGTCATACGATGTATCAACGCCCCTATTTCAGTCTTATTTATCGGGCCGGCGACACCCATTTCTCCACTTGGCCGCGGCAAGAACTGTATCGGGAGCTGCTGACTCTGGTACCGATGCCCGAGCTGTCACCAGATGACTTGGCCGACGTCGTGGCTTCGACGATTGGTTCGCCGCTCAGTGATGGGAGATGGGGAACGCGGGTCATCATCCGCCGGATTCATTATCGGCTGCGCGAACCTCACCACTATTTCATGCCCGTTTTGGAAGAACTTCGCCAAAAGGGCCAACTTCGCTAAAAGGAGGAAATTACCATGGCCAATATTTGTTACACCCAATACCGTTTCGAAGGGCCGGAAGGGGAAATCCGGAATATCGGAAAACATTTCCTGCAGGCCTTTTCCCGCCATTCCTATGACGAAGCCGATGAAGAAACGAAGCGCTTCGTCGATCGGGAATTCTACGAACAGCACCTTAACAACATCATAGAAGTCTTGTATCCGGATTGCGATTGTGGTTGCCGCGGCGCCATCCGGGGAAAGATCACAGAAGAATCGTACCGAAGTCTGGGCGATGGGCAGCTGGTCTTGTCCTTCGAAGCCGAATCGTCCTATGTGCCGATCCATGCCCTCTGGGATGCCGTCCTTGCAGAATGGGCCCCGAACAGCCGCTATTACTACTACGCCGAGGAAATGCGTCTGGAAGGCCTCTGGACCAATGACGTCTATCGGAAATATTTCCCCTGGGACTACGTCATCTTCGCCTCCATCAAAAAAAATATCCCCGAATCCATCTACGACTTCCTGACGAAAACCGCCGTCTATCGGGAAAGGGAAGACCAGTACGGCTACCACGTCTCCTACTGGACCCGGGAGGAGATGAGAGAAGCCCTCTTGAAACTCCTGCCGTATCCCGAATGGTCTACAGAGGACCTCATCTACGTCGCCCGGGACGAACTGGAGCGCTTCGCCGAGGGAGATAAAGACCTGTGGATTTTCATTCTCCCCATCCGTCACTGTGCAGAAGACGCGCCGGGATTCTTTAGCCAAGAAGAATCCGAATGCACCTCGTCCGAACCGGAAACGGAAGGGGAATGAAAGCGAATATAGAAAAACACCGTCACAGCCGAAACTGTGACGGTGTTTTTTCGTCCCATATTGCAAAGAAAGAAGCCCCCAAGTCGGAATACCGGCTCAGGGGCTTTGTTGGCTTTGTTTTATGACGCAGGAACTGTTAATTGCAATTTTAAATTGAGGGCCTGGGTAATCTTGATCAACGTATCCAACTTCGGCCGCGTTTTCATCGTTTCCATACGAACGACAGACGATTGCGGAATCCCGCAGCGTTCAGCTAAGGCGCGTTGGCTGAGCCCTAACTCCTGCCGCCGCCGGATAAGGGAAGCCACAATAGCTGCCGCTTCCTCGATTTCTTCCATATTTCGTCTATCTTGGTCGCTGATATCTTTCACATGACGTTTATAATCATCCCAAGTTTTCATAGCTGTTCCTCCTTCCGGCGTAGATAATCGTCGCGCTCAAAATATTTTTATGATATGATAGCATAGTTGCTATCATACTTCAATAGGGATTGAGCAAGTGATACATCCCATCCGATTTATGAGTAGGGAGGAATCGATTTGAAATCCTTGAAAAAATCATGGGGGAAAATCCATTGTCTGGCAGGATTTCGTAACCATCATATAGAAGCTATCCTTTAAGAAAATGATTCTTTTGGAATCACTCAAAATGAATTCCAGCATGGAGTTTTATAACGGCAGAAAAACAATACGCCAAGAGTGACCGTTAAAGAACATCGACAAATAGATAATCAGTCTTTTGACTGCTTGTTTTTTACTACTTTTATAAAAGGTTATTAAAAACCATTTGACAATATAGGTAAATATGTTATACTATGATTAAAGAAAGATAGAAAATACTACAAACGGATATTCATTGAAGGGAGAAGATAATTATGGCAGGTTTCGACAAATCTGTATTCTTTGGTCACGCGACGTATGATGGTATCAATGGCATCACGATGGAATTGTGGCGCGGCGTTTCTAGCCGCATGTGGTTTGAAGCAGCTCGGGGATTTAAGCGCCGGGCGCAGCGGGTTGAGGTCATCGTCCCCAAGGGCCCGAATGATCCGGATATGCTCCTCGATGCGGCTATGGCTTTTTGCCCGAAGGTTTTTCAGGACGTACCGGGCTACACCCGCATGTATGAGTCGTTAGAACCTCGTTCCTATTTGGACTTTGATATGGATGAAGGCGTTCCGGCAGATTGGGCAGCTATCAGAGAGTTGGCCCGGCCGGTATTCCGCCAGTTGACGATTTATGAGGCCGACATCCGTCCCTTGCAGGGAGTCCATCCAGAATATTTGAGCAAGGAGGATGTGCGATGAGGCGAGTCAGGGAATATCGGTATATTGTCAGAGAGATGATGCAGGCTGACCTTGAGCGGCATGACGGCATTGACGAGTTGGCCTTTTTCGCCCTCGTCTTATGGCTCCATCAAAGAAAGTCTGCCGATCAGTTGTTGGCCTATTTGGACGAAGGTCCGTGGGATGGCACGGTACGGACCTACTTGAAGGGGATTTTTTCCCGCTACAGTTCCGTTTTATTCGAGGCCGCCGAAAGCCTCAGCGAAGAAGACGTCATGGACATCCTGGCATCACTGCCACTCTATCGGGACCTTTCGTTTACGGAAACACCGGAAGGGGTAACGGCCTTAGCTGGACACCTCTTGCAGTTGCAGGACGGGGACAAGGTGGCCGACCTTTGTTCCGGCTTGGGCGATTTCGCCTTGGCATCGTGTAAAGCCTTTCCCGAGATTACCTGTATGGCGGTAGAGAAAGATAAAAAATCCTATGTCGGCGCCGTCCTGCGCACGGTCTTAGCAGACCTTCCGATTACCCATGTTTGCGGCGACGTATTGGAGCCGACGACGATTGCCAGAGGAAAAGAGCCGAATAAAATCTTTTGCCGCGTACCCTCGTGGCCCCGGTATCGGGATTTGGCCGATCAAGTCCGCAATTATCCGGCCCTGAGCTCTTTCTTTTTCGGGGAAAAACGCAGTATTTCCGCTGAATGGGTCTTTGCTGTTGTTGCCGCTATGAGACATGCCCCGTCGGGACGTGCCGTCGTCATGATGCCGGGCAAAGGGCTGTACAATAACATCGACCGGGAAGTCCGCCAGGAATTTCTTCGCCGCGGCTGGATCGAAGGCGTTATTGCGCTTCCGGAACGACTGCTCGGGAATAGCGGCATCGGTTTTTACCTGCTCGTTCTCAGCGAAAACAACGAGAGCGTCCGCATGGTAGACGGGACGAGCTTCTTTAAGGCCGAACGGCGGCAGAACGTCTTGACCGATCAGCATATCGAAAGCATTCTTACTTGTTACGATCAGGATACGGAACAGAGCTGCCGTATTTCGATGACTCAGTTGGCTGCCAATGGCTATGTGCTCGATCCCCAGCGCTATCTGACCAAGACCGATGCCCGTTTGGAAAAGGCCTGGACCGTCGATGACGTCTGCACCGTATCGCGAGGCTTCGTGACCGGAGCCGGTCTCTTGGATGAACTGGTCAGCTCCGAACCGACGGCCTACCGCTATTTGATGGTACAAGACCTTGAAAACGGCCGCATCCGCGCCGATTTGCCGTACTTAAAAGAATTACCTGAGCGGGGAGAGGCCGCCTGCCTGCAAAAAGGGGATATCCTCTTATCGAAAATGGCGCCTTTTAAAACGGCCTTAGCTGATGAATTGCAAGATGAACAGGTGCTGGTAACGGGCAACGTCTACATCCTGCGCGGCTCCGATGCCATTGAACCGGCATACCTCATGCTCTATCTGCAAAGTGCCTTAGGCCAGAGTGAATTGGATTACTGGGCTAAAGGAAGCCATATCAAAAATATCTCCATCGGCGACTTGCGGAAAGTTCGCATTCCTATCCTGTCGAAGGAAAAACAGCAGGACATTGCCCGACAGTATCGAAAATTGGCCCAGGCCATGAAAGAAGCCGAAGCAAAGCTGTTGGCTATCAAACAGGACATGAACAATTTAGTAGATGCATAACGAAATTCCATATCGATAACATGCCAACAGGCTGTAGTGAATCAAAAACGTTTCACTAACGTTTCAGTGCCTCTGTCGAACGGCCCCCTTAGTGCTAGATCTTTTGGTCCAGCTTTAAGGGGGCCGTTCACGTGTAGGGGGCTTTTTTTATGGGTGTAAATTCGTTTTATTTTTGTCTAAAAATGATTGATTAATTTTTAGACAAATGCTATACTACGCATAACGTATCGAGAGCGTGTGTCCCTATTAGAAAGGAGTTCCTGTTATGGCCGAAGATAAGGAAATAGAATTCGAACGACGTCAGTTATCCTTGTTCGAAACGGAAGACGGGCAGGTGAAAAGTCCCAATCTGCTGCGCTGTTATAAGAACCGTCTGGTCAGCATTGAAAATATGTCGGTCCATGATTTATTCAACGGGTTCGATGAAATCCGGGTCATCACCTTTTCCTATGATGTCGCCATGATTCACTGGCTTATGAAGAAGTTTAGATATGGAGAAATTCTTCTCGGCGCCGATTTCATGGTCCGGAAAGACACTAGAACGACAGAGAAGGTAGCTGCTATGTTGGCCGGGGCAGACATCGCAGCCGAAAAAATCCGGAAATACAGCGATTTAGTTCAAAAAATGCTGGATGGTAACTTGGTTATTCACAGTTCGATAAACATATTGGACCACCGAAAATTGTATCTCCTTCACAGCGATGATGGACGGACCCGGGTCATCACGACATCGGCTAATATGACCCGAAGGGCCTGGTCTGCCGATCAAATGGAAAACGTTGCCTTTTATGATGAATCCG
This sequence comes from Megasphaera sp. MJR8396C, assembly GCF_001546855.1. Lineage (GTDB taxonomy): Bacteria > Bacillota > Negativicutes > Veillonellales > Megasphaeraceae > Megasphaera. The sequence continues at coordinate 43,272 of NZ_KQ958195.1, read as the reverse complement.
ATGCCTATGCAGCTTACATTCAAGAGTTTCACACGGCCTGGAAGATGTCGGCTGACATTCCCTATAAGGTGGTTGCCGCCGAAGAGACCGACAGCCCTAAAGACGCCAATGCGATATTAAAGAAGGTCGTGGAAACGAATAAGGCCATCATCCTGCAAACGCCGGCAGAAGATGAGCAGACGGTCATCACCAACTATCAATACGTCATGGATGCCGATAAGGCCAGAGAAAAATACCTCGAACTGTTGAAGGATACAGGTATCCGAACAACAAAAGACGGCGTGATTAAGCTCAATCCCAAAATCGTCGAAAAAATAGAGGTCAATGCGAAAAAAGCAGGGATACGACAAATCAGACTCAAGCAGGTTGTCGAGCCATATCCTGAAATCACCTTTGATTATCAAAATTTGTCCATGAATCTTTCCGGGGAACCGATGAATCTGAATCCGCCGGAAGAAGACGTCAAAGCCGACATCAAGCATCTGTTATCGATTTTTGAGAAATATAATTCCTTCGTCGGGACGGATCCGGAAAAGCAACAAGACATCTACTATAAGCTGTTAAATGCCATGTTTGCCTCGCCTTTTTTTGCTCGCCTTCGCTGCGAAGCTGAGTTACTCGAAAACGCAGCGAGCAGCTTCCCCTTGTATCTTCTGATTTCATCGCGTCATGCCAGTACGGGGAAAACCTTTTTTATAAAAGCCATCTTGAAATTGATGACGGGAAAGAAACATTTAAGAACACTAGCTGCCAGATCCTGCTCGAGTAAAACTGCCGTCGCCTTGCAGGTAGAAGGGAAGGGCGTCCCCTTTTTTATCGATGAAGTCAATAATGCCTACTTGTCACACATGAAATCAGCTATCAAGGATACTGAGGATATCTGTGAAAGGCTACAACTGGATACGACACCGATGCTGATTTTTGCGTCCAATGATGTGACCAATCCGGATATGCCGCTTCGTAAACGGATGATTTTTCTCGCTCCGAAAGGAACGATTCCATCTGATGTCGATCAAACGGCCTGGCTTTCTGCCGGCAACCGGTTGATTTCAAGATTAGGAACGGGGTTGTATTGTGAATATATCCGACGCATGCTTCCCAAAGTACGGAATCTGATCGATCAAATACAAGAAGAGCTAAAAGCCGATGTTTCCCATGACTGGTATCCGGACATCATGCCTCTTTCTTCAGAAACCTTGATGGAAATCGTGAAGGATTTCGGTTTTGATCAACCATCTTACTTCAGAATGCTCAATTGGAGCGATGATTTTTCTGAAAACGCTCGCCATATCGCAGCCGACACTTTCCGGGAAATCAGAGAACTGTACGCTTCTAACAAAAGAGTATTCACAATTGACAAAAACACAGTTACAATAGAAACAGGTACAGACACAGCGAGTAAGCGCCGGATTGATTCCTGGGCAGCGGTACTGCCTCGAGAGGTCATAAAAGAAGAGCCCATGTGGATAAAAACGGGCTGGATCATCGTATTTAATAGAGCTGAACTGGAAAAACGAAGCGGTATCCGATTTAAGGACCCGTGGTACCGGAAATTTTTTTAAAATGAATCGAGGTGATGGTCATGCGGCGGCTGTATTTATACAAAAAATTCACCGAAGACGGCAAGGCTGTCCGGGATGCGGCAGCCGATATCATTCGGCCGGATGATGATGTCTTCGTCGTAACGGAACATGACCGGAAACACGAAGAACTAGATAAAACCATCGAAATGGGCCGTGCTCATGATATCCTCTTTGTCGAAGGAATCGACGACCTGGGACAGACGGCTGAAGGCACCCTCAAACGGCTTCGGACCATCATGGAAAAGGGAATCCGCCTCGTTGCTTGTGATCTGAAAATGACCTATGAACATGGGCTGGAATTGAACCAAGCCATTGTCGGAACAATCATTGAAATGCTTGAAAAAACGGTAAAAACGGACAATCAAGTCTTATTTCGTCCGCGAAATGCCGGACGGCCCAGTATCGATTTTCCCGACGGCTGGGATGAAAAATACAAGGCCTGGAAAGACGGCAGCCTTTCCTCTAAAGCCTTCATGGAATGGTCGGGAATGAAAAAGGCGACCTTCTATAACAAGGTGACGGAATACAGCGAACTCTTAGACGAAGAAGAACGGTACCGGAACAGTATCAAACAAGCCGTCGGACATCAATAAAGGGGCTCGAAAGCCGCAGGCGTCGAAGAAAGAACCTCTCCCGTTTATATTAATTTCACATCGTATCGAAGAAGTCTTTTTCAGTAAGGAGCAGGAATTTACGAAAGATTTGTCGAAATGATTAGGTATGTGAGGTGATACTCTATGAGTGAATTGACATTTGTATGCTATTCTCGTTGCTCTACCTGCAAAAAAGCGGAAAAATGGCTCGAAGCCAACGACATCGCCGTAACCGTACGCGATATCAAGGGTGACAACCCGACAGCCGAAGAACTTCGCGCATGGCACGAAAAGAGCGGATTGCCCCTCAAACGATTCTTCAATACCAGCGGGCTAAAGTATAAGGAATTAGGGCTCAAGGATAAACTGGCCTCCATGAGTGAAGACGAACAGTATGACCTTCTGGCCACAGACGGCATGCTGGTCAAACGCCCCTTGCTGGTCGGTGACGATACGGTATTGGTAGGATTCAAGGAAAAAGAATGGCAAGATAAGTTGTAATAAAAAGTGAGCCTCCTTGATGCGAGGCTCATTTTCGCATGTCCGTATCGATGGTGGAGCTTTGTGCAAATGCCTCGATGATGAAAAATTGATAAAGGAAGGCACTTATCCGGACGGCATGGAAACGGCCATGAGCTGAAAGTTTAGCGCTCTTCCCAAAGTGTTGATGTCTTAAGAATTTGAGAAAAGCAGCCTACGACAACGCGGTATCGTTGAAAGGAGAACGCGAAGCAGCTCGTTTGTGGCCTGTGATGTTAGAATGTTATAGAAAGTTCATGAGGTGATCGAATGTTAGGCGCAATCATTGGAGATATTATCGGTTCACGGTTTGAATGGCATAACATTAAGACCAAGGAATTTGAATTATTCAGCTATAAGTCCCGGCCGACCGACGACAGTATCATGACCTTGGCCTTGGCCAAAGCCATCTTAGACAGTAAGGACGATTATAGTGATTTGGGCGACCTTGCCGTAGATTCCATGCAAAGCCTGGGACGGAAATATCCGAACTGCGGCTATGGCGGCCGCTTTAAACACTGGGTATTCGCCGTCGATCCCAAACCCTACCAAAGCTTGGGAAACGGCTCTGCCATGCGTGTCAGCCCGGCAGGATATGCGGCCAAAGATTTGGCAGAAGCCAAATTACTGTCCCAGAAAATCACTGAAGTCACCCATGACCATCCCGAAGGACTAAAAGGGGCCGAAGCCGTCGTCGTTGCCATCTATATGGCCAAAAATGGATGCAGCCGACAAGAAATCAAAGACCTCATCGATCAAAACTACTATCCCATGGATTTCACCTTAGAGGCTATTCGCCCGACCTACAAATTCGATGCCACCTGCCAGGGAACCGTACCTCAAGCCCTAATGGCCTTCTTCGAATCGACAAGCTTTGAAGACGCCATCCGTAACGCCATCTCCATCGGCGGCGACAGCGACACCTTAGCTGCCATCTGCGGAAGCGTAGCCGAGGCCTATTATGGCATTCCTGAAAAACTGAGAAAACAGACCCTGATGTTTTTAGATGAAAGACTTTTGAAAATCCTGCTCGATTTTGAAAAGAAATATCCGCCGATTAGGGAGAAATAGCCCAATGATGTAAGACCCGGCAGCGCGTAATGCTTAAAGAACGTCAGATGTTATTTTGAGAGAAATTGTCGCACTATTGTCGAATTTACTGTATAAAAATTATAGATGCAACTAAGCTCCTAAAGGTGATGCCATAAGATAATCAGTACTAGCACTTTATTATGTATTAGCCCTAAAAGAAAGAGACGAACAAGAGTCCGTCTCTTTCTTTTAGGGCCTTTATTTTTCTTTTCTTCGTTTTAATTCTGCCGCAGCCGCAACCCTATCGTAAGATTTAAGGTTTTTATCCTTAACTCTACCCCAAAGTTCTGAATCATCATATCCGCGAGCTTTTTCCAGTGATTTCCCACTCTCATCTAATGCATGGTCAACAACATGGCCAACAACAGATGCTGCAAGTCCGACGACTCCAAGAGCAACTATCCCAATACCTTTTAATAATCCCATTGTAATCCTCCTTTATCATTTAAATTAATAAAACAATCGTAATTAGTAAAGTAGATACGAATTTGATTATATTAAGATTTTATTATAATTGCTATGGTTATAAAGTTATTAAATATGCTATTATATTAACTTTATTTATATTATGACATAAATTGTATGATTTGAAAAGATAAACTATTAGATTGAGTACTAGGAAGGAGGAAAGTTGTTTGTGTAATTAAGTATATTAAGCAAAAAAGCTTTTAACAAATACTTGCAAATGTAGAAGGAACAGGATCGAGCGGCGATGAAAAGGCACGAATGCACGGACCTTCTAAAAAAAGCTATAGCAACGGAATGAACTCGAGATGCAGTGCAGGAAAATGATTCAGGAAAAATTGAACCAGACACTTCTCATTAGAAATGCTGTGATTTCTCCCCTTTTGGAAATGGAAAAATATCGTGTGGCATCATAATGATAAGAGATATTTCCCCTGTATATTATCCGACAATATTACCAATATAGAAGCGCAAAAATCGATAAATGCGATGAGCAGGACTTCAATTTATTGAGGTCCTGCTTTTTGTTAGCAGGAATTTTCTCTTTTGTGTCGAAATCGTAATATATAATATGCTTTTTTATGTGTTAAAAACGGCGGCGATAATCTTTGGGTAAAAAGCGGTCAACCGGGTTCAAACAAGAAACTCGGTGAGGCTCAAAGAAGTACATGGATATGAAACATCTCTACGGATTTGCTGTGGATAATCTTTCTTGACTGATTTTACTTACGGCGAGATTCAGGTATTTGCGAAAAATATTTGACAGTAACAATTATTTCAAGTACATTATGTTATTTGTGAGAGAAGAATTGTATTAAATAGGGGGAATATAAATGGTGTCATGGAACTTCCCTAGTAATGCTGGAGGACAGGTTAGAGGTGTCGAAGATTCAGGAATTGCAACTTTTAACGGCAATGAGCTAAAGGCGTTGGCGCGGGAAACGTGTCAGAATTCGTTAGATGCTAAGGCAGTAGGACAGGCATGTGTACGAGTAGAGTTTTGTCGATACATTATTGATTACACTGATGTCCCAGGGCATGAACAATACAAGCAGATTTTAAATCGAGCCAATGATTTTTGGAAAGATAATGCGAATGTCCAGCCTTTTTTTGATAAGGCAATAAGATCTTTTAAGCATAAGTTTTATGTACTGAGAGTTAGTGATTATTATACAACAGGCCTCAGTCAGCCGTATAACGCAAAATCTTTTGGCGGTTGGAATGCATTGACCAAAATTGATGGTGGCGCAACTAAAAGTGGAGATGCAGGCGGAAGTTATGGTATTGGCAAAAATGCACCATTTTCAAATTCCACTTTGCGGCTTGTTTTTTATCGGACTTTGAATGAAGATAACGAAATAGCAGCACAGGGAATGTCCCGGTTGGTGTCATTTTTAGATTTAAATGACTCGACTGTTACGACAACCGGTGTAGGTTACTATGGTAATCCGGAAAATAATATGCCTGTACCCCAAATTCCAGAATTAGATAAGTTGAATGAACGCAGTCAAATGGGGACCGATGTTTTCATCTATGGATTTAATGATGCTCAAGAAACTTGGGAAAGGCAGATGTTTGTCGAAATTTTAGATAATTTTCTGATTGCTATTTATAAGGGAAAGTTAGAAGTTTCGATTCAAAATGAAACATTAAATAAGGATACTTTAAAAAAATATATTGAAAAGTACAAGCAAGATGTATTACATGCATATGATGATTATTGTGCCCTTATCGATAAAAAGGCGAAAGAGTTTAATTTACCATTTCGAGCACTGGGAATATTCCACTTAAAGCTGCTTGTCGATTCGGAACGTAAACTGAATCGGAAAATATTGGTGGTCCGTAATTCTGGTATGACTTTGTTCCAAATGGATCATTTGCCTAATGGCATCTTTTTTACAGGAGTTTTAGAACTAGAAGGGCAGAAATTGAATGAATATTTTCGGCAAATGGAGTCACCTACACATGATGGTTGGGACCCAGGCCGTCATTCTAATGCACAGGAAGCAGCCGATTCGATAAAAGAAATAAAGAGATGGGTACGTAACAGAATCCTTGAAAATAATAAAGTTGAAGAGACGGAACAGACTGATGTCAAGGGATTAGGAGACAATTTAAGTGCTGAGAATGACGGTAATGAACATGGAGATAGGGAAAGCCTTACCGATAATATCGATAAATTCACTATTTCTGAAAAAAAACCGAAATCATTCCATGGAACCCTGATCATTTCTCAAGACGTTAAGGATCAAACAAGTTCAAAAAGGCGACGTGCAAAACAGAAGGACAATAGTGGAAAACCCGATACGCCGGGAGTTATTACAGATAATTCAAATGATAATCCGGCTACTAGAACTCGTAAGGGAAGGAATTCTTCAGGAAATGGTAAAAGCCATACCGGTACAGTGAATCCTGAAGGACATGATTTAGTCAATACACCAAATAGTGGGACAGGGATTGGCTTAGATACGAAAGACTCGTTTGAAGGGACACCTAAGCCTAAAAAAGAAGAGGTAGTCCCCTTATCTTCAGTACGTCTAATTCGTAGAGATGATGACCAGTACAAGCTTATTTTTCGTTCACCGAAAAATGTAAAAAATGGGATGATAACTATTCAAGCTGTCGGTGAAAATGGCAAAAAAGCATCGCTTATCATTGATGCTGCCAGAGAAATCACCAATTGCAGCGGGACAAGAGCAGATAGTGGCCGAATTTCTTTTGCCAAAATAAAGAAAGATGCAAAAGCACAGGTAGCGATTACATTGAGAGATGCCAGAGAATATACTATGGAGGTGATCGTTTATGAATATAAATAATCGATTATTTTCCTATCCTGTTCTCACAAGTGACGGTATTGGCGGTGATTATAAATCTGCTGTATTTGATGTAACGTCTTCCTACAAAAGGAATATGGAAGGGCTGTCTCTTAGTTATCATATCAATTTGGATTGTCCGGAATTGGCAAAATTAGTGTACGATGGGATGGCTGAGTTTGTGATTCATGTAGAGTGTACAGAAACTTCTTATCGTCGGATTTATACTGTCCGAGTTCAGGATGTGAACATTTCACTTCCTTATACAGTTATTAGGGGAAACATCGATCAATTGGCTATGATTGTAGTAAAGCAGCCGCTTACAGATTTTATTTGTTCGGACTGGAGCGAAGATTTTGATGGTATTTCCTTTAATTTCGAACGGGGAACGATTCTGGCCTACCAAAATTTAGCGACTATCTGTATTGAAAAAAAATTAGAAGAATTTAAAGACGCATCATCCATTTTTATTGTATGTAAAGCGGGAAAAGATGACCTGATGGATGTTGTACTGGACGAAGATAAAATTGTGGTAAAGTTGAGCGAAAAAGACTATCAAACCTTTGTTACCTATGGTACTAGGATAGATTTACAGTCTATTTTCCATACCATGATAATTTTCCCAGCTTTAGTGTATGCGCTGGAAGAGTTAAGTATAGACGGAGCAAGTGAAAGATATCAAGATAGATTATGGTACCGAGTCATTTCAAACGCTTATCAGCAAGTCGGCAAATCATTAGAAAGAGAGCTGGCTGATAGAAGTAAAAGCCCGGTACAGTTGGCCCAGGAACTCATGGAATTGCCGGTCACCAAGGCATTTACCCAATTTCATGAACTTTGCAATGGAGGTGATGCAGATTGAAATTGTACATTATGAAGAAAGATATGTTAATGGAACTGAAGCAACGGCTCCCGAATGTCTATATGTTGTATTATACGGAAAAAGATGGTTCCTGGGTAGAAAAGCAATTTCAAGAAAACCCTTATAATTTTTTTATGGAGATTCCCGAGTTTCAATTAGCCAATTTGTATGCAGGGATGGAAAAAGGGAAAATCGATTTAAAAAATTGTAAAGTCATTTATAAAAACCTTAGTTTTCTTTCCCCATCCCAGGCAAGTGATGAACGCTTTTGGGCAGCCCTGACGCATAAAACCTTTTATAACTATATGCGTGAGCGGTGGGGATATGCCACTGGAATAACGATACCTAGTCAAAGGGATGGAGTCAGTGAAATCAAAAGCCGCTTTTTCTTTACAGGTAATGGTAAAAACGGCTATTTCCGTAATACTTTTGCTAAATGCTGGTGGATTGGCAAATTACTATATGACTCCAATAAAAACAACTTTGAAATGCTAGATACTATTGGGAGTAATGATTTTAACTCTAAAGTAAATGAAATTTTTCATAATTACACTTTTTCTTCTAATCCAACCATATTAAATGGGATTGTTGAATGTTTTGAGTATTTCAATAGTCGAAATAAAAAGATCAATGTAAAAAATCAATTACGCCCAACCATGCAAAAACTTAATGCTATAGGCGGCGGACTGATACTGGATTGCTTATCATCTGAAGAAATCAGAGATATCATGATAGATAATATTACATCCATTATGGAGGGCAGACACGATACGCTTATTTCCGGTGACGATGTATCTGAAGATGAAAACGAATATGAAGAAACTTCGGAAGAAGACACTAAATTAGAAAATACTGAATTAGAAAATAATACAGACAGAATAAACATCGGTGATGTAGTCACTATTATATCTAAAGATAGAGAAGATTCTCAAATCGTCTATATGAGATACCATAAAGGAAAACTATCGATTTTAGGTGAATTGATATTGAATAAGACGAAAAATGATACTGTTGATTTTAAAGGCAGGACATACGATATTGCAACTATAGAAAAATCTAAGTGCACGGCAACTACAGCTAGAATATAAATAGTACGCAGATATTGATAGGGCTAATGAAGGTCACGTTATCCTATAAATAGAGCCTCCTTTATTAGGCTTGTATATAGATGATATGTAATCATTGAGGTGATCGGATGAAAATTATTAGCCACAAGGACGCAAGAAAGGACTTCTTTAAGATTGCCAAGGAAGTCAATGAAAGGAGCATTCCGGTTATGGCTGTTGGTCAGGATTCCACTGATGACGTCGTTATTTTAGGCTTGGCCGATTATAATTCTTTACTGGAAACTTTGCATGTATACGGCGTTCCGGGAATGGCAGAAAAGTTACACCGTGCTGAAAAAGAGAGAGGGATACCGTTCTCTTCCTTAGCGGATATTTCGGATGTATAAAAAAGAGAATATATCTGCCCCTGCTGGGGTATGTATTTTGGAGCTTGAATCGACCTCTTGACGTTGGACTTACTAATCTGACGTTGGGAGGTCTTTTTAGGCTCTTTCCAGTTTCTTTTCCATGCGGTAGAATGGTACTTAGACACCGAGACGGATGATGCGGATTTCGTCTGGGATACTTTAGGGTGAAAGGATGGCGATAGGCTATGGCCGAGGGGCATTTGACGGATGGCGGTATCAAAAAATACGCCTATCAGGAGATAGAAGAGATATATAAGGAGTTAGGGACGTCGCCGGAAGGGCTCGATGTTCATCGTGTCGATGCGATGCGGGAAACGTACGGCGCCAATTTTTTTGAACAGCGAAAGAGGGATACGCTGATACGCTGTCTGCGTCGGGCTTTTATCAATCCCTTCACGGTGATACTCTTTGTTCTGGGCGTCATTTCGCTGGTGACGGATGTTGTCCTGGCCTCGAATTTTACGCGCAATGAGACGACGGCCGTTATTATTTTTTCTATGATTCTGATCAGCGGCATCATCCGGTTGATTCAGGAGGTACGCGCTAAAAATGCCGCCCAACAGTTGAACCGGTTGATTCATGAGAGTATCACGGTAAGGCGGGATGGGAAGTTAAAAGAGATTCCGGCAGAAGAACTGGTCGTCGGAGACATTGTGCTGCTCTCGGCCGGGGATCGTGTTCCGGCCGATATCCGGCTGACGGCGGCTCATGACCTCTTTGTGTCTCAGGCGTCGATTACGGGAGAAAGCGCCATTCGGGAGAAAACCTGCGGCGTCCTGTCCTCGGACCGTCCAGAATCAACGGTTCAGCTGGAAAATCTGGCCTTTATGGCAACGACCGTCATCAGCGGTAAGGGGGAAGGCCTTGTACTGGCCGTCGGTAAGGATACTGTTTATGGCAGTTTTGCCAAAGAAGATGCGGATGATAAGCAGTCCTTTCACCAAGGGGCCAATTCCATTGCCTGGGTGCTGCTGCGCTTTACGGCGGTACTGGTGCCGATTGTCTTTATCCTGCTGTGGGTGACCGGCGGCCGATGGTTGGAATCCCTGGCTTTTGCCTTGTCGGTCGCAGTCGGTTTGATGCCGGAAATGCTGCCCATGGTGATGGCCGCCTGCCTGGCTAAGGGCAGCATCAGCATGAGCCGCAAGCAGACGATCATCAAAGACATCAATGCCATGCAGGGCTTTGGCAGCATGGACGTCCTCTGTATGGATAAGACGGGGACCCTTACCAATGAGAGTATCCTCTTGGAATATTATATGGATGTCCTGGGCAATGAAAGCGAGACGGTCCTGGACCTGGCTTTTTTGAACAGCGTCCATCATGCCGGCGTCGGCAATCCCATTGATAACGCCATCTTGGCGTGCCAGTCCATGCCGGGGCGGGAACGGCATTTTGCCGAACTGCGTACCCGGTATCAGAAACAAGATGAAATTCCCTTTGACTACGCCCGTAAGTTCATTAGCACGTTGGTCACCGATCAAAACGGGGAGAGTCAGCTCATTGTAAAGGGCGATATCACCCAGGTCGTGTCCCGGTGCCGTCAGGTAGCGTTCAAGCAGGATATCCTGCCCATCGAAACAGACAGCTTGAAAAGCGTCTCCTCCGTCGTAGACGAGATGCTCGAAGATGGGATGAAGGTCATTGCCGTGGCCCGAAAACCGATGGCGGGAAAATCGCAGATTCTTCGTTCCGATGAGGACGACATGATTCTGATGGGCTATCTGGCCTTTTTTGATGCCCCGAAGAAAACGGCAAAGACGTCGGTAGCGGCCCTGCGGAAACTGAAGGTAGCTCCCAAGGTCTTGACGGGAGATCAGGCTAAAGTGGCCGTTTCTATCTGCCGCAGAGTCGGCATCGTCCCTGAAAAGATGCTGACCGGCACCGACATAGATGCCATGAGTGACAGCACTCTTCGCGAGGCCGTTGAAACGACGAATGTCTTTGCCGCTCTGACTCCGGGGCAAAAAGCCCGCCTCGTTTCCGCCATGAGGCAAAATGGCCATACGGTCGGATTTTTAGGCGATGGCATCAATGACATCCCGGCCCTGTGCGAGGCCAATGTCGGCATATCGGTCGATACGGCCGTCGACGCCGCCAAAGATGCGGCCGATGTGGTCTTGCTGCAAAAGGATCTCGGCGTCTTGGAACAGGGCATCCTGGAAGGCCGGAAGACCTTTACCAACATGCTCAAATACATTAAGATTACGGCCAGCTCGAATTTTGGCAATATCTTTTCCATCGTCTGTGCCAGCGCCTTTCTCCCGTTTTTACCGATGACGGCCCTGCAGATTTTATTGCTGAATCTGCTCTATGACAGCTTATGTATCGTGTTGCCCTGGGATAAGCTGGATGAGGAAGAAACCCTGGCTCCCCGGGATTGGTCCGGGAAGACACTGGGGCGGTTCATGCTTTCTTTTGGACCCATCAGCTCCCTGTTTGACATCGCGACCTTCCTGTTCTTATACTATGTGTTGTGCCCGGCTTTCTTCGGGGGAGCGACGTATCTGAACCTTACCGACCCGGTCATGAAGGGGAAATATGTGGCCCTGTTTCAGACCGGATGGTTCCTGGAATCCATGTGGACCCAGGTATTGATCCTCCATTTTCTGCGGACCCGAAAGATACCCTTTATCCAGAGCAGTCCCTCAGTTCCGGTCATGACCGTCACCCTGTTAGGCATCGTTCTTTTTACGGTCATCACCTTCACGCCGGCCGCCGGCATTTTCGGGCTTACCCGTTTGCCGCTGTGGTACTTCCTATTCCTATTCGTCGTCGTCCTCTTGTATATGCTCCTGACTACGGTCGTCAAAACCTTTTATCAGAAGAAATATCATGAGCTCATTTGAAAGGAGGCTGCATCGTGAAAAAAGACATTGACTTTATTTACATGGATGCCGTCCTTCAGGAGTGGCTCATGGAAAAATTGATAAAAGATTCGCCCAAGAGTGACGGCGCCAAAGAATTGCTGTCCGGCATCTATGACCTGCGAAACGGCACGATCACCTCCTTGATGCTCAGTACCGAAAAAAACGCAGACCGGGTTATGGCCGCCGTGACGGATGAAATCCGCATTGGGGAGCTGACCATCAATGCGAAAAGCCGAAAGGTGGCAAGGCTTGGCGAAGAAATTTCCCTGACGCCCAAGGAGTTCGACATCTTATATTTCCTGGCAGAAAACAGGGGACAGGTATTTACGAAAGAACAGATTTATAAGGCCGTGTGGTCGGAAAATTATTTGCTGGACAACAGCAATATCATGGCCTTTATCCGAAAGCTGCGAAAGAAAATCGAGCCCGATCCGGACGAACCGAAATACATCCTGACTATCTGGGGGATTGGCTATAAATTTAATGATGAACTATAACCGAGGCGGGCCCATGACGGCTCGCCTTAATTCTTGCCAAATCGCAAGGAAATCGCAAGGGTTTGTCCATGTGATTCTCCCTGCTTTTTTTGTATCCTAAATAAGGCCGAAGGCAGGAAGATTCATCGTGTAAAGGGCTTTTAAAGCCCTTTGGGATATGATAGAATGGACCTGCGGAGAGCTCTTGTTGGTATTTTTGTAGTGAATGTATCAAACGTGAGGTCTCCGTTTTGTCTCTTCTTCTGTATCTGAATTCATGATCGATTGGCCGCTGCCATTAACTTGAGTGATTTTATCGACGAAAGGAGAAAAGCCATGCAGTTCACAAGTATCGTTTTGGGTATCGTCTTCACGGTCGCCGGCTTTCTATTTGCCTGTGGCAAGCTACATATTCACCTGTCAAACTGGAAAAACATGCCGGAAGAGGAAAAAGAAAGCATCGATATCGTGCCCCTTTGCCATAATGTCGGGGCCATCATTACCTTAAGTGGACTTATTTTCCTTGCCAAAGGGGTGTGGATTGGTTTTACCAGCACCTTGTTTACCCTTACGATGATTGCATGGTTTGTGGTGGCGGCCTTGGATCTGTTATATATTGAAAAAAGCCGTCGGTACCAAAAATAAGTGAGAAGAGGAGGCGAGAGCCATGAACAAAAAAGGAACGAACAAGAGCGTTCGTCTGACTGCTCAGCAGACGGCGCTCCGTGAAAAATTGAATCAGCGCATCGAACATGCCGCTACCAATCCCATCGAGGATCTTTTGAAGAGCCTGCATGCGAGCCTTCACGGGCTGGACGAAGAAACGGTATCGGTAAACCGGGATAAGTACGGCTCCAATAAAGTCACCCGTGAAAAACAGAAATCCCTGGCCAAACGGCTGGCCGAAGCCTTTATTAATCCCTTTACGGCCATTCTCTTTTTCCTGGCCATCGTGTCTACGATGACCGATATCGTTTTCCCTATTTTTTCGATGTGGGGAAGCACGCCCGATGATTTTAACCCGGTCACGGTCATCGTCATCGTCGTCATGGTTCTCATTTCCGGGACCCTTCGTTTTATCCAGGAATCGAGAAGTGGGAATGCAGCGGAAAAACTATTGGCCATGATTACGACGACCTGCACCGTTACCCGTGACGGACAGGAAAGAGTCGAAATTCCCTTGGACGAACTGGTTGTCGGCGATATCGTTCACTTATCGGCAGGCGATATGATTCCGGCCGACGTCCGCATGATGGCGGCCAAGGACTTGTTTGTCAGCCAGTCCAGTCTGACCGGCGAAAGTGAACCCATCGAAAAGACGGGCAATGTCAGTGCCCAGAAAGAGTCGGTCACAGAATATACGAATATTGCCTTTATGGGCAGTAACGTCGTTTCCGGGAGTGCCACGGCGGTGGTCATCAGCACCGGCGACCAGACGCTGTTCGGTTCCATGGCCTCGGCCCTTGCCGGCGAAGCCGTAGAAACCAGTTTTACCCGCGGTGTCAATGCCGTTTCCTGGGTCCTGATCCGCTTTATGGTCGTCATGGTGCCCTTGGTATTCTTCATCAACGGTTTTACCAAAAATGACTGGCTCGACGCCTTCTTATTCGGGATTTCCATTGCCGTCGGCCTGACGCCGGAAATGCTGCCCATGATTGTAACGACCTGCCTGGCTAAAGGAGCCGTTTCCATGAGCCAGAAGCAGACCATCGTCAAAAATCTGAACTCCATCCAGAACTTCGGCGCTATCGATATTCTTTGCACGGACAAGACGGGGACCCTGACCCAGGACAAGGTCGTTCTGGAATATCATCTCAACGTTAATGGCGAAGAAGATACGCGGGTACTGCGCCACGCCTATTTGAACAGTTATTTCCAGACCGGGTACAAAAACCTCATGGACCTGGCCGTCATTCACCGCACGGAAGAAGAAGAAGCCCAGGATCCGAAGCTGGTCGACCTCTCGGAAAACTACGTCAAGGTCGATGAAATTCCCTTTGACTTTGCCCGCCGCCGGCTGACAACGGTCGTCAAGAACAAGAGTGGGAAGACCCAGATGGTCACCAAAGGTGCCGTCGAAGAAATGCTCTCCATCTGCTCCTTTGCCGATTGTGACGGCAGCGTACAGCCCCTTACAGACGCCCTGCGCCAGCGGATTTTGGATACCGTAAGTAACCTGAATGACAAGGGCTTCCGCGTCCTTGCCGTAGCCCAGAAAAGCAATCCGTCACCGGTTGGCGCCTTTGGCGTAAAGGATGAATGCGACATGGTGCTCATCGGCTACTTGGCCTTCCTGGATCCGCCGAAAGAATCGACGGCCGACGCTATCAGTGCCTTGAAAAAACATGGTGTCATTACCAAAATCCTGACCGGCGATAATGATAAAGTCACGCGCACCATCTGCAAACAAGTAGGGATGGAAGTACGCAACATGCTCCTTGGCGCCGATCTCGATCGCATGAGCGATGCTGAACTTGCCAAAGCCGCCGAAACGACGGATGTCTTTGCCAAACTGACGCCGGATCAGAAATCCCGTGTCGTCTCCGTCCTGCGGGAAAACGGCCACACCGTCGGTTACATGGGGGACGGCATCAATGACGCTGCCGCGATGAAAGTCGCCGATATCGGCATTTCCGTAGACACGGCCGTCGACGTTGCTAAAGAATCGGCCGACATTATTCTGCTGGAAAAAGATCTCATGGTACTCGATGACGGCATCATTGAAGGCCGCAAGACCTATGCCAACATGATTAAGTATATCAAGATGACGGCGTCGTCTAACTTTGGCAACATGTTTTCCGTCCTGGCAGCGTCGGCACTGCTGCCGTTCCTGCCGATGATGAGCCTGCAGCTGATTTTGCTGAACCTGATCTATGACTTGTCCTGCACGGCCATTCCCTGGGATAACGTCGATGAAGAATTCGTCTCCGTCCCGAGAAAATGGGATGCCTCCAGCGTTGGCAGCTTCATGATGTGGCTTGGGCCGACAAGTTCTATCTTTGACTTTACAACCTATGCCTTCATGTATTTTGTATTTTGCCCGATATTTGTTTCCCATGGCGTATTGTTCAACGATTTGGCCACGTATTACAGCGGAGCCGAACTTGACGCCATGCAGTTCAAGTATGTCGCCATGTTCCAGGCTGGTTGGTTCGTCGAATCCATGTGGAGCCAGACCTTGGTCATTCACATGATCCGTACGCCGAAACTGCCCTTTATTCAAAGCCATGCATCGGCTCCGGTCATGTTCCTGACCCTGACCGGGATTGCCGTCTTGACGGTCATTCCTTTCACGCCGATTGGACCGGCCCTCGGCTTCGTCGCTTTGCCGGCCATCTACTTTGCCTACCTGATTCCATGCATTCTGCTGTATATGGTCTTGGCAACGAGTGTTAAAAAAGCATACGTCCGCCACTATGGCGAATTACTGTAGGAGGTGTGAATCATGATATTGGATTGGGAAGGACTCTGGATCGATCTCTTTGGAAGAGGCGACTTATTCGGCATCAATATGGGATTTTGGGTCGCCATGGCGGTCGTACTGCTGATTGTCATCATCATGAACGCCGTCGTTTGGGGTATGAAACCCAAGGTCAGAAAAGAAGAATAAATTATTAGAACATCAATTCAGAGTTTGTAATTACTGAAATAAAAAGCCATGAACTTATGCAGAAAGAAATCTTTGTAAGTTCATGGCTTTTTTGTCGACATTTTGCCGACTTTGATATAAAAAAGGAAGTTATACAGGTCGTGAAAGCGTACAAGAACTATGGCTGATTCCAAGACATCGGGCTTAGGTATTCGGAGTATAAGCGTTTACTGAAAGGGGTTAAGGATCACACTTATAAAATATTAAAGATAAGTAAGGCCATCTAAAATATATAAAGTATTAACGTCTTATATCTTTTTCTTCTTTTGAAATAGTGTTATAATATAGAAAATAGTTCGTACGTTATAACGCATAAAAGTTGTTTTTTAGTGCTAAGGTGGGATTGATATGTTGACGGAACGGATTCAGAAAGCGAAAGATGCCTATGTGAATGATATGCCTTCTATTTCGTATGAAAGAGCACGGATTTGGACAGAATCCTATAAAAAGACAGAGGGCCAGGCAGCGATTATTCGCAGAGCAAAGGCCTTTAAAGCGGTTTGTGAACAATTAGGCGTATATATCTTTGAAGGCGAATTAATTGTAGGCGCGATTGGAGAATTTCGGAAATGTGGTATTTTAACTCCGGAATTTTCTTGGACCTGGGTCGATAAAGAAATGGATACTTTTTCAACCCGTGAACAGGATCCGTATAAAATGACGCCAGAGCAGCGAGAATATGTGCGTAACCATATATTCCCATATTGGAAGGGGAAATCTGTCGAAGAAGCGTTCTTGGCTCAGATTCCGGATGAAACGGCAAAAGTGGGCGTTGATACTGGGATTGTAGATACCGATTCGAAGTGGAGGCAGTCTGTTGGTGAAATTACGCCGGATTATGAGGATGGCTTGTTCCTTAAAGGCTGGCAGGGAATCATTGATGAATGTAAAAATAAGTTGCAGGATGTTGAGTTAACGTCTCCTACCGGCATGGAAAGAAGAAACTTTTATCGAGCGGTTATCCTTTGTGGCGAAGGGATGATTACGCTTGGCCAACGCTATGCGGAAGAAGCGAGAAAATTAGCGGAACACGAAACGGATTCTGTACGTAAACAGGAATTGTTGCAGATGGCGGAAATTTGCGATAAAATTCCAGCCCAGCCTCCTACCACATTTCAAGAAGCCTTGCAAATGATTTGGTTTTATCAGTGGGGCGGAATCATTATGGAAAATCCCCTTTCTCTGAATCCGGGACGATTCGATCAATACATGTATCCGTATTACAAGTATGATATAGAACACCGGCTTCATGATGATGACAGCATTTTGGAATTAATGGAATGCTATTGGCTTAAGCTGTCTGAATGGGTTTGGACGATTTCCGCGAATACCGCTGATTTCTTTGCAGGCTATAACCAGTTTCAGAATTTGACCGTAGGCGGCAGTGATCGAGACGGAAAAGATGCGACAAATGAGTTAAGTTATTTAGCACTCAAAGCGACGAGCGAAGTAAAAACCCATCAACCTGGTTTGTCTGTCCGTATTTCCCACGACAGCCCGCGCCGCTTTGTGGATGCCGTCATGGAGTTGGTCGCACAGGGAACGGGGTTTCCCGCGATTCATAGCGATAAGACCGGCTATATGATGTTAAAAAATTTAGGGTATGAAACGGAAGATGCGCGTGATTGGAATAACTGTGGTTGTGTCGTTCCTCATTTTAGAAAGACCTTCGAATGGACGAGTACAGCCAACGTTAATTTTAGCGCGGCCCTTGAATACGCCACCAATTGCGGGAAAAGCCGGTTAACGGGGAAACAAATGGGATTAGCCATGGGTCGTGATTTTAAGACTTATGATGAATTGGCAGATGCTTATTATAAACAGTTTGATAATCTGATTGCGGTGGCCGTAGAATCGTCTATTTTGGCTCAGAAAATTCAAAAGGAATATATTCCCCGGCCTTATTTTTCAGCCCTTTCTGAAGAATGCCTGCAATCAGGTAAGGATTTAGTTGATGGCGGCGCGAAATACAATATTGGACCTGTACTGACTGGGATTGGGTTAGCTGAATCTGCGAATAGCTTAGCGGCTATAAAGAAACTGGTGTTTGATGACCATGTCTGCACATTACAGGACCTGTTAGAGGCTTGCGACAACAACTGGGACGGCTATGAAGAACTCCGTAAAAGAGCACAAGCTTGCCCGAAGTACGGTAATGATGATGATTATGTCGATGATATAGCCAAAAGGATTGAAAATCATTATTACGAAGAAACGGTGAAGTATAAAGATTTTTATGGTCATCCATTTACGACGGCTTTTATGGGCATTTCGAACTTTATTCCTACCGGTAGGGTATTAGGTGCATCGGCTTGTGGGCGTAAAGCAACGGAACCTATTTCTGAAGGAATTTCGCCTGTTGGTGGAACCGATACAGCTACACCGCTGGCAGCTATGAAATCTTGTGCCAAGATGAATCAGGATATTCATTCTGGTGGTACCTTACTGAACATGCGGCTCAGCCATGATTTAGTCGCAACCAAGCGGGGACGCAGTAATTTGGCTGCCGTTGTCCAGTCTTTCTTTGATCTGGGAGCCTTCCATATTCAGTTTAATACGCTATCTACGGAAACTTTATTGGATGCTCAGAAACATCCTGAAAATTATAAGGATTTATTGGTACGTGTCGCTGGATATAGTACACAGTTTGTACATCTGTCTAAACGCCTGCAGGATTCCATTATTCGCCGCTCCGTCCATGATTCATTCTAAGGGACGCATACTGCAGCTGCAAAATTACTCTGTCAATGACGGTGAAGGAATACGGACGATTGTCTTCTTTGCCGGTTGCCCCTTACGGTGTTTATGGTGTGCAAATCCAGAAGGGTATACAGGACAAAACCAAATCATGTATCTTCAATCACGGTGCATCCATTGCGGCCGATGCACCCGTGTCTGTCCTGTACGTGTTGGCATGAATCTCAATGATCCTTCAGAACGTGTTAAGTGTAATGGCTGTGGTCAATGTGTCGATGTTTGTTTAGAAAAGGCCCGCAAAAATACAGTTACAGAAATGACAGTTGATGAAATTCTGAATAAATTAGAAACGCAAATGCTGTTTTTCCATAATTCAGGCGGCGGCGTGACGTATTCAGGCGGCGAATGCACAGCCCAGCCGGAATTTTTAGCTGATTTAGTGAATCAGGTATATGATATGGGATTAAATCAGGCCATGGAAACAAGCGGGCATTTTGACTTGAAACGGTTAAAACCTACACTGGATAAAATCGATTTATTATTTATGGATATAAAACTGATAGATAGTGAAAAACACGCTGCCTTTACCGGCATAGACAATCGGCGTATTCTGAATAATATTGCTGCTTTGGGTAAGGAAAGAAAGGGAATCGTTGTAAGAGTTCCTACCATTATGGGGATTAATGGCGATGATGATAATATTCGGGAAACGGCACGGTTTGTAAAAAAATATCTAAAGGATCCCTGCATGGAATTACTGCCATATCATCGCTATGGTGAAGACAAACATTATCAATTAGGCATGCCTTATTCTAGTGATTTATTTCGAACGCCGAGTGAAGAAGAATTACAACACTTACATGAAATTATTGAAGAAGAAGGCGTCCATATCGTTTCTTTCAAATAAAAGATTTGGCGTTGGAATTATCAAAACCCGAAAGTTAAGTAACTTAGCTTTCGGGTTTTTGTGGCAGTTCATATGTTTTCACTTCAAAAACTTTTAATATTTCATAATATTTTGGAATATTACATCCTGATCCGTGTTATTAATATAAGCATGATGTACACTGGCATGAAAGTTTATTTTAGCAGGTGCTTCTAACGTAAAGGTGTGCTGTTCTACCTGTAATGTTAAGGTGCCTTCCGTAACCACGATGTATTCTTCGGTAACACTGCGATGTGGGGCAGATTCATGATTCGCTCCCGGTTTTAATATGATATAAAAATATTCAAACCCGTTCAAAGGATTAAAAGGAAACACATTATATAAAACCATCTTGTTATCTTCATCATATACAGGCTGTAAATCATTTAGAATGTTTACCGCTTTGTATTGAACCGGTTGTTCATTTAATAATGTAGATAACGATACTTGGAGTCCCTTTGCGATTTTCCATAAGACCGATACGGTAGGAACAGAAGTCCCACGTTCTATTTGTCCTAACATCGTTTTACTGACACCGGTCATCATAGAGACGTTATCTAAGGTCAGTTCACGGTCAAAACGAATCTTCTTTAAAGTTTTTCCGATTTCTTTTGCAGGATCTTCTTCTGATAATATAGTTTTTTTCATTGGCATCTCCTTCAGTTACATAGCGGCACATTTTTATTATAAACGTAAATTCCAGGTGTGTAAAATAGTCTAGGCAACCAGGTTATGACATAAGATGGCGAAGAAAATCATTGCTGAAAAATGTTATCGTTATGACATTCGATGAAAATCAGATTCGGCAAGGGACGACATTAGGTGGAAAAAGCCGAATTAGTGCCAGTGATCAAGTCGATCGATGGGAAGCTGCAGCATACACACGATGTCCAAAGAAGTAAATCCGACAGAGCGATGGATATCGTCAAACAATGGCAGCCATGTGAAACAGTAATTAGAACGAGGTACTAAAAAAGCCGCCGCAGACTAGGTTATGACGGCGTTTTTAGCTTCCCACAAACTTCCCACAATTGGTTTTCAAATTTCCCACAAAACTTCCCACAATGAGATCTAAAACTTCCCATATTGAATAAAAATATTGGGGAGACAGTCCGATTTTATAATGTCAATTATGATGGATGATAAGGGATAAATGGCTTAGATATGCGGCGGATGAGATTTAGCTGAAATGTCCTGATTTTTCATTATTTCATTACTTACGATAATTTAACGTTATCGGAAGTAATTGCATGTTTTTTCCTACCCCCGTCCCAGGCCCGGATCTGAGGTTCTATTTTATGTTAATGATACATTATGTACATGCAGCAGCTCTTTTTTATCCGGCACTCCCGACTTATCCCTCGTGATTTTATTTCGTCACTACTGGTTCTTGTACCTGACTTTACCAGATATCCTTATAAGCCTTATATAGATCCATACAGCCGTCGGGCTGGATTTAGATACATGTACATATGGCTGGGTCTAAATCTATGGATTGAATCCGGGCTGCCAAAATCCGTATTCAGCTGTATGTGGCGTTTTATAACTATATACGGCGCCATTAGCTGATTGGCACTAGAAACCTGGTTTATGCCGTGATTTATCCGGCTAAGTTACGAATCTTTTTGGGATAGTGCCTTCTTCTCTCCTACTATTATTGATAATAATATTGAGAATATAATAATAGGCCTTTCATGAAAGGAGAACTTCTAGCATATATCCCTTTCATGCTTCGTTCTGAATAGATGTACTTAATATATCATTATTGTACAATATTTATTGATATTTCATGACTAGTATGTTAAATTATAGGTAGTGTTCCCTTGGTCTTGATATAGTAACCAGTCTATTTAGAACAAATTGCAGGATAAAATGGATCTCTGTGCTGTATTTCTTGAGGGAATGGAAATGTTCGTCCATTCAAAAAAAGGAAGCGATACGATGTTTTGTACTCAGTGTGGTAAAAAGATTCAGGATGATGCTAAGTTTTGCCCCTATTGCGGGGCGACTGTTCGTCCTTCAAGAGCGTCGAAGAAACATGATATTCAGCCAGATGAGCCGCCTCAGCAGCCGTCTTCCCCAATTATGTCAAAAGTACGGAAACTATGGCCTTCTGACGATAAGAAACAACGGGTACGGACTTGGAACCGTTTTATCGCAGCCGTCATTATTTGTATTATAGGGGTAAATCTGTACGACGGCTTCAACAACCTTGAAAAAGAAGAACAGCAGCAATCAGATTCGGTAAAACAGGAAGAGAAACAAGCACCGGCACAGGCAAAAGAACAAAAACCAGTCAAATTACCAGCCCCGGCCTCTATCGCCAACTTTGAAGTCGATAAAAATGTGATTGGAGAACCTGTCGCTTATATTCAGATACAAAACGAAAGCGATAAGACCATTGACGGTTTTAAGGTTCGTCTGTCAGCTAGAGATAACTTTGGCCAAGAGGTTACTGAATTTGGTTATGGCGATCCTTTTACCGTACTTATGAGTCAGCATACTATCGAACCTCGAGGACTGTCGTCTGAGAGTTATCACTGGACGCTCCATGGCCTTGACAATGGACGAAAATTTCACGTTGAATTAGCTGAAATCCACTATACCAACGGTACGTCATGGAATTCTTCCTGGAGTGATCCCGTAACAGCCGATACCAAACAAACAGATATCCAAGTGTGAACATAATTTTTTACGATAACAAGGCCTCAATAGCGCATATCTCGCTGTTGAGGCCTATTGTATGTCTTGCCTAATCGTTCATCGTTGAGGGGCAGGATTATCAGTCCCAAGTCTTCCAAACATCCGGCTCGTAGCCTACGGTGGCTTTGGCGCCGTTTCTTACGATGGGCGTTTTTAAGACTTGTTGGTTTTCTAAGATCTTGGCGTCTTTTTCGCTGTCTACGGCGTATTGGATCAGGGCCAAGGTGTCTTGGTCCTTACAGTGGGTGTCGATCATGGCGTCGAGGCCGCCGACGGCTTGTTTGACTTTGTTGTATTCGCCTTTGCTCAGGCCTTTTTCTTTCAGATTGACGAATTGGACCGGGATCTTCCGTTCTTTAAAATAGCGCAGGGCTTTTTTTGTATCGAAGCACTTTGTCGTGCCGAAGATTTGTATATTCATCGAATTATTCTCCTTTCGAAATCGATTGGGCATAACGGCGGAACAAGGCCAGGTATTCTTCCTCGACGTCAGCAAAGGGCTGGACGGTATAATCAGGCGTGATATGGACGGTCGGTGCCTTGCCATCGGGTCTGTCATCCAGCAAGTAGGTCAGGTCGTACCACAGGAAATCGTTGTCGATGCCTTTGAGATACGCCGTTTCTTCATCCGTCAAAGAGCTGCCGAGGTACTTTTCATAAATGAGGTTCAGCAAGGCTGTTTCGGTCTCGGAATACCCGGGCATGACGGCTTTTAAGGGCCGCGGTACGTCAGACATGTAGCATTCGGTACTGTCGTGTAAGAGCGCTGCCACGATGAGACGCGCTGATCCGCCGCGGGCTTCCGTTTCATAGGCGCACTGCAGACAATGCTGGCCGACGGAATAAAAGGTCCGGACGTGACCGTTGCCGCGACAGATGAGGGACAAGGCGTGGGCAATGTCTTCGATACCAATGGCCGCGGGATCCATATTCGTGATGTCAAAATGCTTTCCGGTATAGGTAGTAATTAAGGGGGGCATGGTTCGGCCTTTCTGTTCCCCTTTGGGAACGATAGATTCATTATGTATTGTACTACATCCGGCGATTTTTGTATTTAGAACATATGTTTAGCGAAGGCTTTGGTTTATTCAGAGAACGTTTGTTTCTATTTACTCTCTTTTTAGATAAATAAGCCCTATTTCCCTTTATAAGCCTTTTTCGTGATTTTTCGACAGATTATACGTCGCATGAGTCTATCTTTCCTTATACGGGCAAATAGGATGGGAACATTTGTTGCGTCTCCCCGGTTATTAGTGTACAATACAAATAAAGGAGGCGGTGCGACGTGTATCTGCGCAAACGCGGTAAGAAATGGTATTATACAATCGAATATCCGGCAGCCGACGGTTCTGGCCGCAAACGAGTCGAACGAGTCGGCGGTACGACCTACGCCCAAGCCGCCAAAGCCTATCGCCAGGCCATGGCCGCCCTCGACGATCCGGAACACGATGCGGAACCGGCCATGGAGGTCATGCCCTTCTTCTTGGAATGGCTGGAAAAGGACGTTGAAATCAATCTCGGTCCCAATACGTACGACGCCTATAATGGGGTCATCAAATGGCATATCGGCGCCCGTTTCGGCAGTTATGAACTGTCGGAATTGACGACGGCGGAAATACAGGATTGGCTCAATCTGCTGAAGCAAAAAGGCTATTCCCGATCGACAGTCAAGACGATTTTCACGGTATTCAACGACGGCATGCGCTGGGCCGTGTCCAACCGCCAGTATATCGACAGCAATCCTATGGCTAACGTCAAGATGCCGAAGTTCGACATTCCCCGGAAAAAGCCATTCATCTTTTCCCGTCATCAACTGAATCACATCTTTCAGACCTTCCCCTTAGGGCATAAATATTACGCCCCCTGCATGATTGCCTACTGTACCGGCCTTCGCGTCGGCGAATGTCTGGCCCTGCAGTGGTCCCATATAGACATGGAAAATCGCACTATTTCCGTTGACAGTACCTTGTACGACAAGACGGGAACGCCGGTCTGTAAGGCGACGCCGAAGACAAAGTCATCTCTGCGGACCATCCCCTTTAATGAAACCTTATACAAGGCCCTCGTTCGCCATAAAGAGCAGCAGGCCAAAAATCGCCGTCTCTATGGCAGTGACTATCGGGAAAACGACTTCGTCTGCACCCGTCAGGATGGCCGCTCCATGACCAGCAACGACATGCGCTATTTCAACATGTGGTGCAAAAAAGAATTTCACAACGGCAGCTTCCATTCCTTCCGTCATACCCACGCCACGATGATGCTGGAAAACAACATCGAATTGGACTACGTTTCCAAGCGCCTGGGCCATTCCTCCATTGCTACGACGGCTAACATCTACGATACGATTACGGATAAACGCAATAAAGAAGCCATGAAAAAGCTCGATGCCATTTTATAAAATATGGGCGGAAATGATGGCGGCAAGAAAGTCTTTTATAGTGAATAATACTTGATTTTCCGATAATTAATACTTATCGGAAAATATAGGCATATACTGAAATAATATTAATTTCTTCCCTTCCTTTTAAGGATAAAATCTTTATAAAAAAATTCCAGGATACAATATCAAAATGATTAATAAATAAACTTTATAACAAAATGATATTTTAAAATAACATAAACACATATAAGCAGTTATTTACGAAACAGACGTATCTTCTTACTACAATAGTTACATCATATTGACTTTTACCGTTTTATAGCTTATAATGGGGACACACAGAGAGTGCTGTAATCTCTACGGGGACCAGTGCGAAGGAAAGGCCTTCTCCATTATATGGAAGGAGGCCTTTTTTTTTGAAGGAATTTAAGACCATCGATGAACAGATTCAGATACTCGTAGACCGAAAATTAAAAATAGATGATATAAATAAAGCAAAGAGATATTTATTAACTCAAAATTATTATAACATTATCAATGGCTATGCAAACTATTTTCCTCGGAATGGTGATCAGTATGCGGGTGGAACCAGTTTTGATGAGATTTCTCGTTTATATGTGTTTGAACGAGAAGTAAAGCAAGCCTTACTTCGGGCTATTCTTACCGTAGAGACTCATTTTACAGCTATTTTTGCGCATCGTTTTGCAGAAGCTAATGCCAATATTCCCTATGCTTATTTAAATATCAACTGTTATGATAAAGAGAAGGCCGTGGAAGCTATTTCGACGATTTCTCGACTAGCTAAAAAAATTGAATATTATAAAAAGCACAAAGATAGCAGTATCGCGCATTACGTTAACCAGCATCACGACGTCCCCATATGGGTATTAGCTAATTATCTAGATTTTGGAGAATTGAAATATATGTTTTCGAAGTCTACGCTATCTGTCCAAAATGCAGTGGCTAAAGACATGATGAGTTTTATCCAGGATCACCTGCCAGCTTCCGTTTTGACCATTCCATTTTCGCCAGAAGTGATGCATAGCTTTATTGAGAATATAAACGATGTCAGAAATATATGCGCTCACAATAATAGACTGTTAGGTTTTACCTGTCGCCGTGACAGCAAATATTGGGAACCATTACATGCTCAATATAATATTCGTTCTGGTATGCAGCGAAATACAGTGTATTCTGTTTTCCTTTCGCTTCAATGTTTTTTGAGTAAAAATGAATATGGTGTTGTACATAATACAATACGCAAAGAATGTAATAAGTTACAGAACCGAATGGAGACAATTGATTATAATGAAATTCTTGCAAAACTCGGTTTCCCAAAAGATTGGCATAAAAGAACAGTTAAAATTAAGCATTAAAAACCTGTACAAGGCATAATAATTCGTCGATAAATACCGAATAAGGATAGTCTTATGCTACCTTCCTTTTTTCTAAAAAATGTGCTAAAATAGAATTAAGGTTAGCGAGCTGAAATAACCAGCACGATTAAGGTTGCAAACGCAATCATTAACGAACAAAAAGGAAAGCGATATATGTCGCTTTCCTTTTTGTTTGCTATGGACACTCGTATTGCCTTCTTATTAGTCGATGTGGTAGACCCGGTCTTCTTTACGAGCAGCGGCTTTCGGCGCTTCTCCTTTGGGATAGCCGATGATGCAGTTGCCGATGCCTTCCCATTCGTCTGCCGAGAGGCCGATTTTGTCGAAGATTTTCTTTCCTACGGGCTTTTCCAGTTCTTCTTTAGCCCGGTGGACCCAGCAGCTGCCAAGGCCCAGGGAATGAGCGGCCAGCATGAGGTTTTCCATGACGACGCTGCCGTCGTATTTTTGTTTCCCAAGGCCGGTATATCCCAGGACCAGGAGGACAACGGGGGCGCCGTAGAAAGGATCGTTGCCTTCGGCCCAGCCGCCGATTTCGTTGTTCACGACGGATAATTCATGGATCAGTTCTTTGTCGGTGATGACGACGATCTTGGAATTCTGCTTGCCCATGCTGGACGGTGCATAGAGGCCGGCTTCGACAATCTGTTCAATGAGTTCCGCCGGAACGGCTTTGTCTTCATACTGACGGATGGTGCGTCGTTCTAAGAGTGCTTTCATAACTTCGTTCATATAAAAATCCCCCTTTCAAATATACTCTTATTATACTCCCGGCGCCGGGCCTTCACAAAGGAAAATGGTAAAAATATTCCCTTTCAAAATAAGGCTGACTTTTTATCAGAACTTTACGCAATATATACAGTGCTTTGGTATGCTAAAAGATAAGACAAGAAAGAGCAAAGGAAGGATTGCATGAAAAAACTGACCTATGAAAATATCACCCATGCCAAGGAACTGAGCATCTATTTGGAACAGGGCAACAAAGTGCTCGACGCCCTCGGTTATACCGACCACTCGCAGAAACACACGGCCAAAGTCGCCGTCACGGCCGGACGCATCTTGAAAAAATTGGGCTACGACGAACATACCGTCGAGTTGGCCCGGATTGCCGGCTACATGCACGATATCGGCAACAGCATCAATCGCGTCGACCACGCCCATACCGGAGCCCTCATGGCCTTCCAGTTCCTCCGCGACTGGGGCGCTCCGCCGGAAGATATTGCCGCCATCATTTCGGCCATCGGCCAGCATGACGAGCACAGCGGCGTCGCCTTTGATCCCATTTCGGCAGCCCTTATTCTGGCCGATAAGAGCGACGTCCGCCGCAACCGCGTGCGCAACAAGGTTCCCGAAACCTTCGACAAGCACGACCGCGTCAATTATGCCGCCCTTTCGTCAAAGCTCCACATCGACCGCCACAAGAACGTCATCCGCCTCGAAATCGAGCTCGACGAATCGATCTGCTCGCTCATGGATTACTTTGAAATCTTCATGCAGCGTATGCTCATGTGCAAACGGGCCGCCAAAGTATTAGGCCTGCAGTTCAAATTAGTAGCCAATGGCAGTAAAATTGCCTGAATCCCCCAGCCCCCCCACCGGCATGCCCGCCTCCCTTGCTGTCGGATATCGGGCGCTTATGGAAAACGCCGTTAAACGAGGATAGCGCTTGTTTAACGGCGTTTTATTATGGCTAAAAAATCTTACGATTGCCTGATTTTTCCTTATTCGTGAACGATGAGTTCGAGGATATCCGGGCGGCTGTAATGGCCGGCCGCGTCGAATTCCATGTGGCGCAGGGTGACTTGATTCATATCGAGGTCGGCGTAGATGATGGCTTCTTTATCCCAAACGGGCTCGGTGACGTAATGGCCGCAGGGATCGATGATGCAGCTGCCGCCGCGGCAGGTGGCGGCATTCAGTTTGTCGACGGCGCCCGTTTCCACTAAGTCCGTCGGGTACATGTCCTTGGTAAAATACTGGTCGACGTTAAAGACGTAGCAGTGGCCTTCGATGGCGATGTGCTTGATCGTATCCTGCCATTCGGGATTGTCGTTGGTGTTGGGCGCTAAGTAAAGGCTGACACCTTTTTGATAGAGAGCGGTTCGGGCCAGTGGCATGTAATTTTCCCAGCAGATGAGGGATCCCATGGGCCCCCACGGCGTCTGGACGATGGGAAAATACGTCGACGGCTGATGGGAATCGGCCCAGATGTAGCGTTCAGCGCCCGTTGGCTTGATCTTCCGGTGATGGGCGGCTAAGGTACCGTCGGGCTCAAAGATGACGTTGCTGCAATAGAGAGAATACGTCGTTTCATCCCGCTCGGTAATGCCCAGGCTGACGTAGATGCCAAAAGCCTTGGCGGCTGCGGCCACCGGGGCCAGGTCACGGCTGACGACGACGGATTGTTCGTAGTAGCGCTGCCAATCGGCCCGTTCAGCTTCGGAGCGGCTGCCGACGGTAAAGCCAAAGGTCAGGCCGTAAGGGTAACACGGCACCAGTGATTCGGGAAAGACGATGAGCGCGGCGCCGTTTCGGCCGGCTTCTTCGATTTGGGAGACGACTTTTTTCAGCGTCGCCTCTTTGTTAAACATGACCGGTGACGACTGGGCAATGGCCGCCCGTAAGGTAGGTTCTAAGATTCGCATGGGTATCCCTCATTTCCGTTTTTCTTTTGATGTGTTTTCTTTTAGTATACTTGAAATGACACTCCTCGTACAGCCTGTTTTAACCTCTCCGCGAAAAGTCCGCTACCACTTAAAGGTGGGGGATGAACGCGGGTCTGGAGAGTTCACGCAAGTAATTGAGACAGACAGATTGGCCGCAGGGTCATTCTATGATATAATCAGTCGTATAAGGAATAAGTCGGTGATATATTATGGAATTAGACAATAACAATCATTCAGTATTCTTACTCCATTACCATTTGGTCTTAGTCGTGAAATATCGACGCAAGGTATTTTCCGAAGCCATGAGTCGGTTTGCAAAGGATATTTTTGTGAGAATCGGTGCTTCTTATCATATCACCTTGGAAGAATGGAATCATGACCAAGATCACGTGCATATCCTATTTCGTGCCCATCCGAATACGGAACTGTCAAAGTTCATCAACGCCTATAAGAGTGCCAGCTCCCGACTGATCAAAAAGGATTTTTCGGAGGTCCGTCAAAAGCTCTGGAAAGAGATGTTCTGGTCGCGTAGTTTCTGCCTTTTGACCACTGGCGGTGCTCCTATAGAAATCATCCGTAAGTACATCGAACAGCAAGGACGGTGAATCGCATGAATTGGGCCTACCGCTATCGTCTGTATCCGACAATCGAACAAGAAAGCCTGTTTGCCAAGACGTTCGGCTGTGTCCGATTCATCTATAATAAGATGCTCGGTGACCGCTTAGACTATTACCAAAAGACAGGCAAAAAGCTGAACAATACGCCGGCACAGTATAAGGCGGAATATCCCTGGCTCAAGGAAGTGGACAGTCTGGCATTAGCCAATGCTCAGATGAACCTCAATCGGGCCTACAATAATTTCTGGAAAAATCCGAAGCATTTTGGCAAGCCGCATTTCAAGTCCCGAAAGAGCGGCTGCTTCGCATATTCTACGAATAACCAGAAGGGGTCCGTACGCATCGAAGATGGCAAGATCAAACTGCCAAAAGTCGGCTGGGTGAAACTTCGTCAGCATCGTCCACTCATGCTAAACAGTACCATAAAGACCGTTACTATCCGCAAAACACCCTCTGGAAAATACTATATCAGTATATTGGTCGAGTACGAAAACCAAGTGCTCCCCATAATACCAAAGCATTTTCTAGGACTGGATTTTGCTATGAAGGGGCTTTACGTGGCTTCGGACGAACCGGATGCTGCTTATCCTGATTTTCTGCGCAAAGCCGAGAAAAAATTGGCTAAAGCGCAAAGAATCCTGAGTCGAAGAGCTAAGGACAGTAAAAATCGCGAGAAGCAAAGAAAACGTGTCGCTGTCCTGCATGAGAAAGTGGCGAATCAGCGCCGCGATTTTCTGCACAAGAAATCCCGCTTTCTTGTCAGCCGCTATGATGCTATTGGTATCGAAGATATCTCCATCAAGGAGATGGCCAAACATAAAAAAGGCCGTAAATTCAGCTTCGGAAAATCCGTAGCCGATAATGGATGGAGTCTTTTTGTGCAGATGCTTTCCTATAAGCTTGCCTGGCAGGGAAAACATCTGGTCAAAATCGACAAATGGTATCCCAGCAGCCAGATTTGTCATAGCTGTGGGAATCAGAATGCAAAGACGAAAAACTTATCCATCCGTGAATGGACTTGCCCAAAATGCGGCACGCATCATCATCGCGATAAGAATGCTGCCATAAACATTCGCGAGGAAACAAAACGCATAGCGCTAGCTTGAGTTTCAGATATATACCGTGGGTCGCACGGGAATCTACGCCTGTGGAGAGAGTGTAAGACGCTAAATTCTTAGGAATTGCAGCGCTGTTCTCGTAGAAGCAGGAAGCTCCTACCTCTATAGGTGGGAGTACGTTCACTATACAAAAAAACTTAGGCAAAGAGGCTGAATTATGGTATACTAATTACGAGGGATTCCCCTTACTTGCAGTTTACGGACCTTTATGGATAACGACTGTGCCTTTATTGGGCTGCCGTCGTTATCCATTTTTTGATATAAGGAGGCATTATGTATCTCATCGTCGATAATCACGATTCATTCACGTATAATTTGGCTGACCTGGTCGCTGAAACGGGACGCGACGTCGAGGTCCGCCCCTGCGATGCCCTTGGACTTGGCGAAATTGCCGCCATGAAGCCTGACGGACTCATCATTTCCCCCGGTCCGAAGGGGCCTGCCGACGCCTGGCAGTCCCTGTCCATTGTCCGGGAATTTGGGGATACGATGCCCATCCTCGGCATTTGTCTCGGCATGGAGATTCTGGCCTACGCTGCCGGGGCTTCCGTCACCCGCGGCAGAAAGCCGATGCACGGCAAGGTGACGGCCATTCATCACGACGGCCGGGGCTTATTCAAAGGCCTTCCCAAAACCTTTTCCGTGACCCGCTACCATTCACTGGTCGTCCAAAAAAACAGCCTGCCGCCCACATACCGCGTCGATGCCATCAGTGACGACGGCGCCGTCATGGCCTTATCGCACAAAAAGCGGCCCCTCTTTGGTCTCCAGTTTCACCCCGAAGCCCTGCTCTCCGAATACGGCTCGGACTTAATCCAGGCCTTTTGCTGCCGTGCCGAAGAAGGAGGACGCCGCCATGACTGAACCTTATGTCCGCCGCTCGGACCTGCCCTATACGGCCAGCCAGATTTTTGCCCTCTTTGCCGAAGAAAAGAACGTCGCTTTTCTCGATTCCTCCTTAGAAAATAGTCTTGGCCAATACGCCATCATCGGCCTCGTCCCCTATCATGAGGTCAGCGTCGAAAAGGGGCGCCTCTTCGTCGACGGCAAGTACCACCCGGGGACGGCCGAAGCCTATCTCAAGACCTATCTTGAGCGCCATCACCAAAAAAATTATACCGACCTGCCCTTGACCGACGGGGCTATTGGCTACGTCACCTATGACTACGGAATGAAGGGTCAGCGACTGGTATCCCGCCACGAAGCCAAGGTCGCCATGGCCGACATGAAATGGGTATTTTACGACTTTTTCATCATCGAAGACCTGAAAGACCATTCCCTTTGGTTCATTGCCAACGGCCACACGGAAGCGGCGCCGACCCTTTGGAAGAAGATGGAAGATGTCATTGCCGGGAAAATGGCCGGCCTCAGGGCATCGTCCCTGACGGAAACGTATCCCCTGTCCATCCATCCGGACTGCACGCCTGATGAATATGCCCTGGCCCTTCGAAAATTGATGACCTACCTGCTGGCCGGCGACGTCTACGTCACCAACTTTACCAGTACCCTGACCGTCGATAGTCCCTGCCCGCCGTACACCTTCTTTTCCCGCCTGCGCCGGGACAATCCGTCGCCCTTTGGCGCTTACCTGCAGTACGGTTCGTACCAGATCATCAGCTCGTCCATGGAGCGCCTCCTTCACATCGACGGCCGACATATCGAAACGCGTCCCATCAAGGGCACGCGGCGGCGAGGCAAGACAGAGACGGAAGATGAAGTCCTTCGCAAAGAGTTGGCGGCATCCCAAAAAGACCGCAGCGAGCTTTTGATGATCGTCGATCTCGAACGAAACGACCTCCATAAAATCTGCCAGCCCGGCAGCGTCACCGTCCCGACCTTATTTTCCGTCGAAGACTATGCCTCGGTCTTCCACTTAGTGGCCAGCGTCACTGGCATCCTCCTGCCAGACCAAACGGCCATGGACGCCCTGACGGCCCTCTTTCCCGGCGGTTCCATTACGGGGGCGCCCAAAAGGCGGGCCATGGAAATCATCGACGAACTGGAATCCAGCCGCCGTCAGCTCTATACGGGCACCGTCGGCTATCTCTCCCTCGACGGAAACTGCGACCTCAACATCGTCATCCGCACGGCCGTCCGTCAGGGCGATCGGTACTACATCGGTGTCGGCGGCGGCATTACGGCCGAATCGGATCGGGACTTCGAGTACGAAGAAATCTGGCAAAAGGCCAAGGCCCTGCTCACGGCCTTGAAAGGAGACACCTTCTATTATGAACCTTACCTTTGATGACGGCTATCAATTCGGCCTCGGTGCCTTTGAGACCGTGTCCCTCGTAAAGGGACAACCGGTTTGGCTCGAAGCCCATGAACAAAGGCTGCGCCGGGCCCTTCATTGGCTGGGCATCGCCCTTCCCCTTGATTGGAAAGATCAGTTTCGCGCTTATATAGAAGGGGAAGGAGCCGGTATGGGTGTCGTAAAAATCCTGGCTTCCGATAACAATCTATCCTTCACGTCGCGAAAAAATCCCTACGAAGACATGCCTTCCCGTCCGGGATTCGTCCTCTCCTTATCGGACATCCGGCGCAACGAAAGTTCGCCCTTTGTCTTCCATAAGACCTTTAATTACGGCGATTCCATCGTGGCCAAACGTAAAGCCGCTCAGCTTGGCATCGACGAGCCGATTTTCTGCAACACGAAAGGTGAATTGACAGAAGGCGCCGTGAGCAACCTATTCTTCATAAAAAATGGGCAGCTCTATACGCCGCCCATCGAGGCCGGACTCTTGCCGGGCATTGTCCGCGCCTACGTCTGTCATCGCTATGACGTCATCGAAAAAGCCATCTATCCCGATGAAATAGATGGCTTCGACGAGTGTTTTATTACTAATTCCCTCATGGGCATCATGGCCGTCCGTCAGTTTGGTTCTCAGACTTTTCCCGTATCGGAGACGACCCAGACGGCGGCCCTATTCCAACAGTACCAAAAAGACAGGCTGCGCCCTTTTCCCGGCTCCTTATAAAGTCAGTTCGTGGAAGGCCTTGCCGTCCATGTCTTTCCAGGTAAAGGTCTGATCTTCCCAGACGAGGTAGCTGTGAGGATTGCCGTCTTTCGGAAGGGACGCCGAACCGGGATTGAGGTAATAATTGTCCTGTCCAAAGGGTTCCCAAACCGGCAGGTGGGTGTGGCCGTGGAGCAGGATGTCGCCCTTTTGAAGGGGCGGCAGGCGGTGGGTGTTATAATGGTCGCCGTGAGTTGCATAGACGACGAGGCTTCCCTGAGTCAGGATGGCATACGGCGCCATGATGGGAAATTCCAGGACCATCTGATCGACTTCGCTGTCGCAGTTGCCGCGGACGCAGAGGATGGCATCCTTCTTTTCGTTGAGCATGGCAAAGACGTCTTTCGGATTATAGTCCTTGGGAAGGTCGTTGCGCGGTCCGTGATAGAGGATGTCGCCGAGGAGGACCAATCGGTCAGCCCCTTCCCGTTCATAAGCCTCGAGGAGACGGCGGCAGTAATAGGCCGAGCCGTGAATATCTGAAGCGATGAAATATTTCATAATTATACCTCCCTGTGCCCTGTCGGCACGCGTCATGTCGTAAACCTATCCTAACGCAAACCGGGGACCTTTGAAAGACGGTCTATTCCCTGATTGCGTTTCTTTTTTTGTGCGTGTCTTTAGTATACGGATTTTTAGGGGAAACTGCAAGGGAGGACCGTTTCCGGAAGATGAGGAAGGTCCTTATAATATTATAAACAAGGCTTCCGATAACTTGATATTATCGAAAGCCCTGTGTAGTACAGCGAATGCTGTTTCACTATTTTTTTATAACTGCGTAATTTGCACTTCTTGTTGAATGGCAGCGACCTTTTCCGGATCGACGACGCCGCTTTCTGCTTCTAAGACGTTGGCCGTTCCGCAGGCAGCAGCCAGGCGAAGGGCTTCTTCCGGCGATGCGCCCCGATCTAAGGCCGTAGCTAAACCTGCGACGAAGGAATCTCCGGAACCGACGGCATTGATGACCTTGTCGACCGTCGGCGGTACGGCCCGATAAACCTTGCCTTCGTGGGCCAAGAGAGCCCCTTTCTTGCCTAAGGAAATGGTCGGCATGGCAACGCCTCTCCCTTCGAGTTCGTGCAGGGTTTGGACGGCTTCTTCAAAATCGGTCAGTTTATGGCCGGTCAGGACTTCGACTTCCGATTCGTTGGGCTTGATGAAGTACGGCACCGATTCCAAGCCTTGGATTAGCGCCGAGCCGCTGGTATCGAGGAGAAAGGGTTTGCCCTGTTCTTTCGCCCGGCGGATGAGCTCGCCGTAAAAGTCATCGCCCAGTCCCTTGGGGAGACTCCCTGAGGCTACAACTAAATCACTACGTTTTAATTCAAAATCATACTGAGCGAGAAATTCGTTCTTCTCCCCTTCTGTGATGGTCGGTCCCGGCTCTAAGACTTCCGTCTGTTTGCCGTCGGGCGTCGCCATGTTGATGCACGACCGCGTTTCTCCCTCGATGGTCGTACAACAGTGGACGATGTGACGTTCATCTAAGACGTGGCGGATATACTGGCCGACATAGCCTCCGAGGAACCCGACGACCGTGCAGGGATGGCCCAGGGCCGTAATGACGTTGGCCACGTGCGTCCCCTTGCCGCCAGCCGTATTTTGAACGGTCTTGGCTCGGCTCGCTTCCCCGTAAGGAAGATCGTCGAGGGTATAAATTTTATCCAGTGACGGATTTAGATTGACTACGAGTATCATCGACCGTCACCCCTTTTAATAACGATTGGCACTGCCGCAGACGTCGATCTTGTGAGCTACGATGGCAGCCATGGCTTCTTTGCCGGGCGTCATGTACTGGCGCGGGTCGTTGGCCTTGGGGTTGTCCTGGAAGTAGTGCTTGACGGCGTCGGAGAAGGGAATCTTGAGGTCCGTTGCGATGTTGACTTTGCAGATGCCCATGGAAATGGCTTTCTGTACCAATTCGTCCGGTACGTCCGATGCGCCGTGGAGAACCAAGGGAGTCGATACGCGTTCGCGAATGGCTTTGAGGCGGTCGAAGTCGAGGTGCGGTTCGCCTTTATAGAGGCCGTGAGCCGTGCCGATGGCGATGGCTAAGGAGTCGATGCCCGTCTTTTCAACAAAATCAGCTGCCGTGTCGGGATCGGTATAAGCGCCGTCGGCTTCACTGACCGTGAGGTCGTCTTCCTGGCCGATGAGTTTGCCAAGTTCCGCTTCTACCGTGGCGTCGCGATGGTGGGCGTAATCGACGACTTCCTTGACGCGGGCAACGTTTTCATCGTAAGGATCGCGGGAGGCGTCGATCATGGCCGACCGGAAGCCGAGGTCGATAGAGGTTTTAATAGCGTCAAAATCTTCGTGATGGTCGAGGTGGATGGCGATGGGAATCGTCGTCTGCTTAGCAGCAACTTGGGCCATGGCTACGATATAGGCGGGGCCGGCGTAGCGAATCGTCGACGGCGTACCGGCCAGGATGACCGGCGAATGCATCTTTTCGGCGACTTCTACGACGACTTGCAATGTTTCCATGTTGTGAATATTAAAAGCCGGTACGGCGTAGTGCTGAGCCTGTGCGTCGAGCAGCATCTGTCTCGTAGAAAGAATGGTGTTCATGAATTAACACTCCTTTATGGGAATATAGTGATATCAAATTATTCAGCCAGTTTGGCCATTTCCTTCTTGTGCCAGAAGTAAGTGAATACCAGGCAGAAGACGTAGAAGATACCGATGATCAGGAAACCTTTTAAATCGGTCAGGTTCATGGCCTGTTCCAAAATGTAGGTAATCGGTGCGCCGCCCTGGTCGAGGGCTGCAATTTGGGACGCGCCATTTTTCAGCATGCCGCCGTGGGCTGCCAGGGTCGTCTGCAGGGCAATGGTCTGGTTGGCAATCCAAATGGTCATGAACATGATGACCGAGCCGGAGATGACCGTCCGGAAGAGGTTGCCTTTATGGACGCCGACGGCCATGGCGATGAAGAAGCCGATAGTCGGCAAGTCACCGAAGGGCAGGATCTGGTTGCCCGGAACGATGGCTGCGATGAGGATTGTCAGCGGGATGAACAGCAAGGATGCCGTGACAACAGCCGGATCGCCGAGAAGCAGGGCGCAGTCGAGACCGATATAGAAATTCGAGTGAGCAAAACGTTTCTGAAGCTTGGCCTTAGCGACTTCCGAAATAGGCAGCAGGCCGTTCATGATGTGCTTTACGACTTGCGGCATGAGGACGATGACGGCAGCCATCTGAATGCCCAGGGTCAGGATACCGCGGATATCGTAACCGGCTAAGATGCCGATGATGACGCCCATGATACCACCCATGACCGACGGATCGCCGAAGTGGCCCATGACTTTTTCAATGTGAGTCAGGTTGATGTCGATGTCCTTGATGACCGGAATGCGGTCGAGGAGCCAGTTGATAGGAACGGCGACCGGGCCGAACCAGGACGTCGAGCCGTGCGGGATAGCAATGCCTTCGAGGCCGAAATAATCTTCCGTAACCGGGATGAACCAGTCGCCCATCTTAAAGGCGTAGGCTGCGTGGATGGCGACGGCGACGATGCCCAGGACATAGCTGCCGGTGGCGATGTTGACGATGGCACCGGTGAAGGTAAAGTGCCAGATGTTCCAGATATCGATATTGACGACGCGGGTCAGTTTCAAGGCCAACATCAGGATGTTGACGGCGATGGCCACGGGAATGGCGACCAAGGCGATCTGACTGGCCCAGGTAATGGGCGACATGCCGGGCCAGCCGACATCGATGAGGTTCATGGAGATACCGAAGTTAGCCGACATGGCCTGGGCTGCCGGGGCCAGGTTGTCCAGCATCAGGCTGATGACCAGGCCGATGCCGATGAAGCCGATACCGATGGAAATGCCCGAGCGCAGGGCCTTACCGGCAGACTGGCCTAAGATGAGGCCGACGATGAAGATGACGATAGGCAGCATAACGGCTGGCCCTAAGCTTACGAAGAATTGTACACCATTCAAAATGAAATCCATCTATATTCACTCCTCTGTTTCTTAGTTTTGCAAGACATCTAAAATCTTCTGTTCCGTTTCTTCGACGCGGACACCGCTGAGGAAGGGCATGCCGTTGACGTAAGGCTTACCGAAGTCTTTCTTGACGCGCATGGTGGTGACGATGAGGTCGACGCCGTCGAGCTGGTTTTCGATTTCATTGATGCGGATCTGAAGGATTTCAACGGGGATGTTGTGAGCTGCACAGAGTTCACGAATGGCATTAGCAGCAACAGTAGAAGTGGCTACGGCACCGCCGCAGGCTACGATAACTTTTTTCATAATAGATGACCAACCTTTCATAAGAAAATTAATAGGATATAAAATCGATTCAAAAATTACTGTAAAGCAGATAAAAAGGCGTGCTGGAAATCGTCGGCCGTCGACGCCGTGAGCAGTTTTTCAACCTGTTCTTCTTGTTGGAACATGGTGAACAGCTTTTGCAGCATGTCGATGTGCTCATTGGCATCTTTAAGGGCCAGCATAAAAATCATAGAAACGGGAACCGTATCGTCGGCATCTTCCATACTGTGGAAGTAAACCGGTTCCGTCAAGCGACAGACGGCAATGCCGTTTTCAGCGACATTCCCTTCCGGCGTCGCGTGGGGAATGGCAATCCCCTGCTGCGATAACTGCAGCCCTGTCGGAAATTCATCTTCCCGGGACAGTACGGCATCGATGTACTTATCATTGATGTACCCGCTTTGCTTCAATACCTCGCCTAAACGGTGTATGGCATCTTTATCGGACTGTACCCGAGTATCCAGAAAAATGTGCTCTCTAT
The DNA here is from genome assembly GCF_001546855.1 of Megasphaera sp. MJR8396C. Classification (GTDB taxonomy): domain Bacteria; phylum Bacillota; class Negativicutes; order Veillonellales; family Megasphaeraceae; genus Megasphaera. Next base: position 4,592 of record NZ_KQ958195.1, on the reverse strand, counting down.
CGAGCAGCTTTGTCAGTTCCATGGATAACTCCTCCTTTGACTTAACTCATTTCTCATTTCTTGACTATAGTGTATCAGATGAATCCCCCCTGAGCATAGACGGCCAATTTCCACTTATAGCGGAAATAAAAACGCCATTTCCGCCGCCTTTCCGAGATAGCGGAAATGAACTGCGCTTCCGCACAGGAAAGTGCCATGACGAGGTTCTGGGGACTGCCGCTGTATCCTTGACGCCCTACAACACATCTGGTATACTGACAATATCAAAAGACGTTTCCTCATTTTTCGCACCCTGATGTGGTGTGAGGCAGGAAACGTCTTTTTTTGCTGCCGTAAATCACAGGCCTCCCTCTATTTCCTATCCTATTTTCTTCCCATATTGCCGCTGTATCCTTTCTTGACGTCATACGCCCCCTCTGACATACTGACATTAAAGTGTGGAAATAAAAAGCCCGGCCATGCAAAAAAGCCTGCTCCCCCACCGATAACAGGCAGGAGGAACAGGCTTTCGTATAAGTTACTGATTAAATTGATTGGTGAAATTCCGGATGAAGGCAGCGTAGTTCGGTTCCCGGAGCATTTCTTTGACGCCGTCGTTTTTTACGAGGTACGTAAAGAGTTTGAGGAAGATGGACTGCCACGAGGCGATCTGGTCCTTGGCGATGCTCAGTAAAAAGACGAGCTGGACCCGTTCTTTTTCCCAGACGATGGGCTTGTCGAGGATGAGGATGGCGATTCGCGATTCCGGCGGGTCGCCGTAGATGGGATGGGGTATGGCCACGAGGTTGCCGATTTCCGTCGGCGATGCCTCTTCCCTTTCAAAGACGGAAGCCTTTTCGGCCTCGTTCATGAGTCCCTTTTCCTTGAGCTGATCGGTCAGGAAGTTCAAAATCGACTGGCGGTCGTCAAAGTGACGGTCGGTGTAGAAACAGTCGGCCTTGAAAAAGCTGGTGATTTCGCCCTGAATGCCGTGAGGCATGAGATAGAACCGCTGTTCCAACTGCTGCAGCTCCTGATTGTCCAGAAGGTGATGGATGGGAATGATGCGGTCCGACTGGAATTGCGGCAAGGGAATGGTCGTCAAGATCATGTCGACGGAATCGATCTGTTCCTCCGTCAGGGTATAGCCCGGCACGGTGCCGACGATGATGATGCGGTCCTTGAAATAAGCTTCGAGCCGCGTTTTTATGAGCAGGGCCGTCCCCATGCCGCTGGCGCAGACGATGAGGGCCCGGCGAATGACCATGTCGTTTTTGATGTCGATGCGGTTTAAGGCCGCGCCGAAATGGATGGCGATGTAGCCGATTTCATTTTCATTGACGCTGACCTTTTCTTCCTGCTCGATGACGCTGCTGGCGATGACGGCAATCTGGAAGGCCAGGGGATATTCCGATTTCACCACTTCCAAAACGTCGTTACGGATATTCATTTGGAACTTCATGCGGGGAATGGCCGTCTGCAAGTGGACCGACAACCATTCGACGAGGACCTGATCCTGGGAAAAGTCGATGTTGACGTGTTCATCGATGACCTGGATGATCTTCATGACCAAGGCCTGCATCTTCTGATCGGCTCCTTCGCCGCCGTCGATGTACTTCTTGCTAGCCATGAGGTGCTGGGCCAGATAATAGATTTCACCGGACGCCACGTCGATACCGGTCTTGCGAAAGATCTCTTCGAACATAGACGTCGCCACTTCAAATTCCCGGGTCTTCTCCAGATTCTTCGTCTGGCGCAGGGTGTACATCATGGTATTCCCCTGCTGGGCCCTGCCGATGGCAATGGCCGTGTGGACGACCAAATTGTGGATGGCCATGTCGGTCAGATGCAGCTGATAGGAATCGCTGACACAGATGATGACGTCCAGAAGCTGGGGAATGTCGATATCGGGAAAGAGGCGCTGGAAATAGGCCACCTGACCGGAGTCGCTGGTCTGGAGGAAGTTATACTGAGAGATGAAGTTGCGGATCTGCCCTTCATCGCCTTCAAGGCGCATGCCTTCGGTCTTATAGGTCCCGATGGTAAGGCCATACTCGGCCAGTCGCTCCCGGGCTTCCTTCAGGTCGCTCTTTAGGGTCGACAGGCTGACGAACAGGCTGTCGGCCAATTGCTGCTGGGTCAGCGACGTATTTTGCAGGGTCGAAATGAAGAAGGCCCGGATGATGGCATCGACGCGGTTTTCCGCCGACTCCATCCCGCCCTTCGACGCCTCGCCGGTAAAGGCCGCAAAGGCAGCTTCATCGGTGATTTCTAAGGAATACCCGTTTCGTGTATTGGCATGGATGGCCGCGCCATAGGCCCGGAGTTCCCCCTCGAGGGCCTTGATGTCGGTCCGGATCGTCCGCGAAGAGACGCCGAGAAAATTCGATAAATCATTGCCGCTCAGTCCGGTTTTATGGGATTGTAACAACTCGATAATCTGCCGCTGACGCTGGCTTGCCATGACAATACACCTCTTTCACTACGTACTTCTTTTCATTATAGTCTATTTAGTCCATGACGTACATGACTTTTAAGGCATTATTGGCCGGGTCGAACAAGGCTTCAAAGGCTTCGTAGCCTGCCGACAAGGGGAAGCGGTGGGTTACGATGTCGTCGACGACGATCTTGCCCGACTTCAAGTATTCGGCAGCGCCGCGCCATTCGCCGCCCGGGAACGGAGACGAGTAGCTCATCCACGAACCGGTGACGGTCAGTTCGCCGCGCAGGATCTGTTCAAAGGTCGAGGCCTTGAAGGAGACGTCGCGAGGAACGGTACCGATGTAGACGATGGTACCGGTCTTTTTCACCAGATCCGGCAGCTGCGCCTGTAGGAAGTTGACCCCTGCCGTTTCAAAGGCGTAGTCGACCAGGCCGTGTTCCTTGAAGTAGGCTGGAACATCCGTCGTCTGGGAATTGATGATTTCATAGGCGCCGAGCTTTTTGGCCAAATCGAGTTTAGCCTGGTTGATGTCGATGACGTAGACCCGTTCGATGCCCTTGGCTTTCAGGACCTGCATGGTCAAAATCCCGATGGTACCGCAGCCGTAGACGATGGCCGACGAGCCGCTGATGAGTTCCCCGGCCCGTTCGACGCCGTGGATGGCGACGGTGATCGGTTCGATGCAGGCCGCCTGTTCGTACGTGACTTCATCGTCAATGGGAACGAGGTTCTTGGCCGGAACGGCGACGTATTCGGCCATGGCGCCGGGCTGACGGGAGCCGATGAAGGAATATTCCGTACACATGGCCGGGCGGCCTTTGGCACAGTTGTCGCAGTGACCGCAGGGAACCAAGGGAGCTACAGCAGCCCGGAGGCCCTTCAAATCGGGGTTAACGGCGCTTCCGACTTCGACAACGTCGCCGGAAAATTCATGGCCGACGATCTGGGGGAACGAATGGACGCCGCCGTCACGGACGCGGGGTACGTCGGACCCGCAGATGCCGCAGGCTCTTACTTTTACCAATACTTCGTCGGCTTTCAATGCCGGTACGGGAATTTCCTGATAAACAAATTCTTTCGGTCCTTCTACAACCAGTGCTTTCATCATTGTCATAATTGCCACTCCTTTACAGAGAAAAAAGATTCATATTCATTGCAGTTTTAGTATAGCAATATGACGACTTTCATCATAGATGATAAATTTCCCTCACCACGGAAATTTTTAGCCGCACCGGTAAAAATGCCGGGCCTTATAAGCATGTAACCATTTACACACCCGGCGAAATTTGTTATATTAATACGGTACTTTTTGATTAGAAGGGAGCTTGTTATGAATCTTACTATCTTAGGAACGGGCAATGCCACCGTCACCCATTGCTATAACACCTGTTTCGTCTTAGAAGAAAAGGGCCAATACCTCCTCGTCGACGGAGGCGGCGGCAACGGCCTTTTACAGCAGCTGGAAAAAGCTGAGCTTCGCTGGCAGGATATGCGGACGGTCTTTGTCACTCACAAGCACATCGACCATCTCCTGGGTATCATCTGGCTCATGCGCATGATGTGCCAGTCCTGGCGGCGCGGCACCTACGACGGCGAAGCCACGATCTACGCCCACGACGAAGTCATCGGCCTCCTGCGCTCCATGGCGACGTCCCTCCTCTCTTCCAAGGACAGCCGCTACCTCGATGACAAGCTCCATCTGATCATTGTCGAAGACGGCGACAAGCACACCCTCATCGGCCATGACGTCACCTTCTTCGACATCCGCTCGACCAAGGCCAAACAGTTCGGCTTTGCCATGGAACTTGCCGACGGCCGCCTGACCTGCTGCGGCGACGAACCGTGCCAGCCCTGGGAAGAAGACTACGTCAAGGGCAGCAAGTGGCTCCTTCACGAAGCCTTCTGCCTCGATGCCGACGAAGCCATTTTCCACCCCTACGAAAAAAATCATTCCACCGTCAAAGACGCCTGTGAACTGGCCCAGCGCCTGGACGTCCAGAACGTCATCCTCTACCATACGGAAGACAGCGATTTGGCCCATCGAAAGGCCCGCTACAGCGAGGAAGGTCGGAAGTATTACGACGGCAACCTCTACATCCCCGACGACCTGACGCTCTTCACCGATTTATAAAGCATAGACGAATCAAAACCACCAGTTTAACTGGTGGTT
>NZ_KQ958194.1 GCF_001546855.1 Megasphaera sp. MJR8396C | reverse complement strand
AGGTCTAACTTTTTGGGGTCACATCAAAGGGATAGCTTTTTTACGTCAGCACTCAATTATGATTCTGATTCATCGGGTTTTTGAATATACACGACACGCTGGGGATACGGAATGTCGATGCCGTTGGCATCAAAGGTATCCTTGACCTTGGACATGACGTCATAAAAGACGGGAAGGTAATCGGCCTTGGCGACCTTAGGATAGGCGGCGATGCGCACCGAGTTGTCCCCGAATTCTTTGATTCCGATTTCTAAATCATCGGCGTTGAGGACGCGCGGTTCTTCCTTGAAGATTTGTTTCAATAAGTCGATGGCTTTATGGTGGTCATTGTTATAGCCAATGTCGAATAAGAAGGTAATATACCGTTCAGTCTGATAGGAACTGTTCGATACCTGGGACGTTGTAATCGTCGAGTTGGGGATGAAGACGGTCTTATTATCCTTGGTCGTAATGGCCGTATTGAGCATTTGGATGCCTTTGACACTGCCTTCTACGCCACCGACAGCAATCCAGTCGCCGGCTCTAAAGGGCTTAAAGATCAAGATCAACAGGCCCGAGGCAAAGTTCGACAGGTTGCCCTGCAGGGCCAAGCCGACAGCCAAACCGAAAGCACCAAAGGCGGCCAGGAAGGAGTTGGTCGGAATCCCCAGTTTATTGAGGGCCGACAAGAGGACGATGGCCATGAGGGCATAGTAAATGATTTGACTGACAAAGGTGATGACCGTGTGGTCATAATTGGCATGGGTCATCATGCGAATGGCCACTTTCTTGATAAAACCGGCAATATAGCGGCCGATGATAAAAATAATGATGGCTGCAATGATGTCCGGCGCATAATTCAGTAAGAAATCATTGAACTGACCAAGGGTCGTAACGCCTTCTGTCACTTGTTCTTTAACGTCAGCCCGGACATTGCTGGCGGCCTGAACCGTATTAGCAGCAAGATTCATAGATGGTAACCTCCTGTGTACGCGTATCAGAAATAGACGATATAAGTTGTAAAACTGGTTGCCATTATTATACCATGAAAGCCGCTCCCCTGCTCCCTATAAGCAGCAAAAAAAAGAAGCTGTAACAGCCGGAGTATTATCTCACAGCCGTTACAGCTTCTGTTCAACAGATACCGATGTACCTGCTGTATGTTTTTTTAGCCTTCGATTTCGGAAACGACACCGGCACCGACCGTACGGCCGCCTTCACGGATAGCGAAGCGGAGACCAGCTTCGATAGCAATCGGAGTGATCAGTTCGACGTCCATTTTGACGTTGTCGCCAGGCATGCACATTTCAGTGCCTTCCGGAAGCTGGATAACGCCGGTTACGTCCGTTGTACGGAAGTAGAACTGCGGGCGATAGCCATTGAAGAACGGCGTATGACGGCCGCCTTCGTCTTTCGTCAAAACGTAAACCTGAGCTTTGAATTTTGTGTGCGGATGAATCGTGCCCGGTTTTGCGAGAACCTGGCCACGTTCGATTTCTTTACGGTCAACACCACGGAGCAATGCGCCGATGTTGTCGCCAGCTTCTGCGCTGTCG
>NZ_KQ958193.1:545-1056 GCF_001546855.1 Megasphaera sp. MJR8396C | reverse complement strand
GTCGGAGTACCACTTGCCGTCTTGGCCTTGAACCAAGGTATTGCCGTCAGCGTCTTTCGCTCCCGTAGGGGTAAAGGTAATGCTGCCGTCGCCCATAGAGATATCTTTTGCAAGTTTCACCTTAAGGGCGTCGTTTTCTTTGACGACACCGATGTTATTGGCAGCCGTAAATTCAGTAGCACCGCCAAGAATGTTGAGAGTTTCCCCATTTTTCTTGGTGATCGTAGCATCAGCAGACGCATCGTCACCGGTAAATTTCAGGTTAGCACTGCCAACAGCTGAATCCATATCACTCTTAGAAGCAATATCACCTACTTCAAAGGATTTATCATCGTTACGGGTAATGGTCAACTTGTTGTCTTTAAATGTTGCCCCTGTAACGTACTTATCCTGAAGGCCGCCAATTTCGACGGTACTCCCATCCTGCATGGTCAAGGTCACCGTACCGACTCCGGCATCGGTGTATTCGACCTTGCTCGAGCCGATCGTACTTCCTTTGAGCTGACCTAAG
>NZ_KQ958193.1:0-445 GCF_001546855.1 Megasphaera sp. MJR8396C | reverse complement strand
CGTATCTTCCGTACCGGCAGCGACATTAGTAATCTTGTTACCACCATTGTCAAGACCTGTATCGGTCAAGGTAACGGCCGAAACAATCGGATTTTCTACGGCACTTACGGTAGTTCCGTCAGCTTTGGTGTAGACATTATTGGTCGAATCATAGGTAGCATCGGACAAGTCAGAGTACCACTTACCATCTTCACCCTGTACCAAGGTATTGCCGTCAGCGTCTTTTGCTCCCGTAGGTGCAAAGGTAATACTACCATCGCCCATGGAAATGTCTTTTGCCAGCTTAACCTTAAGAGCATCGTTTTCTTTGACGACGCCAATGTTATTGGCAGCCGTAAATTCAGTAGCACCGCCAAGAACATTAAGGGTAGCACCATTGATCTTCGTAATCGTGCCACTTTCAGACGTATCGTCGCCGGTGAACTTCAGATTTACTTTACTGTTT
>NZ_KQ958192.1:54318-62695 GCF_001546855.1 Megasphaera sp. MJR8396C | reverse complement strand
CTAGGTCTAACTTTTTGGGGTCACATCAAACGGGTGGCATTTCTTTAGGTGTAAATTCCATTGCTAATCGATACGGATATGTAGCAGATACTACGGATTCGGATGGTAATACGGTTAAGGGGAATGCAGGTAGTCCGGGCTATGATTTCGCAACTAACACCACAAGAGTGTTAGATAATATTAATGCTACCTGGCGTGCCAATAATGGTGCATTAGCTATCGGGAATGGTGGTAATCAGACTCGGCAAATCATTGGCGTAGCTGCCGGTACACAGGATACTGATGCCGTTAACGTGGCACAAATTAAGGGTTTGGCAACAGCGTTACGCACTCAAATTGCTGTTAAACAAGCCGATACTACAAATGCATTATATGGTGGCTCAGGCGTTTGGGTTAATAAAAATTCCACGAATGCAATCGCTTTAGGTACAGGTGCGTTTGCCGATACACCCAGTACGATTGCTATTGGTGATAAGGCTAGCGTTGCTTCTAACGCAAGCTTAATAGGTGGCATTGCTATTGGGAAAAATGCTTACGTCCTTAACGGTGGGGGGCTTCAGGAAGCTCAATTAGGCTTTGACCCTACCAACTGGCCAGGTGGTGGCTGGGGTGGCTATGAAACACCCACAGATCCGTCAAGAGTTGCGACCGGGATTGCCATAGGTGTTAACTCTGATGCACGTACAGGTTCAATTGATATTGGTGGCCGTGCATATATAGGCACCATGGGCGGTAAGCAAATTTCTAACAAAAATGCCGGTGGACATGTAAATCAGACTACATTGGGGACTAATAGCTACAATAAAGGCTTGTTCTCTACGATGGTAGGTTCTTACTCAATTACTACCGGAGGGTTTGACGGTTCTGGCTATTCTAATTCAAGTAGATATGCAGCACAAAACTTTGGTGCAACTGTGATCGGTTCTTTGAATAGTGTTCGCTCTAATGAAAATCGGTGGTCTGGGACATCTTACCAAGGTATTGCTAACACGATTGTAGGGTTAGGTAATATTACAGATAATACCAATGGCTCCCTGGTGTTTGGGGCAGGTAATACCATTACCAATTCTATTACCGACATTTACATGCCAACGAGTGGGGCTAACTCTGTAGATGCGATGGTGGATAAGCTTCAATCTACGATTAAGAGCTCTAATAGTGGTGGTGCGACACTAGCTATTGGTGGTGGAAACAGTGCTAACTATACTCGGACATCCTCCATCATTGGGGTTAATAATACAATGACCGGCACAAGTAGTAATATTAGCCAATATAATGCTTTGACCGGCTATAACAATACGGGTACCAATGTAACGAATGTGACGGTAACCGGTAGTAACAATACTGTATCCGGCTCTACTTCCATTGTTAACTTAGGTAACGAAAATGCTGTCGAAGATTCCAATAATACGATACTCCTCGGTGATAATCGTACCGTAACTGGTTCCGACAACAGCATTATCTTAGGCCGTGCTAATAAAGCGGCGACGACGACACTCCGTGCCGCAGCCGATACGACCTTGACGACGACGGCTGATAACGTAGTCGTTATGGGTTATAATGCCAATGCGACTGTCAATGACGGTGTAGCTTTGGGCTCGAATTCTGTGGCCAGTGTTGATAAAGGGGTAGACGGCTATAACCCAAGTGCGAAGACGTTGACCGGTACTGCCTGGACTTCGACTTTAGGCTCGGTCTCTGTCGGCGATGTATCGAATAATATGACTCGTCAGATTACGGGTGTCGCTGCCGGTACTCAGGATACGGATGCTGTTAACGTGGCACAGTTGAAAGCTAATAAAGTCGACTTAAAAGAAGGCGATAATGTAACCATTACATCCACGGTGGCTGATGATGGGGCTACGACCTATACGATTAAATCTACCGATACGAATACGACTTTAGCTAGTGGTACAGTGTCTTATGTTGGAGCCGATGGCACCTTGGTATTAACCGATTCTGCCGGTGAAAAAGTTACTGTAACCGGTTTGAAGAATACGTACCTCACTGGAGCAACTTTAAGTGGCAATACATTAACCCTTACTCAGAATGAAGGTAGTCCGATTACTGTAACCGGTATTGCTACAACAGCAGATCTTGCAACCAATAAGGTTAAATACTTCTCTGTAAAATCTGAATTAACAGCTAATCAGAATAATGATGGAGCTAAGGGTACAAATTCGATTGCTATCGGCCCGAACTCTGTAGCTCAACGTGAAAATGGGATAGCCTTGGGGACTAATGTATATTCCGGTGGCAAGGGCAGTATTGTCATCGGTAGTGATGCCAAAGTTTCTGAAAATATTGCTCTGGAAGGCAGTATCGTAATTGGTAAAGGTGCTGTGGCCTTCACCGGTGGTGGCGAACAAGAAGCTTTATTGGGCATGGATCCGACTAACTGGCCGAAGCGTGGTTCCGGTGGATATGATAACCCGACCGATGCTAGCCGCGTAGCTACATCCATCGTTATCGGTACCAATGCGTTTGGTCGTACCGGCTCGATTGATATTGGTGACCGTGTATACAAAGGCACCATGGGTGGTAAACAAATCACGGATAATAACACCGGCTTCCATGTAAATCAGACCACTTTAGGCACGAATACCTACAATAAGGGCTTGTTCTCGACTATGGTTGGTTCCTACTCTATTGCAACCGGTAGCTTTGATGGTAGCGGTAGGGCAAATACCGGGGCTTATGGTGCACAAAACTTTGGTGCTACCGTAATGGGCTCTTTGAATAGCATTCGTTCAAATGGAAGTGGAAGTTACTTCTCTCCTTCTTATCAAGGTATTGCCAATACCATTGTCGGTTTAGGTAATATTACGGATAATTCCAACGGTTCCTTAGTATTTGGCGCCGGCAACAAGATTACAAACTCTATTACATCAATTTCTATGCCGACAAGTGGCGCTGACTCTGTAGATGATATGGTTGATAAACTCCAGAGTGCGATTAAGAAATCTAATAGCGGTGGTGCTACTTTAGCCATCGGTGGTGGCAATACGGCTGATTATACTCGTACATCTTCCATCATTGGGGTAAACAACACCTTGACCGGTACAAGCAGCAATATTAGCCAGTATAACGCAATCACAGGCTATAATAACACGGCGACGAATGTAAATAATGTGACCGTAACCGGTGTTAACAACAAAGTAACCAATACAAAGACCGCTGTTGTGATTGGTGACAATCGCACGTTGACTGGCGTTAGCAATAATGTTGTTATCGGATCAGCTGATTCTGCTCTTGAAACAACGGTGAGTGATGCTGTGGCTGTTGGTAGAAACACTAATGTCACCATTGATGGCGGCGTAGCGCTTGGTGCTAACTCCGTTGCTCGCACTGATAAGGGCGTTGTAGGCTATGATCCGTCCGGGAAAATTACGGATGCGGACAGCATTTTAGGCAGCAATACTCAGTATCAGAGTCTGCTTACAGAAGTGTCTGATGCACAAACGACAGTAAATGATTTAACTGCACAGGCAGCTAGTTACCAAACCGCTATTGACCAAATTATTTCCATGTATCCTGACAATTCATATGAACAGGATGCTGGTTATCAAGGAATAAAGGCAGCTCTTGAATCAACGCAGGCGCAGTTATCTACGGCTCAGGCCGATTTGAATACTAAACAGAGTGCACTGGCTGAAGCCGGTAAAGCTCTGTACACCTGGCAATCCACGGCTGGCTCGGTGTCGGTCGGAGATGTTTCTAAAGGCATTACTCGTCAAATTACAGACGTAGCAGCCGGTACGGCAGATACTGATGCAGTTAACGTGGCTCAGCTCAAACAAGTTGCTCAAGTTGCGGATGACGCCAGCAAGACTACCTTGAAGTTCACCGGCGATGATAAAGCATCTGAAATTTCTAGAGGTAATGGTGACGTTCTCAGTATTATTGGTGGCGCAACAGCCACGGATACTGATGGTAACAGTTTATTAACGGATAGTAATATCGGTGTCGTAAAAGACGGCGACAGTGCCTTGAAGGTTCAATTGGCAAAAGACTTAACCGGTCTCACTAGCGTTCGTATTGGTGGAACTACCAGTGGTGGTATCTACATTGCTAAACAGTCTATCAACAATACGAAAGGCGCTGCTGAAGAAGGCAACTACGTCACAGGCTTAACCAATAAGACTTGGGATCCGACCAACCAGGGATATGTAAGTGGTCGTGCCGCTACGGAAGATCAGCTGAACTCCGTTTACGAAAATATTAATAAGGACATCGAAGCCAGCAAGGTAACGAGTGGTAAGAATATCACTGTTGGCAAAGATAACAAGGTTTCCTTGAACGACAACATAACCCTCGGTGGTGACACGGCAGCAAACCAGGTCAACATCAACGGTAACGACGCTAAAGTAACCGCTGGTGATGGTGCCAATAAGGTTGTCGTTGATGGCTCTAAAGGTCAAGTCACTATTGGTGATGCGGCTAATGGCGGTATCATTATGGGTAACCAGACGGACGTCAAAGGCACGAAGTCTGACAACACGACGGATTCTCAGAGCGGCCACTTCATTACCGGCCTCGACAATACGACCTGGGATCCGGCTAATAAAGGTATCGTGGAAGATCGTGCCGCTACGGAAGGTCAGTTGAAAGATATCGCGGATAAGATCAGTGACATCGATACGGCCGTTAAATCTTCCAGCCGCGTCTTTGAAAGTGACAGCGGTGCTGATAATCAGGTAACCCGTAAGAATACCGAAGCTATGAAACTTAATGGTGGTGCTGATGTCAATAACCTCTCCGACAAAAACATCGGCGTGGTAAACAACAGCGATGGCAGCGGCTTCGACATCAAGTTGTCCAAAGACATTAAGGATCTGAACAGCATCGAAGTAAACAATAAGATTACCATCGGTACTGGCGACAATCAGACGGTCATCGAAGGCGACACGATTAATACGGGCTCGGTCACGACGGGCAACACGACGATCAACAACGATGGCCTGACGATTGTAAATGAAGATTCGTCGAAGAACATTACCATCAATAACAACAACGTCAACATGGGGGGTAATGTTATCAAGAATATCGGCGAAGGTACGGATCCGACGGATGCCATTAACAAGAATCAGTTCGACCGCGCCATCAACAATATCGGCACGGGCATGAACCAGATCAATAACCGCGTCAATAAACTCGATACGCGCATCAGCCGCGTCGGTGCTGGTGCAGCTGCCTTGGCTTCTCTCCATCCGCTGGAATTCAGTCCGGAAGCGAAGTGGGAAGTCACGGCCGGTGTCGGTAATTATCGCGGCGCCAATGCCGTAGCCCTTGGTGCCTTCTATCGTCCTAATGGCGATACGATGGTTAGCATCGGTACGTCCTACGGCGGTGGCGAAAATATGGTTAATGCCGGTGTAACCTGGAGAGTTGGCGAAGGCGAAACGGCAAACTACCCGTCGAAGCAAGCCATGGCTCAGGAAATCGACAGCTTAAAATCGGTTGTAGCCGATCAGAGTGGCCAGCTCCAAGCTCAAAACAGCAAGATCGAAGCTCAGAGCGAACAACTGGAAGAACAGAACAAGAAGATTGAACAGTTGATGCAGGCCATTGCAGAATTGAAAAAATAAGATCGCTGAACTTGGCGAAGCATAATTACAGAAGCGAAAAGGCTCTCTTGAAAAAGAGGGCCTTTTTGATTTATGGAAATTTTGCATTCTTGAATTGCTCAAAAATAGTAAATAAATAGTAAAATAATTGTTTAAAAATGGAGTAGATCGTTTTTGTAATAGTACATTACCTTGACTTTATTGACAAAATTTTGTACAATATATAGAATGATAACATAAGGATATGTGGTATTGATTATTTGTAATAACTGGAGTATATCGGTTAAGTTACGATATAACTGCGAAAAATAAGACTTTATGGAGGGATGAAAGAGGGGAACTTTAGATTCTTAGTGTTGCTGCTGTATATCTGAACGAAGCATCGTGAATGCGGATTTAACAATCAGTATGCTGAATTTAAGTGGCAGTAACGTGTCTGTTTTTAGGTAATTGAGTGAAATTTTATTATCAATCTAATAGGAGGCAAGCGATATGAATAGGATTTACAAAGTCATTTGGAGCAAAGTAAAGAATTGCTATATCGTAGTTTCTGAAATAGCAAAGAGTCACAGTAAGCCCGTATCCACAAAGTTAAATGCCGGTAAAACCGTTGCGGCCGTTTTGGCTGTAGCGGCTCTTTGTGCTGGCATGACGACCAGCGTTATGGCGGCCGATCAGTATTACAGTGTTGATGATTTTGGCGGTCGTTTGGCGAGTATGGGCAATAAAGATAATAGCGGGGCTAAAGGGATTGGATCCTTAGCGGCCGGTGTTGGTGCAAGTGTTCAAAGTGATGGGTTGTATAAAGGCGCTACGGCTACCGTTGTAGGTGCATTGAATACAGTTGCGATTGATACCAGTAGTAATACTTCTGCCTATGATGGTGTTGCAAACTCTATCGTGGGTGTTGCTAATGCGACACAAAATGCTAATGCCACCTTGATTTTTGGTGCCGGCAATGCAGTAACTAATTCTTATGCAGATGTTGATCTTAATTTAGGAAATCTTGATTTAAGTAGTCCTGTGGCGCTATCGAGACAGTTGGGGGCTGCCGTAGGTACCAGTGGTGGACAGGTATTAGTTATCGGTGGTGCTAACTCCGTTGATTATGCCCGTTTCTCGGCTGTTACCGGTGTCAGCAATACTTTGAACGGTGCAGACGGTAATACGAGTGATTATAACTTTATTACCGGTGCAAAAAATACTTTGACGAATACGGATAGTACTTATGTTATTGGTTCGAAAAATACCGTATCCGATGGTTCTTCTAATGTCGTAATCGGCGATAATCGTAAATTAACAAGCACGACGGGGAACGTTGTTATCGGCTCCGCTGATGATGAAATGGAAACAACCGTATCCGATGCAACTATTCTCGGCCATAATGCTAATGCTACCGTAGCTGACGGTGTTGCTTTAGGGTCTAAATCTGTTGCCAGCGTAGCCAAAGGTGTAGTAGGCACTGTTCCGACAGGAACCACCGTATCCGATACGGATAAAGCTACTGCAACATGGACATCTACCTTAGGCGCAATTTCCGTAGGGGATACATCAAAAAATCTAACCCGTCAGATCACAGGCGTAGCAGCTGGTACACAGGCAACTGATGCTGTTAACGTGGCACAACTTAATGCTGTAAATACTAAAGTTGATAATAATGCAATTCATTTCTTTAGTGTTCGTGGATTATCTTCACAGGATAACTATAGTAATTCAGCTGCAACCGGTGAAAAATCTATTGCAATCGGGGCTAGCACGCGAACTCAAGGACACATTGGTACTGCATTGGGCTCTGATAATACTGCAAATGCTTGGGGGAGTACCGTAATTGGTAATGGTTCTGGAACTACTTACCTATTGCCGAATAGTATGTATGATCCAATTCCATTTGTTGATGGACAGGAATCGGGTTTTTCGTATACTTTTAAGCGCGATGATAATGGTAATTTTATTGATACAGGTCTTAAGGGTGGATATTCTACCACATTAGGCGCTAGTAATACGGTTATGACTTCATGGTTAAAATCAGTTGCACCTTTGGATGGATTTGGTAATACTTTGGTAGGTGGCTTTAACGAAACTGATAATGCTAATGGTGTATTTATTTTTGGTTGGCAAAATGAAATAAAAAACTCCTACTTTACAAATGATGCAAATTTACCAAACAATATATCAGAGCTAGATGGGTTCCATTCTGATGGTTTTGGTGGTTCTGTTGTGGCTATTGGTATGGACAATACTGTTGATGGAGCACAACATTCCTATATCATGGGTACTGCTAATACCGTGAATGGTAAAGTAACTAGAGGAACTGTTGAAGAAGTTGCTACCGACAATATTGTAATTGGTGATAACCATAAAGTTGACAATGCATCGCATACGGTTATTTTAGGATCCGCTGATACGGAAACAACGACTGATCAAGACGGTGTTGTCGTTGTCGGCCATAATGCCAATGCAACTACAGCCGACGGCGTAGCTTTGGGTTCTAACTCTGTAGCTAGCGTAGCTTCTGGTGTTGCAGGCACTGTTCCGACCGGAACTACTGTTTCCGATACGGATAAAGCAAGTGCAACGTGGACGTCCACCTTAGGGGCCGTCTCTGTTGGTGATAGTGCCAATAATTTAACTCGTCAGATTACGGGCGTTGCAGCCGGTACTCAGGCAACTGATGCTGTTAACGTGGCACAACTTAATGCAGTAAATACCGTGGTCAATAACTTGACAACAACTGTAGATGCTAATAAGATTCACTTCTTCGCAGTTAATTCCGGAACTAGTGGTACTAACTATAATAATGATGGCGCTAA
>NZ_KQ958192.1:50143-54218 GCF_001546855.1 Megasphaera sp. MJR8396C | reverse complement strand
TACTAACTATAATAATGATGGCGCTAAAGGTACGGATTCCATTGCTATCGGTAAAGCTAGTACGGCAGCTGATAACAGTATCGCTATTGGTAATGGGGCAAGTGTTTCTGATAGTAATGGTGGCAAAGGCAGCGGTTTGCTATCGGGAACAGGGCACAAATTAATAACTATGTAGATCAAAGTGCCAGTATTGATATCGGTCAAAATGCACAAATCGATAATATGACCGGCATGCAAGAGTATATTTTCTCGTTGGGACAAACAACCTATAATCCGGAGTTTCGACCAGATGGGAGCATGGTTTTCAAACCTGAAGATCCTTCAAAAGTAGCTACAGCTATCGCAATTGGTGAAAACACCTTTGTACGTACGGGTGGTTTAATGATTGGTACGCATAACTATCGTGGTGTATTAGGCGATGTTGACGTAGACAGTGCCAATATCCGTGCTACCGGTGTTAATGTTAACAGTACGACTTTAGGTACAAATAGTTATAATAGTGGTGCTTTTGCAACCATTGTTGGTGCTTACTCGATTGCCAGCGGTAACTATGCCAGCGGTGGTGGGCAAGACAGTGCTTCTAAAAACCTCGGAGCTACCATTGTTGGCTCTTTAAATAGCGTAGAATCATCTACTGCAACTAGCAATCAATCAGGTATGGCTAACAGTGTGGTTGGTGTAGCTAACCGGACCTTCAATTCTAATGGCTCGTTAATCTTTGGTGCAGGTAATGAAATTACAAACTCTGTGGTTGATATTTCTGCGATTGAAACCTCTAATATTACCTCGGCAAAAGATTTGCAAACTAACTTAATCAAAGGTATTAAGGACTCCAATAGTGGTGGTGCTACACTTGCTATCGGTGGTGGCAATACGGCCGATTATACGCAGCAGTCGGCTCTTATCGGTGTTAATAATACATTGACCGGCACTGAAAGTGGCATCGCTCAATACAATGCCTTGACTGGTTTTAACAATACGGCGACTGGTGTAACCAATGTAACCGTAACCAGTACAAATAACACAGTTAGTGATTCTACATCTATCGTTAACTTAGGTAATGAAAATGCAGTATCCGAATCTAACAATACTATTTTGTTAGGTGACAATCGTACTGTAGAAGGTTCCGACAACAGCATCATCTTAGGCAGTGCTAATAAGTCGACTTCTAGCACCTTGCGTGCCGCAGCTGCCACAACGTTGACGACAGAAGCTGATAATGTAGTTGTTATGGGCTACAATGCTAATGCAACAGTAGATGATGGTGTAGCTTTAGGTTCGAATTCTGTAGCTAGTGTTGATAAAGGTGTAGACGGCTACAATCCAAGCACTAAAAAATTAACCGGTACTGCCTGGACTTCTACTTTGGGCTCCGTAGCTGTAGGCGATGTTTCAAATGATCTGACGCGTCAGATTACAGGTGTCGCAGCTGGTACTGAAGATACTGATGCTGTTAACGTAGCACAGTTGAAAGCTAACAAAGTAGATTTAAAAGCTGGTGACAAGGTAACCATTACTTCTTCTGTAGCTGATGACGGAGCTACAACTTACACAGTTGCATCTACAGATACATATACTGAAAGTGGTACATATGATGCAGATAGTAAGAAAATTAAATTTACCCAGAACGATACTACTAAAAACTATGAAGTGGATTTAAGTACTTTAGTAGATGGCATTGACAAAGGACTCAACTTTGCCGGTGATTCAGGAGATGCCATCAACAAGAAGTTGGATGAAACGCTGGATGTTGTCGGCGGTGCTAAGGGGGACCTGACGACTGAGAATATCGGAGTGGTTTCCGAAGATGGCAAACTCAATGTTCGTTTGGCCAAAGACCTTACCAATCTGAACAGTGTCAAAGTAGGTGACGCAGTAACTCTCGGTACAACCGGTCTTGCAATCACTAATGGTCCGTCTGTTACCACAGCGGGCATTGATGCAGCTGGCAAGACGATTACTAATGTAGCAGCCGGTACGGCAGATACTGATGCGGTAAACGTATCGCAGTTGAATGCCAATAAGATTCATTACTTCCATGTAAACTCTACGGCTAATGGTACTAACTATAATAATGATGGTGCTAAAGGCACGGAGTCTATTGCTATCGGTAAATCCAGCACAAGCTCGAATAACAGTATTGCTATCGGGCAGGCTACGATTGGTAATGGCAGTGCTGCCGGTACAAATGGTGGTGACGTTGCTATCGGCAATGGTGCTGTCATCAACAACTATTCGGGACAAGGTGGCGGTATTGCCATCGGTTATAAAGCACACACCGAAAATATGGCGGGACAGCAGGAAAGATTGCTTGGATTTGCGCAAAACGGTGGTGAAACCGGTGTTACCGGCGTTGCTATCGGTCGTAATGCTTATGCCCGCTCTGGGAGTACTATGATTGGTAACCATAATTACAGAGGTGCCTTAGGCGATGTTACCATTAATACGGAAGCGGCCTCGGGCATGAGCCAGCCGAACTTAAGTGTACTTTCTACTACTGTTGGTACGAATAGCTTTAGTGCTGGCGCTATGACTACAGTTACCGGTGCATATTCTATCGCTACTTCAGATTATCAAGGGTTAGGCGGACTTGCAGGGATTTTTGATTCCCTTAAAGCAACTAAAAACTTTGGTGCGACTGTAACCGGTTCTTTAAATAGTATTGAATCGGCAACAGCAAGCAGTACTGTAGCTGGTGTAGCTAATAGTATTGTTGGTGTTGGCAATAGAGCTGCTAATACTAACGGGACGTTGATTTTTGGCGCCGGGAATGAAGTAACGAATTCTATTACCGATGTTGTTGTACCGATGTATGATGGTGCTGCATCTGCAAAAGAGTTACAGACACAATTAATTGAGGCGATTAAAGATTCTAATAGTGGTGGCTCCACGTTGGTTATGGGGGGCGGAAACAAGGCTGACTATACTCAACAATCAGCTATCATTGGTGTAAACAACACCTTGACTGGCACAAGCAGTAATATTAGCCAATATGACTACATTACAGGCTTTAACAACACCGGTACCAATGTAGATAATGTAACTATCATCGGTACCAACCGTACCGTATCCGATGCATCTAATAGTGTTGTTATCGGCGCGGCTGATTCTGCGATGACCTCCTCCGCTAGTGACGCCGTTACTTTGGGCCGAAATGCTAATACAACCGTAGACGGTGGTGTAGCTTTAGGTTCTAATTCTGTAGCTAGTGTTGATAAAGGTGTTGCAGGCTATGATGTAGAGACTGAAAAGGCATCTACTGAAACATCCATTGCTTGGAAATCCACTTCGGCTGCTGTCTCTGTAGGTGATACAGCGAATAATATTACTCGCCAGATTACAGGTGTAGCTGCTGGTATGCAAGACACGGATGCTGTCAACGTAGCACAGTTGAAACAGGTTGCTGAAGCTGCAAGTGAAGCAGGCAACACGACCTTGAAGTTTACAGGCGATGATAAATCTGACACAGAAACAATTGCTCGTGGCAATGGCGAAACATTAAGCATCACTGGTGGTGCTACTGCTTTTACAGAAGACGATAATATAGGCGTTGTAAAAGAAGGCGACAGTGCACTGAAAATTCGCTTAGCTAAAGACCTCACCGGTCTGAACAGTGTCAAAATAGGCGACGATGTAACCCTCAGTACAACCGGTCTGACAATCACTGGTGGTCCATCCGTAACGACTACGGGTATCAATGCTGGCAGCAAGACGATTACCAATGTAGCAGCTGGTGTCAATGCTACCGATGCAGTCAACGTATCGCAGTTGAAAGCAAATAAAGTAACTGTAAAAGCAGGTACGAATGTAACGGTTACACCGACTACAGAAACCGATAGTTCCACAACTTACACGATTGCATCGAAAGATACGTATACGACGGCAGGAACTTACGATAAAGCTGGTAAGAAGATTACATTCACACAGAACGATACCGATAAGAACTACGAAGTGGATGTAAGCGGGTTGGTAGATGGTATTAGTGAAGATATCGATAAAGGCCTCAACTTCGCCGGAGATTCCGGAGATGCCATCAACAAGAAGCTGGATGAAACGCTGGATGTTGTCGGCGGTG
>NZ_KQ958192.1:0-50043 GCF_001546855.1 Megasphaera sp. MJR8396C | reverse complement strand
AACGCTGGATGTTGTCGGCGGTGCTAAGGGTGACCTGACGACTGGGAATATCGGAGTGGTTTCCGAAGATGGAAAACTCAATGTTCGTTTGGCTGAAGATCTTACCGGTTTGAACAGCGTGGCAGTCGGTGATTCCGTAACTCTCGGTGCAACCGGTCTGACGATTACTGGTGGTCCTTCTGTTACAACGACAGGCATCAACGCTGGCAGCAAGACGGTTACCAACGTCGCAGCCGGTACGGCTGATACTGATGCTGTCAACGTATCGCAGTTGAAAGCAAATAAAGTCGCTGTAGAGGCGGGAGATAATATAACTGTTACTCCGACCACGGCAACAGATGGCTCTACAACGTATAAAGTTGCTTCGAAAGATACTTTTGTCGATAGTGTAAGCTTTGCTAATAATACCTTGACTATTACTCGCAATGACAAGAAATCCTTTGAAGTCGAAAACATCGCAACAACCGATGATATTACCGGTAAAAATAGTAAGGTAAGCTTGAACTTTGCTGGTGATAAGGCTTCTGAAGTCGTGAATACGAAGAGCGGTGGTACTCTCAACATTACCGGTGGGGCTACTGACTTTACAGAAGTAGACAATATCGGTGTTGTAAAAACTACCGATGATACGCTGAAAGTCCAATTAGCGAAAGATTTGAACGGCCTGAACAGTGTTCGTATTGGCGGTAAAGCTGCTGGCGAAGGCATCTACATTGCTAAGCAAACGGTTACTTACACGAAAGATGGTGCTGATGGTAAATCTGAAGAAGGTAACTACATCACAGGCTTAGGTAATACGACTTGGAATCCTAAGGCGGATGGTATCGTAAGTGGTCGTGCCGCTACGGAGGATCAGCTGAAATCCGTTTACGACACGATTAACAGCAGTATCGAAGCAAATAAGGTTACCGGTAGTAGGAATATTACCGTCAGTGAAGACAATCAGGTTTCCTTGAACAACAACATTACCTTAGGTTCCGATACGGATAAAGCCAAACAGGTCAACATCGACGGCGATGCCGCTACGATTACGGCCGGTGACGGTGCCAATAAGGTTGTCGTTGACGGTACGAACGGTCAAGTCACCATTGGTGATACGACTAATGGCGGCATCGTCATGGGCAACCAGACGGACGTCGTAGGCACGAAGTCTGACAACACGACGGATACCCAGAGCGGCCACTTCATTACCGGCCTCGACAACACGACCTGGGATCCGGCTAACAATGGCATCGTGGAAGATCGTGCCGCTACGGAAGGTCAGTTGAAGGATATCGCAGACAAGATCAGCGACATCGATACGGCTGTGAAGTCTACGAGCCGCGTCTTTGAAAGTGACAGCGGGGCCGATGCTCAAGTAACGCGTAAGAGCACGGATCCGATGAAACTGAAAGGTGGCGCAGCTGCTGACAACCTCTCCGATAACAACATCGGCGTAGTCAACAACAGTGACAACACGGGCTTCGATATCAAGTTGTCGAAAGATATCAAAGACATTAACACTATCGAAGTAAACAACAAGATTACTATCGGTACTGGCGACAACCAGACTGTCATCGAAGGCGACACGATTAATACGGGCTCGGTCACGACGGGCAACACGACGATCAACAACGATGGCCTGACGATTGTAAATGAAGATTCGTCGAAGAACATTACCATCAATAATAACAATGTCAATATGGGTGGCAATGTTATCAAGAATATCGGCGAAGGTACGGATCCGACGGATGCGGTTAACAAGACGCAGTTCGACCGTGCTATCAACAATATTGGCACGGGCATGAACCAGATTAATAACCGCGTCAACAAGCTCGATACGCGCATCAGCCGCGTCGGTGCCGGTGCAGCCGCTTTGGCAGCCCTGCATCCGCTGGAATTCAGTCCGGAAGCGAAGTGGGAAGTCACGGCCGGTGTCGGTAACTATCGCGGCGCCAATGCCATCGCTCTCGGCGCCTTCTATCGTCCGAACTTCGATACCATGTTCAGCATCGGTACGTCTTATGGCGGCGGTGAAAACATGATCAATGCCGGGGTAACCTGGAGAATCGGCGAAGGCGAAACGAAGGTTTATCCGTCGAAGACGGTCATGGCCCAGGAAATTGACGATCTGAAATCTGTCGTATCGGAACAGCAAGATCAGATTGAAGAACTTAAGAAACTCGTCAACTCCTTGATCAACAAATAGTATATTTTCCTCCCTCTTTGTGAAAGGCCCTGCTTCTTTTGGGAAGCAGGGCCTTTTGCTATTCTTAATTTGTATGCAAAATTCGCACTATAATTTCATCTAACGGATTGACTTTTCTTATTGTGAAATTATATAATAAATACAAAGAGAAATAAGGACAAAGGTGTTTTGTGAGAACACACTTTGCCCCTATTCACGGGATTCGATCATAAATTTATACGAAAGGATTGATTGGTTATGTTGTTTCGTACCTTGTTGGGGATGAGATGGGGCGACTTATCGGAAGATGTTCGGCAAATGCTGTTGGAGCGCGCCGACCTCGATACTTTTAACGGCGCTGACGGCGAGCGATACAGCCAAGGGACCCTTCATTTCCGCAATACCCTGATGGGGATTCAGGCGGCCATCGGGATGGACCGGTTTTCCGGAGAGATGGAAAACAACGGGGTTTTCATCGATGATGACGCCGTGCTGTTTCGCATATAAATTAGTTAAATAAGAATACTTTGCACAATCCGATGATGATGAGTGCAAGGACGATAACGACACTGATAACCCGAGTCTTAGTAAAGATCTTCGGGTTATTTTGTATGTTTTTGGGAGGGACCGGCGCAGGGACTTCCTGCTTGGTGCCGCAGATGGGGCACATGAGGACGCCGTCGCGAAGTTCGGTTCCGCAGGTTGGGCAAATCATGGTATCAACTCCTATTCTCTCTCTACTATAGTTGGCTCGATTCTCTATGTCAAGAAGTTATATTTTAATAATGTAAACGGTATATATAATAACTTGCATAACTGGGATAATAGGGATATACTTTTAATTATTTACAACAAATAATTGTAAGAAAGAAGGAGAATGGCGGTTTGAAACGAAAAATTGGTTTGAGTACACAGATTTTGATTGGTTTGGCCATCGGGGCCTTGGTCGGATATTTGTTCCCTGATTTTGGCGACAAGTTGAAGCCCGTCGGCGATGCATTTTTACGGATGATTAAGATGATCGTCGTCCCCTTGATTTTCAGCACCCTCATCATGGGGATTGCCGGAACCGGCGATTTTAAGAAGCTCGGCCGTCTTGGTGGTAAGGCTATTCTTTGGTTTGAATTTGCAACGACCATTGCCCTGGTCATCGGACTATTGGTCATGAACGTGACGGAGCCCGGCGTCGGCGTTACCCTCTCGGCTTCGGCGGCCAATGCCTCTCATGCGGCGACGGCCAGCCAACACAGCGTCGACCTCGTCGATTATGCCGTCCATATCGTTCCCAGCAACATCATCGATGCCATGGCCCGTCAGGATATGCTGCAAATCATTTTCTTCGCCTGTTTCTTTGGCGTCGCCGTCGCTCATATCGGTGAAAAAGGGGAATTGATCGTCAATTTTTGCCAGAGCGTAGCTGAAGCCATGTTCAAGGTTACGGCCTATGTCATGCACTTTGCCCCTATCGGCGTCTTTGCCATGATCGCCTATACCGTCGGCAGCTACGGCATCGAAATGCTCATTCCCTTAGGTGAACTCATCGTGGCTGTTGCCGGCGCGACAGCACTCTTTATCTGTATTGTGGCCCTCATTGCCAGCGCCTTTACGCGAATCAATTTTTTCTGCGTCATTCACGCCTTAAAAGATATTCTCTTCTTAGCTTTCTCGACGGCCAGCAGTGAAGCCGCCCTTCCCGGTGCCATGAAGCGTCTGGAAGCTCTCGGCGTTCCCAAACCGATCGTCACCTTTGTCATGCCGACGGGGTATTCGTTTAACCTCGACGGTTCGACTCTCTACAGCTCGGCGGGCATCCTGTTCATTGCCCAGCTCTACGGCATTCAGATGCCTATTGAACAACAGCTCCTGGTCATGGTTACGCTCATGTTGTCGACCAAGGGGATTGCCGGTGTTCCCGGTGCCGGTATCATCGTCGTCGCCGCTACGGCTGCAGCCTTTAATCTGCCGACGGAAGGCGTTGCCATCCTCCTTGGCGTCGACCGTATTCTGGACATGATCCGCACGATCTGCAACGTCTGCGGCAACTGCATGGCGACGGTCGTCGTAGCCTGCTGGGAAAAGGATTTGACCAAGGCTGATTTCTATAAAAATTATCGTGCGTTTCTAGAGGACAGAGCGGCCTAAAATTACCAAGAGTTTCAATAGCAATAGTAGACTAAATCTGTTATAATAATGGGGTAAACAAGTGCTCCGTAAGGACTTCCTGACGGAAAACTTCATCGATGAGCCTCCGTGCTCTTCTGCAAAGGACTGTCTGCGCAGGCGAGGCGAAAGCACATAGTGATTATCCTAAGGTTCTGTGCTTTCACACAGAACCTTTTTTTATTGTTGAGGAGGAGAGACCTTATGGAAACGAGAGTCGCTTTAATCGGCATTATTGTCGGCAACCGCAATGAATCGACTAAGTTGAATGAAATTTTGCACGAATACGGCCAGTACGTCGTCGGCCGCATGGGCGTCCCTTATAAGGATAAGGACATCAACGTCATCAGTATCATCGTCGATGCTCCCCAAGATGTCATCAGCGCCCTGTCGGGCAAAATCGGCATGATTCCGGAAATCAGCACTAAGACGATTTATCCGCCTATGCCGCAGTAGGGGGAGTGTGTATGCTTAAGATTGCAATTTACGGGAAAGGCGGTATCGGCAAGTCGACGATGACCAGTAACCTGGCGGCTGCCTTTGCCTATTTGGGGAAGCGGGTCATTCAGATCGGCTGCGATCCCAAGGCCGATTCGACGTTCAATCTCCTCGGCGGCGAACCCTTGCTGCCGGTCATGAATTATCTTCGCGAACATGACGAAGATCCCGAGTCAATCGAAGATATTTCACGCATCGGTTACGGCGGTATCCTCTGTATCGAAACGGGGGGACCGACGCCGGGCTTGGGCTGTGCCGGTCGAGGCATCATCGCCACCTTTTCCCTGCTCGAAGATTTAGGCCTCTTTGAAACGTATAAACCGGATGTCGTCTTGTATGACGTCTTGGGTGACGTCGTCTGCGGCGGTTTTGCAGCTCCCATTCGGGAAGGTTATGCGGAAAAGGTCCTCATCGTCACGTCCGGTGAAAAGATGGCCCTCTATGCAGCCAACAACATCAATACGGCGGTTGCTAA
Source organism: Megasphaera sp. MJR8396C (assembly GCF_001546855.1). Classification (GTDB taxonomy): domain Bacteria; phylum Bacillota; class Negativicutes; order Veillonellales; family Megasphaeraceae; genus Megasphaera. Next base: position 44,743 of record NZ_KQ958192.1, on the reverse strand, counting down.
TTTTGCCGACCGCAGTTACGCTAAGGTCGAGGGCATCATTTTTAATCGGCGCAATATTCCCGATGAAGATGCGAAAGTACAGGCCTTTGCCGAAAAGGCGGGCCTTGCCATCGTCGGCGATATTCCCCGCAGTGACGATATCAACCGTTATGAAGAATTGGGTCAGACCGTTATCGAAGGCAATCCGGAACTTCCCATCAGCAAGACGTTCCTCGATTTGGCCCGTAAATTATTAGAAGACAAGGATTGATTATGACAGAAAGAAAACCTTTTGCCATTACGGTGCAGGACTTAGTAGCTCGCGGCCGCGACCAGATTCCGGCGGAGCTCATTACGTCGACGCACCTCATCTATAATTCGCCGGCTGCGCTGGCTTTTAACTCGCCGGGTGCTCAGGGCTTCGGCGTAAAACGGGCGGGACTTGCCATTCCCGGCTCGGTCATGATTCTCATCGGCCCCGGCTGCTGCGGTCGCAATACGACGATCCTCAGCGAGATGGGCGGTTACAGCGACCGATTTTTCTTCTATATCATGGATGAAACGGATATCGTAACGGGCCGTCATTTGAAGAAGATGCCTCAGGCCGTCTGTGAAGTCGTCGACAGTCTGCCCGAAAAGCCGTCGGTGGTCATGGTCTGCATGACCTGTGTCGATGCCTTGTTGGGGACCGACATGGAACGAGTCTGCCGCAAGGCTGAACAGGCGGCGGGACTGCCCGTCGTGCCCTGTTATATGTACGCCTTGACTCGTGAAGGCCGCAAGCCGCCTATGGTCGATGTCAGACGAGCCGTCTATTCCTTACTGGAAAAGGAACCCCGTCAGCGTCGGACGGTCAATCTCTTGGGCTATTTTGCGCCCTTGCAGGACGACTGTGAATTTTACGATATTCTGCGGTCTATCGGTTTTACCCAAATCAATGAAATTTCCCGCTGCGCCGATTTTGCGGCCTACAAGGCGATGTCGCGGGCTAACGTCAATTTTGTCCTCAATCCGGAATCGCGGCTGGCCGCTCAGGATTTGGAAAAACGACTGGGCATTCCCAGCATCGAATTGACCCGCCTCTATCAGGTCAGCCAGATTCACAAGCAGTATCAGGCGCTGGCCAAAGCCTTGGATGTAACCATTGACGACCAGGTTTGGCTGGAAAAGGCCCAGGCCGTCGTCGCCCAAATGCGGGAAAAGTACAGTGGAACGACCGTTGCCATCGGCGAGATGCAGAACGGCAACGCCTTTGAAATGGCCCTGGCCTTGACGCGCTACGGCTTTATCGTCCGTGAAATCTATGCCAACCTCGGTCCCGACGACTTCGTCTACCTCCGCCATTTGGCTGAACTGAGTCCGGAAACGAAGGTGTACTCCAATTTGTCGCCGTCCATGCTCTATTATGAAGGCGATGAAGCGTCCATCGACGTGACCATCGGCAAGGATGCGGCATACTATCATGAACAGGCTGCCCACCTTCATTGGGATGAGGATATTCAGCCCTTCGGCTATGCCGGAGTCGTTTCACTGTTGAAACGGTTGGAAGAAGTCCTCTTGGAAAGGAAGAAACGATGAGAGGTTTATGGAAATATATATCCCCCTTTGCGCCGGATCAGTCCGGAGCGGCAGCGGTTCTCTACGGATTAAACGGCATCGTCGTCATCTGCGACGCCGGCGGCTGTGCCGGCAATATTTGCGGCTTTGATGAACCGCGTTGGTTCAGTGGCCGAAAGAGCGCCGTTTTCAGCGCTGGTCTGCGCGATATGGATGCCATCCTCGGCCGTGACGACCGCCTCGTGGAAAAACTTTGCGACGCTGCCGAAACGATCGACGCCTCCTTTGCGGCCATCATCGGCACGCCGGTCCCGGCCGTCATCGGCACGGACTACAAGGCCTTGAAGCGGATGGCCGAAAAGAAACTTGACATGCCGGTCATCACTATTGATACGACGGGCATGGACTATTACGATAAAGGTATTGAACGAGCCTATGGGGCCTTGTTCCCGGCCTTTGCCGATAAGAACTTGAAACCGGAAGCCGATACGGTCGGTATCCTCGGCGCTGTGCCCCTGGAGCTGATGCATCCCGGCGACATCGAATGGATCAGTCAGAGCTTGGCCGAAGAAGGTTGGAAGCAGATTCTGCTGTTCGACGAAATCGATGACTATAAGAATGCCGGCAAGGCGTCCCTCAATATGGTCGTGTCACCGGCAGGCCTCAAGGCAGCTCAGTATTTGAAGGAAACCTTCGGCACGCCGTATGAGCTCCATTACTTCGGCCTCGATGCCGTCGTCAACTTCGACGATAATTTATTTGCCGGCAAGAACGTCCTCATCATCCATCAGCAGGCAGCGGCTTCAGCCATGGCCGCCATGGCCGAAGAAGCCGGCGCTGCCCGGGTGACGACGGCTTCCTGGTTTATGGATAAGCCGGAGATTCGCCATGAAAGTCACGTCGTCTTGAAGGAAGAAGACGATTGGCGTGACCTTGCTGACAATGACAATTTTGACCTCATCCTCGGCGACTTGTACTACCGCCGGGCCCTGCCGAATTTCCACGGCCAATACGTAGATTTTCCGCATTTTGCCGTATCCGGGAGGGGATAAGATGAGCAGCGAACGTATCTGTGTCTTCGGCATCGTCCAGGGCGTCGGCTTTCGGCCCTTCGTCAGCCGCATTGCTGATGCCAATGGTATCGGCGGATCGGTCTGCAATAAGGGCTCGTACGTGGAAATCATTGCCCAAGGGGATGAATCGAAGCTGGCCGCTTTTCATGACGACTTGGAAAAGAAGGCCCCGGAACGGTCGTCGATTTTAAAGGTCGTCACGACGACTGTCGATGTTCCGCCTTATGATGATTTTTCCATCATCGAAAGCGCCAAGGAAAAGGGCGATATCTTCGTTTCGCCGGACATTGCCATCTGCAAGGCCTGCCAACGGGAGCTCTTTGACAAGAACGACCGCCGCTATCTCCATCCCTTTATCAACTGCACGGCTTGCGGCCCGCGGCTGACGATCCTCGACTCCATGCCCTACGACCGGGAGCGGACGAGCATGGGCGAGTTTCCCATGTGCCCTCAGTGCGAGTATGAATATACTCATGCCGAAACGCGGCGTTACGACGCACAGCCCGTCTGCTGCAATGACTGCGGTCCCGAAGTCTACCTTTTGGACCGGGACGAACGGGGACGAGACGCCATTACGGCCGTTCGCAAAGCCATCCTCGATGGGAACATCGTCGCGATCAAAGGCATCGGCGGTTTTCATCTCTGCTGTGACGCGCGAAATGAAAAGGCCGTCAGCACCCTGCGCAAGCGCAAGGGACGGCCGGTGAAGCCTTTTGCCGTCATGATGAAGGACCTCGACGCCGTTCGCCGTGAATGCGTTATTCCCGATGGGGCCGAAGACGTTCTCGACGGCCACCAAAAGCCAATCATCTTATTGGCCAAAGGGGAGGGGCTTACCTTAGCTCCCTCGGTGGCGCCGGGCAACCCGTCCATCGGCGTCATGCTGCCTTATACGCCGCTTCATCTCCTGCTGTTTACCTATGATGACGGCCTTACCATGCCCGACAGTTTGGTCATGACCAGCGCTAATGAGTCGGGCGCGCCGATCTGCCACAACGACGATGAAGCGCGGCAGGAACTTACGGGGCTCGCCGACCTCGTCTTGTCCCATAATCGTCGCATCCGCCTTCGGGCCGACGACTCGGTCATGGATTGGTACGACGGCAAACCCTATATGATCCGCCGTTCGCGAGGCTATGCGCCGCTGCCCTTTTTCTACGGAAACAGTCAGGGAAAAGACGTTTTGGCCATTGGCGGCGAGTTGAAGAACTGCTTTTGCATCGGCCGCAATAACTTATTTTACCCATCGCCCTATATTGGCGACATGAGCGATATACGAACCGTTCAGGCTCTGCGCGAATCGGTTCAGCGCATGGCGTCCTTACTGGAAGCGTCGCCGTCGGTCGTGGCCTGTGATCTTCATCCGGCCTACAACACGGCGGCCGTGGCCCGCGAATTGGGCCGGCCTGTCGTGCCCATCCAGCATCACTATGTCCACATCCTGTCCTGCATGGCCGAAAACGACTGTGAACAGCCCGTCATCGGCGTTTCCTTTGACGGGACGGGTTATGGAACGGATGGGACGATTTGGGGCGGTGAAATCCTTATCAGCAGCCTTCAGGGCTTTGAACGGGCCGCTTCCATTGAGCCTTTCTGGCAGCGCGGCGGCGATATTTCCGCCAAAGAAGGCTGGCGCATTGCTGTCAGTCTGCTTGACGGACTGTTTGATCGAAACGGTGTGACGGCTATGGTCGAAGACTTGAAACTTTGCCAACCGAAGGAATTGGCGGCTCAGTTTTTCCTGGCTGACCAACAGATCAACAGCGTCATTTCGACCAGTGCCGGCCGCTTATTTGACGGCGTCAGCGCCATCTTAGGCCTTTGCCGGATGTCGACCTTTCAAGGTCAGGCGGCCATGAGCCTGCAGTTTGCGGCGGAACGTTGGGAAGGGGCTCACGGGGCGATGGAAGTCCAACCGATTGAACCCATCGACGGCGACGGACGGCGCCTGCTGCCGACGTTGGCCTTGGTCAAAGATCTCGTCGAGAAACGCCTTTCCGGCGAAGACCCGGATAAACTGGCCTATGAATTTCACTGCCGATTGGCCGGCATGGTCGTCGGCATCTGCGAAAGTGTTCGCCGTGAAACGGGCCTTACGACAGCGGCTATCAGCGGCGGCGTCTTTCAAAACCGTCTGCTCCTCAGCCTTTGTGACAAGGCGTTGCAGCAGCGGGGCTTTACGGTCTTACGGCACAGCCTGGTGCCGCCCAACGACGGCGGCATTGCCTTGGGACAGGCTATTTATGCGATGTATCACGAAACTGTTTAAATAGATGAAGGAGGGGTTATCATGTGTGTAGGTTTACCCGCACGTGTTATGAAAATACAGAATGGAATGGCGCTCGTCGACGCTTCCGGTGCGAAGCGTGAAGTATCGGCAGCCTTGATCGATGAATTGGATCCAGGCGATTACGTCATGGTCCACGCCGGCATGGCCATTGCCAAGATTACTGACAACGATGCCGATGAAACCGACGACATTCTGGAGGACTTGGATTGATGGCAGAAGGGAAGAAGCGGACGGCCCTGGATATCATTAAGAATTACGACGGGCCGAAAATCCGCATCATGGAAGTCTGCGGGACTCATACCCACGAAATCTTTCGCCTCGGCATCCGGCAGATCCTGCCGAAACAGGTCGACGTTATCTCCGGACCGGGGTGCCCGGTCTGCGTCACGCCCGTCGGATATATCGACCAGGCCTTGTGGCTGGCCCTTGAAAAAGGCGTTACGGTCTGCACCTTTGGCGACTTGGTCCGCGTTCCCGGGAGCTCGATGAGTTTGGCTGACGCCCGCAGCAAGGGGGCTCACGTTGAAATCGTCTATTCGCCCCTCGACGCCTATGAATACGCCAAAGCTCACCGCGATGAAGAAGTCGTCTTCTTAGCCGTCGGCTTTGAAACGACGACGCCTCCGTCGTGCCTGGCTGTAAAACAGGCGCTGGCTGACGGGCTGACCAATTTCTCGCTGCTGACGGCCAATAAGACCATGCCCATGGCCTATGAAGCCATGAAGGGCAGTGCCGATGCCTTCCTCTATCCCGGTCACGTCGATGCCGTCATGGGGACCAAGGCCGGCGAAGCCATGGTTAAAGAAGGGATGTCCGGCGTCGTCGCCGGCTTTACGGCCAAAGAACTGCTCACGGCCTTTGCCGTCATTCTGGCCAAGTTCCCGCAAGGGAAGCCTTTCTTTAAGAACTGCTATCCCCGTGTCGTCACTGAAACGGGGAGCCTCTCGGCTCAGGCTTTGATGGCCGAATATATGGAACCCTGCGATTCAGAATGGCGCGGCTTAGGCGTCATCCCGAAATCGGGCCTGCAGCTGCGGGAAGAGTTTTCCGCCTGCGATGCCCGCAAGAAATACGGCATTCCCAAAATGGACGGCAGAGCCAATCCGGGCTGCCGCTGCGGCGATATCCTGCAAGGCAAGTGCAAGCCGCCGGAATGCCCGCTCTTTGGCAAATTATGTACGCCGGAACACCCGGTCGGCGCCTGCATGGTGTCTCACGAAGGTGCTTGCTCGGCCTATTATTTATATGGAGGAAATGCACATGAGTGATCTCATTACCTTAGCACACGGCGCCGGCGGCAAGCAGACGGCGGAACTCATTGACCGCGTCTTTAAAGCTCATTTTTCAAACCCTCAGTTTACCGGGGACGATGCGGCAGTCCTTCCCATTGGCGGGACGAATCTGGCTTTTACGACGGACGGCTTCATCGTATCGCCGCCTGAATTTCCCGGCGGCAATATCGGGAAATTGAGCATCTGCGGGACAGTCAACGACTTGTCCTGCATGGGCGCTAAACCGCTCTATTTATCGTGCGCCTTCGTCATTGAAGAAGGCTTTCCCATGGAAAAGGTTGAAGCCTATGCCAAGGCCATGGCTGAAACGGCAGCCGAAGCCGGCGTCCGCATCGTTGCCGGTGATACGAAGGTTGCCGGCAAAGGTCAGGTCGACCACCTGTTCATTACGACGACCGGCATCGGCCAAATCATGGACGGTGTCCAAACGTCGGGCACGCTGGCCAAACCGGGCGATGCCATCATTGTCAGCGGCGACGTAGGCCGTCACGGCTGCACGATTCTCCTCGAACGGAACCAGTTCGGCATCGACGCCGATGTAACCAGTGACTGCGCACCTCTTTGGGGGACCGTCGAAAGCATGCTCAATACGACTAAGGACATCCACGTCATCCGCGATGCAACCCGCGGCGGTGTCGGCACCGTCCTCTATGAAATCGCGGCGCAGAGCAAGGTCGGCATCCATTTGGACAGCCAGGCTATCCCTGTCGATCCCGCCGTTCGCGGCGTCTGCGGCATGTTGGGCCTTGAACCCTTATACCTGGCCTGCGAAGGCCGTCTGGTCATCGTTGCCCCGAAGGAAGTCGCCGGCGATATCGTCGCCGTCCTGAAGAAGGGAAAATATTCGCAGAATGCAGCCATTATCGGCGAAGTCACGGAAGAACAGCCGGGCCGCGTCGTCATGCGCACTGAAATCGGCGCAGAAATGCTGCTGCCGCCGCCGGGCGGTGAATTGCTGCCTCGTATTTGTTAAGATGGAGGAACGGGAATGATATACGAAAATGAAGTCAATCCGCCCCAGGCGCGGCGGTATAACCATGTAACGCCCGATGGCGCGGATATTGCCATTGGCCAGGCGTCCTTTCCCAAGCCCTTTTATATCGGCTTGCAGTACGCCTCGCCGGCTCGCGGCCATTGGACCATTGCCCATTCGCCGATGCTCATTCCCGGCTGCCATGAAATCTACGTCTGCTGCGCTTGCTGCCTGCACGGCGTCGTCTTGTCGGCCGATGAAGTGCCCGATGGGGCCGGCCGCTTTTCCATGGTTACCCTGACCAACGAAAACTTGATCAAGGGCAACTTGGAAGAAATGATGATCGACGGCATTGCTCACATCATCGATGAACTGCCGGAACGGCCGAAGTGCGTCGAAGGCTTTACGAGCTGCATGCAGCACTTCCTGCACATCGACCTCCACGTCGTCTACGGGACCCTGCGCGAGCGCTACCCTGATATCGACTTCATCGACGGCTACATGATCCCGACCCTGCAGCGACGCTATTCGCCGGACGTCCTCGGTCGGCGTCAGCTCATGCGGGCCGTTCAGCCTTTGCCGAAGAAGAAGGCCATCAACTACGTCGTCAATTATTATCCCGTCGATGAGGACAATGAATTGACCAAGATGCTTTTGGACGGCGGCTACGATATCCACGATTTTGCTGCCTGCAAGACCTACGAGCAGTATAAGGCCATGGGCGAATCGGAAGCCAATATCTACTTTTTGGAAAATGCCGGTCCGGCTGTCAAAGATATGGAACGGCGCCTGAAGCAGAAACCGCTCTATCTGACCTATTCCTACGACTACGCTGTCCTGCGGCAGAATTTACAGACTGCAGCCGATGAATTAGGTCTTACCATGCCCGACTGCGACGCCTTGGAACGGGACATCGAAGAAAAGGCGAAAGCCCTTCTTGAAAAAGTGGGTTCGACGCATATCGCCATCGACTATACGGCGACGCCCCGGCCTTTGGGTTTGGCCAAGTTCCTCTTGACCCACGGCTTTAACGTCTACGCCGTCTATCTCGATACGATCTTGCCGGGAGAAAAGGATGCCTTTGACTCCTTACAGAAGGAATATCCTGAACTCCAACTGCGCTCGGCCATGCACTTTAAACGAGGCCTCTTACCGCGGAACGACAGCCAAAAGTACGGCAAGGTCCTGGCTATCGGTCAGATGGCGGCCTACTTTACGGATACGAAGTATTTCGTCAACTTCATCGAAAACAGCGGCCTCTACGGCTACGTCGGCTTGTCGAAACTCCTCGACTGGATCGGTGAATCCAACGCCGCTGAAAATCCCGACATGCGGGAAATCATACAGATCAAAGCCTGGGGGTGTCACGGTTGAAACAAGCACAACGAGTCTTATCGACGTATGCCGTCGACATGTTCGGCATCGCTTCGTCGCTCTATGAGTTAGGCGGCCTCATCGTCATGCACGATGCGTCGGGCTGCAACTCGACGTACGATACGCACGATGAACCGCGGTCCTACGATACGCAGAGCATGGTCTATATTTCCGGCCTCAATGAAATCGATACCATTCAGGGCAACGACCAGCGCCTCATCGACGACATTGCCGAAGCGGCGGAAGCGGCCCAGCCCCGATTCATCGCCATCGGCGGCAGTCCCATGCCAAACGCCATCGGTACCGACTTCAAGGCCATCCAGCGCCTGGTCGCTGACCGGACGGGACTTCCGACCCTGGGCTTTCGCACCGACGGCATCCACAGCTATTTGCCCGGCGCCGGCGGAGCCTACGTCTGGCTGGCCAAGCAGTTTGTCAAACCGGCCCAGAAGAAGCCGGAACGTCCGGCCAAACGAGTCAACCTCCTGGGCTTGACGCCCCTCGATTTTTCCGTCGTCGGCAATGCCACGACTCTGAAACAGATCGTGACCGATGCCGGCTTTACCATTCAGAGCTCGTGGTCCATGGGCGATACCCTCGACGGACTGGCAACGGCTGCCGATGCCGACGTCAATGCTGTCGTCTCATCGACGGCTTTTTACCTGGCCCAGTACCTGCGCGATACCTACGGAATTCCCTATGTCGTCGGCATCCCCATGGGTGAGAAGGGCACGGCCGATTGGCTGGAAGCCCTGAAAACTGGCGATTCGTCCTATGTGACCGGCCTTACGGGCGAGGAAGAATACGTCAAGGCGCAGTATGCCCTGGCCGACCTCAATGCCTGGAAGACGGAACAGGCTTATGACGACACGCCCTGCGACGTGTTGGTCATCGGCGAGCCGGTCTACCTACAGTCGATGAAGGCCTTTTTGCAGGATGAAATGGGCGTCGAAAAGGTTCGCCTGCTCTGCCCCTTGTCGGATGCACCTCAATGGCTGCTGAAGGATATGGAAGTGGCCAGTGTCGAAGCCGTCATCCGCCAGGAATGCCGTAAGGCGCGGCGGGTCATTGCCGATCCGATTTATGCCCGCCTGCTGCCGGATGAACCGGGTAAATTTATTTCTATGCCTCATGAAGCCTATTCCGGCCGTCATTATCATGAAGATATGCCGATTTTTGTCGGCCCGACCTTTACGGCATGGATGAAAGATAAACTGAAGTAAGAAGGAGAAGGACTATGCGGAAATTTGCCATTTATGGAAAGGGCGGCATCGGAAAATCGACGACGACGGCCAACGTATCGGCGGCCCTGGCGTCGATTGGGAAAAAAGTCGTCCAAATCGGCTGCGATCCCAAAGCCGATTCGACGTTGAATCTGCTCCACGGCGAGCCGGTCATGCCGGTCATGGATTACTACCGCCAATATACGGAAGGCCCTGATTTCGACCACATCGGAAGAGAAGGGTACGGCGGCGTCTTCTGCATCGAAACGGGAGGTCCTACGCCGGGCCTTGGCTGCGCCGGTCGTGGCATCATTGCCACTTTCGACCTCATCGACGAATTGGAAGTCTTTGAAAAAGTATCGCCCGATGTCGTCATGTACGACGTCTTGGGCGACGTCGTTTGCGGCGGTTTTTCGGCTCCCATCCGCGACGGTTATGCCGATGAAATCTTCATCGTCACCTCCGGGGAAAAGATGGCCCTCTATGCGGCGGCCAATATCTTTAAAGCCGTCGAAAACTTTAAGAGCCGCGGCTATGCGCAGGTAAAAGGGTTGATCCTCAATCGCCGCAACGTCGACGATGAATATGAAACGGTCAAGGCCTTTGCCGATGAGCACGGCCTGCCTATCGTAGCCGACATTCCCCGCAGCAAGGAAATCCAGTATTATGAAAATAAGGGAATGACCGTCGTCGAAGGCGATCCGGAACTCCCTGTAAGCCGCATCTATCGCGATTTAGCCCAGCGATTGCTGGACGTATAGAAAGGAAGTAAGGGCCATGGGAATGAATGATACGCCGTCAGGCGAACGCGTCCATATCGGCTTTTTCGGCCGCCGCAATGCCGGGAAATCGAGTGTCGTCAACGCCGTTACCGGCCAAAATCTGTCCATCGTATCCGATACCAAGGGGACGACGACCGACCCTGTTTATAAGGCCATGGAACTCCTGCCCTTGGGACCGGTGGTCATCATCGACACGCCGGGCATCGACGACGTCGGAGCCCTCGGGGAAGAACGGGTGCGCCGGACGAAGCAGGTCCTCAATAAGACCGACATTGCCGTCGTCATCGTCGACGGGACAGAAGGATTGGCGACGGCCGATGAAGACGTGGTAGCCCTCATTCGGAGTAAGGGCCTGCCCTATCTCATCGTCTATAATAAAGCTGATCTTACGGGGAAAACGGCGGCTGTCGAAAAAGATGCCGTCCGGGTCAGCGCCTTGACGGGAGCGGGCATTCATGAGCTCAAAGAAAAATTGGCCCGCTTGAAACCCGATGAAGACGAAGTACCCATCGTCAGCGACCTCATTTCCGGCGGCGACATGGTCGTCCTGGTCGTGCCCATCGATTCGGCGGCACCGAAGGGGCGCCTGATCCTGCCCCAGCAGCAGACGATTCGGGAAATCCTCGACAGCAACAGTGCGGCCATCGTCGTCAAAGAAAATGAATTGGCCCATACCTTGGCCTGCTTTAAGGAAAAGCCGTCTCTGGTCATTACCGACAGTCAAGCCTTTGGCAAGGTTTCAGCCGATACGCCGGACGATATCCGCCTGACGTCCTTTTCGATTCTCATGGCCCGTCATAAAGGCCTCTTGGAATCGGCCGTCCGCGGCGTCACAGCCATCGACAGGCTGAAAGATGGTGATACGGTCCTCATTGCCGAAGGCTGTACCCATCATCGCCAATGTGAGGATATCGGGACGGTGAAGATTCCCCGGTGGCTGAAGTCGTATACGAATCGGGATATTCATATCGAAACGGCCAGCGGCCGCGATTTTCCCGAAGACCTGTCGCCTTATGCACTGGTCATCCACTGCGGCGGCTGTATGTTAAACGCCCGGGAAGTGGGCTATCGTATGAAGAACGCTGCCGATCAGGCCGTGCCGATTACCAATTACGGCATTGCCATCGCCTACATGAAGGGCATCCTGCGGCGGAGTCTGAGCGTCTTCCCTGACTTACAGCGACTGCTGCCGGAAGACTAGGCTCCTGGCGAGGAAAGCAACAAGAAAAAAGCAGCCGGCGACGGAACCGGCTGTGAGGTGATTTATGGCAAACTTATCCCTTAAGCTTGAACAGAAAACTAAATTAATGCAGGTCCAGCGCCTGACCATTCAGCTCTTGGCTCTCCACGGCCAGGAGTTGACCGATTTTTTGCAGGAACAGGTGACCGATAATCCCCTCCTCGATATTCGCTACCACGACGTCCGCGGTGCCGGCGACAAGACGGAAAAGCCCATCGATAATATCAAAAGCCGCAGCGCCTCTCTCGAATCGCAGCTCATGGCTCAGCTCCGGGTCCTGTCGGTGCCGAAACCGGTCTTGCTGGCGGCGGGATTGGTCATTGGCTCTCTCGACGAGAAGGGTTTTTTCCAGGGCGATATCACGTCCTTAGGCGACGGCTATGGCCTTACGGAAGAAGACATAGAAAAAGGCCTGGCACTGGTCCAGACCTTTGATCCGCCGGGCATCGGAGCCCGGAATATTTGTGAAGCCCTGATCATCCAAACGCGGCGCCGCGGCGACGGGCCGCCTAAGACGGAAGCCTTATTGACGCAGCACTATGACGATTTTCTGCGGGGGAAATGGCCGAAAATCCAGCAGTCTCTTGAGTTATCGGACAAGGAACTGAGGGCCATACGGGATTTCTTAAAGACCTTATCCCTCCAACCGGCCGGGCAGATTGAGCAGGATGAGGTCTACATCCGGCCTGACGTCGAAATCTATCTGGCCGAGGGCGGAAACCTCGCCTTTCGCTGGCTGGAAGAGATTCCCGACGTCTATTTTCGCGAAGACTTATATGCCGAGTACGCTGCCCAGAAGGATAAGAAGACCCTGTCTTATATTCGCAAGGCGCGACGGGCCTTTACCGACCTTGCGTCGGCACTGGCCTACCGTCATTTGTCCATCGAGCAGGTCCTGAACTGTTTACTGAATCGTCAGGAAGGCTATTTTCTTCACGGTCAGCCCTTGGCGCCCCTTCGTCAAAAGGATATTGCCCAAGAGACGAGTCTCAGTACGGCTACGGTGAGCCGCGTCTGCCGCAATCGCTACGTCCTCTTTGACGGCAAGGTGTATGGCCTCCAGACTTTTTTTGCCACGGCTTACAATAGTCAGCGCGACGGCGAGGACTTTGTGTCCGACAAGGCCATCATGAAAAAGATGCAGGCTCTCGTCGACTGTGAAGATAAGGAACATCCTTATTCCGATCAGGACTTTGCCGATTACTTTGCGGCCATTCACATTACCATTGCCCGGCGGACGATTACCAAGTTCCGACAAAAATTAAATATTCCCAACAGCAATATCCGGCGGCGCTGCCGATAAGGCATTACGGACGCATCTTATTGAAGATGGTCTGCCGCGATACGTTGAGTAATTTGGCTATATCCTTTTGGCTATAGCCTTTTTCTTGCAGTTCTTCGATGAGGATTTGCTGGATGGTCACTTCTAAGTGCTTCATGTTGAGGGTCAGAGACGCCGTGTCGAGGAGGGCGTCTTTTTGATTTTGGTCGGCAATGTCGAATAAGGCGTCGTAAGACTTCTCGAGGGTGTCGCCGAAGATGAAGTAGCGCAGGGCGACGCTGTGGAGCTCGCGGATATTGCCCCACCAGTTATGCTGGACGAGGGCTTTTTTTAGGGCCGGACTGAGATGACATTTTTCGTGGCTCATCGTTTCGACGAAGTGGGTGAACAGGTAGAGGATGTCGTTGGGCCTGTCATTTAAAGTCGGTAGATTTAGTCGTAAGGTGTTGATGCGGAAGAAGAGGTCGCGCCGGAATTCGCCGGCTTCGACGGCGGCGATGAGGTCGGCGTTGCCCGCCGAGATGACGCGGATGTCGAGGGGGATAACGTAGTCCGAGCCGAGGCGCATGACTTGTTTCGTTTCCAGGACGCGGAGCAGTTTCGATTGGATGCTGGGCGCCATGCTATTGATTTCATCGAGGAAGATCGTCCCTTTATGGGCCATTTCAAAGAGACCGGCCTTGCCTTCTTTACGGGCGCCGGTAAAGGAGCCGCTGACGTAGCCGAAGAGTTCGCTTTCGAGGAGGTCCGTCGTGAGGGCCGCGCAGTTGATGGCCACGAAGGGGCCGTTGCGGCGGTCGCTGGCGTTGTGAATGCTCTGGGCGAAGAGTTCTTTCCCCGTGCCGCTTTCCCCCTGAATCAGGATGGGGGCGTTGTGTTCGGCCATGATGGCTGCCCGCTGGATGATTTTTTTCATATTGCCGTCGACGGTCTTGATGTCCTGGAAGTGATGGACGGCGGTCATGCCGGTCTTGGTCAGTTTATAGCGGATGTTTTTTTCCAGTCGCTGCAGCTCGGTCACGTCGCGGAGGGTCATGATGTAGTGCGAGCGGCTGTCCATGAGGAAGTAGTCGGAGTTGGCGATGAGGGTGTACGGCGGCCGGCGGATGATCGTTTCATGGAAGGACGGCTTGGTCCCTTCGACCCAGTCGGGGAAGATGTCGCGGATGTTCCCCGTCGTCATCGATACGCCGAGGAAGTTGGCCGCTCTTTTATTGATGTGTGAAATGGAGCCGCCTTTTGAATAGAGGATGATGCCGTCAGTGACGTGGGATAAGATGGACGACATCATGGACAGCTGCTGGCTGTCTTTTTCTTTAAAGGCCAGGAGCTCCTGGGCGTAGAGCAGGACCGACAGCATCGTCGATTCGCTGGGCTTGATGGAATAAATCGGCATCGGGCTGGGGTTGGCGATTTGCGGCAGCAGGGGACAGCCGACGATGGCCGTATCGGGCGTGATCGGTATCTGGCGGACCCGTTCGAGGAGTTCGAGGTGGGTCTTGTCGAGGCTGTAGCGGGGGTAAAAGACGATTTTTTCCGACAGCTCCGGCGGACAGGCGTCCTTATTGAACATGAAGTTTTCATTGAGCAGTAAGTGAATTTTTTTGTACTTTGGCGCAATGGCCCGCAGGGCGTAGAGGGCGTCGTTGGTCGAGCTGTACAGACAGAGGATGGGGATGCGGTCGATGGCCTTGGTCAGGATCTGATGGGCGCCGCTGGTGGTGATGATGACCTTGGTGCCCTTATCGACTAAGACGTGGGCCTGGGCGACGAGGTTGGGAAAGTCGATGATCTCTACATCGATGATGAAATGATGCTGTTCTAATTTTTCTTTATAGGTCTCTAAGATGGTGTGAACCGACTGCTGCATCGACAGGTCGGAAATAAGAAAGGCGATTCTATCCATAAGTTTATGTCTCTCCTTCGAGTTTCGTAAAAAATTTCCGAAAATATCTCTATTTCTATCATAAAAAAATATGGAGAGAATGTAAAGTATGTAACGAATATTTTACATCTGGCGAATCTCAATTGGACTATCAATATTGAAAAATGGCATAAATTCTATATTCTCATAGTTGGCATGATTGTTTCATATAGATTGTCGAACAGATAATGAGCTGATTCAACGAATGAGGAGGTATGAATTATGAAAAAATTATTGTCCGGTGACGAAGCCATCGCCAGAGGCTTATATGAAGCCGGCGTTTCCTTTGCTTCGGCTTATCCCGGTACGCCGAGTACGGAAATCTTGGAAAACGTCGCAACCTATGACGAAATGTATTCTGAATGGGCTCCGAATGAAAAAGTAGCTATGGAAGCTGCTATCGGGGCGTCCATGTCCGGCGTCCGTTCCTTTGCGGCCATGAAGATGGTCGGTGTCAACGTAGCAGCTGACCCGCTGTTTACGTTCTCCTACTTAGGCATGAACGGCGGCTTCGCCTTCGTATCGGCTGACGATCCGGGCATGCATTCGTCGCAGAATGAACAGGATAACCGCAACTACGCTAAATTCGCTAAAATCGCCATGTTCGAACCGTCCGATTCGCAGGAATGCATCGACATGACCAAAGAAGCTTATCGCGTCAGCGAAGAGTACGGCGTACCCATCATGCTCCGCATGACGACCCGCGTCTGTCATTCGAAGAGCCTTGTCGAAGAAAGTGAACGTGTGAACGTGCCGGCTGTTCCCTACAAGAAACAGCGTGAAAAGATGGATGCCGTACCGGCCATTTCCAAACAGCGCCGCTACGTCGTCGAAGAACGGGAACAGAAATTAAAAGAATATGCTGAAGAATGTCCCTTCAACGTCGTCGAAATGCACGACACCAAGATCGGTATCATCTCGGCCGGTTCGGCTTACATGTATGCCAAAGATGCTTTGGGTGACAAGGCTTCGTACTTGAAACTCGGCTTTACCTATCCCTTGCCGCTGAAGAAGATCAAAGCCTTTGCCGATTCCGTCGATGAACTGTACGTCGTCGAAGAACTCGATCCCTTCATGGAAGAACAGATTCGCCAGGCCGGCATTCCCTGTCACGGCAAGGATGTCATCCCCAAGATCGACGAACTCAATCCGAACATCGTCGCTGCCGGCATTTTGAAAGAAAAAGCTGAAGGCATCGAAGTTCCTGATACCTTGTTCGTTCCCCGTCCGCCGGCTCTCTGCGCAGGCTGTCCGCACCGCGGCTTCTTCTACGAACTGGGCAAACGGAAAGATACGGTCATGATCGGCGATATCGGCTGTTACGCCTTAGGCGGCGCCGCTCCGCTCAATGCCAAAGACTTGGCGGTCTGCATGGGCAGTGCTTTCTCCGTCGGCCACGGCTTCAGCCACGGTTTTGAACTCAGCGATCAGAAGAAACGCGTCGTCGGCTGTATGGGCGACTCGACCTTCTTCCATACGGGCATCAACTCCCTGACCGAAGTTGCCTACAACGGATCCAATACGATCTGCGTCATCTTGGACAACCGCATTACGGGCATGACCGGCCATCAGGAAAACCCGGGGACCGGTTATAATATCAAAGGCGATCCGACGACGCTCATCGACATTGAAACGGTCGTCAAAGCTTTGGGTATTAAGAACGTCCGCACGGTCAATCCCCTGGACCTCAAAGTCATGAAAGAAACCCTCGACTGGGCTTATGCCAATGAAACCGAACCGTCGGTCATCATTACCAAGTGGCCCTGCGTCCTCAAGAAATTCTCCAAAGAAGATAAAGAAGAATTTGACCTCGATATGACGCCGTGCGACGTAGATACGGATATCTGCATCGGCTGCAAGAAGTGCCTGACCACAGGCTGCCCGGCTCTGCGCTTTGACAATGAAGCCAAGAAGTCCGGCATTTCTCAAACGGACTGCGTCGGTTGTACGGTTTGCATGCAGGTCTGCCCGGTTCATGCTATTTACAAGAAGGGGGAAAAATAATATGTCAGACGTAAAGAGCGTACTCTTCGTCGGTGTCGGCGGTCAGGGTACTATATTAGCCAGTAAGATTTTAACCATCGGCCTCATTGAAAACGGTTACGATGTCAAAATGTCCGAAGTTCACGGCATGAGCCAGCGCGGCGGCAGCGTCAGCACCCAGGTCCGCTTCGGTGAAAAAGTTTATTCGCCGATTATCGGTGAAGGCTCGGCGGATATCCTCATTTCCTTCGAAGAAATGGAAGCGGCCCGCTATGCCAAGTTCCTCAAAAAAGACGGCAAGATGGTCGTCAATAAGATGCAGATTCCGTCCTTGCCGATCCTGTCCGGTGCCTGTTCGTATCCGGAAGGAATCTTAGAAGAATTACAAAAACGCGTACCGATTACCATTGTCGATGCAACGAAGATTGCGACGGACCTCGGGAATCCAAAAAGCGCCAACGTCGTCCTCTTAGGTGCTCTCATCGAGTCCTTGGGACTGCATAATATCGATTGGAAAGCGATTATTGCTAAGATCGTGAAACCTGCTTTTGTCGATATTAACTTAAAGGCTTTCGATGCCGGTATGGCCGCTGTATAATAGAGTGTGTGCTAGAGGAAAATGCCAGGCATGAAATGATTTGCCTGGCATTTTTTGCACCCAAGGAGGAAGAAATACCATGCAACCCACGACAAAAGTACCAGAAGCATCTCTTCGTTCGCGTTTATTTGGTCAATCGTATGAAATGTATGCACAGGCTGCGGGCATCACCGTCGACGAATGGAAAGCAGAAACAAAATTCAGCGGCATTGATTTAGGTTGGGTCATCCTGTGTGTTGGCATGTCTTTAGGGGCGGGAATCGTTTTTCTGCCCATCCAAGTCGGGTTATCCGGTTTGCTTATTTTTGCTCTCGTCGCCCTCGTCGGCTATCCGATTGCCTATGCTCATCAGAAATTGTATTTGAACGTCTTGGCCGAAGCGCCTCAGTGTGAGGATTTTGCCGGTATCATTTCTGGTTATCTTGGGAAAAATTGGGGTTTCTTCCTGGGTGCTCTATACTTCGTTTTTACGACGATTCTCTTGTTTTTGTACTCTACGGCATTGACGAATGACAGCTCGTCGTTCTTAATGACCTTCGGCGTCACGGATACGCCTTTGGTTGAAAATATGTTTTACGGCGTAGGCCTCATTTCCTTCTTGGTCCTCATTGCGTCCCAAGGGGAAAAGCTGCTCATGAAGATATCGTCGGGCATGGTTTTCACCAAGGCTCTGGTCATCGCTGCCCTTGGCATCATCATGATTTCTCACTGGGATCTGGCCAATGTCCTCATTCCGACCGATGCCTGGTACGTCATTAAAAACTTCATCATCATGCTGCCCTTCATCGCCATGTCGATTGAATTCTTCGTAGCCCTCGGGCCAGTGGTCATTTATTTCCGCTCGAAAACGGACAATAAAGTCGTCGCTCATTATCGGGCTATGCGAGTCTATAACAGGGCGTACTTATTCTTAGTCGGATTGGTCGTTTTCTACACCATTTCCTTCAATCTGGCTATCGATCATGACCAGGCTGTCGTCGCCTATACGGCCAATATTTCCGCCCTGGCCCTGGCAGCGCAGAACATGGACGGCGCCCTGATCAAGGTCTTGAATTTGATTTTGAACATCTTCGCCGTGGTCACCGCCTTCTTTGCCATGTTCCTCAGCTTCCGCGATGCCTGTACGGGGATCGTCCTGAATCTTTTGAACCGATTCATGAATGCCGATGCCATTCCGAAAAAGGCCATTACCTATGCTACCAGCTTGTGCTGTATCATCCTCTGCTGGGGCGTCATCGTCCTCAATGCGCCGATTTTGAAATTTACCCCGATTTTAGGCGGGCTCATCGGTATCATCGCCTGTTTCCTGCCGGCATACCTGGTCATGAAACTGGATGTCTTTAAAAAATACCGCACGTGGCGGTTGGTTCCCATCGTATTGATGGGCTTCATTCTCCTCATTTCACCGCTTATTTCGTTATTGTAACCTTCCATTTATAAAGGAGTGACTCTTATGGCTTCCCAAGAAATGTACCGTTTAGGTTCTCAAAGTTCGGTCATCCGCGAACTCTTCGCGTATGGTCAGGAACAGTGTAAAATCGTCGGCAAGGATAAGGTTTTCGACTTCAGTATCGGCAATCCGACCGTTCCGGCCCCGGCTTGTATCAAAGAAGCAATCGAAGATATTCTGGCGACCCGTGAATCGGCAGCCATCCATGGTTATACGGCAGCATCGGGCGACCTCAGCGTCCGTCAGGGCTTGGCTGAGTACATGAATAAGACCTATCAGGCCGGCGTTGAAGCCTCGAATTTCTACATGACCTGCGGCGCAGCCGCCTCGCTTACGGTCAGCTTAAAGGCTCTCGTCGAAGGACCTGACGATGAAGTCATTGTCATTGCGCCCTTCTTCCCGGAATATACGGTATTCATCGCCAATGCCGGTGCCAAGGCCGTCGTCGTTCCGCCTGATACGGAACACTTCCAGATCCCCATGGAAGCTCTTGAAAAGGCGATTACGCCGAACACCCGGGCCATCATCGTCAATTCGCCGAACAATCCGTCAGGCGTCGTCTATTCGAAAGAAACTTTTGAAAAAGTCAACGCTCTGCTCACCAAGAAGTCGGAAGAAATCGGCCACGCGATTTACCTCATCGCCGATGAACCGTACCGTGAAATCATCTATGACGGACTCCCGATTCTCTACGTTCCCCATATCTATAAGAATACGATCGTCTGCTATTCCTACAGTAAATCCCTCAGCCTTCCGGGCGAACGTATCGGCTACATCCTGGTTCCGCCCAGCGCTGAAAAAGCGGCAGAAGTCTATACGGCTGTCTGCGGTGCCGGCCGGTCCATGGGCTTCGTCTGCGCACCTCATCTCTTCCAGGATGTCATATTGAAATGCATGGGCCAGACGTCGGACATGAATGTCTATGATGAAAACCGTAAATTGTTATATAATGGACTCAAAGAAATGGGTTATGACTGCGTCTATCCGAGCGGTGCTTTCTATCTCTTCGTTAAGTCGCCCGAGGCTGATGCCAAGGCTTTCTCCGACAAAGCGAAAGCTTTGAACCTCCTCATTGTACCGGCTGACAGCTTTGGCTGCCCGGGCTACGTACGCGTCTCCTACTGCGTCGAAGCGGATATGATCAAGCGCTCCTTCCCGGCTTTCCGCCAGCTCATCGCCCAATACCAAGAAAAGAGGTAACAGACTATGAACGTATACGACGAGTACAAAGCGAAATGCTGCAGTGCCGACGAGGCCGTAAAAATCGTAAAAGACGGCGACTGGGTCGATTACAGCATGAGCTGCGCCTATCCGACGGCTCTCGATAAGGCCTTGGGCCGGCGCCATGCTGAACTGAAGGACATCAAAGTCCGCAATGCCATTTCCTGCCATCCCGTCGCGATTTTGGAAGCGGATCCGGAAAATAAGACCTTTACCTACAACCTGTGGCACTGTTCCGGCGTCGATCGGCAGTATCTCGATGCCGGTCGGGCCTACCACGAACCGATGCTGTTCCGCGACTGCGGTTCTTACTACCGTCGCGGCTTTGCCCCGGTCAACGTGGCCATGATTACCGTATCGCCCATGGATAAGCAGGGCAACTTCTCCTTTGGCCTGACCAATGGCTGCCAGCAGGAAATGCTCGATGCCGCAGAACACATCATCGTCGAAGTCAATCCAAAAATGCCGACCGTTTTCGGCATGGGCAACGACCATATCCACGTATCGAACGTCACGGCCGTCGTCGAAAGCGACGAAGCCGTCAGCCTGGCGCCGAACCGGGAACCGACGGACATCGACAAGGAAATTGCCGGTAAAATCTTCCCCTATCTCCATGACGGCATTACCCTGCAGCTCGGCATCGGCGGCATGCCGAACGCCTTAGGCATTCTCATCGCTGAATCGGACCTGAAAGATTTGGGGATGCATACGGAACTCATGAGTGACGGCTACCTCAACCTCTATAAGGCTGGGAAAATCACCAATGACAAGAAGCCCTTACATCGGGGCAAAGGTGTCTTCTCCATCTGCATGGGTTCGCAGGAACTGTACGACTTCCTGGATCACAACCAGGATATCCTGTCGGCGCCGATGTACTACGTCAACAATCCGGAAACGATTCGCCAGCTCGACGACTTCATTTCCATCAACAGCTGCATCGCCGTCGACCTCTACGGTCAGGTCTGCTCCGAATCGGCCGGGACGCGCCATATCAGCGGTACCGGCGGCCAGCTCGACTTCGTCACCGGCGCCTACGCTGCTGAACACGGCAAAGCCTTCTTAGCCATGCAGTCCAGCCGCGTCGACCGCAAAGGAAAACGCCATTCCAACATCCTGCCGAAATTTACGGCCGGCGACATCATCACGACGCCGCGGACCCAGGCGCCATACATCGTCACCGAATACGGTGTGGCCAACCTGTCCGGTCTTGCCACCTGGCAGCGGGCCGAAGCCTTGATTGATATCGCCCACCCCGAAGTGCGGGAAGACTTGATTAAAGCCGCTGAAGAACAGCGTATTTGGCGGAGAAGCAACAAACGATAGTGTAGCATGCCTTGCAAGGGCAATTCTATAAGCGGAGAGTCCCTCATCATACCTCGTGATGGGGGACTTTCTTTGTTTGCTTATTAACTTAAATTTGTCATAAATTTGATAAAAATAATCCTTTGTGATACTATGCAGGTATAGTGAAACATGACTGAATCATCGAGATGAGAGGAGGAATTCAGCTTATGTTCAAAAAATTGGCAGTGCTGATCGTTACTTTTTCTGTTCTATTGGGCGGTATTTGTATGGCCGATAAGGCAGGACCGCTTCCGGCCAGTGAAGCATCTCTGGGCGGGATTACACTGAGAAGTCCCATGAATTACGTTAAAAGCATTTACGGAGATCCTACGGATCGGTATATAACCACGGGTAAATTCAATACCCCCGCTGTCGGCAACCTCTATGGAAAGGGGTTTTACGTCATTGAATATGCCAATCAGCCGGCTGTATTAGAACTCTATACAGATGCTAACAACGGCATTGCGACTCCCATGGGGATTACCGTAGGCGTTCCTAAATCGACGGTCGACAGACTGTATGGCAGTGGTACCTATTGGCAGGGCTCGTATCTTTACCGTACCCAAAATTATTTAGAAATTCAAATCAAGTATGGGAATGACGCCAACGGCGTCACGGTCGTTAAATCGATTTACATCCATTTCCAGTCGTAACAATATCAGCATACAGACTGCCTGTGTCAGCGAACACGGGCAGTTTTTTTTGTCGAAGGGGCAGGAAAAGACTCGTGATGGTGATGCCATATCGGTGCCAGGAAAATATTGATAGAAAATTCGTTTTGTGATACGATTCACTTATATTGAGAAAGTAATCGATAACAGAGGAGGATTTTCTATCATGTTTAAAAAAGTAGCGGTCATGGCTTTTTCCCTTACGACACTGTTGGCGAGTACCTGTTTAGCTGTTGTGACCGGTCCCATTCCGGATAGTGAAGCGTCTCTCGGCGGCATCACCCTGGGGAGCCCCATGAGTTACGTTCAAAGCGTGTACGGCGCTCCGAACGATCGAGTCCCGACCAAGGACTACATCCATCAGGATGCCTTCAACAACATCTACGGCAACAGCTTTTACGTCATTGAATACCCCAAGGACGGTACGGTAGAAGAACTCTATGTAACGACCAATAACGGCTTGGCTACACCACTGGGAATCACTGTAGGCGTTCCTAAATCGACGGTCGATAAACTGTACGGAGAAGGAAGTTTCGTCCAAGGTTCGTACCGCTACCTGACCCAGGAAGGTAAAGTCATTCAAATCAAATACGTAACCGATGACAATGATACGCCTGTCGTTAAATCCATCTATATTCGCTATCCGGCGTAATCCATAGCGAGGGATGATCGAGGATGAGTTGTGTATTATGTTTAAGAAAATAGCCGTTATGCTCTTTGCCCTTTCTACGCTGCTGATGAGCACCGGTTTCGCCGCCATGGTGGGCAAGGTGCCTGATAGTGAAGCGTCTTTGGGCGGCATCACCCTGGGCAATACCATGAGCTATGTCCGCAGTGTGTATGGGGAACCGACGGAACAGCGGCGAGCCAAGACGGTATTGAATGAAAACGCCATCGTATATCGTTATGGTAAGGGCTTTGTCATCCTTGAAAATCTCTATGACTATAGGATCGAGGAACTTTTTACCAATGCCAATAACGGTATTGCAACTCCCTTGGGCGTTACCGTTGGCGTTCCTAAATCCACCGTCGATACCTTGTATGGTGAAGGGCGTCTTTGGAACGGCGTGTATCTTTACCTGACGGATCAGGGGAAACGCATTGAAATTAAATATGAACCGGATGCCAAGGGCGTTTTGGTCGTCAAGGCCATCCATATCCGCTATCCGGCGTAATCTTTTTTAGACTTGAAACTGCTCGTGTCAGCTGATGCGGGCAGTTTTTTGCTGACTAAACGGGCTTTAATGATAGGGCAGTGGGCCGTTGATCCGGATTGGTGAAGTGTTATTTCTGTGGAAATATTGATACAAATAGAACGGTTATGCTAATATAAATGTAGATTGATAAAACGAACGAGAATACGGAGGGAGGTTATTATGATGTTTAAAAAAGTTGCAGTCATGGTCTTTGCCCTTTCGATGATGGTGGTGGGCACTTGTTTAGCCTATACATTTGGTCCGGTTCCCGCTAGTGAAGCTTCTTTGGGCGGCATCACCTTAGGAAGTCCCATGAGTTATGTCCGCAGTGTCTATGGAGAACCGACAGAGACTGCCTGGGGCAAGGACCGCCTCAATCAGGATGCTAAGTCATACCGCTATGGCAAGGGCTTTTTTATCCTCGAAAGGCTCTATGACAATACGGTCGCAGAACTCATGACCAGTGCCAATAATGGCATTGCAACGCCTATGGGAATTACCGTTGGCGTTCCTAAGTCTACGGTCGATCAATTGTATAGCGGCGGTCGAGAAGGGAATGGCTATACTAGCTATATGACCCAGAATGGGGCCTTGATTAGAATCACCTATGATCGTGATGTCAATGGAATCCTGGTCGTTACGTCCATCTCTATGCGATTCCCTGAGTAATATTTTAATCGAATGAAAACGGCTCGTGTCTGATGACGGGGCCGTTTTTTCGCAGTCGTATTTTTGTTGACGTGTAAAAAAAGCCCCTCTGATTGCCAGCGAATGGCTGACCGTCAGAGGGACTTGTCGTATTTTACGGGGTTATGATTTTCCAAATAAGTGGGACGGCAAAGGGATTTGGGCCAAGATGACGGCCATAAAGACGAGGATGCAGCCGACGATTTCTTTGGCGCTCATGACTTCTCCCAAGATGAGCCAGCCGGCCAGGACGGCAAAGACGGCTTCTAGACTCATGATGAGGGTTGCCGTCGTCGGTTCGGTATATTTTTGGCCGACGATTTGCAGGGTGTAGGCGACGCCGCTTGAGAGGCCGCCGGCGTATAGGATAGGCCATTTGGCAGCCCAGAGAATCGAGGCAGTCGGGCTTTCAAAGAGGGCCGTCAAGGTAGCCGAAAAGAGGAAAGCGATGGCGAATTGGACCCACGACATTTTGATACCGTGCGCTTTTTTTAGAAGAAAATGATCGATGACCAAGATGTGCAGGGCAAAGAAGATCGCACAGAAGAAGACGAGGAGGTCGCCGAAGGCGATTTCAAAATCGCCGTTGATGCATAGGAAATAGAAGCCGACCATAGCCAAGGCGACGCAGAGGATGATGATGCGCCGTACGCGGCGGCCGATGAAGAAGCCCATGAGGGGAACCAGGACGATGTAGATGGCCGTAATAAAGCCGGCTTTTCCGGCCGTCGTCATGGAGATGCCAACCTGCTGCAGCGTGTCGGCGATCCCTAAGGTAAGGCCGCACCAGGCGCCGCCGATAAGGGTGATGGCGTCGGGTTTGAGCTGCTGCCATATGGGTGGGTAGGATCCGTCGTCTCTTTTTTCGGCAAATAAGAGGATGACCGGAATGAGGACGATGATGGCGACGACGTCACGGGCGGCACTGAAGGTAAAGGGGCCGACATAGTCCATGCCCATACTTTGGGCGACAAAGGCCGAGCCCCAGATCAGGGCCGTAATCAGGAGAAAAATCGTGCCCTTGGCTTCTGTTTGATACATTTTGATAAATCCTTTCATGGAATATGGAAAAAACAATAATACCATACTATAATAATATTAGAAAAAAGTAAATAAAAAAACTTGACTTAGTGTTGACTCTAAGGTGTATCCTTTATGTACACTAAAAGAGTGATGTTAAAAACAAACTTAAAACGAAGAGCAATTGCTGTGAGGGGATAACGGGTTGTCGGACCCGTTTACAGCACGCGGCGGCAGTGCATCTTTGAAGAAGGGAGTGGCAGCAATGAAGCTGACGAGAAAAAGAATGAGTCTGGTTGTCTTAGGCCTGGCCATCGGTGTTTTTTTATTCTTTTGGACGGGATATGTAAACAGTCTGCAGGCGAGCCTGCAAGGATCGTCGTCCCATAGCGCTTTTATTTTTGGCGATGCCGATGCATACGCCTCCAAGACCCGACTTTCTTTTGAAGGCGGTCATGCTGTCCTCGGGTTATACGATACGCCGGCAGCCTTGGAACTGGCAGAACGCCAGCCTTTGGTGGTTCCGCTCCAGCGAAGGGACGGGAGGATCGTTCTTCCTGATATGCCGCCTGTCGTCTTGTCCGATGCGGATAAGACGGAAATGACGCCTAAGATCGGCGATATTGCCTTTGATACAACGACACAG
This sequence comes from Megasphaera sp. MJR8396C, assembly GCF_001546855.1. GTDB lineage: Bacteria > Bacillota > Negativicutes > Veillonellales > Megasphaeraceae > Megasphaera. Next base: position 18,938 of record NZ_KQ958192.1, on the reverse strand, counting down.
GAACTGGTTATTTTCTGCCAGCCCGAAGATACGGTGTCGACGTTGATTCCTGTCGGCCACGTCATTGGCGGCATGAATTATCTTTTGCAGACAGACGGAGATTTTGCCGGTTATCTTATGAATGAATAAGGCTGTCCCTGTGTTATAATGGGATATATTTTTAGTAGGAGGATGAAGTATGTTTGGGTTAGGAGCTCCGGAATTACTGTTGATTTTAGTCATTGCCCTCATCGTCTTTGGACCGGGGAAACTGCCGACTATCGGCAGCGCCTTGGGAAAGAGCCTGCGGGAGTTTAAAGATGCCGTCAATTCGGCGGAGACGGGGAATGAAGCCTCCACGGCCGAAACGGAAAAGGAAACGAAAAAAGAAGATACCGATTCCAATCAGAAAGCATAGTCGTCTTGGCTATGCTTTTTCATTTGGTGCAAGCATCTCTTCCTAACGATGCATAAACAGATTGCCTATTGTAATAATTTTCACAAAATATGATTGCAGTTAAAGGCCGAAAGCTTTATACTATATATAAGGTTATCTCATACAACTATTGCAAGTCATGAAGGAGGAGACATTTATAATGTACAAGCTTTCACAAGTTCCTGAAGAGTATAAGAAGAAGTTAATTACTGCTGAACAGGCAGCGGCGCTCGTTCGAGACGGCGAACGTGTTTCTTATGGTCTGGGCTGCTCGGCTCCGTATGATATCGACATCGAAATCGGTAAACGGGCAAAAAGTTTGCATGGCGTTGAAATCGTCGCTTCGACCATCGTTAAAGACGAACCCTATGCGGCATATTTAAACAGTGACTCTAACGATCAGATTCGCTTCGCTACGGGCCATATGAACGGTTTTGAACGGAAGATGTGCAAAGACGGCCGTTGCTGGTTCCTGCCGATCTTGTTTAACGAATTGCCGAAATACTGGCAGCATATCGATAAATTGATCATCCAGGTTCATCCCATGGATCAATGGGGCAACTTCAACATCGGGCCTCAGGCTTCTGACCTTCGCGGCCTCATTCGCGCAGCTAAAATGATTATCCTCGAAGTCAACCAGAACATGCCGAAGGCACTGGGCTATGAAACGGAATTGAACCTCTGCGACGTCGACTATGTCGTCGAAGGTTCGAACCATCAGATGCCGCAGATCCCCAATCGCCCGGGCACGGAACTCGATGATAAGATCGCCGATCACATCATTCCCCTCATCGAAGACGGCAGTACCCTGCAGCTCGGCATCGGCGGCATTCCGTCGGCTGTCGGCAAGAAATTGGCTGAATCGGACGTTCAGGACTTGAGCGGTCATACGGAAATGCTCGTCGACTCCTACGTTGACCTCTATGAAGCCGGTAAGATTACGGGCAAGAAGAATCGTGACAAAGGCAAAATCATGTACGCTTTTGCCGGCGGTACGCAGCGCCTCTATGATTTCATCAATGACAACCAGATCGTATTCAACGCACCGGTAAGCTATATCAATAACATCGGCGTCGTCGCCAGCATCGATAAATTCATCTCCATCAACGGCTGCATCGACCTCGACCTCTATGGCCAGGTCAACGCTGAAACGGCTGGCTACCAGCAGATCAGCGGCACCGGCGGTCAGCTCGACTTTGCCCAGGGTGCTTTCGCATCGGAAGGCGGCAAGAGCTTCATCTGCGTCCATTCGACGCGTAAATTCAAAGACGGCCATGTAGAATCCTTGATTAAACCGACACTGCCTCAGGGGACGGTTATCACGACGCCGCGCTCGGCTGTCCACTACATCGTTACCGAATACGGCACGGCCCTCTTAAAAGGCAAATCGACTTGGGAACGCGCTGAAGCATTGATTAACGTCGCTCATCCGGACTTCCGTGAAGAACTGATTAAACAGGCTGAAAAAATGGGTATCTGGACACAGACCAGTAAAGTTACCATGTAATGAAGGCTTTCCAGAGTCCCTGGAAACTTTCTGTATACGCAAATACAAGAACACCTGCTGCAGGAATGCAGCAGGTGTTTTGTTTTTCCGTCTTTTTATTCCGTTCGGGTTATGCCGGGGTATTTAGTCTTCGTCGATTCGTTCGATTTTGAAGATGACCGGTCGCGTGCCGTCGTTACAACAGGTGATCATCGTGTTTTCTTTCTTCATCCATCCTTTCATGATGGAGCCGCCTTGGAGGCCAGTGTAAATGTATCGGGAGATGGCATCCCAGGCTTCGGAGCAGTGGGGAATCCTAGGACCGCCGGCCGTCGTGTCCCGATCGCCGTGGGAGGTCACCAGGGTATCGAGGCCCATGCGCCAGAAGGAGTCATTTTCTTCGGTCCGTTCGAAGATGTACTCGTCGCCGACGTGGTAGCAGGGACAGGCACCGGATTTTGGGTCGGCACAGTATTGCTGCTGGAGTTCGGGGTATAATTTTTTGTCGAGGATGGTAACTTTTACTTTGTGTTTCATGATAGGGCTCCTTTTCTGATAAAATAAGGATAATCGATTGATGAGCGAGGTGAGAACATGGCTATTACGCCGAAATATATTTTTGCCGAGGATTTTCGTGATTTGGAAGACTATTTTCTGTCTTGCCCTCATAAGACGGTCGCCTTTGATACGGGAGATTATCTCTGGAAGCCTGGTGAGCCATACGGTCGAATCCATTACTTAAAAACGGGTGTCGTCCAAAATTATTTGGAGCATGAAAAAGGCTATCGGAAAATCCTTTCCTTCCATGCCGGAGGAACCGTTTTTCCCGGCTTCCACTACCGGAAATATAGAATTGAAGAGTCCCTCTTGAGTCGGGCCTTGACGCCTGTGGAAGCTTTAGAATTTACCGTAGATCAATTTGAGGCCATGTTTGGCGAGAATGAAGACTTGCGTCACCATCTCATCGACTGGTACGGGGCCTATGCCAACCTATTGATTTACGATGGCGCCCATCAGGAATTCAACAGTTCGCTGGTAAAGTTGTGCAACCTCCTCTATCTGCTTCTCCTGCGGGAACGGGATGAACGGGGGCAAAGCCTGTACAATCTGAGCCAGGAAGCCTTGGCCGATATCCTCGGCGTTAGCCTGATCAACGTTACCCGAAACCTGACCAAACTGCGGCGGGCCGGTATCATCACGACCAGCCGCAAGCAGATTGCCGTCATCGATGCCGAGCGGCTCATGGCCCTTTGTTCCGGCGAGACGCTGCCTCTATAACATTATAGGTCGTTCTGTCAGGCAACTCTACATCAAATGACGCAGGTCGAAATTTTTTGTGTCGGGAAAAAGTTGTTGACAAACAGGGGGCTCGTAGCGCAAGATGGTTGTGTAATCATTTTGTCAGGGAGAAGGTGTGCCATGAAAGGAACGAAAATCTACTATTTTTATTTTATCCTCAGTCAGGTCATTTGGGGCGTACTTCCGGCCTTTTGGCTGCTCCTGCGCGAGCTGCCGCCGCTGTATACGCTGTCATCGCGAATCATTTGGGCTTCTGTCCTTTGTTTTTTCTTGATTCTTCAAAAACATCTCCTGCCGGGGCTGAAGGGCGTTGCCAAGGAACGTTGGCAGTGGCCGTATATTGCCGGCGCCTGTATCTTTATTACTCTTAATTGGGGTTCTTACATTTATGCGACGACGCGGGGCTTCATTCTGCAAGCAAGTCTGGCCTATTTTATCAATCCCATCGTCCTCGTATTCTTTGGAAGCATCCTCTTTCGGGAGAAACTGCGGCCCGTACAGAGGCTTTCCGTTGTCGTGGCAGGCCTTGGATTGGCCCTGGCCTTTTTCATCTACGGCGTCGTTCCCTGGCTGTCCTTTATCATCTGCCTGACTTGGGCGACGTACAGCATGATTAAAAAGAAGGTCGTCCTCGACAGTCAGGTATCGGTCTTTATCGAATCTTTTTCGATGGTCCCCCTGGCCTTGGCCTTCATCGCCTTCAGTGAGGCCAACGGTGTCGGTGCGATTGGCGTCTTCAGCGGCTGGCAATGGCTGCTCCTGCCGGCGACAGGCGTCGTTACGGCTGTACCGATGATGCTCTTTTCGGCAGGGGTCAAAGGGATTCCCATTACGACGGGCGGCATTTTAATGTACTTCTCTCCGAGTATCACCTTGATCATCGGGGTCTTGTCCGGTGAGGTCATTACGGAACCGCTGCTGCTGACCTTCTGCTTTGCCTGGGTAGCCGTGGCCCTCTATATGTACGGCATCTATCAGACCATTCATCGTCTTCGTCAAACGACTACATAACAAAAGAGGCTGTGCCCCATGCAGATTTTATCTACATCTTAGGCGCAGCCTCTTTGTGGTTTATCGTATTTTTTGAGGGTTATTTCTTGATGCGTTTATACGCTTTATCGAAATAGCGACCGGCACGGATGTCGTCAGTCATACCTTTGTAGGGGGCTTCGGCAATGACATCTTCGTTGTTTTGACCGGCTTTACCGATGTAGGTAATGTTAGCGAATTCCGGCACCAATAATTTGGGGTAGGTCGCGTATTTTTCACGGGATTCGTGCATAACATCGAGATGTTCATTTTGGTAGCAAACCGTGATTTCCGGATGTTCTTCGACCCACTTCGGGAAGAAAATCGTCCCGTGCATTTTCTTTTCATTGGGCATAAAATCAAGGGCGACATCGGTTCCGGTCGGTTCGGTCCAAGTGACTTTAAAGACGCCGTCCGTCAATTTGACGATATCGGCGGGCTGGTCCGTTACCCAACGGCCGGCGACCATGCCGCCGTGAATGCGGTAATCGACGGTGTGGTCGTTTTTGGCGTACCATTCATATTCCCAGCCGTTATCGTAGGTGTAGATAAAATGGGTGCCTAAAAAATCGTCTAACTCTTTGAATTCCATGGTGATATCCTCCTCTATGGTGAATCTTTTCGGATTATATGGATTTATAGTTAATGGATAAATAATAACATGTAAATAAATACATGTTAACTTACATGGTATATGGTATACTTAATAGTAGAAAAAGTCAAGTCTTTGTAGGCGTACCTGGTTTATAGATTGTCGGAGTCAGCATGTTGAAAGAGGGGTGAGTTGTCGTGGCTCAAAAGAATACACTGCGATACGTGATTTTAGGCTTATTGTCCAAAGCTCCCATGGCGGGCTATGACATAAAAAAAGCCTTCGAAGGAGAAATCGGTGATTTTTGGTACTCGAACCATAGTCAGATTTATCCGGAACTCAGCCGAATGGAACAGGACCGGCTCATCAGCGGTCATGAAGAGATTGTAGGCAGTAAACTGACTAAGAAGAAGTACACCATTACCGATTCCGGGAGAACTGTATTTAATCAATGGTTGTCGGAATCGTTGAATGCCCTGCCGCCAACGCGGGATGAATTTGCCATGAAGGTCTATTTTATGGATTCGGCACAAGATCCATTGCTGGTGACCTTGTTTCGCGAGGAAATTCTGCGCCATGAAGAAAAACTCGACTATTTGCAGTCTCGCTGGCAGGTGTTATTTGCCGGTAAGGACAGGGATGACGGCCACTTTGGCCACGCCTTGATTTTAGAACGGGCCATTCGTCGTGAAAAAGATTTGTTAGTCTGGCTCCATGAGGCGGAGAAGCGCCTGCCGGGGAAACCATAAATGTGGGGTAGTAACGAAAAAACGTCCCCTTGAAATCAGATGTTCAGTCTGACTTTCAAGGGGACGTTTATTTTATCTAAGTGTCTTTTGGATTATTTGCTTTCAAAGAAGGCTTTATAGGCCAAATAGCCACTGTACGCATCAGCTTTGGCGACGATTTCTAAGGGAGCGTGCATGCTGTGCATGGCGACGCCGCAGTCGACGACGTCGCAGCCCCAGTCGGCCATGATGTAGGCGATGGTTCCGCCGCCGCCCTGGTCGACTTTACCGAGTTCGCCGACCTGCCAGGGGACATCGTTTTCGTTGAAGATGCGGCGGATCTTGGACATGAATTCGGCATTAGCATCGTTGCTGCCGCCTTTTCCGCGGGCGCCGGTGTATTTGCACAGGCAGATGCCGTAGCCTAATTGGGCCGAGTTTTGTTTTTCATAGGCATCGGCAAAGACCGGGTCGAAGGCTGCCGAAACGTCAGCCGATAAGACTTCGCTGTTGCGCATCGTCCGGCGCAGCCAGATTTCTTCCGGGTGGTTTTGAAGGGCCAGGAGTTCGGCAATGAAGTCCGGGAAGTACGACGACTGGACCCCTGTATTGCCGACGGAGCCGATTTCTTCTTTATCGGCAAAGAGGGCGACCTGCGTCTTTTCACCGGCTTTGGCGTCGAGGATGGCCGCCAGGTTGGCGTAGGAGCAGACGCGGTCATCGTGGCCGTGAGACATGATCATCGAACGGTCGAGGCCGACGTCGCGGCTCTTGACGGCAGGGATGATTTCCAGTTCAGCACTGGTGAAGTCTTCTTCTTCGATGTCGTATTTTTCTTTGAGCAGCGACAAGATAGCCGGCTTGGTTTCTTTTTCTTCCGTGTGAATGCCGACGAGGGGCATGAGCATTTCGCCGCTGATGGCTTCGCTCAATTTTTTGGCAGCCTGATCCTTACCGAGATGGGGCAGGAGGTCATTGATGAAGAGGACCGGATCGTTGGGATCTTCGCCGATAGAGACGTCGACTCGCGTTCCGTCCGCTTTATAGACGACGCCGATGAGGGACAAGGGCATGCAGACCCACTGGTATTTGAGGACGCCGCCGTAGTAATGGGTTTTTAAGTAAACGATTTTGTCCTGCTCGATGACCGGGATGGCCTTGACGTCGAGACGGGGGCAGTCGATGTGCGAGCCTACGATCTTGAGGCCTGCTTCAATCGGATCAGAGCCGATGACGGCTAAGATGACCGATTTGCCCTTTTGGTCCCAGTATACTTTGTCGCCGGCCTTGAGGCTGGAGTACTCGCTGAGGGGCTTGAAACCGGCTTCGACGGCTTGACGGAGTATTTCTTTATTGGCCAGTCGTTCGGTACGGGCTGTATCGAGAAATTGACGGTATTTGCTGCTATAGGATTCCATCTGGTAACGCTGTTCTTCTGAAAAGCGAGACCAGGCACTGTTTTCTGTATCAAATGCTTTCATGAGTGATCCTCCTTTAGAATTATTATTGTCTATTATACTCCAAAATGGTGCTCTTTGTCGCGGGGCCGGGACGCATCTTTCGCCCTTCCGCTTATTTTTTTATGAATAATGGTGAATAAAATAAAAATAATACTTGCATTATTATAAAAATAGTAGTATTATTAACCATATTTTATAAATAATAATTCATAAATAGGGGGATTTATGATGATGGATAAGAGGGGTATAAAGCAGTTAGTATACGAGGTTGCACCGGATATTATTGCCATGCGGCGTCATATTCATGAAAATCCAGAGCTATCCGGTGAAGAAGTAAAGACGTCGGCCTTTATGGCCGAGAAACTTCGGTCCTTTGGGGTGGAGGTCACGGAACATGTGGCCGGCACGACGGCAGTACTGGGGCGCTTACAAGGGGGAAAGCCGGGCCCGGTCATCGCCTTGCGGGCCGATATGGATGCCTTGCCTATGACGGAGGAAACGGGGCTGCCCTTTGCTTCCAAAACTACCGGCAAGATGCATGCCTGCGGCCATGACGGTCATATGAGCATCCTCTTAGGTGCCGCCGAGGTGTTGAGCCGGATGAAAGACGACATTTCGGGGACTGTCGTCTTTATTTGCCAGCCGTCTGAAGAAAAATCACCTGTCGGCGGTGCCAAGGGATTGATTGCATCGGGGGCACTCGACGGGATCGATGCTGTCTATGGCCTTCACGTCTGGCCGACGTTGCCCAGCGGTACGATTGGCGTCTTGCCGGGACCGATGATGGCAGCCTCCGATCATATTCGCATCGTCATGAATGGCAAGGCCAGCCACGCGGCCATGCCTCATAAGGGCATCGATACTATCGTCGCCGGCGCTCAGTTCCTGACGGCAGCTCAGACCATTATCAGCCGCCGCGTCAATCCGCTGTATCCGGCCGTCTTGACCTTTGGTAAAATCACGGGAGGCACGCGGTATAACGTCGTCGCCGATACGGTGGAAATCGAAGGCACTTGTCGGACTTACCATGAAGAGGCCCAGGATGCTGTCGAAACGTATTTAAAGGATACGCTAAAGGGGATCGACGCCATGTACGGCACGGAAAGCACCCTTTCTTATGAACGGGGCTACGCCGCCGTCCGCAATACGCCGAGTCAGGCCGACTTTATTGCCGGCGTCGTCCGTCAGTGCCTGGGCAGTGAGGGATTAGCCGACGTCCGGGAACCGGCTATGACGGCGGAAGATTTTTCGGGTTACCTGCAGCATTTTGACGGCGGTTTCTTCTGGCTCGGTGCGACGCCGGAGGGGAATACGGTTTATCCGCTGCACAATACGCATTTTGCTGTCGATGAAAAATGTCTGCCCATCGGGGTAGAAGTCATGGTATCGTTGGTACTTGCAAAAACCGCATAATTTTTTGAAGAAGGCCTTCTATGATTTAAAATCACAGGAGGTCTCTTTTTTTGAATAATTCTTTCTTTTTTTGGAAAGAATTATTTTTTCATTTTTTGAGGGAGTGCGGTTACCTATGGGCTGATAAGAAATAATAATAATGGTTATCAGTGATAAAGTTTCAATCTTTTAGGAATACTCATAGATATAGGCTACATCTTAATTTTTTAGCATACCCATAACTCTTGACTTTTTTTGTCCAAAAAAATATGATAGAAGCAAGAATTACAAATACTAATTACGAATACGGAGTGCTTTTTATGTTTATGAATCGGCAAACGGATTATGCGTTGCGGATGTTGCGTGCCTTGACGGACGAAAAACAGCATAGTGTGCGTTCGCTGGCCGAAGATGAACAAGTTCCGCAAGCATTCACTTACAAAATTCTAAAGAAACTATCTCAAGCTGGGCTTGTTAAGCTATCCAGAGGACCGGGAGGTGGTTGTCACTTAGTCGAAGATTTAAAAAATGTCAGCCTGTATGATCTGATTACGATTATGGAGGGTGATGCCCATGTAACGGCGTGCATGCAGGGGTCTTATGATTGTGAATGGCGCAGAACACACGGGATTTGCAAAATCCATTTAAACTTGTGTGTCGTCCAAGAAGAAATCAATCAAAAACTGCGTGCAAAAAGCCTGTGGGAAATCATTGGTAAAAATAGTTAATTAAGTTGTATCCATAAAGGAGGAGTATGATATGCTGTTTCAAACAACTGCCGAACATGAAGCCTTACGAAAAGAGATTCGCAAATTCGCGGAAACGGAAGTAAAACCGATCGCCTTTTCGCTGGACCAGAACAGTGAATTTCCGGATGAAATCGTAAAGGCTATGGGCAAACATGGCTGGATGGGTCTTCCGTATCCTAAGGAATACGGCGGTGCCGGCCTCGATGTTACAAGCTATGCCATTGCTGTTGAAGAATTTTCCCGCGTTGACGGCGGTGTCGGCGTTATCCTGTCGGCTCACACCTCGCTGGGCTCCTATCCGATTGCAGCCTTTGGTAATGAAGAACAGAAGAAAAAATACTTGGTTCCTTTAGCAAAAGGTGAAAAAATTGGCGCCTTCGGCCTGACCGAAGAAAACGCAGGTTCTGACGCCGGCGGTACGGAAACGACGGCTGTCGACAAAGGCGACTACTACCTCTTGAACGGCGGCAAGATTTTCATCACCAACGCTCCGAAGGCTGATATTTACGTCGTATTTGCTGTTACGACGCCGGATATCGGCACCAAAGGCATTTCGGCCTTCATCGTAGAAAAAGGCTGGGAAGGCTTTAGCTTCGGCGAACACTATGATAAACTGGGCATCCGCTCGTCTACGACGGCAGAACTGGTTTTCAATGACGTCAAAGTTCCGAAAGCAAACCTGCTCGGCAAAGAAGGCCAGGGCTTTAAGATCGCTATGGCAACCCTCGACGGCGGCCGTATCGGCATCGGTGCTCAGGCTCTCGGTATCGCTCAGGGCGCTTATGAAAGTGCTCTTGACTACGCGAAAGAACGTATCCAGTTCGGTCAGCCTATCGGCATCCATCAGGGTATCTCCTTTAAATTGGCCGATATGGCAACGAAACTTCGTGCTTCCCGCTACCTGATTTACTCGGCAGCTGAATTGAAAGAAAAACACGAATCGTACAGCATGGAAGCTGCTATGGCTAAGATGTACGCTTCTGATGCGGCTATGGAAATCACCAACGACGCCCTTCAGATCTTCGGCGGCTCCGGCTTCATCAAAGGGATGGATGTTGAACGTGCTTACCGCGATGCTAAAATCACGACGATCTACGAAGGCACTAACGAAATCCAGCGCGTCGTCATTGCCGCTCACCTCTTAGGTAAAATCGGCAAGGCTGATGGTGGCGCCAGCCGCAGCTCGGCTCCGAAAAAACCGGCTCCTGTTACGGGCATCCGTAAAAACCAGTTGTTTCGAGACGGAAGCGCAAAAGACAAAGTCAAAGCCCTCGCAGACGCCCTCAGACATGATGGATACGACTTCTCCGTCGGTATTGCAGCAGATACGCCTATTGTTGAGGCAGAACGTGTTGTCTCAGCTGGCAAGGGCATTGGGAAAAAAGAAAACATGAAGCTCATCGAAGATTTGGCCAAGGCTGCCGGGGCTGCTATCGGTTCGTCCCGTCCGGTCGCTGAAACCCTTCGCTATGTACCGCTCAATCGCTATGTCGGCATGTCCGGCCAGAAATTCACGGGCAACTTATACATTGCCTGCGGCATTTCCGGTGCGAAACAGCATTTGAAAGGCATCAAAGATGCTTCGACGATTGTAGCCATCAATAAAAATGGCAATGCTCCGATCTTTAAGAACTGTGACTATGGTATTGTCGGCGATGTCCAGGAAATTCTGCCGCTCTTAGCGCAGGAACTTGGCTTGGAAGATAAGAAACCGGCTCCGCCGATGGTTAAGATGAAACGCCCGGTCGTTCCCAAACCGGAACCGATTGGACCGAAGTATGTCTGCAACGGCTGCGGCTATGTCTATATTCCTGAATTAGGTGATGAAGAAGCTGATATTGCACCGGGAACCTTGTTTAAGGACTTGCCTGATGATTGGGTTTGCCCGGAATGCGCTGAAGAAAAGAGTCATTTTATTCAAGAATAGTGCGGCGAAAGGAGTCGATAAATTATGTATTGCGTACGCAAAGTAACGAAAGATGTTTTTTGGGTCGGTGCCAATGACCACAGATTGCATTTGTTTGAAAATATTCATCCCATTCCCTTGGGCGTTTCCTATAATGCTTACCTCTTGCTCGACGAAAAGACGGTATTGTTCGATACGGTTGACTGGTCTGTGTGCCGTCAGTTCTTAGAAAACGTAGAACACGTCCTCGGCGGCCGTGACCTCGACTACATGGTCATCAACCATATGGAACCGGACCACTGCGCCAGCATGGAAGAAATTGTCCTCCGCTATCCGAATGTTAAAATCATCAGCACGGAAAAATCCTTCATGCTCATGCGCCAGTTCGGCTTTAAGATCGACAACCAGGAATTGATCGAAGTCAAGGAAGGCGACACGACGACCTTTGGCAAACATACCGTCGCCTACGTAGAAGCTCCGATGGTTCACTGGCCGGAAGCCATGGTAACCCTCGACCTTACCGACGGCATTCTCTTCTCGGCTGACGCCTTTGGTTCCTTCATCGCCCTTGACGGCAAATTGTTCGCCGATGAAGTCAACTTCGACCGCGATTGGCTCGATGAAGCCCGCCGTTATTACACCAACATCGTCGGCAAATACGGCCCTCACGTACAGCACCTCTTAGGCAAGGCTGCGAAGGTCTTGGATAAGATTAAAGTCATTTGCCCGCTCCACGGCCCGGTCTGGAGAGATGACTTCCCCTATCTGCTCGACAAATATCAGCGTTGGAGCACGTATACACCGGAAGAAAAAGGCGTCCTCATCGCTTATTCTTCGATGTACGGCAACACGGAAGCAGCTGCACAGAACCTGGCCTCCAAGCTTTGTGAAAAAGGCGTTACCAATATCCGTGTCTGCGACGTCTCCTCGACTCACGTATCGGAACTGATTTCCCAGACCTTTAAGCTCTCTCACTTGGTACTGGCTTCGGTTACGTACAACCTGGGCATCTATCCGGTCATGCTGGACTTCCTCGAACACATGAAGGCCCTCCACGTACAGAAACGGACGATTGCCTTGATTGAAAACGGCTCTTGGGCTGTTAAATCCGGCGATTTGATGCAGGAATTCATTGACAACAACCTGGCTGACATGACGATCCTCAACGAACGCCTGTCCCTGGCTTCGGCTATGCATGACGACAAAGCGGTGGAATTGGAACACTTGGCCGACGCTTTGGTCGAAAGCATCAACAACACTGACGTAAAATAATCATACTCTTTCTCTTCCCTAAGATTGGGCTCGGATTCTATCCGGGTCCAATTTTTTTATGTTTTTAGAATTTGCATAATAATTTTCGAAAAAATGCAAGAGAAAAAAGGAATCTGCCTGCCTTACAGCGAATATATAATAGTAACTGATTCCATAGGAGGCGATTGTTTTATGAAAGAATACACAAGTGATAAAATTCGCAACGTTGCTGTACTTTCGCACGATGGCGCCGGTAAAACGGCGGTTGTTGAATCGTTACTGCTGGCCTGCGGCGCCGTCGATGCCGTTGGCGTCGGTAAAGACAACAAGCACATTATGGATTATGAACCGGAAGAAATTAAGCGAAACGTAACGATTCAGCTCAGTATTGCGCCTTGCGAATGGGAAGGCTATAAACTGAATTTCCTCGATACGCCGGGGTATTCTGAATTTTGCGGTGAAGTTCGCGCAGCCCTTCGGGCCAGTGACGGCATTCTGCTGGTCGTATCGGCAGAATCGGGCGTCGAAATGGATACGGAACGGGCCTGGGATTACGGCCTCGAACTGAAACTGCCGCGCATGGTCTATGTCAATAAGATGGACGTGGAACACGCTGACTTCTTTGGCTGCCTGGAAAAACTGCGGGCCGTATTTGGCAAATCCATCATGCCTCTTCAGATTCCAATCGGTGAAGGCAAAGATTTCCGCGGGATTATCGACGTCTGCAAAATGGTCGCCTGGGAATGGAATAATGGACAATGCACGGAAATTAAAGTTCCGCCGGAATACATGGCCAAGGCTCGTGAAGTACGGGAAATGTGCATGGAAGCCGCTGCGGAAGGCGACGATGAACTGCTGGAAAAATACCTCAACGGCGATGAACTGACGATCGAAGAACTCCGCAAGGGCCTCTATCAAGGTATGCTCACGGGCCGCGTTTGCCCGCTGATGTGCGGCAGCGCCATCCACCATATCGGTACGGCAGAACTCTTGCGCCGTATCATTACCTACATGCCGGACGCATCCCAGAAGGTCATGATGGGTACCGATAAGAAGACGGAAGAACCGGTCATGGTATATCCTAATAAACCCTTTACGGCTTTCGTATTTAAAACCGTCGTCGATCCCTTTGCCGGAAAACTCAGCTATGTCCGCATTTTCTCGGGCGAACTGAAAGAAGGGGACCGACTCTATAACGTAACCCAGGGCGAAGACGAAAAGATGGGCAAAGTTTTGACCATGGTTGGCAAGGAACCGATTCCCGTTCCCGTCGCCATTGCCGGCGATATCGTCGTCCTGCCGAAACTGGCTCATGCCCGGACCGGCGATACCTTTGCCGCCCCGGACTTCCAGGTAACCTATGATCCCATTCGTTTCCCCAACCCGCTCCATACGGTAGCCCTCGTTCCGGAAAAGAAGGGTGAAGAAGAAAAATTGATGAACGCCCTCCTTCGGATCAGCGAAGAAGATCCGACGTGCACTATCGACAAGAGTGTTGAAGGCAAACAGCTCATCGTTCGCTGCATGGGCGACGTCCACCTCGATCATATCCTGATTAAGATTGAACGGAAATACGGTGTCAAAGCGAAACAGGAAGAATTGTACATCCCCTATCGGGAAACGATTAAGGAAAAAGCCACGGCCGAAGGCAAACATAAGAAACAGAGCGGTGGTCACGGTCAGTTCGGCCACGTATTCCTCGATATCGAACCCCTTACGACGGGCGAACCTTTCGAATTCGTCGATAAGATTTTTGGCGGCGCCGTACCGAGACAGTACATTCCGGCTGTTGAAAAAGGCGTCCGCGAAACCTTGGAAAAAGGCCTTATCGCCGGCTTCCCGATGATCAACGTCAAAGTTACCCTGACTGACGGCTCGTACCATCCGGTCGACTCTTCGGAAATGGCCTTTAAAGTCGCTGCCGGCCAGGCGTTGAAGAAAGCCGTACCGGAAGCGAAACCGATTCTCCTGGAACCGATTTACAACGTCGACGTCGTCATCCCTGAAGATTATATGGGCGATGTCATGGGCGACTTCAGCAGCCGCCGCGGCCGTATCCTCGGCATGGAACACCATCGCAACCGCAAGGGCATCATCGTCGTAAAGGCGCAGGTCCCCTTGGCTGAAATGCGGGATTATGTAACCGTTCTTCGTTCCATGACCCAGGGCAAGGGTACCTTCAATATGGAATTCTATGCCTATGAAGAAGTACCGAAAAAAATCATGGATGAAATCATTGAAAAGAGACAGGCCGAATAACGAACGACCTGCCTGATCATAGGTTAAAATCGGCGCTGCCTGAAAGTTTCTTTCGGGCAGCGCTTTTTTGCGCGAATAAAGCAGTCCATTGGGGATGGGAATAGAGAATAACTATGCATAATTAGCATGTAATACTTTACTTAAACGCTTGTAACCTCGGCGGGGGCGGCGTATAATATGACTATAAGTAAACGTAAAACGTCGTACTATGCAATCGGTATAGATACTGTGGAAAGGGTGATTTCTATGTCCCAATGGACAGATATGTACAAACAAAAATTGATGACCGCTGAAGAGGCTGTAAAAGTCGTAAAATCCGGCGATTGGGTAGACTATGGTATGGGTACGACCCAGCCGGTTCTTCTCGACCAGGCTCTGGCGGCTCGTCGCGATGAACTGAAGGATGTAAAAGTTCGCATGTGTCTTTCCGTCGCTCCGCGGCAGATCATTGAACAGGATCCGGAACGGAAAGCCTTTACGGCGATGAACTGGCATATGGGCGGCTACGACCGGAAAAAATGTGCCCTCGGCCAGATGAACTTCATCCCCATGTGCTACCGCAATAAACCGTCTATGTATCGCGACCTTCTCGATGTTGACGTTGCGCTTATCACGGTCGGCCCTATGGATAAACACGGTTTCTTCAACTTTGGCCTGGCTGTATCGGCAACGGAAGCCATTACTCAAAAGGCTAAAAAGGTCATCGTCGAAGTCAATGAAGCCATGCCTCGCGTCCTCGGCGGCCGCGGCGAATGCATTCATATCAGCGACATCGACGGCATCGTTGAATACGGCAATCATCCCTTAGCCACAATTCCCTTTGCAACGGGTGATGATATCGACGCTACCATTGCCAAAATGATCGTTGAACAGGTCCCTAACGGGGCGACCTTACAGCTGGGCATCGGCAGCCTGCCGAATACGATTGGCGCCCTCTTGGCCGAATCGGATTTGAAAGATTTGGGCGTCCACACGGAAATGCTCGTCGACGCTTTCTATCTGATGCATAAGAACGGTCAGCTGACCAACCGCCGCAAGGCTTTCTGCCCCAATAAGGTCAGTTGGTCCTTTGCCATGGGGACGCAGGAACTCTATGACTGGATGGATGATAACCCGTACTTGGCAGCGTATCCGGTCGATGTCATCAACGACCCCTTTACCATCGCCCAGATGGATAACTTTATTTCCATTAATAACTGTATTGAAGTCGATCTCTTCGGCCAGGTTTCTTCCGAATCGTCGGGCACGCAGCAGATCAGCGGCAGCGGCGGACAGCTTGACTTTACCGACGGTGCCTATCGTTCGCCGGGCGGCAAGAGCATCATTGCCCTGCGCTCGACCTTCCATAATAAGAAGACCGGCCGCGATGAATCGCGCATCCTGCCGACACTGGCTCCGGGAACGACTATTACCGACCCGCGGTCGCAGATCAACTTCATTGTTACCGAATACGGCATGGTCAACCTCATGGGGGCATCGACGTGGGAACGGGCAGAACGCCTGATCAGCATCGCTCACCCTGATTTCCGGGAAGGCCTCATCAAAGAAGCTGAAAAAATGAAAATCTGGCGTTACAGCAATAAAAAATAAGTGTCTTTAAATTTACAGGCCGTCCGATTGGGCGGCCTTTTGTCATGCTGAATCTTAGGGGAAGACTATTAAAAATAATAAAACTTTGCTATAATATAATGGTATGCGCCCATTTTGAAGGGCAGTATAGCAAAACAGATTCGGACTGCAGGACCGCTTTCGGCCGGCAGTTATTTTCAGTTTGTATATGAGGTGAAATTTGTGGACGAACAACAAGTAGATAAGATTGTGCCGGTTTGTCTGGAAAGTGAAATGCAGACGTCGTACATCGACTATGCCATGAGCGTCATCATCACTCGTGCCCTGCCGGATGTACGCGACGGGTTGAAGCCGGTTCACCGGCGAATTCTCTACGCCATGCATGAAGCGGGCATGACGCCGAACAAACCGTATAAGAAATCGGCCCGTATTGTCGGTGAAGTTTTAGGTAAGTATCACCCCCACGGGGACATCTCCGTCTATGATGCGACCGTCCGCTTGGCCCAGGATTTTTCGACGCGATATCCCCTGGTCGACGGCCATGGCAACTTTGGTTCTGTCGACGGTGACTCGGCGGCCGCCATGCGTTATACCGAAGTTCGTATGGCCCGGATTACGGGAGAAATGCTGGAAGATATCGACAAGGAAACCGTCGATTTCATGCCCAACTACGACGGATCTTTACAGGAACCGACGGTCTTGCCGTCAAAAATCCCGAACCTCTTAGTCAATGGCTCGGCAGGGATTGCTGTTGGCATGGCGACCAACATTCCGCCCCATAATTTAAGCGAAGTCGTCGACGGCTGCGTTCAGCTTATCGATAACCCCGATTCCAGCCTGGAAGAAATCATGACCAAGGTTAAAGGCCCTGATTTTCCGACCGGTGCTAAAATTATGGGCCGCGACGGCATCCTCAAAGCCTATTCGACGGGCCGTGGCAGCATCAAGATGCGTTCTTGTGCTTCCATCGAACCGATGAATAAGGGCAAGAACCGCATCGTCGTTACGGAAATCCCGTACCAGGTCAACAAGGCCCGGGTCATTGAATCCATTGCCGATTTGTCCCGCAATAAGGAAATCGACGGCATCACGGCGCTTCGCGATGAATCGGACCGCAAGGGGATGCGCATCGTCATCGAACTTCGTGCTGACGTCAACCCCGATATCGTCCTGAACAAGCTGTATAAACACACCCAGCTCCAGGAAACGTTCGGTGTCATCATGCTGGCTCTCGTCGACGGCCATCCGCGAGTTTTGACGTTGAAACAGATTCTGACCTACTATTTAGACCATCAGAAAAACGTTATCACCCGCCGCAGCCAGTTTGAACTGGACAAGGCACTGGCCCGCGCCCATATCTTAGAAGGTCTGCTCATCGCCCTCGACCACATCGACGAAGTCATTAAGACCATTCGTGAATCGGCAACGGACGAAGTGGCAAAACAGTCCCTCATGACCCGATTCGGCCTCAGCGAAAAACAGGCTGTTGCCATCCTCGATATGCGTCTGCGCCGCCTGACCGGTCTCGAACGCGAAAAAATCGAAGAAGAATATAAGGAACTGGAAGAACGCATTGCCTACTTGCGCAGCGTTTTGGCCGATGAACATAAGGTTATGGAAATCGTTAAAACGGAACTCCTCGATGCGAAAAAGAAATTCGGCGACAAACGTCGTACAGAAATCGTGGCCGATTCTTCTGATTTTGCCATCGAAGACATGATTCCCAATGAACGCATGGTCCTGACCCTTACCCGTCGGGGATACATGAAGCGCATCAACGCCAATGTATACCATACGCAGAATAAGGGCGGCCGCGGTATCAAGGGAATGGGGACGAAAGACGAAGACGCCGTTAACCACCTGCTCTATACGTCGGCGTGGAATACGGTCTTGTTCTTTACCAACTTTGGCCGCGTCTATCGCTTGAAGTCCTACGAAATTCCGGAAGCCAACAGCCGTAACTCGAAGGGCATGGCAGCGATCAACATCCTGCCCTTGTCCAACGGTGAAAAGGTCAACGCCCTCATCGACCTCGATCAGGTCGACCCGTCGATGAACCTCTTCATGGTAACGGAAAAAGGCTTGGTCAAGAAGACGGCCCTTCACGAATTTAAGAACGTTCGCCGCAACGGCCTCATCGCCATTTCCCTCATGGAAGGCGACCACTTGGCTAAGGTTCGTTTGACCAGTGGCGACCAGACCATCATTTTGGCAACGAAATTGGGCATGGCCATCTGCTTTAATGAAAACGATGTCCGTCCTATGGGCCGCAATACGCGCGGCGTCCGCGGCATTACCCTGGCTGACGGAGATATGGTCATCGGAGCCGACGTCCTGGCCGAAGACTGCCAGGTTCTGACGGTCAGTGAAGAAGGCTTTGGCAAGCGCAATAACGTCGATGCCTATAAAGTCCAGCTTCGCGGCGGCAAGGGAATCAAGAACTTTAAGATTACTCCCAAGACCGGTGACATCGTCGGCGTCGAAGTCGTCCACGAAGGACAGGAACTGATGCTCATCACGTCGAACGGTATCGTCATCCGGACCGACATTGAAAGCATTGGCA
The DNA here is from genome assembly GCF_001546855.1 of Megasphaera sp. MJR8396C. Taxonomy (GTDB): domain Bacteria; phylum Bacillota; class Negativicutes; order Veillonellales; family Megasphaeraceae; genus Megasphaera. The sequence goes on along the minus strand of NZ_KQ958192.1, from coordinate 240 downwards.
TCAAGAAAGGACGCAACACGTCCGGCGTCAAGATCCAAAAACTGGAAGGCGACGACAAGGTCGCAGCCCTCGATACGATTGCTATCGAAGGAACGGACGAAGACGACGAACAAGAACAGACGAAACTGTTTAAAGAATAGTCGAATAAAGAATCACTGAAAGGCCGCCTCTACAGGCGGCCTTTTTTATATCTATAAATTAAACCTATAGATAGTCTTGACAATTCCTTTACACGGGAGT
>NZ_KQ958191.1 GCF_001546855.1 Megasphaera sp. MJR8396C | reverse complement strand
ATGTTTATGAACGGGTGCATTACCCGATGATCCCTTGTTTTTTTGAAGAAAGGAGGCATGAATCATGGCAGAACGTAGTGCAGTGTCCAGCAAATTGAAGTTGGTCCTGTCTTATCTCGACGAGTCCGGCGAAGCGCGGAGCAAGTCGGTACAGATGCGCAATCTCGTCATCAACGCCGACGCCGAGAACGTTATCGCGGCCGTAGGTGCCCTCGGCACCTTGTACGATGATCCCATCGTGACCGTCCGTGAAGTCGTCGAAAACGAGATCACGGCCTAAGGAAGAGCCTTCGGGTCTTCCGACAATCATTAAAGAAAGGAGAGAAACCAATGGCTATTAAATCGGAAACGAAAACGCTGCGCCTGACCTTCGTCGACGGCGTCAATAAAAACGTCAGCTATTCCATTGCTTCGCCGAAGGCAGACCTCGACAAAGCAACCGTCGATGCAGCAGCCGACGTCATCATCGATGCAAAAATCTTTGCGACCGACGACGGCGGCAACCTGACGGGCTTGAAGTCCAGCCAGATCGTAACACGTAAAGTCGAAA
>NZ_KQ958190.1 GCF_001546855.1 Megasphaera sp. MJR8396C | reverse complement strand
GACCGTCAAGCAGCAGCTATTCCAAAAGCCCCAAAAATACAAGGACGAAGATGGCAGCTGGAAATACATCCCAAAAACGCTCGAATGGCTTTGGAAGCCCATCTTCTTCAAGCGCCCGCAAGCGGATTTGGTTCGTAACCGTGATTACAGCTTCGTGGATAACGGACAAAGCCTGTCTATCAACACGCTCGGTAAAAGAACAAAATGTACCTTTGAAAGGAAGCCATTTTCGAAATATCTGGATGGCTCATGGATTTTTGGCACGGCAAAGTTAGTTGAACTCAAAGGCCGGTGGTATCTGCATATTCCCGTCACCAAAGCTGTGGAAGGTTTCCAGAAAGAGAACGTCCGCCACGTTGTCGGTATCGACCGCGGCTTGCGCTTCCTGACGGTCAGTTACGATGAACAAGGTAACACCGAATTTGTTTCCGGACGAAAGATTGCAGCAAAAAGACACAAGTTTCTCAAAGTCAGACAACAGCTTCAATCGAAAGGTACAAAATCTGCCAAGCGTAGACTCAAAGCTATTTCCGGACGAGAGAACCGTTGGATGTCTGATGTCAATCATCAGATTTCTAAGACACTCGTTGAGAAATATGGCAAGGATACGCTGTTTGTGCTGGAAGATTTAACGGGTGTCAGCTTTGAAGAAACAAATCTATCCAAAACCGCCAAACCGAACTATGACCTGCGGAGCTGGCCGTTCTATCAGCTTGAGCAATTTCTGACCTACAAGGCTCATGAAAATCGCTCGGAAGTATTGAAAGTCTCAGCAAAATATACTTCTCAGCGTTGCCCGAAATGCGAAACAATCCATAGAGAAAATCGTGACCATCGTAAGCATCTATATCGCTGCCAATGTGGATACCAATCCAACGATGACCGTATCGGAGCTATGAATATCCAGCTCCTCGGTTCGATGTGGATTTCTGGAGATAGCAATCCTCGTTACGAGAGCAAAACGACTGCCTCGGAGTAAATCTCCTTGGCAAAACGGGCATCGTCAACTGCCCGATGATGTAGGCAGGATTAGGGAGATGTTGTTTACAGCATCGTTACTACCTATGTTTCTCTGACTTACAAGCTCCCACTTCTATAAGAGGGAGTCGTTGACTTATCATATCACAAAAGAGAGGGAAGGGGAATTCCTATGGATGCGATTTGGTGGCATATTTTTGACTTATTGGGGACGACGGCCTTTGCCGTATCCGGCGTCTTTGCAGCCCTTTCCCGGCGCATGGATCTGTTCGGCATCTTCGTCCTCAGCGCAGCGACGGCTGTCGGCGGCGGTATCATCCGTGATATCCTCATCGGCAATATCCCGCCGGCGGCTTTTAAAAACAGCATTTACCTGTGGATCATCGTAGGGTCCATCGTCGTCGTCACCTTGACCGTCCGCTACTTCAATATCCGCATGTGGCGCCGCTTTATGAGTCATTTGTCGGCTCTGTATCTCTTGTGTGATGCCATTGGCCTCGGTTCCTTTACCGTAACCGGGACCCTTCTCGGCTGCTATTATTATCCCGATTATTGGATTTTAGACATCACCCTCGGCGTCCTTACCGCTGTCGGCGGCGGCGTCATCCGCGACGTTTTGGCCGGCCGGATTCCCGTCGTCCTTCGGACCGAAGTCTATGCCACGGCGTCGCTCTTGGGCAGCGTCCTCTTGTACGGCGCCGTCATTCCCTTTGAAGTGCCTTTTGAAGTAGGGGCCATCGTCAGCTTTTCCGTCACCGTGGCCATCCGGCTGGTAGCGATTCGCTTCCATCTCAATGTGCCCCGCATTCGCCGTAAAAAGCAAGGTTCTTCTTTTTAGAGGGCAGATGTGCTATAATAAAAAATACTTGTTTTTTCTTACGATAGGAGGATAATGTGAATCTGTTACAGAAGGCAGTCAGCATGGCCGTCGTATCCCTGTTCCTGTGTGCGACGCCGTCGACACTGGCTAAGACGATTTTATACGTGCCTCAGGATGACCGGCCTGTGGATTACGAATATACGGTCAGTACGGCAGAATCGGCAGGCTATACGATATTGACCCCGCCGGCACAGTATCTGTCGGGCATGAATTTCCACGGTTCACCGGACCGTCTCATGAGCTGGGTCGAGGCCAATGCCAATAAGGCCGACGCCATGGTCCTGTCCATCGATTCTTTGGTTTACGGCGGTCTCGTCGACTCCCGGAAGCATAACCTTCCCATGTCGACCTTGCTGTCGCGTCTTGAAAAGGTAGAAGCCCTGCACAAGGCCAACACCAAGGTGCCGCTCTACGTGTTCAGTACTGTCATGCGCAGCCCCTGGGCCGGCGGTAAAGGCGTCGAACCGGACTACTACCTGACTATGGGCTCCGATATCTATCAATTGGCCTCCCTTCAGGCCAAGATGGATGAAGAAGGCCTCAATCCCCAGGAACGGAACGACTGGTTTGCCATCATGCGCCGCGTTCCTATGGAATATTTGCAGGATTGGTACAATCGGCGCCGCAAGAATATGAGCATCAACTATCGCCTCATCGACGATGCCAGAAAGGGCGTCTTTACTTATTATAGCCTCGGCCACGACGACAACTCGGTCAGCACCCAGTCGTCCCTCGAATCGAAGTACCTCGAAATGGCCGGTGCCGGTATCCCCAAGACGACCTTTGGCTCCTTCCCCGGAGCGGACCAATTGGGCTTGCTGCTCATTACCCGGGCCAGCAATGACTTTAACAATTACCATCCCAAAGTATCGGTCATCTATCCCTTAGGCGGGGGAGAAAAGACCGTGCCCCGCTATGACGGGCAGGCCATCGGCAAGACCATCGCCTCTCACGTCGAAGCCATTGGCGGCACTATCGTCGACAATGAACGGCCGGACCTCTTATTGGCCGTCAATACGCCGCTGACGACGACGACGACGGAATCGGCAAACTTTGAAAACTTCCCAATCATGCTTCAGTCGACGAAGGATTTCCTGAACCAGATTGAAAAGGCCGTTAACCTCAATATCCCGGTCAGCATCGTCGATATGGCCTTTTCCAATGGCTCGGATAACACCCTGGTCTATGGCCTCTACCAAGATAAGATGCTCTACCGTCTGGCCGCTTACAACGGCTGGAATACGGCCAGCAACTCCGTCGGTTACGGCCTTTCACAAGGCGTCCTCGCCAAGTACATGACGCCGGCAGCCCACCGGGATATGCTGACGACCCAGTATCTCGACAATTGGGCTTACCAGGCCAACGTCCGCGACTATGTAACCCGTATGGACCAGAAACTCGAAGCCCATGCCATCACACCGGTCTACGCTTCGCGGAACCAGGAACTACAGAGCCTGGCTAAAGAACAGCTCCAGCGCTATGCCTCGACCTATCTTGGCGTCGACCCGCGGACCATTGACGTCACCTTGCCTTGGCAGCGCCTGTTTGAAGTCTACGTCGACGTCAAAAAGACGCCGTCCGTATCGCTTGAAGCCGATGTGCGCCAGGGTATCAACAATCAGCGCCTTCAGAATTTGGCCAATAACGTAGCTGCCGCTCAGGCTCAGCTCGATGCAGCTCATACCGTCGATGAAGACGGTACGGTCGTTCCGCCCGATCCGGCGGTTCAGGCTCAGCTCCAGGCTGCCAAAGAGGCTGCCCAGGCGCAGTATGACAAGGAACAGCAGGCCCAGGCCGTCAATCGCAGTGAAGAAAAGGCTCAGCAGAGCCGTACCTGGACGGCCGACCGTTAACCCGATAAAAAGGATTGATAAAGGAGAATATGGAAACAAACGATATGATCCCGAAAGAAAATAAACAGACCGCTCCGGAAGCGTCGCCGAAGCATTCCCGGCAGAAGCTTAAAAAAATCATTACCGGATGCATCATCGCCGCGGCCGCCATCGTGCTCTATGGCTTCTTTGGCCCGAACTTCCTCTTGCCCTATACCAGCGGCTATCTCCATGTTCGCAGTGACATGACGGCAGCAGACGTCGGCGATGCTTTGACCGATAAAGGCTATATTGCCAGCCCCCTGTGGTTCCGTGCCGCCGCCATGGTGACCGGTCAGGCAGGGTCGATCCATGCCGGGGAATATACCTTTAACTCGCGCATGAGTGTCTTTACGATTTTACAGAAACTGACCAGTGGCAAGTCTGAAGCCGACCGGCTCGTCGTTCCCGAAGGCTATACGGTATGGAACATCGCTAAAGCCGTCGCCGCTAACGGCCGCATCAGCGAAGAAGACTTCTTGAAGGCCGCTTCGTCGGACGCCAAACTCTTGCCTTATATGAAAGGCAACCGACAAGTGACCTTCCCGACAGAGGGATTCTTGTTCCCCGATACCTACTTCATTCCTTACGATGCGACGGCTGACGACGTCGTGGCCATGATGCTCCAGAATTTTGACAAGCATCTGACGCCGTCCATGAAAGAGCGCATTGCCAAGAAGAATATGTCCATCTACCAGTTCGTCACCTTGGCCTCGCTCATCGAAAAGGAAGCTAAATTTGAACCGGACCGGCCGCTCATCGCCTCGGTCTTTGAAAACCGGTTGCGCATCCACATGAAGCTTCAGTCCGATGCTAGCATTGCCTACGCTATGGGCAATCATAAGGTGGAATACAGCATCAGTGAGACCCAGTACGATTCACCGTACAACACCTACGTCTATGAAGGACTGCCGCCGGGACCGATCGGAAATCCGGGCCTTCCCAGCATGGAAGCCATCTTAGACGCGCCGACGACGAACTATCTCTACTTCGTCGCCGATAAGGACGGCCACAACCACTTTGCCGCCACCTATGAAGAACACATGAAGAATGTACAGGAGTATATGCCATGAGCCTGATCGATGAGATGAAGGCTTATGCCGAAAGAGAAGGGCTTCCTATCCTCAGGGACAGTGAAGTCCCTCTTTTTGAAAGCATCATAGCCAATAAGCGGCCGGGAAAGGTCCTTGAAATCGGGACCTGCATCGGCTATTCGGCCCTTCGCATGGCGCCCTTTCTCGGTGACGGCGGTACGATTACGACCGTCGAATTCGATAAGGCCCGTTGGCAAAAGGCCAAAGACTTTATCGACCGTTCGCCTTATAAGGACGTCATCACGCCCCTCTTGGGAGACGGGACGGAACTTTCTGAAACCCTCCCGGGTCCCTGGGACCTGGTCTTTCTCGACGGGCCCAAGGGACAGTACGTCCGCCAGCTTCGGCAGCTCATGCCGAAACTTATGCCCGGAGCCCTTATCATGGCCGACAACATCGGCTATCATGAAATGTTTTACCTCGAAGGGCACTTACCTCATAAACACCGGACGGCTATCAGCCGCCTAAGGGAATTTATGGCCCTTATCGAAGACAGGGCTCATTTTGAAACGGTGTTTTTTGAAAATGGAGACGGCATGACCGTTTCACGATGGAAAGGATAAGATACATGGGAAAAATAGAATTGCTGGCTCCGGCCGGCAGTATGGATAAATTGAAGATGGCCTTTTTGTACGGCGCCGACGCCGTCTACTTAGGCGGAAAATCCTTCGGCCTTCGGGCGTTCAGCGACAACTTTTCCAATGAAGAATTGAAAGAAGCCGTCGACTACGCCCATTCTTTGGGCAAGCGGATTCACGTCACGGTCAATATCTTCCCGCACAATGAAGATCTGGAAGGCCTTCCGGAATATCTCGTTTACCTCCGCGATATCGGCGTCGACGCCGTCCTCATCGCCGACCCGGGCATCTTCGCCCTGGCCCGGCAGCTGGTGCCGGACCTTCCGGTCCACATTTCGACCCAGGGCAATACGACCAACTGGGCGTCCGTAAAGTTCTGGCACGATAATGGCGCCTCACGCGTCGTCATGGCCCGCGAAGTCAGCCTGGCTGACATCAAGGCCATTCACGAAAAGGTGCCGACGGTGGAACTCGAAGGCTTCGTCCACGGCGCCATGTGCATTTCCTATTCCGGCCGCTGCCTGCTCAGCAACTACTTCACCCAGGGCGACCGCGATTCCAACCGCGGCGAGTGCGTCCAGTGCTGCCGCTTTAAGTACAACGTCGTTGAAGAAAAACGGCCGGGTCAGTATTTTCCGGTTGTCGAAGATGAACGGGGAACCTATATTTTTAACTCTAAGGACCTCTGCCTTCTGCCGTACTTGCCGGACCTCTACAACGCCGGCCTGTCGAGCCTTAAGATCGAAGGCCGTATGAAGAGCATCCATTATGTGGCCACGGTGACCAAGGTCTACCGTGAAGCCCTCGACGCCTATGAAGCCGATCCGGAACACTTCACGGTCCGTCAGGAATGGCTCGATGAATTGGAAAAGATTTCCCACCGGCCTTATACCCGCGGCTTCTCCGTATCGCGGCCGACGGAAGCCGACCAGGTCTACAGCGAATCGAGTAATACCCAGACCCACGACTTCATCGGCCTCGTCCGGTCTTATGACACCGAAAAGGGCATCGCCTGGATCGAACAGCGGAACCACTTCAAAGTCGGCCAGACCGTCGAATTTTTGCAGCCGAAAGGCCATCTGGTCCGCTGCACGATTTCGTCCATCATCAGTGAAGAAGGGGAAGCCCTCGACGCCGCCCGCCATCCCCGTCAGCTCGTGGGTCTGGCCATTTCGGAAGCCCTTGAACCCTATTCCATGATGCGCCGCCAGGTGGAAGACCATGCTTGATGCCGATTGGGTCTATTTTCGCGTGGCCCCCAAGGAGATGACCTTCGTCAACCGCATCATCGAAGGTTGCGATTACCTCGGCGTCGTCACTGCCCTCGATGGGAAAGAGGGCGTCGGTTTCGTCCGGACGACGGCCGATACGGCGGCGGAGACGCGTGACGTGTTAAAGGCCCTGCCCATTGCCGTCGAAATTATCTCCTTTGAACAGGCTGTAAAAATAGCAGAGCAGATTCATGAAAAGATACGATAAATGGAGTGTATTTTTTTAGTAAAATTTATAGTTATACGTCTAACCGATTAGAGATAATCTTTTTCAAGATTGTCTCTTTTTTTGTGCCTTTTACCTCGTGGGACGAAAACGTTCCGAAATCAGTGTTTATTTTTCCCGTTTTACCAGCCAATAGTTCCTAATCATAGTCAAATTTTAACGAAACAGAAAAAATTATGATATTTGTTAGCCTATTTTTAATCGTTATCCCTTTAAATTTCTAACAGATTTGGTGTATAATTAATACTATAATCATAAAACAAGTTACGGTACATATTATATGTATATAGTATGTGCTGTTAGATGCAGGTCCGTCAGCTCATTTTCGACATAGGGCATTCATTTTTTTCAAGCCGCCGGACCGAAGTCGCGTTAGGAGGCGCTTTTATGAAAAAATCTAATTGCCTGGCTATGATCCTGGCTGGTGGAAAGGGGAGCCGACTTGGCGTCCTGACCAAAGACCAAGCCAAGCCGGGCCTCTTGTTCGGAGGAAAATACCGCATCATCGATTTCCCCCTGAGCAACTGCCGTAACTCTGGCATCGATACGGTCGGAATCCTGACCCAATATCAGCCTCTCGAACTGAATTGGTACATCGGGAACGGCAGCTCTTGGAATCTCGACTCCAACCGGGGCGGTACCTATGTTTTGCCGCCTTATCAGAGCGACGGCGGTTCTAATTGGTATCGCGGCACAGCCGATGCCATTTATCAGAATTTGAATTTCGTCGATATGGTCGGTGACGACTATGTCCTTATCTTGTCCGGTGACCACATCTATTCCATGGATTACGACAAGATGCTCAATTTCCACAAGAAACACAAGGCTAAGGTCACCATCGGCACCATTCGCGTTCCCTGGGACGAAGCCAGCCGCTTCGGCATCATGGTCGCCGACGAAGACATGCGCATCAATAAGTTCCAGGAAAAACCGGCTAAGCCCGAAAGCAACCTGGCTTCCATGGGGATTTACATTTTCGACCGGTCGGTCCTCGAAGACTATCTCCGGGCCGATGCCAAGGATGAAAAGTCGGAACACGACTTTGGGAAAAATGTCATTCCTACCATGCTGGCCGATCAGGTTCCGCTCTACGCCTATCCCTTTGAAGGCTACTGGAAGGATGTCGGCACCATCGACAGCCTTTGGCAGGCCAATATGGGCCTATTGGCAGATGAACCGCCCATCAATCTTCGCGACAGCAACTGGCGCATCTATTCGGGCAACCAGAGTTTTCCGCCGCACCTCATCGGACCTAAGGGCTCGGCCAAGAGTTCGCTCATCGCCGAAGGTTCTGAAATCCTCGGCAACGTCAGCAACTCCGTCATTTTCTACGGCGTTACCATCAAGGAAGGGGCCAAGGTCACCAATTCGGTCATCATGCCTGGCTCAGTCGTTGAAGAAAATGCCGTCATCGACAAGGCTATCTTAGGGGAACGATGCCACATCTATCCCGGTGCAGTTCTGCGCAATAAAGACGGCTCGGTCGCCGTTCTCGGCCGCAAGGCACAACTTAGAGACGGTGAACCGGAAGCCGTTACCGTGAAAGGGGAAGAATCGCTATGAACAGTAATATGATCGGTCTCATCAACATGCGTGAAGACCGCCCGTTAAAGGAAATCAATGACACGCGCCCCTTGGCGACCCTTCCCATTGGCGGAAAATACCGCCTCATCGACTTTACTCTGTCGAACATGGTCAATGCCGGCATCGAAAACGTCGGCCTCATGCTCTCGAGCCAGTCGCGCTCGGTCTTGGACCACATCTGTTCCGGGAAAGAATGGGGCCTGGCCCATAAGGGCGACGGGTTGTTTTATTTGCCGGAAGAACGGTCCGACATCGAAAATCCCGTCGAAGGCGACATTGCCGCCTATTACAAGAATCTAGTCTTTATCCGGCGGGCCAATAAGCGCTACGCACTGCTGTCGGGCTGCGACATGGTGCAGAATATCGATTACGATGAAGTGCTCCACTTCCATCGCCGCAATAATGCCGACGTAACCCTCATTTACCAGAAGCAGAAATATGATTTCAACCGCGAAGGCTATGTCCTGACCATCGACACGGACTGCACTGATCGGGTTCGGGCCATCGATTCCAAGATGGAAGTCAAAGCCGGGGACAACCTCTACCAGCGGGGCATCATCATCGACTGCGACGTCCTCCAGGACTGCATCCGCCGGGCCTACTCGCAGGGGTACACCCATCTCATTACCGATGTGTTCCAGCGTAACGTCGACCGCCTGCGCATCTTTGGCTACAACTATCAGGGCTACGCCAAACGAATCGATTCGCTCCAATCGTATTTTGAAGTCAATATGGACCTGCGCGACAGCCGTATTTGGCACGAACTGCTTCTTAAAGATTTAGACCATCGCATTTATACTAAGATCAAAGACGAAGCGCCGGCCAAATACATGGAAGAATCTCACGTTTCCAACTCTCTCATCGCCAATGGCTGCATCATCGAAGGGCGTGTGGAAAACTCGATTCTCTTCCGCCGCGTCCGGGTCGGAAGGAATGCGGTCATCCGCAACAGCATTATCATGCAGCACTCGGTCATCGGCGAAGATGCTGAACTCGATTACGTCGTCTGCGACAAGAACTCGGTCATCCAGCCGGAAGCCGTCTTGAAGCGGACTGCCGATGACTTATTGTGCATCGGTAAATGTTCCGTACGTTAGTGTTTTGACAAAGGGGATAATAAGCATATGAAAACATGGCAGGACAAGGAAGAATTCAAACGGTTGTTTACAGAAAAAGCCTACCGACTGTGGGAAAAGGAACTGCAGGAGTTAACCTTGAACGAAGTCTATCAGACCATTGCCTACATGATCCGCGATCTGGTCAGTGAAGATTGGATCCGTACCAATCAATCTTATGCTGCGAAAAAAGTCAAACAAGTCTATTATTTTTCCATCGAATTTCTCATGGGCCGCTTGTTGGAATCAAATCTCCTCAATGTCGATATGGACAACATCTGCCGGGACGGTCTGAAAGACCTGGGCTGGGATCTGGAAGACGTCATCCCGGCCGAACGCGATCCCGGTCTCGGGAATGGGGGATTGGGCCGCTTGGCAGCCTGCTTCATCGACTCTTTAGCCGCCTTGTCCCTTCCCGGACACGGCAACAGCATCCGCTACCAGTACGGCCTCTTTAACCAACGCATCGTCGACAACCAGCAGGTAGAACTGCCGGATAACTGGCTGTCCAAGGGTTATCCCTGGGAAGTCAAGAAGGTCGACAAGGCCGTCTACGTCCGCTTCGGCGGCAATGCCTATATGCGGCCTACGGGAGACGGTCATCTTGAATGCGTTCATGAACAGTTCTCGACGGTCAAGGTCGTCCCCTACGACGTGCCGATCATTGGCTGTCACAATGACACGGTCAATACCCTGCGCCTGTGGCGGGCCGAGTACTCTCGGGAAGAAGTCTATAAGGAACTGTCCATGGGGGACCGCCACCGGGCCTTCCGCTATAAAGACAGTGTCCAGCAGATTTCGCGTTTCCTCTATCCTGACGATAGTACTGAAGACGGCCGCCGCCTGCGCCTGATGCAGGAATACTTCTTCGTATCGGCCGGTGTCCAAAGCATCGTTCGTCATTATAAGCAAAAATACGGCGAAAGCATCTATCGCTTCGCCCAGTACGTAGCCATCCACATCAACGATACCCATCCGGCACTGGTCATTCCGGAACTGATGCGTATCTTCATGGATGAAGAAGGCTTGTCGTGGCAGTCTGCCTGGGAAATCACCGTCCGGACCGTAGCCTACACCAACCATACGATCCTGCCGGAAGCCCTGGAAAAATGGTCCATTCCCATGTTCAAGGACCTCTTGCCGCGAATTTATTTAATTATCGAAGAAATCAATAACCGCTGGCTGCAGGAAGTCCGCCGCCGCTATCCGGGCGATGAAAATAAGGCCCGTGACGTAGCTATTTTGTGGGACGGTCAGATTCACATGGCTCACTTGTCGGTCCTCGGCAGTCACAGCGTCAACGGCGTCGCCGAAATCCACTCGCAGATCTTGAAGGATTCGACGCTCCATCAGTTCTACACCTGTTTCCCGCAGCGCTTTTCCAATAAGACTAACGGCATTTCTCATCGCCGCTGGCTCATTGAAGCCAATCCGAAACTGGCATCCCTCATCGACGATACGATTGGGGACAAGTGGCGTAAGACGCCGGCCAGACTGTCGGAACTCATGGCCTATAAAGACGATGCTTCCTTTAAGGAACAACTGGCCAAGGTCAAGACCGAACGCAAAGAATGGCTGGCCCGCTACATTAAGGACAAATATAATCAGGATATCCGGACCGATTCTATCTTCGATATTCAGATCAAGCGCATTCACTTGTATAAGCGCCAGACCCTCAATATCCTCCATATCCTGCACCTTTACTTCCTCTTGAAGGATAATCCGTCCATGAAGATTACGCCGCGGACTTATCTCTTCGGCGGCAAGGCAGCGGCCAGCTACGGCGAAGCCAAGGAAACGATTCGCCTGATCAACGTCGTGTCCCACATGATTAACAGCGACCGGACGGTCAACCAGCAGTTGAAAGTCCTGTTCCTTGAAAACTACAACGTCTCCCTGGGACAGATGCTCTTCCCGGCAGCCGACGTCAGCGAACAGATTTCGACGGCCGGCAAGGAAGCGTCGGGGACGGGGAATATGAAATTCATGATGAACGGCGCCATCACCCTCGGGACCATGGACGGGGCCAACGTCGAAATCCACCGCCTCATCGGCGATGACAACTGCGTCATCTTCGGGCTCCGGGCCGATGAAGTCATGAATTACTACGTCCGCGGCGGCTATTCGTCGTGGAAGATGTACAGCAGCGATCCTGAAATCCGCCGCCTCATGGATGCCCTCGTCGACGGAACGGTGGGCGGTGATTATTTCGGCCTGCTCTATGAATCATTCCTCGAAAAGAACGACGAATACTTCGTCCTGAAAGATTTTAAAGCCTACTGTGAGGCTCAGAAGGAAATTGCCAAGCGGTATGGAAATAAATCAGACTGGTTGCGGGCCAGTGTCGTCAACATTGCTCAGTCGGGATACTTTTCCAGCGACCGGACGATCGAACAGTACGCCAACGACATTTGGCACCTTAAACCGTCTAAGCATGACTGAATGACAGGGGGATTATGCGATGAAACTCAGTGCAATCGACGAATACAGTACCTTCTTGTATCACCAGGGTACGAATTATGCCAGCTATCGACTGTTCGGTGCTCATTTTTCTTCACGGCACCGTAAATCCTGCGTGCGCTTTGCCGTCTGGGCGCCGCACGCACAGAAGGTCAGTGTCGTCGGTGACTTCAACCATTGGGATGACGATGCCAACCCGATGGAACGAAGCAGCCAAGGCAATGGCATTTGGGTCGCATATATAGAAGGCCTGCAAGAAGGGGACATTTATAAATACGCCATTACGACGGCGTCGGGGGAACGTATCTTAAAGAGCGACCCTTACGCCTTCTGGTCGGAAGTACGGCCGAATACGGCATCGAAATTGACCAAGCTCCACTATACCTGGCGCGATAAGAAATGGATGGAAAGCCGCGAAGCTTACGATTCCTACCGTAAGCCGATGCTGACCTACGAAGTCCATCTCGGATCGTGGCGGCGCGGGGAAGATGGCGGCATGCTGACTTACCGCGATATCGCCGAAGAGCTGGTCGCTTACGTAAAAGACATGCATTACACCCATATCGAGCTCATGCCGCTGTGCGAATATCCCTTTGATGGTTCCTGGGGCTACCAGGGAACGGGCTATTTTTCAGCGACCAGCCGCTATGGCAAGCCCGAAGACTTCATGTATCTCATCGACCACTGCCATCGGAACGGCATCGGTGTCATCCTCGACTGGGTACCGGGCCACTTTTGCCGCGACGCCCACGGCCTGCGCCACTTCGACGGCGAACCGTGCTACGAATCGGGCAATCCGATCCTGGCCGAAAATAAAGAATGGGATACGATGAACTTCGATTACGGGCGGACGGAAGTCCAGTCCTTCCTCATTTCCAGTGCCCTCTTTTGGCTGAGTCAGTTCCATATCGACGGCCTGCGCATCGACGCTGTGGCCAATATGCTGTACCTCGACTACGGCCATCCCGATGGCGGCTGGCAGCCCAATAAGTACGGCGGCCGGGAAAATCTGGAAGCCATCGACTTTTTGCGCCATCTCAATGCGGCCGTCTTTAAGGAGTTTCCGCAGGCCCTGATGATTGCTGAAGAATCATCGGCTTGGCCCCTCGTCACCAAACCGGTCGACGTCGGCGGCCTGGGTTTCAATTATAAGTGGAACATGGGCTGGATGAATGACATGCTGCGTTATATGTCCATGGATCCGCTGTTCCGCAAGGACAATCACAACCTCATTACCTTTTCCTTGTGCTACGCCTTTTCGGAAAACTTCATCCTGCCCTTGTCGCACGATGAAGTCGTCCACGGCAAACACTCGCTCCTCGACAAGATGCCCGGCGATTACTGGCAGAAATTTGCCGGCCTTAGAGCCTTCTACGGCTACTGGATGGCCCATCCTGGCAAGAAACTCTTGTTCATGGGCAGTGAATTCGGCCAGTTCATCGAATGGAAGTACGACGACAGCCTCGATTGGCACCTCTTGAATTATCCCATGCATTTGGCCATGCACGACTACGTGCGCCAGCTGAACGAGTATTACGTCGACCATCCGGAACTGTGGGAAGAAGACTGCGACTGGTCGGGCTTTTCCTGGATCAGCTGCGACGACAATGACAACAGCGCCATCGCCTTCTTCCGGACGGGGAAAGACGAAAAGGATTCGACGGTCGTCCTCTGCAACTTTACGCCCGTCGTCCGCCATTCGTACCGTATCGGCGTCCCCGTCAAGGGCGACTACGTCGAAGTCTTTAACAGTGATGCCGAAGCCTTTGGCGGCTCCAACGTCTTAAATGAAGGCGTCTTTACGGCTCAGGATGTACCTATGCACGGCATGGACCAGTCCATCGAATTGACCCTGCCGCCCTTGGCGACGATTTACCTGCGACTCACGGAAGATTCGAAGCATCTATTGGAAGCCCATGAAAGTCTGGACGAAGGGCCAAAAGCATGAGAAAGAAGGCAACTGCATGAAAAAGGGATCACGCCGGCATCAAATGAGACGGCGGGTATCAGTTAACAATCAATCACCATCGATAAAGCGCCGCGCCGAAGGAAAGGTCGAATCGGTGCGGACTACATCAGACCGTAAAGGGGAGGGACAGACGATGAAGGTATTATTTGTGGCCTCAGAAGCAGTGCCATTTATTAAAACAGGCGGCTTGGCCGATGTCATGGGGGCCTTGCCCAAGGCCTTAGCCCAAAAGGGCGTGGACGTCCGACTGGTCATTCCGAAATATAGCGGTATCGCTGATGCCGTAAAAGAAAAGATGAAGACTGTTGTCACCGGTACGGTCAACTTGTCTTGGCGCCAGCTCTATTACGGCGTCGAAGCGGTAGAACAGGACGGGGTCACCGTCTATTTTATCGACAACGAATGGTATTTTAAGCGGGACAATCTCTACGGCTACGGCGATGACGCCGAACGGTTTGCTTATTTCTGCCGCGCCGTCCTGACCATGCTGCCCGCCGTCGATTTTAAGCCCGATATCATCCACTGCAACGACTGGCATACGGGCCTGATGGGGGTCTTCCTTAAAGAAGACTTTAGCCACGATCCCTTTTATCAGGATATGAAGTTGGTCTATACGATCCATAACCTGAAGTATCAGGGCATCTATCCGCCGTCTATCATGCGCGATATCATCGGCCTGCCGCAGGAACTCTTTGATAACGGCAACCTCGAATGCGACGGCTGCGTCAACTACATGAAGTCCGGCCTGGTATACGCCGACCGGGTCACGACGGTCAGCCCGACGTACGCTCAGGAAATCACCTATCCTTACTTCGGCGAAGGCCTCGACGGCTATATTCGGGCCAACAGCGGCAAGGTGTCGGGTATCTTGAACGGCCTCGACGTCGATGCCTACAATCCGGAAACGGATCCTTACATTAAAAAGCAGTATTCTGTAGCCACGGCCCGGGCCGATAAGCGGGAAAATAAAGACGCCCTGCGGAAAGAACTGGGCCTTCGCATCCAGCGCGGCGTGCCTCTCATCGCCATGGTCACGCGCCTCGTTGAAGACAAGGGCCTCGATCTCGTCATGCGCATCATGGACGAACTCGTCGACGACGAAGTCCAGCTGGTCCTGGTCGGGACCGGCGATGCTGGCTATGAAGATGCCTTCCGGGAACTGGCCTACCGCCATCCCAACAAGGTTTCGGCCAACATCATGTTCAATGAAGCCCTGGCCCATAAGGTCTATGCGGCATCGGATATGTTCCTCATGCCGTCGCGGTATGAACCGTGCGGTCTCAGCCAGCTCATCGCCCTGCGCTACGGTTCCATTCCCATCGTTCGGGAAACGGGGGGACTCAAGGATACGGTCCATCCCTTCAATAAGTACAGCCGACAGGGCAACGGTCTGACCTTCCCGAACTTCAACGCCCACGAACTCTTGTTTACGATGAAGCGGGCGCTCGGCTATTACGAAGACGACTCCGTCTGGGATCAGCTGGTCCATAACGCCATGACCAGCGATTACAGCTGGAACCAGTCGGCCGATGCCTATATAAGTTTATATGAAAGTGTACTGCAGCTGTAAGGGGCTCAGTATCGGGTCCCCCGTCGGGTATGCGCGACGGGGGATTCTTGATGAAGAAGAAAGGAATTTCTATGGACTTACGACTGTATCACAACTCTCATGATTTCTATTACCGCTCGGCCTTCGGGGCCGTCCCGTCGGGAAGCCGGCTCATCCTGCGCCTGGGTGCTTCGGGTCATGGCGAGGGCTGCCATGCCGAGGTGCGCCTGTGGCAGAGCAACGTCGGTGAATCGATCCTGCCCATGACCTATGAGGACCAAGCCTTTAAAGCCGTCGTACCCATTCCCGATACAGGCTGCCTCTTATGGTATTACTTTATCGTAAGCGACGGGGATACGACGCGCTGCTACGGGAATAATTACGAACAGCTCGGCGGGGAAGGCGCCGTCTATGAAGGGGCGCCGCCGTCTTATCAGATTACGGTCTACGATAAAGGGGCTCATACGCCGGACTGGTTTAAGCACGCCATCGTCTATCAGATTTTCCCCGACCGCTTCTGCCGCAGCGGCGACGGGAACCTGTGGGGCAAGGAAGGGGCCGTCATCCACAGCAACTGGTACGATAAGCCCTATTACTGCAAGCGCGAAGGCGTCGGCGACATCGTCTATTACGACTTCTTCGGCGGCAATCTCAAAGGAATTCAGGAAAAACTGCCTTATCTCAAAGAACTAGGCATTACGGCCATTTACCTCAATCCCATCTTTGAAAGCTCGAGCAACCACCGCTACGGCACGGCGGACTACTTCCGCGTCGACCCCATGCTGGGGACCAATGAAGAGTTCGCCGCCTTCTGTAAAGCCGCTAAAGATGCGGGAATGGCCATCATCCTCGACGGCGTCTTCAGCCATACCGGGGCCGACAGCATCTATTTCAACCGCTTCGGCCACTATCCCGGCGTCGGCGCCTACCAGTCGAAGGAATCGCCCTATTATGAATGGTTCCGATTCACCAACTATCCCGATGACTACGAATCGTGGTGGGGCGTATCAGATTTGCCGGACGTTGAAGAAACGACGCCGTCTTACATGGATTTCATCATCAATAATAAGGAGAGCGTCCTCAAATATTGGCTCAACCAAGGCATTCGCGGCTGGCGCCTCGACGTCATCGACGAGCTGCCCGTTCCTTTTTTGCGGCAGTTCTATAAGACCTTGAAAGAAGAAAATCCCGACGCCGTCCTCATCGGCGAAGTCTGGGAAGATGCGTCGAATAAAGTCAGTTACAGCGAACAGCGGGAATACCTTTGCGGCTACGACATCGACAGCGCCATGAACTACGCCGAACGGGCTCTCATGGTTGACTTCGTCACCGGAGCTAAAGAGGCGCGGCGCATGAATGACGAATTGACCCGCCTCCGGGAAAATTACCCGCCGGAAAACTTCTACGCCATGCTCAACCTCATCAGCAGCCACGACATCGAACGGATCTTGACAGTTCTCCAGGCAGCCGGCGGCACCGACGTGGCGACGGCTGAAGATACGGCCAAGAAGCGGCTGAAGCTCTTGACGACCTGGCAGATGACCATGCCCGGGGCGCCCTGCATCTATTACGGCGACGAAGCGGGCCTTACGGGCGGCAAGGACCCGGACAACCGCCGGACTTATCCCTGGGGGCGGGAAGACTGGGATATCCTGGGTTGGACCAAGGCCCTGACGCGGCTGCGGACGGCGCATGACGCCCTACAGACGGGCCGTTTCATCCCGCTCTACGCCGACGGCGACGTCTATGCCTTTGCAAGGCTCATCGAAGGCGGCCGCGACGTCTTTGGAAAACCGGCCAAAGACGGCTTGTTCATCATCGCCATGAACCGCAATCCGTCGTCCCTGCGGACCATCAGCCTCTACACCGACGGCTTGGCGTACGGCAAGTTTACCAATGCCCTCCATACGCGGATGGAACCGGAAGTGACCTTGAACAGCCGTCTGACGTTGACCCTGCCGCCCTTAGAGGCCGTCATCTTGAAGGCTGGTGAAGCCAAGAAGAAGCGCTGCGGCGTCCTCCTCCATCCGACGTCGCTGCCGGCTGTCGTCGGAAACGGCGTCTTAGGGACGGCGGCCTACCGCTTCGTCGACTTTTTAAAGACGGCCGGCCAATCGGTTTGGCAGATCCTGCCCTTGATGCCGCCCTTAGCCGGTGATTCGCCGTATCTCTCGGAATCGGCCTTTGCCGGAAATGAAGCCCTCATTTCCCTCCAGCGCCTGTCTGAATGGGGCTGGCTGAAAAAAGACGTCGTCACCGATTTTATCGCCAAGGGCAAGGGGCAGTCACGATCGGACGTCGCGGCCGAAAAGGCCCGTATCTTGTGGGACCTTTCGCACGATAAGGATCTCATCATTTCCTGGAAGCCCTTCCGGGAATTCTGTGAAGCCAATGCCTACTGGCTCGACGACTACGCCTTGTTCCGCAGCATCCGCGACTTCTTTAAAGGCCGGCCCTGGACGGAATGGCCAGACGACATCCGCCGTCATGAACCGGAAGCCCTCAAACGATATGCTAAGGAACTGGCCGGTACCGTATCCCACGTCAAATTCATGCAGTACATCTTCGACCGTCAGTGGCACGAGCTCCGATCTTATGCCAAAGAAAATGGCGTCACCATCCTCGGTGACCTGCCCATGTTCGTCGCCCACGACAGTGCCGACTGCTGGGCCCATCAGGACCAGTTCGACCTCGATGAAGACGGGCGCCCCGTATCGGTGGCCGGTGTGCCGCCGGACTACTTCAGTGCTGACGGCCAGCTCTGGGGCAATCCCTTATATGACTATGAAGCCATGGCGGCCGACGGCTACCAGTGGTGGACCGATCGTTTCCGCCGCATGCGAGACCTCTTTGACGAACTGCGGGTCGATCACTTTAGGGGTTTTGCCGCCTACTGGGCCGTACCCCAGGGCGCAGAGACGGCCAAAGAGGGGGCCTGGAAAGAAGGGCCGGGCCTCGATTTGTTCCGCGCCGTCTATCAAAAACTGGGCCGGCTCAACCTGGTCGCCGAAGATTTAGGCGTCATCACCGACGACGTCTGTGCCTTGAAGGACGCCTTGGACCTTCCAGGGATGAAGGTCTTCCAGTTCCACCTCAAAGACCGGGCTGACGGCATTCGGTCCTTCGACACGGAACCGAACTGCATCGCCTATACGGGAACCCACGACAACAATACGATCCGCGGCTGGTACGAACAGGAGCTGTCGGAAAGCGAGCAGCTTCATATCCGCCGCATGCTGGACCTTGGTGACGACGTCTCGCCGGAAGAATTGGTACGGGCAGTCATTGCCTATACCTACCGCCGCCGGGCCGAAACGGTCATCGTGCCCATGCAGGATCTCCTGACCCTGCCGGCAGCGGCCCGGATGAACGTCCCCGGTGTCGCCGACGGCAACTGGCAGTGGCAGATGACGGAAGGCCAGACGACCTTTGATCTGGCGCGCTGGCTAGCCAAACTTTGCCGTCACAGTGGCCGCTAAATATCCTTGCTGAAATGGAATAACGCGCTGACTCTCAAAAGCAGGGAGCAGCGCGTTTTTTGTCGAATACCTATAGTAAGGGATATTCAGGAAAAGGAGGGTGTGTCATGTATATTGCATCCATGCGCATTCAAAATTATCGGAATTTACAAGACGTCGAAATGACCTTTCACGAAAAGGCTAACTATATCGTCGGGGAAAACGCCATCGGAAAGAGCGGCCTCCTGCGCCTATTGGCCTACATGAGCGACGGCCGCAACGTCGACGAAGACGATTACGCCGACCCGTCACAACCCATCATCATCACCATGGGCCTTCATCTCCTCGAGAGCGACAAGGAATACTTCGCCGACAAGCCCGAAGAACACCGAGAGACCTTGCGCATCCGCATGGAGATGCACATCAGCGATATGTATCCCCATCTTTACCTCGATGAGAGCGGGGAAGAGCTGCCCTTGGAATTGATCCGCCGCCTGCGCTACGTGTCCTATTCGGCGACCCTTCCCGAAGAGCAGCGGGTAGCGCCGCGGATTTATCGGGCCTTGGAGCAGATGCTGTCGGAGTGGAGCGAACAGCATTGGGACAGCCTGTCAGAAGACGCGCGGGCTTTCATCCATCACGAAGTCGCTGTCGGCAGCCTCGATTCGTCGTACTTCGTCAATATCTTCCTGTTGTCGAAGCTCTTGTGCCGCACGGACCGGCCCCGGGCGGACAACATGAAATTCATTTCCCTGGCGGCCCTGTGCGTCATTACCCATGTCTATCAAATGTCCCTCAGCCGGGCCGTGCCCATGGAACACAACCTCATCGTCGATGAAAAGGGGAGGCGCTACCTGCCGCTCATCATTTCCATCGACGAGCCGGAAATCCACCTGCACCCCTATATGCAGCGGTCGGTCCTTCATTATTACCAGCAGCTTCTGCGCAATGAAGATCCCCAATTCTGCCGGCTCCTCAAGGACTTGTTCAACATCGACGGCCTGCGGGGCCAGCTGTTCATCGTCACCCACTCGACGGATTCGCTCATCGACGACTACCGCAACATCATCCGCCTCTACCGCGACAAGCGGGGCATGGTCAAGGCCGCCTGCGGGGCCTGCTTCCACTTCAGCGAAGAAATCGAAAAGCACCTGATCATGCATTTCCCGGAAGTCAAGGCTGCCCTCTATTCGCGAAGCGCCCTCATCGTCGAAGGCGAGACGGAGTACGGCTGTTTCCAGCAGTTCGGCGTGACCTTAAACATCCCCTTTGACTACTACGGCATCTGCCTTATCAACGCCCGCGGCGAAAGTTCTATTTCAAAGATCAAGGCCCTCTTAGAATACTTCAAGATTCCCGTCGCCGCCTTGTACGATGCCGACGTCAAGAGTTCTCATAAGGGGGAACGGGGCGTCTACTTTACCCATGAGATCTGTTTTGAAATGGATCTGGCCAAGACCCTCCTCGATCGGGGGCGGCGCCGCGATTTAGACCGTATCATCGACACGGCCTGCGGCGATCACGCCCGGGCGACGACGGACATGATCAAAAAGGCCTGCCGTAAATTAGACATCAATTACCACGACTATCCGGCCAGGAGACTGTGGAACGTCAATCCCCGCAACCAACGGGCGTTGTACGTCTATTATTTTGCCTGGCTGTACAGCAATAAAGGGGTCATCCTCGGCCGCCTCCTCGGCCAGTCCCTTGAAAAAGACGATATTCCGCCGGCCTTCGCCAAGGTCATCACCGCCGTCGGACAGTTAGCCAAAGTAACCCAAGCCGTTTAGGTCTTGGGTTGCTTTTTGTGCTGACCTGAGGACTGCCCTATAAAGATAACGCAAAATATGGTATGCTATAGGGTACAGTCTATTGCAGAAAGAGAGATGCTCGATGAAACTTTTTATTGCCGAAAAACCGAGTATGGCCCGGGAATTGGCCAAGTGCCTGCCGCAGCCTCATCAGCGGGGAAACGGCTGTATCCGTACCGGCGGCGGTATCGTCACCTGGGCTTACGGCCACGTCCTGCAGCAGGCCGAGCCTCAGGACTACGATCCCAAATATAAACGCTGGAATGCTGAGGATTTGCCCATCATTCCGACGGAGTGGAAGCTCCTCATCAGTCCGGCCAGTAAAGAACAGTTCCACATCATTGAAGGCCTCATTACAAGTCCCGACGTCGACGCCATCGTCAACGCCGGTGACCCCGACCGGGAAGGGCAGCTGCTCATCGACGAGATCCTCGATTACGTCGGAAACGAAAAGCCCGTCGAGCGCATCCTGCTCAACGCCCTCGATGAAAAAAGCATCCATGAATCCTTAGGCGATCTGCGCAGCAACGGTGACTTCGTCCACCTCAAAGAATCGGCCCTGGCCCGAAGTCGGGCGGATTGGCTCATCGGCATGAATCTGTCCCGGGCCTATACCTTGTCGGCCCGTCGCCAAGGCCATCGCGTCGTCTTTCCCATCGGCCGGGTCAAGACGCCGACCTTAGCCCTCGTCGTCCGCCGTCAGCGGGAACTCGACGATTTTGTACCGGTCACGTACTACGTCGTAAAAGCTGATTTCCAGCATAAGAACGGCATCATCCGTGCCCAGTGGCAGCCCAAGGATACCCAGGCCGGCCTCGATCCGGAAGGGCGCTGCATTCAGGAAGAAGCGGCCAAAGACATCTTGTCCCGCCTGGCTGCCGATCCTGACGGAACCATCGTCGAAAACAAGAAGTCCAAGAAGAAGGAGGCCCAGCGCCTGCCCTTATCCCTGTCGTCGCTGCAGGTCCTGGCCGGCAAGCGCTACGGCTACACGCCCCAGCAGGTCCTCGATACGGCCCAGACCCTGTACGAACGGAAACTGACGACCTATCCCCGTTCGGACTGCGAATACCTGCCCCTTAATCAGCGGAAAGACGTGCCCCGCATCTTGCAGAACATCGCCGCCATCCCGGCGGGAAAACTGCCCGAATGGGCCGCCGGCGCCGACGGCAAGATCAAGAGCCGGGCCTGGAACGACAGCAAGATCACGGCTCACCACGCCATCATCCCGACGACCGTTCCCTGCCCCTTCGAAAAACTGACGGCCGTCCAGCAGCGCATCTACTATCTCATCGCTCAGGCCTATTTGGCCCAATTCTATCCCATCCACGAATACGACCAGACGCGGATCACCATCGACTGTGCCGACGAGACCTTCGTCGCCCACGGCAAGGCCGTTACCGTGCCGGGCTGGAAGGTCCTTTACCAGGGCGATAAGAACGACGACGAAGAAGAAAAGGGGGAACTTCCCGTCGTCCGCAAGGGCGATGCCGTCCATTATCAAAGCGGCCAGGTCGACAAGAAGGCGACCAAGCCGCCGCCGCGGTTTACGCCGTCGACCTTATTGGCGGCCATGAAAGAGATTTATAAATACGTCAAAGATGATAGCTTGAAGAAGAAACTAAAAGAAGTCCAAGGCATCGGTACCGAAGCGACGCGGGCGACGATCATCCAAGAGCTGATCCAACGAAAATTCCTGATGGCTGAAGGCAAGAAGAAATACCTCAAGCCGACGGACAATGCCTATCTCCTCGTCGACGCTTTGCCCGACGAAATGCTCTATCCCGATGAAACGGCCATCTGGGAAGAACGGCTCTACCAGATGAGCCTTGGGAAGGATAACCTCCAGGCCTTCCTCCGGGACCAGCTCGATTTCCTGAAAGCCCTGGTCACAGCGGCCGGCGGCGTCGTCATGAAGGTCGAAGGGGCCAAGGCCTGCCCGGAATGCGGCAGTCCCATGGTCAAGCGCCACGGTAAGTACGGCGACTTTTACGGCTGCAGCAACTACCCCAAGTGCCGCCACACGGAACCCATTGCGGGAGAGGGGAAGAAGGAGGGCGTCAAACCGTCGCCGTATCCCTGCCCGCGCTGTAAAACGGGGACCTTCCAGAAACGGACCGGCCCGTACGGCGTTTTTTGGGTCTGCAGCGGCGATAACTGCAACACCAAGTGTGCCGACGTCGACGGTGTGCCCAGCCTGTATGCTAAATCCTGATCCTGGCGATATGTCAAAAGGACGGATATACAAAAAGACCGCCCTATGGTATTATAAAGATTAAGCTATTTTTTTCATGGCTTTTTTGTTCCTATAGGAGTACATAATATAAATGAAACGCATTTATTTAGATAACGCCGCAGCGACGCCCATGGACCGGGAAGTCCTGGACGCCATGATGCCCTATCTTACGACATCCTACGGCAATCCGTCGAGCCTCCATTTCTTTGGCCAACAGGCTCGGGCCGCCGTCCAGAAGGCCCGCGGTCAAGTCGCTCACTGCCTTGGCGTCAGCGGCGAAGACCTGGTCTTTACCAGCGGCGGAACGGAAGCGGATAACCTGGCTATTTTAGGCTATCTGCGGGCCAATTTCCCCCAAGGCGGCCACGTCATCACGACGGCCGTCGAACACCATGCCGTCCTGCGCACCTTCCAGGCTCTGGAGGAAAAGGGCTATGACGTCACCTATGTCCCCGTCGATGCCGACGGCTGCGCCTCGGCAGACGATGTGGCCGCCGCCATTCGTGACGATACGGTCCTCATTTCGGCCATGTACGCCAATAATGAAACGGGCATGATCCAGCCCATCGCTGCCATCGGTGCCGTCGCCAAAGAAAAAGGCGTTGCCTTCCACGTCGACGCCGTCCAGGCCTTCGGCTATCTGCCCGTTCGTCCTTTGGAAGAAGGCATCGACATGCTCACCATTTGCAGCCATAAGATTTATGGCCCGAAGGGCGTCGGCGCCTTGTACATCCGCCACGGCCTCAAGGTGACGGCCGAAGCCTACGGCGGTCCCCAGGAACATCGCCTGCGGGCCGGCACGGAAAACGTCGCCGGTATCGTCGGTTTCGGAGAGGCGGCTGCCCGTTTGGAAATAGAACGAGAAGACCGGGCCAAGGCGGCTCGGGTCTTGACCGACATCGTCTATGAAAAACTCATTAAAGGCGATGACCGCTTCCGCTTAAACGGCAATCGCCGTCAGGTCCTGCCCAACATCATCGACTTCAGCGTCGACGGCGTGGACAGTGCCATTTTACTCATCGCCCTCGATTTGCAGGGCATTGCCGTATCGGCCGGGTCGGCTTGTGAAGCCGGTGCCGTCGAAGCGTCCCACGTCTTAAAGGCCATGGGCGCCGACGAAAAATGGCTGCGCAGCAGCATCCGCCTGTCCGTCGGCAAAGACAATACGACAGAAGATATTGAATACGCCGTGTCCCAGATCCGGGACGCCGTGACGACCAGTAGAGGAGATTGATTTGACATGAAACGAGTCGCAGTAGCTATGAGCGGCGGCGTCGACAGCTCGGTTACAGCCGGCCTTTTGAAGCAGCAGGGCTATGATGTCATCGGCATCACCCTGCGCCTGTGGGAAGAAGACCCGGCCTACACCGTCGATAACATCCACGCCTGCTGTTCCCTCAGTTCCGTCGACGACGCCAAAGCCGTCGCTTCGGTACTGGGCATTCCCCATTATACCTTGGATTTCCGCGAACTCTTCCGCCGCGATGTCATCGATTATTTCGTCGATTCCTATCGCCGCGGCAAGACGCCCAATCCCTGCATTGCCTGCAATAAATTTATTAAATTCGGCCTGCTCTGGGAAAAAGCCAAGCAGTTTGGCGCCGATTTCCTGGCTACCGGCCATTACGCCCGCATCGCTAAAAACGAAGAAACGGGCATCTATTCGCTCTTACGCGGCACCGACCGCCGCAAGGACCAGTCCTACGTCCTCTATCAGCTGACCCAGGCTGTCTTGCCGCACCTCCTGTTTCCCATGGCCGACCTCGAAAAGACCGACACGCGGAAACTGGCTAAAGAGTGGAATCTTCCCGTCTTCAATAAGCCTGAAAGTCAGGATATCTGCTTCATTCCCGACAACGACTACAAGGGCTTTTTGGAAAAGGAAAAGAAGGATATCTTTAAGCCCGGCGACTTCGTCGATGAAAAGGGCCGGGTCATCGGCCGCCATCAGGGCATTGCCGCCTATACCGTCGGCCAGCGGCGGGGGCTCAACCTCGGCGGCCCCGGCGGTCCTTACTACGTCACGGCCTTAGACGTTGAGCACAACCGGGTCATCGTCGGTTCTGAAAAAGACCTGTTCTCGACGACGGTAGAAGCCAGTGAAGCCACCTGGGTCGAACAGGTGCCGACAGCGCCCTTTAGGGCCTTAGGCAAGATCCGCTACGCTGCCAATGAATCGCCTTGTACGGTCTATCCCGACGGCGACGACATGCGCGTCGAGTTCGACGAAGCCCAGCGGGCCGTTACGGCCGGCCAGGCCCTGGTACTCTACGATGCAGAAACAGGGGAACGCGTCCTCGGCGGCGGCGTCATCCAATAAGAAAGAGGGGAAACATACGGTGTCCACAGATCATATCAGAAACTTTTCAATCATTGCTCATATCGACCACGGCAAGTCTACCCTGGCCGACCGGATGCTGGAAATGACCGGCACTGTGCCCGAACGGGAGATGGAAGCCCAGCTGCTCGATACGATGGACCTCGAACGAGAACGAGGCATTACCATCAAGGCCCAGTCGGCCCGCCTCATTTATGATGCCAAAGACGGCAAGCAGTATACCCTGAACCTCATCGACACGCCGGGGCACGTCGACTTCAACTACGAAGTCTCGCGGAGCCTCGCCGCCTGCGAAGGGGCCCTGCTCATCGTCGATGCCACTCAGGGCGTCGAAGCCCAGACCTTGGCCAACGTCTATCTGGCCTTGGAACACGACTTAGAAATCATCCCCATCATCAATAAGGTCGACCTGCCCAGTGCCGACCCGGATAGAGTCTGCAAGGAAATCGAAGACGTCATCGGCCTTGATGCCTCTGACGCTATCATGATCAGTGCCAAGACGGGCCTCGGCGTCGACCAGGTCCTGGAAGCTATCGTCCAGCGCATCCCGGCACCGGCTGATGAAGAAGACAAGCCCTTGCGGGCCCTCATCTTCGACTCTCACTTCGATGCCTATAAGGGGGCTATCGCCAACATCCGCATCATGGAAGGGAGCTTAAAGCCCGGCCAGCGTATCCGCATGATGGCCTCCGGCAAAGAGTTTGAAGTCATCGAAACGGGCGTCTTCCTGCCTCAGATGCATCCCGTGCCGTCCCTCGGCTGCGGCAGCGTCGGCTATTTAGCGGCCAGCATGAAGAACGTCCGCGACTGCCGCGTCGGCGATACGGTCACCTTGGCCGAACGGCCGGCATCGGAAGCCCTGCCGGGGTACCGCCGGGCCGTGCCCATGGTCTACTGCGGCCTGTACCCGGTAGAAACGAACGACTACGACAACCTGCGCGACGCCTTGGAAAAACTCCACCTAAACGACGCCGCCCTGCTCTTTGAACCGGAAACGTCGTCGGCCTTAGGCTTCGGCTTCCGCTGCGGCTTCCTGGGCCTCCTTCACATGGACGTCGTCCGCGAACGGTTGGAACGAGAATACGACCTGTCCCTGATCACGACGGCACCGTCGGTTATTTACCGCGTCTACTGCACGGACGGGACGATGGTTGAAGTCGACAACCCGTCGCAGATGCCCGACATGACCAAAGTCGACCACATCGAAGAACCCTTGGTCAAGACGACGATCATCATCCCCAAGGACATGGTCGGTACGGTCATGGAAATCTCCCAGAGCCGCCGCGGTCAGTACGTCACCATGGACTACCTCGACGACACCCGCGTCTCTCTGATCTACAATCTGCCTTTGTGCGAAATCCTTTACGACTACTTTGACGTCTTGAAGTCGGCCACCCGCGGCTATGCCTCCCTCGACTATGAACTCAACGGCTACCAGTCGTCGCCCATGGTCAAGATGGATATCCTCATCAACGGCGACGTCGTCGACGCCTTGAGCGTCATCGTCCACCGCGACTTTGCCGCCCGCCGCGGCCGGGCCCTGGTCGAAAAACTGCGCAGCCTCATTCCGCGCCAGCTCTTCCAGATCCCCGTCCAGGCAGCTGTGGGCAATAAGATCATCGCCCGTGAAAACGTAGCTGCCCTTCGAAAAGACGTCTTGGCAAAATGCTACGGCGGCGACATTTCCCGTAAGCGCAAGCTTCTGGAAAAACAGAAGGAAGGCAAGAAGCGGATGAAACAGTTCGGCACCGTCGAAATCCCGCAGGAAGCTTTCATGGCCGTCCTCAAAGTCGACGAATCGTAATGCTCGGCGTCTACGTTCACATCCCCTTTTGCCGCCATAAATGCCTGTACTGCGATTTTCCGTCGTACAGTGGCCTTGACTGCTATATGGCAGGCTACGTGCCGGCCCTCTGTCGGGAAATTGCGGCCACGCCGTATGCCGGAAAGCCCGTCGATACGATCTACATCGGCGGCGGCACGCCGTCCATCTTGTCGGCACCGTCCATGGAGGCCATCGTAAGGACCCTGCGTCAGACCTTTGCGGTCACGGGGGATGCCGAAATTACGATCGAAGCCAACCCGGAAAGCCTCGACCGGGAAAAGGCCGAGGCCTATGTGGCCTGCGGCATCAACCGCCTGAGTCTGGGCATCCAATCTTTTTCCGATGAGATGCTGTCCTTTTTGGGCCGCATTCACACGGCAAAAGAAGGGGAGCAGGCCCTCGATGCTGCCTGGAAGGCCGGCATCCGCAACCTGTCTATCGATTTGATGTACGGCCTGCCGGGACAGACCGTCGATGACGTAAGGCGCGATGTTCAGCGATTGGGGGACCTCCCGGTGGATCACGCTTCGATTTACAGCCTCATCGTCGAAGATGGGACGCCCTTGAAACATGGTCTTTCTAAGGGAACCTGGACCCTTCCTGACGACGATACGGTCGAAGCCATGGGGAAGGCCGTTCACGACCAGATGCACGACCTGGGATTTCATCACTATGAAATCTCGAGCTACGCTAAAGGGCCTTTTGAGTCGAAACACAACAGCAAGTACTGGATCTATGAGCCCTACATCGGCTTTGGCGTGTCGGCCCACTCCTTTGACGGCACGGCGCGCTGGGCCAACATGGCCAACATTCCCCAGTACATCGAAAGAGCCGGAAGGGACAGCGTCGAAGGGGAGCGAATCGCCATCGACGCCGAACGGGTCGTCGAGGACTACTGCTTCTTAGCCCTGCGCCGCCGCGTCGGCATCGAGAAGGACGATTATGCCCGCCGGTTCGGTCGGCCTATTGAAGCCGATTTCGGTCCCGTCATCGACGGCCTCATCCGTCAGGGATTGTTGGAAACGACCGACCAGTGGATCCGCCTCAGCGATAAGGGCCTGGCCTATGGCAACTACGTCTTTGGCAAGTTTATCCGCTGAGATCGGTAATAAAGACATAACAGCATATTGCGACAGACATAAAAAAAGTCAGGACTCGATGGTCCTGACTTTTTTTGGATAGTAGAGAAGGCTTAGATTGAGAAGACCGCTTCCTTGATCGGGGTGGAGACATGACTTTTGCGGTACTGCCGCGGCGTATTGGCGTAAAAGTGTTTAAAGGTCTTGGCAAAGTGGCTCTGACTGTCGAAGCCGCAGGCGGCGGCAATGGCCGTAATGCTTTTCGATGGCTCCTTTACCAACTGATCGGCGCCCTGCATGATCCGGTATTTTAAGACGTATTGGATGGGCGACAGCTGGATCGTCTTTTGAAAGCAGCGCAGGCATTCGCGCTGGCTGATGGCGGCGGCGCCGGCGATATCCGAAACAGTGATGGGTTCGTCGAAATGGCCGTGGATGTAGGTCAACATCTTTTTGATGCGCTCTTCGTCCAGGCTGGGAACTGCCTCAGCGGTCGTGCCAGGCTGTAACCGGCCGTACAAAAAGAGGCAGATTTGAGAGAGGGCTTCCCGGACGGTAAATTCAAAGCCGAAGGATTCTTGAGCCAGGGCCGTAAAGGCCGTGCGGAAGTATCGGGCCATCGTATCATCGAAATCGGAATCGCTGTAGAAGGCCGAAAAGGAAGGGCAGGTAAGGAGGGGCCGGATGTACTTTTCGGCCATGGCCGAGTCGCCGCTGCCGGTAACGAGGGCCGGGCTGAAGA
The DNA here is from genome assembly GCF_001546855.1 of Megasphaera sp. MJR8396C. Taxonomy (GTDB): domain Bacteria; phylum Bacillota; class Negativicutes; order Veillonellales; family Megasphaeraceae; genus Megasphaera. The sequence goes on along the minus strand of NZ_KQ958190.1, from coordinate 3,729 downwards.
CGAAGGAGCGCAGGTCGCATTCCGGGGCGGCTACGGCGTAATGCAGGGTATTGCCATTGATGACCAAGATGTCGCCTTGTTTCAGGGAAAAGGTCTGGGACGGGACCTTGGCCGTCATCTGCCCTTTTTCGATGTAGATGACCTCCAGTTCGTCGTGCCAGTGCCAGGGAACGTTGTCGCCGTCTTCCTGCCGGTAATGAGGGGCGTAGCCGGCACAGGGGAAGGCCGCATTTCCGTGGGGCTTCAATTCCTGCGATTGGTCGTTGACGGGGATGACACAGTCTTGCAATATCATAGCATAACCTCCTTTTTTGGCCGTTTTCTTATAGTATACGGCTGAATTTTCGTTGTATCAAGGGCTATCTGACGGTATTCTTATAATAGAGAAGGGGAGAAAAGCGATTGCCGCCATTGTCTGCGGCAAAGGAGGTCTTGATGATGGTACTAAAATTTTACTTCATTCCCAACATGGAAAAGTTTACCGCCCTGGTCGCAGCCTGCCGGGGACGGGTCCTGGTCCGGCGCGAGGAAGCCTTCCAAAACCTCAAGGGCGATGACGACGCCTTGGCCTTTGTAAAGGAAAAGACCGACCGGGGACGCGGTGTAGAAATCCATTTGAATGATACGCGGGATTATGCTTCGCTGGTACACTTCATGGTCGGCGCCTGTCTCTACGATTGACAGAATATGCGTCTTGTAAAGGATAAATGTACGATAAGAAGGCACAATTTTCATAGCGAAAGGTTTTATTCGAAGGGAGACCGACTCTGGTAAAAGCCGACTCTAAGGGCATTGACGAATTTATGATAAATCGTATCAGAACCTCAGAAGTTATTGACAAACAGCCATAATCTGAGTATAATTTCATTGTGTGCAGTAACAGCACTCCCTATCATACCTTGGAGGGAGGGATAACAGATGGCAGAAATCAGAGTTGGTAAAAACGAAACGTTAGACAGCGCTCTTCGCCGCTTCAAACGTTCTTGCCAAAAGGCAGGTGTTCTTTCCGAAGTTCGGAAACGTGAACACTACGAAAAACCGAGTGTACGGAGAAAGAAAAAATCCGAAGCAGCACGGAAACGGAAGTACAGAGCATAATCGTTAATGTAAGAAGGGTGATACCATGTCTCTTAAGAACGAACTTCTTCAGGACATGAAAGAGGCAATGAAAGCGAAAGAAGCCGGGAAAACGGCTCTATCCGTCATTCGTATGGTCCGTTCGGCCATCCGCAACGCGGAAATCGACGGCGGCCATTGCGAACTCGACGATGCCGGTGTCGGCGCCGTCATTGCCAAAGAAATGAAACAACGCAGGGAGTCATTAGCTGAATTCGAAAAAGCCGGCCGCGCCGACTTAGTCGAAGAAACGAAGGCTGAAATGGCGGTACTGGAAAAGTACATGCCCAAGCAGCTGACGGAAGATGAAGTCCGCCAAATCGTCACCGATACCATCGCCGGCCAGGAAGGCCTTCAGATGGGGGCTGTCATGAAGCTCGTCATGCCGAAAGTGCAGGGACGGACGGAGGGCAAGGTTGTTTCAAAGATTGTTCGAGAAATTTTACAACATCGTTGATTGCCATAGATTCCTTAAAAATCTATTGACAAATAGACTGAATGATTGTATTATTTTAGCATGATTTGAAAACAAAATAAATCATGAAACAAGAGTCAAGGAAGACTCCGAATCCCAACTGCGGGATCGGAGTCTTTTTTTTCACCTAAAGGAGGAGTCATAATGACAAAAGATGAGTTGGTATATGTAATTCCGGCAGGTCAATATGGTAAAGAAGGGGTGCTGGCTTTATTGGAACAGCATCCGGAAATCAAATTCGTATCCCTCGTAGGCATCGATTTGGCAGGCAATGATACGGACGAAAAGATTCCTATCAGCGTCTTCTTCGATGACTATGATAAATTCTTCAATGCGACGGCCTTCCAGACCGACGGTTCGTCCGTTGTACTGCCGGGCATCGCCATCTTGTCCAATGCCCGTGTCGATATCAAAGCCGACCCGTCGGTCAACTGGTTCGTCGACTACAACGACGACAACATCGATCCGGAAACGGGGAAACCAGTCGGAACGCTCCGTATCCCCAGCTTCCTTCGCCATGCAACGGGCTACATCGACTCCCGGTCGATCCTCCGCAACACCTGCGACTACGTCAGCGACCAGGTCTTGGCCCTGGTCAAAGAATACGGCCTTCCCGGTACGTCGGTCAATGTCGATGATATTGAAAAAATCGTTCTGACGACGGCAACGGAACTGGAATTCTGGGTCAAGACGCCGAGCCAGGACGTCGCTACCCGGCTCTTGTCGGCTTCACAGAAATTACAGGAACAGTACTGGCAGCGGACTCACGGCGTCGTCCGTACGGCACTGGAACAGACCATCGAACGCCTGGAAAAATACGGCCTCGAACCGGAAATGGGCCATAAGGAAGTCGGCGGCGTCAAAGCTCAGATCGACGATTCCGGTAAATTAACCTTCGTCCTCGAACAGCTCGAAGTCGACTGGAAATTTGCCAACGACCCGGTCCAGACGGCCGACAATGAAATCGCAGCCCGTATTATCGTCCGCGAAGTATTCCGCGAAAACGGCCTCGAAGTCACCTTCCAGGCTAAACCGATCCACGGCGTTGCCGGTTCCGGTGAACATACTCACTTCGGCATCGGCGCTATCATGAAGAGCGGCAAATTCGTCAACCTCTTCAACCCGGCGGACATGAAGAGTGACTTCTTGTCCGTCGTCGGTTACGGCGCCATCATGGGCATGCTCAAACACTATGAAGTCATGAACCCCTTCGTTTCGGCAACGACGGACTCCCTCAACCGCTTGAAACCGGGCTTTGAAGCACCGGTCTGCATCGTAACGGCCCTCGGCGGCGACCGTCCGGACGTCCAGACCCGTAACCGCTCGGTCCTCATCGGCCTCATCCGCAACATCGCAAGCCCGGCGGCTACCCGTTTTGAACTCCGTTCGCCGAACCCCTTCACCAACACCTACATCGCCATTGCCATGGGTTATTTAGCCGCCCTCGACGGCATCAAATATGCCCTCTCCAGCGGCAAGACCGGCGAAGCGCTCTTGGCGGAACTGTCTAAGAAACCGGGTGAAGACGCAGACTACCTCGAAAAAGACCGGGCGTATCGCTCGGAAGTCGACGTCTTTGAAAACTTCACCAGTGAAGAACGAGATGCCATGTTCGGCAAGGCTCCGCGTACGGTATGGGAAAACTTCAAGGCCCTCGACCTCCATCCGGAAAAAGTGGATACCCTGGCCTGCGATGCCTTTGAAAAGCGCATCATGGAATCGTTCCGCCTCGGTGCCCTCAACCGCTGGGCTCTCGAACTCCAGTACCGCCTCATTCCGGAAAACCTCTCCAAGGTCATCGCTGCCAAACAGCTCCATGCTGCCGGTGACAGCAACGCCCTTGAAGTCGAACGCTGGACCAAAATCAACGCCCTGCGGACGGAACTGGGCCGCGACACGGAAAAGAGCCTGTCCATTTTCTCCAAGATCAAAGAAGCCCTGGCTGCCAAAGATTACGACACGGCGTCGGACCTCATGGTCGAAATGAGCGACAAGATGGACCTCTTGACGGATATGTACTACGAATATTCTTACAACGCTTTCTAAACATTGAGATAACGTTTTAGCGATAAAGAAAACGAGCTGTCCTGCGCATGTGCGGGACGGCTCGTTTTTTTGGCGCCGAATAGGCATGATAA
>NZ_KQ958189.1:31466-32023 GCF_001546855.1 Megasphaera sp. MJR8396C | reverse complement strand
TGGCTTAAAGTCGCAGCTTGCACAGTCGTCTATCAAGACTACTATTGCTCGCTATAAGACTGTCAAGCAGCAGCTATTCCAAAAGCCTTTCAAATACAAGAACGAAGATGGCAACTGGAAATACATCACGAAGACGCTCGAATGGCTTTGGAAGCCCATCTTCTTCAAGCGCCCGCAAGCGGATTTGGTTCGTAACCGTGATTACAGCTTCGTGGATAACGGCCAAAGCCTGTCTATCAACACCCTTGGCAAACGAACCCGGTGTACCTTTGAAAGCAAGCCATTTTCGAAGTATCTGGATGGCTCATGGAATCTTGGCACGGCAAAGTTAGTTGAACTCAAAGGCCGGTGGTATCTGCATATTCCCGTCACCAAAGCTGTCGAAGATTTCCAGAAGGAGAACATCCATCATGTTGTCGGTATTGACCGTGGTTTACGATTCCTGACGGTCAGTTACGATGAACAAGGTAAAACCGAATTTGTTTCCGGGCGAAAGATTGCGGCCAAACGGCATAAGTTCCTCAAAATCAGACAGCAGCTCCAATCCAAAGGCACAA
>NZ_KQ958189.1:30968-31366 GCF_001546855.1 Megasphaera sp. MJR8396C | reverse complement strand
GACAGGTGTCAGCTTTGAGGAAACAAATCTCTCCAAAACAGCCAAACAGAATTACGACCTGAGAAGCTGGCCTTTCTATCAGCTTGAACAATTTCTGACCTACAAGGCTCACGAAAATCGCTCGGAAGTATTGAAAGTCTCGGCAAAATACACCTCTCAGCGTTGCCCGAAGTGCGCTACTATCCATAAGGAACACCGTAAGCCTCACCAACACCTGTATCGCTGCCAGTGCGGATACCAATCCAATGATGATCGTATCGGAGCTATGAATATCCAGCTTCTTGGTTCGATGTGGATTTCTGGAGACAATCACCCGCGTTACGAGAGAAAATGACTGCCTCGGAGTAAATCTCCGTGGCAAAACGGGTATCGTCAACTGCCCGATGATGTAGGCAGAA
>NZ_KQ958189.1:0-30868 GCF_001546855.1 Megasphaera sp. MJR8396C | reverse complement strand
GCCCGATGATGTAGGCAGAATTAGGGAGGCCTCGCTAAGATGTCGTGACTACCTATGTTTTTCTGACTTACAAGCTCCCTCTTCTATAAGAGGGAGTCGTCGACAACTTCATCTCCTGCAATGATTTTCCCTATTATATCATATCTTGCATGATACGTGGCCCTACGGCGCTTAGGCGGGACGACATACGTATTTTTTCGATTGCCAGCAAGCAAAAAAGGCTCTGTCCGCATGGGACAGAGCCTTTCGTATATCTATTAACCTAAGATTTTTTTCAGGTCAGCTTCCGGCGTCGATGTCGGGGAGATGTTGAAGTTTTCAACTAAGTAGTTGAGGACGTTCGGCGAGAGGAAGGCCGGGAGTGTCGGGCCAAGATAAATGTTCTTCAGGCCTAAGTAGAGGAGGGTCAAGAGGATGCAGACGGCCTTCTGTTCGTACCACGAGAGGACCAAGGTCAAGGGCAGGTCGTTGACGCCGCAGTCGAAGGCTTTGGCCAAGGCGATGGCAACCTGGATAGCACTGTATGCGTCGTTGCACTGGCCCATGTCCATGATGCGCGGCAAGCCGCCGATGGTGCCGAGGTCGAGGTCGTTGAAGCGGTATTTACCGCAGGCCAGGGTCAGGATGACCGTATCGGCCGGGGTCTGCTGAACGAAGTCGGTATAGTAGTTACGGCCCGGACGAGCGCCGTCGCAGCCGCCGACGAGGAAGAAGTGTTTGATGGCGCCGGCTTTGACAGCGTCGATGACTTTGTCGGCAACGGAGAGAACCGTACCGTGGCCGAAGCCCGTCGTAACCGTCGTACCGCCGTTGATGCCGGTGAAGTGCTGTTCTTCTTTATAGCCGCCGAGTTCCAAGGCTTTTTCGATGACCGGCGTGAAATCTTTGTCTTCGCCGATATGGGTTACGCCGTCAAAGGAGACGACTTCCGTCGTGAAGACGCGGTCGATATAAGATTTCTTAGGCGGCATGAGGCAGTTCGTCGTGAACAGGAAGGCGCCGGGAACGCCGTCGAATTCTTTCTGCTGGTTCTGCCAAGCCGTGCCGAAGTTGCCTTTGAGGTGTTTGTATTTTTTGAGTTCCGGATAGGCATGGGACGGGAGCATTTCGCCGTGGGTGTAGATGTTGATGCCCTTACCTTCAGTCTGCTGCAGGAGGCGTTCCATGTCTTTCAGGTCGTGGCCGGTAACGACGATGAACGGGCCTTTTTCGATGGTCAGGGGAACCGTTGTCGGGACCGGTGTGCCGTAGGTCGAGGTGTTGGCTTCGTCGAGGAGGGCCATGCAGGTCAGGTTGACTTTACCCGTTTCCATGACGATGGGCAGCAGTTCGTCCATGCCCCAGTCTTCGCTCAATGCCGACAGGCCTTTGATGAAGAAGGCGCCCAGTTCGTCGCTGCTCTTGCCGAGCATGAGTGCGTGATAGGCATAAGCTGCCATGCCGCGCATACCAAAGAGGATGAGCGATTTCAGGGAACGGATGTCTTCGTTAGCATTCCACAGGCCGCTCATGTCGTAGTCGGCAGCCGGCGAGGAAGAAAGGGATGCCGATTCAGCATGAACTTTGTCGATCATGACCTGTGTCGTTTCGGTGTTGAAGTTGACGTTGGTAACCGTCGTGAACAAGCCTTCGAGAATGACCCGGTAGGTCTGAGCCGTCGGAACGGCGGTCTGACAGGTGCGTGCCAAGCCAATCAGGGCTCCTGTCAATTTGTCCTGGAGACCGGCTTCTGCCGACGATTTTCCACAGACACCGGCTCCGCCCGTACAGCCTGTACCGAAAGCGGTCTGTTCACACTGGAAGCAAAACATCTGTTGTTCTTTTGTCATTGAAAAAACCTCCTCTATTTTTATCACAATAAAAAATGAATGAATAACTGGATAATCTGTATTTTCAGCTCTTATCGAGTACACATAGAGTATAGCAGGGGACGTGTTCTATTTCCGTTGCATTTACAACAAAATGAAAATTTATCTTTCCTTTGGGAAACGAAAACGATGCTTGCGAAATGAGGTTTTCTACGGTAATATAGATGTATATAATCTATATTATAATAGATTCGACAGATATGTAAATAGGAGGAATTCACAATGTCAGATAATAAAACGTATGCTGTGTTCAAAACGAATCATGGCGATTTCACGGTAGAACTCTTTGCCGAAAAAGCACCGATTACGGTCGAAAATTTTGTCAAATTAGCTAAGGATAAATTCTATGACGGTACCATTTTCCACCGCATCATTGCCGACTTCATGATCCAGGGCGGTGACCCGACTGGTACCGGCCGCGGCGGCTCGGAACAGACCATTCCCGACGAATTCGGCCAGGGCCTTGATTTCAGCCAGCCCGGTATCTTGGCTATGGCCAATGCCGGCCCCAATACGGGCAGCTCTCAGTTCTTTGTCACCGTCGTACCGACGCCGTGGCTTCAGAACCATCATTCGATCTTCGGCAAGGTCGTCAAGAACTACGACGTCGTCGAAAAAATCAGCGGTGTCCAGACGGACTTCGCCGACAAACCGCTTGAAGATGTCGTTTTGAATACCGTTGAAATTACTGCTGAAGCGTAAGGCTTCATGACTTATTATACGTATATGGTGCGCTGTGCCGACCAGTCGTTATACACTGGATGGACCCTCGATGTGTCTAAACGGGTGGCAGCGCACAATGATGGCAGAGGGGCTAAGTATACCCGTTCCCGTCGACCTGTGACCCTGGCCTGGTGCCAGGGTTTTCCTACAAAACACGAAGCCATGCATTGGGAGTGGGAAATCAAGCAGTGGTCGAAAGACAAAAAAGAGCAGCTCTGCCGCAATCAGCTTTCGGTTTGTCCAAAGGGAGATGACTTACCATGAATCGATGGAAAAAATGGCTGACGACGATGGTGGCCGGCTTTACCCTCTGTGTAGCGCCGGTAGCCGCTGTTTCTGCAGCTTCGGCAGCCCAAATCCTGCTTTACGGCGCGGCTTCGATGGCCCTGGCCCGTCAGCAGTTGATGAAAATGGATGATCAGAATCAGAAACAGATGTTGGCCAGTACCCAGGCGAAGACCGGCGTCCTTGATAATGAAGCCTACAGCCGACGGGTAGAAACGATTCAGCGCAACCTCGTGGCTACGGGCCTCGTAAAACGAAATTATGACGTATACGTCAATCCTTCGAAAGAGCTCAATGCTTTTGAAACCGTAGGCGGCGTCATTTCCATCAACCGCGGCATGGTTGATGCCTTAAATGATGATGAACTGGCCTTTACCCTTAGCCATGAAATGCAGCACGGGGAAAAGCGTCATGCCGTCAACGGCGTTCTGAAGAGTATCGGCATCGCGACCTTGGTCGACGTAGCCCTCGGCGGCAATGCCAATGTCCTCGATATCCTGCTCGGCAGTGTGGCTGTTAACTATATCGATAATGAAGTCGTTACCATGGACCAGGAAAAACAGGCCGATGAAACGGGTTTCAATATTCTCAAGAATACGGAGTATAATGTCGGTGGCGCAGCCTCGTCCATGCAGTATGTCTACGAGCAGTACGGCGATTTGTGGCAGGAAGGGTTTAAACGGGTCATCAGCCCCAATAACCATCCCCAGATGTCGAGCCGTATTCAAAAATTGGCCGGCCGCATGAGCCAGTGGTCGGGGAACCACGTCCAAGTCGGCGGCAATACGGTCTATGTCAACGCTCAGCCCGTCGTGACGCCGGCGGCCATGGGCTCGTATTCTTCGCGGCGCAGGGCCTTCCTGGTTGCCGGGAATTTGGCGCGGTCCTTCCACGATGTCTATGGCGAAGCGCCAAAAGACAATAAGGTATTGACGGAAACGATCAATAAAAAAGACCCGTCCTGGAATATCAGCACTCAGGGCGATGAACTCTATTTAAACGGCCAGTACATCATGACCGGAACTGCCGGCGACAGCGTGACGCGCATTGCCAGCAACCTGCAGCGGGCCGTCGACAGCAAGTCGGCCATGCTGAGCAAGGGCGATATCCAGCAGAAAGACAAAGAATGGACACAGAAGTACGGGTATAAGGCCACTAAAGAAAACCAAGTAAAGAAGGATAAAGATGCATAGGCAGATCGCTTGTGTCGTGGCGCTCATGGTACTGACCCTAAGCGTTGGTATCTTTGCCGGAGCTCGTCAATCGACGCATTCTCCTGGTGTCGATATGGTTTTAGAACAAGCTCGGCAGCGGGCCATGCCCGATAATGAAGAGATGCCAGTCCTTCAGGGAAAGCCCACGGTGACATCGCATTATCCGCAGTCGAATCCGGCTGCCGGTCATCCAATCCTTCGCTGGAGCCGCGTTGATGGCGCCGTTATGTACGATGTACAGATTTTGAAAAAAGACGGCGACGCCGATGCAGGAGCGACGGCCTATGAACCTTTCATGGAGGATCAGCGGGCTTATGCGACGGGGTTGGAATTAAAATTACCCGATACGTTCTTTGGTTCCGTCTTTTACTGGCGCGTGCGCGGTCTGGACCTCAAAGGCCGGCCGGTCAGTGAATTTTCTGATATTGAAGAAACCTACGTGAATATTTTTAAATCCGTGAGGGAGAAGCCGACTCCCTTGTCTTTTTACAACCAAGGTCCCGGTCAATGGCTGCTCTATCCGGTGTATGACTGGATTGCCGTTCCCGGTGCCAAGTCGTACGAAGTAGAAGTTCTTGATGGGGCTCCGGAAAATCCTAACGGGACGAGGCCGTCGATCCACCGTATTGACGTCTATCATCCGGAATACTCCCAGCAGTATGACCAAAAGGCTCGCTGGGGTGACAAGCCCTTTTACTGGCGTGTTCGGGCCTTGGATGAAGATGGAAAGCCCATTGGCGGCTATTCCGATGCCGTGCCCTTCGAGCTGAGTCCTAAGACCGAAGCCGGGGAAGTGGCCATTTTTGGCGACAGTATCAGTCACGGCGGCGGCAGTGTTTCCTATTCGCCCACCGATTGGGAGTTCAGCTATGCTTCGTATCTGCACTTTCCGACGATCAATCTGTCTCAAAGCGGTGATACGAGCACAATGGCTGCCGAGCGCTTTGAAAAGGATGTCCTGCCCTTTAAGCCGTCGTACGTCATCGTCCTTGTCGGCTCGAACAGCCTGAGGGCCGGCGTCCCGTCATGGGAAGTCATTGGCGATCTCCAGTCGATTAAGAAACAGGCTCTGGAGAACGGCATAAAACCAGTATTTCTGACGATTCCGCCGCTGAATCCGCGCAACATCAAGGCCGCCTTCGACCAGGATACGACCGACGATTGGCGGCTCTCCATTGCCGAAGTCAACGATTATATCGATACCCAGGTTCACATCGATATCGTACCCGGCATGGCCGATGATGACGGTGAACTCAAAACCGAGCTTGCTCTCGACGGACTTCATCTGGATCCACCGGGAAAAGAATTGATGGCCGAGGCCATTAATAATGCCTGGGATGATATTACGGCCCTTCCTGACAGCGCTTGGGAATAGGCCTCTATCTAAACGATTGTAAAAAAATAACGCCCTGCCGCAGTGTGGCAGGGCGTTTTGCTATTCGGATAATAATTTTTTGGCCGTGAACTGGTCGGTAATGAGGACGTTGGCATAGCCGCCTTTTAAGGCAGCTCGGATACTGTCTACTTTTCCGTCACCGCCGGAAAGTAAGATGCTGTATTCTTTGTTCCGAAGGTCGGCCAGGTCGATTCCAACGGTGCGGTCATTCAGTTCCTGACTGGAAATATTGCCATCTTTGTCGAAGAATCGGGAACAAATGTCGCCGACAGCATGAGTTTTTAAATAGTTCTTTTCCTGTGAATCGGCATAGCCCAGGCGGAAGAAAAGGGCGTTGTCGCGGACGGTACCGACACTGAAGATGGCGATATTGGCATTGCGGCCGAGTTCAAGGACGCGTTTGATATGGCGGTCGCGGTAGACCATTTCCTTGACTTCCTTAGAGTCGAATAAGACCGGAAGGGGCAGGTATTGAGCAATGGTACTGTAATTGCTGGCGAACTTTTCCAAAATTTCATTGGCATAAGTTTCGCTCGTCGATAAGGTGATGCCCCCTTCGAGCTGGACAATTTGGGCACCTTTTAACGGGTGGGGGAGGAGTTGATGGGACAGATTCTTCAGCGTCGTTCCCCAGCCGACGCCGATGATGTCGCCGCCTTGAATGATGTCGTTGACGTAAGCGGCGCCGCGCTGTCCGATGTATTTCTTTATTTCCTCTTCATCTTCAATGGGCGCGTTGGCGATGCAGACGTCGCGCAGTCCGTAGGCGGCAGCTACTTTTTGGGCCAGTTGGCTCTGGTCCTCGATGGGGTCGAAGATTTCGATGCGTACAAAACCCTTGTCCTTAGCATGCTGCAAGAGTCGCGAAACCGAAGGGCGGGATAATTTCATCTCCTTGGCGATTTCTGCCTGGCTGAAATTGGACTGATAGTATAATTTTGCGGCACTGATTGCCAGTTTATTCTTATCATGTTGCATAGGCATTCATCCTCAATATGGTGCTTCTCAAAACACGGCTGTCGAAAGGAAATTCGTACAATAACTTCCCCTTTATTATCGCATTTTTAGCGGTCCCTTTGCAAGGTGGAACGATATAATAAAAAAGATACTGACTGTATATACATTGCATCTTGCATAAAAAACATGACTTTACGAAGGTTATACAAGAATTGAAAATATGTGAAAATGTAATTGAAAATAATTGCGAGAGATGTATAATGAAAACATGTAAAGCATTATATGCAATAAGCGAAAGAATTGCTAGATGTTATGTATGGAAGGAGAAATGTATTATGCAGGAAAAGCAGTATGTAATGGCTCTTGACGCCGGCACGACGAGCAATCGCGCGATTATCTTTGACAATGAATCACATATCGTCAGTGTCAGCCAAAAAGAATTCACCCAGTATTTTCCAAAACCGGGTTGGGTAGAACACGATGCCAACGAAATTTACCACACCATGCTGGAAGTCATGCGGGAAGCCTTGGCCCAGTCGAATCTGACAGCTAATGAAATTTCAGCTATCGGCATTACCAACCAGCGTGAAACGGCCGTCGTCTGGGATAAAAGAACGGGCGATCCGGTGTACAATGCCATCGTTTGGCAGTCTCGCCAGACGGCAGAAATCTGTGAAGACTTGAAAGCTCGCGGCCTGGTCGATGAATTTCGTGAAAAGACAGGATTGGTCATCGATGCTTATTTCTCAGGCACCAAGGTAAAATGGATTCTTGACAACGTAGAAGGGGCTAGAGAAAGGGCGGAAAATGGCGATCTCCTCTTTGGGACCATCGACTGCTGGCTCGTTTGGAAGCTGACCGGCGGCAAAGTTCATATTACGGACTACTCCAACGCATCGCGCACACTTATGTTCAATATCAAGGAATTAAAGTGGGACGACCAGCTCCTTGAATATTTAACCGTTCCGAAATCGATGCTGCCGGAAGTTCGTCCGTCGAGCGACATCTATGGTTGGACGGAACCGTCTATTCTCGGCGGCATGGTCAATATTGCCGGTATCGCCGGTGACCAGCAGGCAGCGCTCTTCGGTCAGACCTGTTTTGAACCGGGCATGGCCAAGAATACCTACGGCACAGGCTGCTTCATGCTGATGAATACGGGGACGACGCCCATCCCGTCTAAGAACGGTTTGGTCACGACCATTGCCTGGGGCCTTGACGGAAAAGTAGAATACGCCCTCGAAGGTTCGATCTTCGTCGCCGGCTCGGCTATCCAGTGGCTCCGCGACGGCTTGCGCCTCATCGATACGGCGCCCGATTCGGAATGGGTCGCAAAACGAGTTCCCGACTCTGACGGCGTCTATGTCGTACCGGCCTTCGTCGGCCTCGGGGCTCCTTACTGGGATATGGATGCCCGCGGCCTTATCATCGGTATTACTCGAGGCACGAAAAAATCTCACATCGTCCGAGCTACCCTTGATTCCATGGCTTATCAGACGAAAGACGTTCTCGGCGCGATGGAAGCTGACTCGGGCATCAAACTGGCAGCCTTAAAGGTCGACGGCGGCGCCGTTGCCAACAATATGCTCATGCAGTTCCAGGCCGATATCCTCGGCGTTCCTGTCGATCGTCCTCAAGTCATTGAAACGACGGCCCTCGGTGCGGCATACCTGGCCGGTTTAGCTGTCGGCGTCTGGGATTCGAAAGAAGATTTGGTATCGAGCTGGAAACTTCAGAACCGGTTTGAACCGACCATGGATCCTGAAAAATCCGGTGCCTATTATAAAGGCTGGCGCAAAGCGGTTAAACACGCAATGCATTGGCTGAGTGATGAAGACTGATAAAGAGGTGTGTAACTATGATATACGATAACTTACTTGGTGAATTCATCGGAACAATGGTCCTCATCGTCTTTGGGGGCGGGGTCTGTGCCTGCAATACCTTGGCTAAATCGAAAGGCCAGGGCGGCGGTTGGATTTGTATTACTACGGCATGGGGTTTTGCCGTAATGCTCGGCGTCTTTACGGCGACGACGCTGGGGGCACCGCAAGGTGACTTGAATCCTGCCGTTACTTTAGGGAAAACCATGATCGGCATCTATTCGGTACCGCAGTTTATCATGACTTCGATCGTTCAGATCCTGGGTGGCTGCCTCGGTGCCGCTATCGTTTGGCTGGCTTATTTGCCCCATTGGGCTGAAACGGAAGACAAGGCTTCGAAACTGGGCATTTTCTGCACGGCCCCGGCTATCCGCAACTATCCGGCCAACTTCCTTTGTGAATTTATCGCTTCCTTCTTCTTAATGTTCGTCATTTGGATGATCTTTTCGCCGGCTGTCGGTAAGATTCCTGCCGGCCTTGGGCCATACATCGTCGGCGTCCTTATCTGGGCCTTGGGCATGAGCCTTGGTGGTCCTACGGGGTATGCTATGAATCCCGCCCGTGATTTGGGGCCTCGTCTGGCTCACGCCATCTTGCCGATTGCCGGTAAAGGCGGCTCCGATTGGGGGTACGCCTGGGTTCCTGTCATCGCTCCGATGGTTGGTGCCTTTGCCGCCTACGTCGTCGCTGCGGCACTGCACGTATTTTAATTTCATGAAGCGTATTTCGGTTATAGGGACTCGGTATGAGTCCCTATAATTTTAAACTTTACAAAATTTCTTTATAAAATGAAATTAATTTCAAGTTAGGACAATGCATATGTCATGGCTTATTTTGGGGCTATGATAAATTAGCATTGCCCTGAAATGAAAAAATGTAAAAATACACTTGCAATTATTTTCACAAACTTATATAATAAGGGCATCAAAGATAGTACTCCATGGCATTTACAGAGAAAGAGGTTGTGAATATGACAAAACAAGCAGATGTCGTCGTAATCGGCGGCGGTATTACCGGCACAGCCATTTTGCACGAATTATCCAAGTATAATCTTCGCGCTGTTCTGGTTGAACAGGAACCGGAATTAGCAGCCGGTACGACAAAAGGCAATAGTGCCATTCTTCACGCAGGTTTCGATGCTCCCACGGGAAGCATGAAGGCTTTGATGAACGTAGAAGGCAATGCGATGTACCATGAATTAAAGGATGAATTGGATTTGGAAATTCGTTGGTCTGGGTCATATGTCGCAGCTCTCGACGACGAACAGGTAGAGGTCCTTCAGGAACTCCTCGCTCGTGGACAGGCCAATGGCGTTCCCGGTTTGAAAATCGTCAGCGGCGATGAAATGCGCCAAGAAGAACCGAATGTCAGCAAAGATATCAAAGCAGCTCTTTTTGCACCGACTGCCGGCATCTGCTGGCCCTTTGGACTGGCTCTGGCCTTTGCGGAAAATGCCGTCATCAACGGTGCCGAAGTCATCCGTGACTGTAAGGTTACGGACATCGTCGTAGAAAACGGTGCCGTCAAGGCCGTTGAAACGGATAAAGGAACGATTGAAACGAAGTACGTCATCAATGCTGCCGGCGTCCATGCCGATGACATCAGCCGCCTGGCTGGTGACGACAGCTTTACGATTAAACCGCGCCGCGGCGAATACATTCTCTTCGATAAGACGGCTCAGAAAGATTTGGTCTACTCACCGATTTTCCCGACGCCGACCAAGATGGGCAAGGGGATTCTGGTCTGTGCCACGACCCACGGTAACGTCTTCGTCGGTCCGAATGCCCAGGACCTTCCGGAAGACGACAAGGACGATACGGCCGTTACCATTCCCGGGATGGACGAAATCCTGGACAAGGCTCGCCGCTTAGTCCCCAATATCCCTGTCGGAGCTACGATTACTGAATTCTCCGGTGTTCGCGCCGTTTCCAGCACAGGTGACTTTATCGTCGGTCCGTCGGAAAAGACGAAAGGCCTTCTCCACGCTGCCGGCATCCAGTCGCCGGGCCTCACGTCGGCACCGGCCATCGCCAAAAAACTGGTAAACCTCATCGTATCGGAAACGGGTGCTTCGGCCAATACCGATTATAAAAAAGGCCGTCCGGCCCAGCCTTGCTTCCGCATGATGCTCGATGCGGACCAGAAAGCCCTCATCGCCAAAGATCCTCGCTATGGCCGCGTCATCTGTCGCTGCGAAACGATTACCGAAGGTGAAATCATCGATGCCATCCATCGTCCCGTCGGTGCCCGCACCGTCGACGGTGTCAAACGCCGTACCCGTGCCGGCATGGGCCGCTGCCAAGGCGGTTTCTGCGGACCTCGTGTCACACAGATTTTGGCCCGTGAATTGAACATCCCGGTTACGGAAGTTCGGAAAGAAATGCGTAATTCCTATATGTTCTATAATAAAGAAAGCGGAGGTAAGGCATAATGGGTGAACAACTTTATGATATTATCATCGTTGGCGGCGGCCCGGCAGGCCTGTCTGCTGCATACAGCGCCTGGCAGAACGGCGCGAAAGAAATCCTCGTCCTCGAACGTGACCGTGAAGCCGGCGGCATTCTTCAGCAGTGCATCCACAACGGCTTTGGTCTCCATCATTTTAAAGAAGAATTGACCGGTCCCGGCTACGCCCAGCGCTGCTATGATTTGGTCAAAGATAAACCGGAAATCAAAATCCTCGTCGATACGATGGTCTTAAACATCGGTCAGGATAAAACCGTTACCGCCGTCAGCCCGGAACACGGCCTGATGAAAGTAAAAGGCAAGACGATCATCCTTACCATGGGCTGCCGTGAACGGACGCGCGGTGCCATCCGCATTCCGGGCTATCGTCCGGCCGGCGTTTTCACTGCTGGTGCGGCTCAGCGCATGGTCAATATGGAAGGCTATTTGCCGGGCAAGAAAATCGTCATCCTCGGCAGTGGTGATATCGGCTTGATCATGGCTCGCCGCATGACTCTGGAAGGCTGCAAGGTACAGGCCGTTCTCGAAATCTGCCCCTTCTCCAACGGTCTTACGCGAAACATGGTTCAATGCCTCTATGACTATGATATTCCCCTGTATCTGTCGCACACGATTACGGCTATCCATGGGAAAGATCGGGTCAGCGGCATTACGGCGGCCAAAGTCGACGACCATATGAAACCGATTCCGGGCACGGAATTCGATATCGACTGCGATACCCTGCTCTTGTCCGTCGGCCTCATTCCGGAAAATGAATTGTCCCGCGGCTTGGGCATGGCCATGCATCCCTTGACCAATGGCCCGATCGTCGACCAGCATCGTGAAACGAGCATCCCTGGTATCTTTGCTGCCGGCAATGTCGTACACGTCCACGACTTAGTCGATTTCGTATCGGAAGAAGCGGAAATCGCCGGCAAGTACGCGGCTCTCAAGGCTCAGGAACAGCTGCCGGAAGACGTCGCTGATATCGCCATTGAAGCTGTTGACGAAGTCAGAACCTGCGTTCCCCAGCACGTCCGTGCTACGGCCGAAGGAGAAACGATTCGCCTCTTCATGCGTGTCCGCAAACCGATGAAAAAAGTTCGCCTTACGGTAAAAAGCGGTGACGATACGCTGCTGACGAAAGTCCTCCCCGTTGCCAAACCGAGTGAAATGATTGCTGTCAACGTACCGGCTGCCAAAGCCAAAGGTCATCATGCGGATTGGACTGTTTCCGTAAAGGAGGAAGCATAATATGAGCGTAGAAACGAAACAATTAAACTGCATCAACTGCCCTATGGGCTGCTTGCTTACGGTTACTTTAGAAGATGGTAAAGTTACGAATGTAACCGGCAATACCTGTCCTCGCGGCGAAACGTATGCCCACCAGGAATTGACCGATCCCCAGCGCATGCTGACGTCGACGGTCAGCATCGAAGGCGGTGAACTGCCGCTCTTGCCGGTCGTATCCAAGACGACCCTTCCGAAGGGGAAAATCCTCGACTGCGCCCTGGCTTTGCGCAGCGTCCATGTCAAAGCTCCGATCAAGACTGGCGATGTCATCGTCAAAGATATCTTAGGCCTCGGTGTCGATATCGTAGCCAGCCGGGACATGTAAGACGATAAAACGATATTGAAATATCCTCTCTCTGTATATACGTAAAAACGCCCGCCAAGAAAATTTCTTGGCGGGCGTTTTACATATATAAATCATTAAATAGCGATAGAAAAGACTTAATCCCAACCTAATTTGCGGCGCTTTTCTTCGATGTCGGCGACGATCTGTTTGGCCAGGGCCTTGGGATCGACGTTGACTGTCATGACTGAACCGAGGGTTTCTTTCGTATCGTGTTTCAAGAAGTTTTCAACATTGGTCGAGCCCTGGACCGGCGGTTCGACGCAGTGATAGGAGTCGATGCCGAAGAGGCGGAAGGCAAGGGATGCGTCGAGGCCCTTTTCGTTGGACCATTCCGGGCTGGCGAAGCCATAAGGCATGTCTTTGATGTCGTGGCCGGCAGCCTGGGCGATGCCGCCTAAGACGACGGAGGCACGGGTGTTGTCGACGCATTCGCCCATGTGCCATACGGGAGGCAGTTTGCCGCCGAGGAATTTCTGTAAGGAATCTCCGGCCTTAGCGGCGCCTTCTTTGCTGCAGAAACCGAGCTTTAAGAGCGGGAAGGAAGCACAGCCGTTGGTGAACAGGAGAATGTTGTTTTTCAAGAGTTCATCAGCTACGTCGACGACGGCCCGTTCGTAAACGACACGGGGGTTGTTGCAGCCGACGATATTGACGATGCCTTTGATCTGTCCGCTCTTCAGGGCGTCGGCAAGAGGGCCGAAACCGTTGAATTCTTCGGCGATGTTTTCAGCATTGAAGCCGACGTCGGCCGTGACTTCGTAAGACGGGATGAAGACCGGTACGTCGCGGCGGGCTTCAAAGCTTTCGATAGCCCGGGTTACGATTTTTCGAGCCAGTTTTTCCGTATCTTCAATGTTGGAATGGTGGTGGTCATAGGCGTAGTGTTCGGCGCCGGGCAGACGGGCAGAATCACTGGTCGTGACGACGGTCGTCTTAAAGCAGCGGGCAACGTCCATAATGGACGGGAAGACGTCCTGGACGTCAGCGACCCATAAGTCGAGGGCGCCCGTACCGAGGACGAGTTCGGCGCCGACGGCGTTGGACAAGGGGATGACCCCTTCATAGCGGTACATGGCGGCCAGGCAGGAACAGCAGACGCCGTAGAACTGAATGCCCTTGGCGCCGTGAGCCTTGGCCAGGTCGATGAATTCCTGTGAGCGGCCGACGCGGACGATTTCACTGACCAAGGTCGGAAGATGACCGTGGACGGCGATGTTGACGTAGCCCTTTTTCAAGGCCCCGATATTTACTTTGGACGTAGCCCGATGGCCGATGCCGAAGACGACGTCCGTTGCGATGTTGGCAGCGACGACGCCGGTAAAGCAGAAGGCCAGACCGCAGCGCAGGAACTGTTTCATGATGCTCTGCCAGTCCCCATCGGTACCGACGCCGGTGCGATGGTAGGCGTCAAAGACTTCGTTGTAGGCACTGATGGGGATGATGTCGAGGTCGTTCCAGACTTTTTGCCGTTCTGCCGGAGCCATGGCTTTAATCGTTTCGTAGTCATCGGGCAGCGGGCGGGAGAGGTCGGCCAAGAGGACGTCGGCCAATTTGCCGGCAAGAGCTTTGACGTCGTCTGTATCATCGGGAATGCCGAAGGCTTTGCAGACCTGGTGCAGTTTTTCAACGCCGAGGATGGGCAGGTTCAGCCGCCCTTCGGAGATGAATTTCAAGGTCAGCAGGACTTCACGGGCGTGGGCCCCGTGCTGGGCAACGCCGGCGGCGGCACTGCGCAGGAGGTTGCGCGATACGATGAGGTCGGCATCGGCGCCGCAGACGCCGCGAGGTGTTTTCGGCGTAATCTTACAGGGACCCATGTTGCAGTTCTTACAGCAGACGCCGGCAAGGCCGAAGGTACACTGTGGTTTTTGCTGGTCAAAGCGGTCGAAGGTCGTATCACAGCCGATTTGTTCCATGCGCAGCAGCATTTCACGGACAGCCGGGTCCGGCGTCTGTTCCAACACATCCTGCTTGGAGGCGAAGGTCTTGCGATATTCGGCAACGGCCTTCATGTAGTCATTGACGCCGCCGTGGACGTGGGGGTGGTTGTGGTCATGGGGATGGACATGATCGGCCAGACTGTCATGATGATGGTCGTGATCGTGATGATGGTCATGGTCATGATCGTGATGGTGTTCATGGTCATGATCGTGATGGTGTTCATGGTCATGATCGTGATGGTGCTTATGGTCATGATCGTGATGATGTTCATAGTCATGATGATGTTCATGGTCATGTTCATGATGCTGTTTATGGTCATGATCATGATGGTGTTCATGATCGTCGTGCTGGTGTTCCTTTTCTAACTCTTCTTTAGACATAAGGATACTTCCCTTCTAAATGAATAAAAATATGATAAATACTTTCATTTTATCAAGTGAATAACACTTTTTCTTGATGAAAAAAATGAACTGCCCTTATTATAAAAGCAGTTCATTTTTTTGGCAAGATGGGTGTTGGTTAGTTTTTTCGTGAGAATTATTTTACTTTCTGCTGGATGAAGCCCGGCGTCGTGAGGTAACGGTCGCCGTTGTCCGGCAGGAAGGCTACGATGGTTTTGCCAGCGTTTTCCGGACGTTTGGCAACTTCCGATGCGGCAAAGAGGGCTGCACCGCCGGAGATACCGATCAGGAGGCCTTCGGCTTCGGTGAATTTCTGAGCCGTTTCAAAGGCCTGTTCGTTGCTGACCGTGAAGACTTCATCATAGATCTTCGTATCGAGGGTTTCAGGAACGAAGTTGGCACCGATGCCCTGGATTTTATGCGGGCCGGCATGGCCTTCGGAGAGGAGCGGCGAATCCTTCGGTTCGATGGCGATGATCTTGACCGACGGTTTCTTTTCTTTGAGGTACTGGCCGACACCGGAAATGGTACCACCGGTACCGATACCTGCCAAGAAGATGTCGACGGCACCGTCTGTATCTTCGTAGATTTCCGGACCCGTCGTCAGGCGATGAATTTCAGGGTTGACGGGGTTGGTGAACTGGCTGGGAATGAAGGAATTGGGAATTTCTTTGGCCAATTCGTTGGCTTTATCGACGGCACCCTGCATGCCCGTTTTCCCCGGAGTCAAGACGATTTCAGCACCATAAGCGGAGATGAGGTTGCGGCGTTCGACGGACATCGTTTCCGGCATGGTGAAGATGGCGCGGTAGCCTTTTGCTGCGGCGACAGCAGCCAGGCCGATACCGGTATTGCCGCTGGTCGGTTCGATGATGACCGAACCCTTCTTAAGGACACCTTTCTTTTCAGCGTCTTCGATCATGGCTTTTGCGATACGGTCTTTGGCAGAGCCGGCCGGGTTAAAGGCGTCGAGTTTTACGAGCAGATTGGCAGAAATGCCAGCAGCGCTGTTGTAGCGTTCCGGTTTCAATAACGGTGTGTTGCCGACTAACTGTAACATAGACGTGTAAATTTTACTCATGATACATCTCTCCTTTTCGTATGGATTCATCCCCCGATGAATGCAATGGTATAAACAGTAAATGATAAGCTATACCGAATCGGTATAAATTATATGTAGACCTGTGTTGGAAATTTCTTTTCCTATACAGGGGAACAACAAAGGCAGAGGACTATTTTAAAGGCCTCATTTGGTTGGGACATCGCTCATCCTGCCGCTGGTCGATCAATTCCAGGCGGTGTTCTAAGAGCATGACCTGGCGTTTGAGGGCGACGATCTGATCCTCGATGGGATCGGGCAGGCGATTGTGGTTGAGGTCGACGTCGCGTTCGCTGTGGCTGCCTTTAAGATGCTTGCCTTTTTGGACGACGACTCGACCGGGAATACCAACGACTGTTGAGTGTGGTGGAACGGCTTTTAAGACGACGGAGCCGGCACCGATCTTAGCGCCTTCACCGACGGTAAAAGAACCGAGGACTTTGGCCCCGCAGGCGACGACGACATAATCGCCGATGGTCGGATGGCGTTTGCCCTTTTCTTTACCGGTACCACCGAGGGTTACGCCCTGATAGAGGGATACGTTGTTGCCGATGACCGTTGTCTCACCGATGACGATTCCCATGCCATGGTCGATGAAGAGGCCGCTGCCAATCTGCGCTCCGGGATGGATTTCGATTCCCGTAAAGAAGCGGGCGATGGTGGAAATAATCCGGGCAGTGACGAACCATTGATGCCGGTAGAAGCGGTGAGCCAGGCGGTAAGCCCAAATGGCGTGAAGGCCGGAGTAGCATAGCAAGACTTCGAGCGTATTCTTGGCCGCCGGATCGCGGTCCTTAATGACGCGAATGTCGTTGCGAAGTGATTTGAACATGGCTTAGCGCCCTCCTGTAGTCTGAAAAATGAATAAAAAAAAGACCTCGTCATACAGAGACGATGGTCCGTGGTTCCACTCTGATTGCAGTACGAAGACTGCCACTCAATACCCATAACGGCGGCAACCGGGACGACCTACTGTCGGTTCAATCATCCTGCTCTTGAAGGCATTCCATCACAGTTGACTTTGATAAGGGCTTTCAGCCAATGACCCCTACTCTCTGTACCGTTTCCTGTGTGTACTTGTTTCAATCATTGCATTTGTGTCTTTGGTTTGAGAACATAATACGCCTTCGCATTCCGTTTGTCAATAGAATTTTTGTAAAAAGATGACAAATTTGGTGATTTATTAAAAATGACGATGATGAACCTCTTTTTGACCTCTTTTGGCGGTGAAAAAATGAGCCCATTTCGGGGAAGGGAAGCGGGTACGATGTACATCGGGAGCGCATATATGGTATAATAAAGACTATGCATAATGATTTATCAACCCGATAAAGGAGGTTATATTATATGAGCACGCAGATTACCTATTTAAATCACAGTGGTTTTTCTGTTGAGACTGATTCCAAGGTTCTGGTCTTTGATTACTACAAAGATCCGTCGGGAACGGTCAAGGCTTACAGCCAGATACGGCGGAAACCGGTCTGGTTTTTCGTCACCCACTGGCATGACGACCACTTTAACGGCCGCATTGCCGACTTCGACGGCGATCAGTACATCATCAATGAAGACGTTCCTTTAAAGCGCGACGGACTCAAGGCGGTTCACGCCATGAAGCTCTATGATACGCTGACCCTCGGCGATACGAAAATCACCCAGTTCGGATCGACCGATGAAGGCGGATCCTTCCTCGTCGAAACCGACGGGCTGAAGATTTTCCATGCCGGTGACTTGAACTGGTGGCACTGGCTCGGTGATACCGATGAAAACAATGCCGAAGCCAAGGCCAATTTTGAACGGGAAATGAAGCATCTGGCCGGAAGGACCTTTGACATCGCCTTTTTCCCCGTCGATGCCCGCCTGGAAGGGGCTCGCGAATGGGGCGTCACCGGATTTTTAAAAGATGTTTCCGTAACCAAGTGTCTTATTCCCATGCATTATTTTGGGACTCCGTGGACGCCGTCTGACGCTTTTAAAAAGGCTTATCCCGACGTACCCTTATGGATTCCGAAACACGATGGGGATGACGTTATCATCCATGAGTAATAGGAGGTATTATGGCGAGTAATACAAGTGGCGGAAGACGAAGCCAGATTGCCAATTATATCCTGATCATAGCCGCAATCATTCTCTTGTTGGCCTATCCGTTCCAAGACTTTTTTGCAGGAGGTCTCTTGACCCATTTAGCGGGAGCCGCTCTCATCGGGGGCCTTGCCGACTGGTATGCCGTTACGGCCCTGTTTCGGCGCCCCTTGGGCATTTCCTTTAAGACGGCTTTGATTCCCAACAGTAAGGAACGCATTGCCGAAATGGCGCGGCACATGATCGAATCGGAGATTTTGACCGTTTCCAATATGTATAATGTCCTCAAGCGTCATCCTATTTTAGGGGCGACGCTGGATTATCTCCATACGGAAAAGGGGTTCCAATCGGCAGAGCGCATCTTCGGCCAAATTTTAAACACCTTTTTGTACACCGTCGACATGAAGACTGTCGTCAAGGCCTTTGCCGGCATCGGCGGATCGGCCGTCGAAAAAATCGATTTGGCACCGGTCATGAGCAAGGCCATTAAGGCCAGCCTTCGCGGTGAATCGGGCAAGGATTTTCTCGATTTTATGATTTTTGCCTTGGAACAAGTGGTCAAGAGCGACGTGACAAAAGGGTATATCGGTGAGATTTATGAAGCGTCCCTGCGGCAGTATGCCAAGCACAACATCTTATTGGGCTGGGCTATTAAAGCGGCCATCAAAATGGAAGTCTTTCAGCCGAGCCACGTTGCCGGTTTGCTGCAGGAAAAATGCCTGACCCTTTTGGCAGAAGCCAAGGAAGAAAATTCCCTTCAACGTCAGCAAGCCCTCCATTATCTGTGGCAGCAGGCTGAACATATCGAAATCAATGAAGAGTGGAGTCAGCGCATCGATACTTATAAAGATAAGATGTATAACCATCTGATGCTGCGCCCGGATACGCAGGAAGCCTGGCAGCGCTACGTCCAGGATCCGGACAATCAGAAGCGCTTCTGTACGGCGGCGGCTGAATTCGTCGTCCAAAAACTGGAAGGCTGGCACGAAAATCCGGAACAGGTCGAACAGATCAACCGTCAGGCACTGGCTTTTGCAGCCCGTGAATTGAAGCGGCTCCAGCTCTGGTTCGGCAAGACGGCCGAAGCCGAAATCCTTAAATATGACGGGACGTATCTGGCTGAACAGCTGGAAAACAGCGTTTGGTACGACTTGCAGATGATCCGCGTCAATGGCTCCCTCGTCGGCGCCGTCTTAGGGGCCGTCATTTATCTTGCCATGTACGCCATGAAAGGAGGGGCTATCTTATGACTTACCGACAGCGTGCCAATCTCATTTTAGGCTTGTCGTTCGTCGCCTTCATTGCCATCTTCCTTTGGTGGTACACCCACGACGTATCGGTGTGGGAAGAGCTGTTGTTCTTCGTCATCCAATCGGCTCTCATCGGCAGCATCGCCGACTGGTTTGCCGTTACGGCCCTCTTTGAAAAACCCTTGGGATTTCCCTATCATACCGAACTTTTATACCGCCACCGCGACCGCATCATCGACGGGATTGCCAGACTGATATCGGAAAAGCTGCTCCAGCCCGATATGTGGAAGGATAAGCTCTATCAAATTTCCTTTATCGATAAAGCCGTCGACTGGCTGCGCGGCCCTCAGGGACGGGAAAAACTCCGTACCGGCCTCTATGAAGTGGCACTGCGGGCTCATCAGCATATTCAGCGGGGCGAAACCCAGACGGCCATCGCCGGTCACCTGCGGCTGTATTTGAAGCGCCAGCCCTTAGTGAGCTTCTTGGAAGACCGCCTCATTTCGCTGCTTGAAGATCCGACCAGTCCCATGTTCCAGGACATGATCAATCTCATTCGCCGCATCGTCAACAGTGACGATTTCGATAAACTCTTGGAACGGCTGATCATTCAGTGGCGCGAAGAATCGCAGCACTCGTCCATGTCCAGCATTACCTTGACCAAGGTTCTCGGCATCGTCGATACTCAGCGGATTGCCAAGGATATAAAACTCGGCATCCTCAACTGGCTCGATCAATGGGAACACGCTGAAGGCGAACAGCGGGAATGGCTGTGCCGGAAATTGGAAGTATTGCTTTATTCCATGAACGGTCAGTTGTCCTTTGGCGTCCAGAATTGGCAGAATGAATTCGTCGATGCCCTGCCCGTCGAGCAGTGGCTGGCTGACCTCGAACATTCGACGAAAGACTATTTCATGACCGGCGAACAGGGCCGGGAAGAACTGAAGGACTTGCTGGAAGGTCAGTTCATCCACTACTTGGAATACTGCCGCTCCTATCCGGAAATCAAGGACTGGCTTGATGAACAGATCCGACGGGCTTTTAACGTCATCTTGGAACATGAACATTCCCTCATTGCCGTCGCCGTTCGCGACGTCTTGTCCGGGTTCGATAAAAAGCGGTTCAACCAGTTCCTGGAAAGCAAGGTCGGCGAAGACCTGGCCTGGATTCGTATCAATGGTGCCATCGTCGGGGCCTCTATCGGTCTTTGCGTCTTTGGCTTTTTGAAAATCTATCAATTTACGTTGGTACCCTTCTTACGGGGACTCTTATTGTAATATTGGGAAAGGCTCGGCATGCTGCGGGGCCTTTCTGTTTTTTTGAGAGAAGAAAATGAGAGAGGACTCACCTATGGAGTATAATCGGATAACCCTTGCGGTCATAACGAAGTTACAGGCCATTGTCGGGGAAAAATACGTATGGACCGATGAGGAGAAGCGGATTCCTTACGGTCGCGATGAAGGTACCTTTACCGTGCCACTTCTGCCCGACGTCGTCGTGTTGCCGGAAACGGCTGAAGAACTGGCCGCTGTGGTGGCCTTGGCCAACGAAGCCGTCATTCCCGTCATTCCCCGAGGAACCGGAACGGGGCTTGAAGGCGGCGCCCTTGTCGACGGCCGCGGCGGCATTCTGGTCAGCACCGAGCGGATGAACCGAATTTTGGAAATCAATGAAGAAGCCATGTACATGGTCGTAGAAGCCGGCGTCATTACCGAGACGATACAGAAAGAAGCCGGGAAACGAGGGCTTCTCTATGCCGGCGATCCCTGCAGCGGTGACAGCTGTTGTATCGGTGGCAACGGGGCCACCAACGCCGGCGGCAACCGGGCCGTTAAATACGGGACGACGCGGGATCAAATCTATGCCCTGGAAGTCGTCACGCCGACGGGTAAAATTGCTCAGCTCGGTAAACGGCTCCATAAGATGACGGCCGGCTATCCTTTGGAAAAGATCGTCGTCGGCTCGGAAGGGACGCTGGGCATTATTACCCAATTGACCATAAAACTCGTGCCCCTTCCTAAGGCGACGGCCCACGTACTGGCCGTCTTTCCGTCGGCCGAACAGGCCCTGTCCTTGGTGACGGCCCTTCCCAAGGCCGGCATTACCCCGACGTGTCTGGAATTTATGGATTATGACGTCATCGAAGTCGTCGGGGCCTGGCTCGATGAAAAACAGAACTGCCCTAAAGGCGGCGCTTATATGATCATTCAGCTCGACAGCCAGAGCGACGACGGCTTGGACGACGACTGTGTGGCCATCGACGACATCTGTCATACGTTGGGTGCCGTCGAAGTATTCATGGCCGATGCCGAAAAAGTTTGGAAAGCCCGCAAGGCCTTTACCGAAGCGTCGGCAGCCGACTGCCCGGTTGCGGCTATGGAAGACTTCGTCGTGCCGCCGGATAAGCTCTTGCCCTTCATGACGGAGTTAAAGTCTGTTGGTGAGGCGACGGGCGTCTTATTCCGCGGCGTCAGCCATGCCGGTGACGGCAACATTCACTTAGACCTCCTTCGCAAGGGTTTTACGGACGAAGCCGATGAATGCCGCCGCATCGCAGCGTTTGAAGATAAGGCCTGTGAAGCGGCGTACCGCTTAGGCGGGGCCATTTCCGGCGAACACGGCATCGGTCAGGCCCGCAAGGCCTTGTTTGAAAAGTACACCGATCCCGTCGAACTGGAATTGATGAAGGCCCTGAAACGGGCCTGGGACCCGAAGGGGATTTTAAATCCCGGAAAGATTTTTGATTGAGGGGTGTGACTATGGAATCGATTTGTAATGACTGTCCCCGTCGCTGCGGCGTCGTCCGCAGCCCGCTTTGGAATGAAAAGGGCATGCCCGGCTTTTGCCATTCGCCGCTCCAACCCGTCGTGGCCAGAGCCGCTCTGCACCAATGGGAAGAACCATGCATCAGCGGGACCCGCGGATCGGGAACGGTGTTTTTCACGAGCTGCAACCTGCGCTGCTGCTTCTGTCAGAATTCGATCATCTCCATGGGGAGAAAAGGATTTCCCATTACGCCGGCAAGGCTTCGGGCCATCTATGGTGAACTTATCGAAAAAGGTGCCCATAACATCAACCTGGTGACGCCGACACCTTATACGGAGGCTATTTTAGAGAGTCTGTCCGAACCCTTGCCGGTCCCCGTCGTCTATAACTGCGGCGGTTATGAATCGGCAGCGACCATCGATCGATTGAAAGACAAGGTGCAGATTTATCTGCCGGACTTCAAATATCTCGACCCGGAACTTTCCAAACGATACAGCGGCGCTGAAGACTATCCGCAAGTAGCTGCCGAAGCCATCCTTCACATGTATGACCAAGTCGGCCCTTATGAGCTCGATGACGACGGAATCCTTCAAAAGGGCATCATCATCCGTCACCTCATCCTTCCCGGCTGTGTCGACAATACGAAAGCCGTCATCGACTGGGTGCGGAACCATTTCGACGACGGCCAGGTATTATTCAGTTTGATGCGCCAATACGTGCCTTGCGGCCGGGCGGAAGACTATCCGGAAATCAACCGTCCCTTGACCGATGAAGAGTACAATGAGGCCGAACAGTACCTCTTTGACAGCGGCATTGAAGACGGCTTCGTCCAGGAAAAAGAGAGTGCCAGTGACGACTTCATCCCCGATTTTGACGGGACCGGCGTCATCTAGCCGCCTTATTACCGATACAAGAGCATACAAAAAAGACTGTCCCGGCAGCTGCCTGAGAGGATGTACATCTCAGGCGCTGTCATAGGGGCAGTCTTTTTTAATGGTCTTAGTGCTGATCGACTGTCAATTCTTTGAAACGTTTGGCAATCGGATCGGATTTAACCAATTCTTGGAGGTGCTTCAATTCTTCAGCTTCTACCGATTCAGACGTATCGTAGCTGGGCGGTACGGTCTTTGCAAGTTCAAAGCATTTACGGGCAGAGGCGACGCTGACGATGATGACCAGGATGGCCATGATAGCCGAGACGCCGAACAAGAGCCATTCTTGCTTAGGCAGGTAGATGTTGAACATGTTGAGGTAGTCAGCCCAGAAGATAACGACAGTCAGGAAAATCCAGGGGATGACCGTGACCCAGGCGAAGCGGGCCTTGCCCATGGCGCAGATGACGACGGTCGAGATGGCCAGGGTAATGATGGCCAAGAGCTGGTTCGATACGCCGAAAATCGGCCAAATGGTGGACAGGTTGCCTTGGAGTACGATGTAACCCCATGCGCCGGAGATCAGAGCCGATGCGACGATGCCGCCGGGGAGCCAATGGGGATCGCCGAACTTCGGCCATACGCGGCCGATGAGTTCCTGGAGCATGTAGCGGCCGACGCGGGTGCCGGCGTCGATGATGGTCATGATGAACAGGGCTTCAAACATGATGCAGAAGTGATACCAGTAGTTCATCAGGTGATCGAGACCAGGGATGTTGGAGAAGATGAAGGCCATGCCGACAGCCAGGGAAACGGCGCCGCCGGGACGATGAGCAACGTCTTCACCGACCATGGCATTCAACTGCGGAAGATCGACGACCTGGATGCCCAGAGCCTGGAAGTGTTCTGCTGTCGAGTTGATGGCGAAGTAGTCGTTCGGAACGAGGGAACAAGCAGCGATGAGGGCCATCATGCCAACGAAAGATTCGGTCAGCATAGCACCGTAACCGACGGGCAGGATGGAGCGTTCGTTCATCAGCATCTTCGGCGTCGTGCCGGTGGAGATCATGCAGTGGAAACCGGAGATAGCACCGCAGGCGATGGTGATGAAGATGTAAGGCAGAACCGGACCGGTGATGACCGGGCCGCCGCCAGAGACGAACTGGGTCATAGCCGGCATCTGGATCATAGGACCGACGATGATGATACCGAGGGCCAAGGCGCCGATGGTACCGATTTTCATGTACGTCGAGAGGTAGTCACGCGGTGCCAGGAGCAGCCATACCGGAAGGGCAGCTGCGACGAAACCGTAAATGATGAGGGCGATGGAAATGCCCTTGGCGTTAATGGTGAAGAGCGGTGCCAGTGTCGGCGAAGCCGATACGGACGGCCCGAGAATGACGGCGAGAAGCGTAAGAGCGACACCGATGATGGTACCTTCTTTGATGTGGCCCGGACGCAGGAACTGCATGTAAATGCCGACGAAGATAGCGATAGGAATGGTCATGCCGATCGTGAAAGTACCCCAGGGGCTGTCGTGAAGGGCATTGACGATGACGACGGCCATACCGGCCATAGCCAGGATGTTGAGGAACAAGACGGCGAAGGATGTAGCCAGGCCGACTTTGTCGCCGATTTGCGCTTTGGCGATTTCGGCGATGGATTTCCCGTCATAGCGCATGGAGGCAAAGAGGATGACCATGTCGTGGACGGCACCAGCGAGGACACCACCGATGAGGATCCAAAGGGCGCCCGGCAAGTAACCGAACTGAGCCGCAATGACCGGACCGACCAGGGGGCCGGCGCCGGCAATAGCCGCGAAGTGATGGCCGAAGACGACGTACTTGTTGGTCGGCACGTAGTCGTGGCCGTCTTCAAAACGGAAGGCCGGTGTGACTTTATACTGGTTAACGGTCAGTACTTTTGCGGCAATAAAAGCACCATAGAAACGGTAAGCCAGTACAAATATTAAGGCAGAAATGATAACTAAATACAAACCATTCATAAAAGATTCCCTCCTTATCAGATTTATTTCGTGAAGCGAAGGTCGCTTACAAAACAGGCGTTGGTAGGATTAGCATAAATTTGATGTAATGCAGGTGATGGGGAGTTTGGATCTCATCGAGTTTGCCGCATTTGATGAGGAATATTGTAATTGGATGCAACGCCACATCCTCAGTCCATCCGGATAAATCTTTTGTGTTACAGTTCAATTGAAATTTTGTTAATTATAAATGTTGTATATGTCGTTTACTATATACCTACTATAGTTTAAAGAGATGAAAAATTCAAGTTACTTATAGTAAAGAGTATGAAATATATATGAAAAAAAGTAATGATATACTGAATAATATAATTTCTTAAAGGTTATTCCCTTAATATATGACGGCCATTGTTAAATAAAAAAGGCACTGTTTATGAAAACAGTGCCTTTGATGCTATTTGATTAATGATGGGCGACAGTCATTTCTTGGAAACGCTGTGCAGCTTTATCGGTCTTAACCAATTCTTGCAGGTGTTTCAATTCTTCGGATTCAACGATTTCCGAGGTATCGTAGTTGGCAGGTACCGTCTTTGCCAGGTAGATGCACTTGCGGACGGCGCCGACAGCGACGATGATGACCAACAGGGCCATGATGATGGAAACGGTGAACATCGTCCATTCACCCTTCGGCAGGTAAATTTCGAAGATGTTGAGGTAGTCAGCCCAGAAGATCATGACCATCAGGAAAGCCCAGGGGATCGCCGTTACCCAGAGGTAGCGAGCCTTGCCCATGGAGCAGAGGACAACCGACGAAATCGAAAGGGCGATGATAGCCAAGAGCTGGTTCGATACGCCGAAGATCGGCCAGATGGTGGACAGGTTGCCGTTGAGGACCAGATAACCCCATGCGCCGCAGATCAAAGCCGAAGCGATGATGGCACCGGGTTTCCAGTTCGGATCGCCGAACTTAGGCCATACGCGGCCGACGAGTTCCTGGAGCATATAACGGCCGACACGAGTACCGGCATCGATGATGGTCATGATGAACAAAGCTTCAAACATGATGCAGAAGTGGTACCAGTAGTTCATGAGGTGATCGAGGCCCGGCAGGTTCGAGAAGATATAAGCCATGCCGACAGCCAGGGAAACGGCACCGCCCGGACGATGGGCGACGTCTTCACCGACCATGTTGCTCAGGTGCGGCAGGTCGACGACCTGGATGCCGAGAGCCTGGAAATGAGCGGCAGAAGAGTTGATGGCAAAGTAATCATTCGGTACCAAGGAGCAGGCAGCAATGAGGGCCATCATGGCGACGAAGGATTCCGTAACCATGGCGCCGTAGCCGACGGGCAGGACCGAGCGTTCGTTCATCAGCATTTTCGGCGTCGTACCGGTTGCGATCATGCAGTGGAAACCGGAGATAGCGCCGCAGGCGATGGTAACGAAGATGTACGGGAGGACAGCACCGGTGATGACCGGGCCGCCGCCGGCGGTGAACTGAGTCATAGCCGGCATCTGGATGTTAGGGCCAACGATGATGATACCGAGGGCCAAGGCACCGATGGTACCGATCTTCATGTACGTCGAAAGGTAATCACGCGGTGCCAGGAGCAGCCAAACCGGAAGGGCAGCTGCGATGAAGCCGTAAATGATGAGGGCGACGGAAATGCCTGTAGCATTAATGGTAAAGAGGGGAGCCAAGGTCGGCGAAGCCTGGACGGCCGGGCCGGCGACGACGGCAAGCAGGGTCAAGACGACACCGATGATGGTACCTTCTTTGATTTTGCCGGGGCGCAGGAACTGCATGTAGATGCCGACGAAGATGGCGATAGGAATGGTCATGCCGATGGTGAACGTACCCCAGGGGCTGTCGTGCAGGGCGTTGGCGATGACGACGGCCATGCCGGCCATACAGAGGATGTTGAGGAACAAGACGGCAAAGGATGTTGCCAAACCTGTTTTGTCACCGATCTGTGCTTTGGCGATTTCGGCAATGGACTTGCCGTCGTAACGCATGGAGCAGAAGAGGATGACCATGTCATGGACGGCACCGGCGAGGACCCCGCCGATGAGAATCCACAAGGCACCGGGCAGATAACCGAACTGGGCGGCAATGACCGGACCGACCAGCGGACCGGCACCGGCGATGGCTGCGAAATGATGACCGAATACGACGTATTTGTTCGTCGGAACGTAGTCGTGACCGTCTTCAAAACGGAAGGCCGGCGTAACTTTGTACTGGTTCAAGGTCAATACCTTGGCGGCGATGAAAGCGCCGTAAAAACGGTATGCCAGTACGAATACGAGGGCAGAAATAATGACGAGATATAAACCGTTCATACAGAAAGAACCTCCTTTGGATGTGGTGTGCCTATATCTTTATCCTTATAAAGCAAAATAATGCCAATTAGATGAGTTTGGAAAAAAGTAAATGGCACATTGAAATTTTTTGCTATTTTCGTAGCTACCTCATTATATATCCTTTTGGATTAAAAAACAAGATTCGCCTTGGGAATAGAAAACCATTCCTTATAACCCAAAAGACATAATGAAATTACGATAACGTATGTTTGGACTTTTTATACCATATATTGATTTTTATAAGATGTAGATATCTATATATTGATTAAAATTACTAAAAGTGATTTGTAACGAAACCTACATATATATTTTTCATATGTATTACGAAGCAAGCGGGCCCATTGAGGCGGGCTTTTCATAAGCAAAGGACAATGCTATAATAACCATAGTTTTTGAACTTATTATCATATAATATAGGAGGTTTTAGAATGTCTAAATCTGAATATACCCTGGTCCTTCCGGCCTTTACCATCGGTGTTCACGCTTATGATGCCATCGGTAAGATTACTAAACACTTCGGGAAGAAAGTCGTCATCATCGGCGGTAAGACGGCTCTGTCCAAGGCGAAGCAGCCGCTCCTCGATGCCATTGCCAAGACGGATCTCGAAGTCCTCGACGTCCTTTGGTACGGCGACGATGCCACCTTTGAACACGTCGACCGCCTGTTGAAGGAAAAAGCCGTTCAAGACGCGGACCTCGTCTTTGGCGTCGGCGGTGGCCGGGCCATCGATACGGGCAAAGTCGTTGCCGATAAAGCCGATAAGGCTTTCTTTGCTTTCCCGACGCTGGCATCGAATTGCGCTCCGTCGACGGCTATTTCGGTTATGTATAAAGAAGACAAGTCCTTTGCCGGCTACTATTATCTCGACCAGCCGCCGGTTCACACCTTCATCAATATGGCAGTCATCGCCGATTCGCCGTTTAAATTCTTCTGGGCCGGCATTGGCGATGCCATGAGCAAGGAATGTGAATCGGAACTTGCCAGTCGGGCTGCGGAACACTTCCACACCGTCCTCTTGGGCCGGGCTATCGGTAAGACCTGTACCGAACCGCTCCTGCAGTACGGCGAAAAGGCACTGGCAGACTTCAAGGCCAACCAGATCACCTATGAACTGCAGCAGGTCGTATTGGACATCGTTATCAGCACCGGTCTTGTCTCTAACTGCACGACGGGCGGCGAAGAATACTACTACAATTCGTCCTTGGCGCACATGTTCTACAATGCTTCGACCGTCCTTCCTCAGGTCGTCGAAGGCCATCTTCACGGCGAAACGGTTTCCTTCGGCGTCTTGGTCCTCTTGACCTACGATAAGCAGTTCGAACTGCGGGATAAAGTGGCTGCCTTCTATAAGAAATGCAACTACCCGACGACCCTGGCCGCCTTAGATATCAAGGCTGATGAAATCGACGCCGTCGTCGATGCCGCACCGGCCCTTCGTGAATGGACCTGCGTTCCGACGCCGATGACGAAGGAAGCTTTCAAAAAAGCCATCCTCGACACCGATGAATTCGGTAAGTCATTA
Organism: Megasphaera sp. MJR8396C; assembly: GCF_001546855.1. Classification (GTDB taxonomy): domain Bacteria; phylum Bacillota; class Negativicutes; order Veillonellales; family Megasphaeraceae; genus Megasphaera. Next base: position 2,185 of record NZ_KQ958189.1, on the reverse strand, counting down.
TAAAGAAATATTTAATATATACACATCGTTTGTCATAGGAGATACTCCGGCATGGTGAGACGATGACTGTCTTTTATGGAGGAAGTATGGATCCCGTATTAGAACAAATTATAAATGCCATTGAACCGATGGATTTGGCCAAGGCGGCTGAGTGCTACCAGCGCCTGGCCAGCCTGACGATCCGGCAGGACAGCAAATTATCTTATCTGGCGGGACGCATCGCCGGCGTGCAGCAGACCCTTCATCCGGAAAAGCTGCAGAAAGCCATCGCTATCTTTGCGGCCGATCATGCTGTCGACGGTGGGGAAAATAAGACCCAGGGCAAGACCAGTAAGGCCGATGCCTTGGAAATCGCCGGCGGAAAAGGCGCCATCAACAAGGTCGCCCACCGCATCGGAGCCGGCGTCATGCTCCTCGACATGGGCTTAGAAGAAGACCTGGCTGAATCACAAGGCGTCCAGAATCTGAAAGTCATGCACGGCAGCCATTTTTGGGCCCGCCGGGACGCCATGAGTGAAGATGAAATGATGGATGCCCTGTTCAGCGGCCTGCAGCTTGGTGAGAACCTGGCTGAAGAAGGCTATACGGCCATCGGTCTTGGCAATCTCGGTGAACGGGCACTGCTCACGGCCTTTATCGTAACGGCGGCCTTTTTCCGTGGCCAGTTGGAAGACCTTCCGGCGACCATGACGTCCGGCCAAAAGCTGGATTCGTTGAAACGGGTCATCGAGGACATGAATTTCGATCCGAAAGATCCCTTGGATTTGCTGCGCCGTGCCGGGTCCCCGGACATTGCGGCCATGGTCGGCTGCATCTTGTCGGCAGCTCGCTGCCATATGCTCGTCGTCTTTGATAACGCCGTGACCGGGGCGGCCGTCCTCTTGGCCCGCGCCTTGTGCCCGACGGTCGATGACTATGTCTGCCCGTCAGCCCAATATCAAGAACCGGTCCATCAGATGCAGATGAAGAAATTGGGACTCAAACCTTTCGTCGAACTCGAACAGAACCTCGACCAGGGGATGGGTTCGGCTATGGGACTGACCATGCTCGATGCGGCAGTTCAAATGATGAACGATAATTTAAAATAAGGAGTTTCGCTATGAAAACCTTACATCTCGACTGTTTTTCAGGTATCAGCGGCAACATGTTCGTCGGCATGCTCATCCAGGCCGGCGTCCCTTTTGAAGCCTTTCAAAAGGCCATGGCTTCTTTGCAGCTTACGGGCTATGAACTCCTGTGCCGCAGTGAAAATAAGGGCGGCGTACAGGCTGTTTACTATAATGTGCTCTTAGATTCGGAAAAAGAAGGGCACGACGCCCATCATGATCATGACCACCATGACCACGATCATCACGACCATGATCATGACCATCACGATCACCATGACCATGGGGCGGCATCGGGGCACCTCGTCGACATGACCGGTCACCACCATCATCACCAGCATCGCGGTCTGGCCGACATTACGCAGATCATCGAAGGCTCTCCCCTGGCAGACGATATCAAGACCAAGAGTCTGGCCGTCTTTCAGGCTTTGGCCGAAGCCGAGGCCAAGGTGCATGGGGTACCTGTCGAAGACATCCACTTCCATGAAGTCGGTGCCATCGACTGCATCCTGGATATCGTCGGTACCGTTTGGTGTCTGAACTACTTGGGCATCGAACAGGTCAGCACGTCGCCCCTTCATGCTGGAAGCGGCTTCGTCCGCTGTGCTCACGGCATTATGCCCGTACCGGCCCCGGCAACGGCAGAACTTTTGGCCGGAATTCCCTGGTATTCGACGGATATTAAGGGAGAATTGGTTACGCCGACGGGAGCCGCCTTGGTCAAAGTCCTGGCTCATGCCGGGAAGCGACCGACTGATTTCATCTACCATACCGTAGCCTATGGCGCCGGCACCAAGAACCTGGCGACGCCTAATGTACTGCGCGGATTTATCGGTGAAGCATCGGCTCTGTAATATGGAAACTTTCTGAGGATTCCTGCAAAGACCGCCTTTCTTGGCGGCCTTTGCAAGGGCTTCAGATTTTCATTTCTAAAAAATCTTGACAATTGCTATACTCTGTGGTAAGATGATTAAGCACTTGTGATTTGTAAAAAATATTTACAAAGGGTGCCGACAAACGTCGCCGTTTCGGTGATCGCTGTCAACGTTCATGCGGAAGTAGCTCAGTGGTAGAGCACC
>NZ_KQ958188.1 GCF_001546855.1 Megasphaera sp. MJR8396C | reverse complement strand
TTGAGTGTCTACTTGACGGGTAGCAGTTCATCGTGTCGCTGAACCTTTCTTTTGTTAGGAAACAAGTCTTACAGGCTGTTCCATTCGCTATTCAATTTGTCGTAACGGTCGGTCGCTGCCTGGCCGCGCTGGAAGCCCGGACGGTAGTCTTCGCCTTTTTGACTAGAGCTGACACCGTCATAGAGGCCGCGGAGTCGGTCCTGCTGGGCCTTAAACAAGGCATCGAGCTTGTACTTCATGGCCGTATTTTCGATGGACGAATCATTTTCCAGCTGATTTCGGGTCTTGGAAATCTGAAGGTACAAGGTATTGGCTCGGTTGTTAAATTCCCGGCTGTCTTTGAAATCCTTGTGATCCTTTAAATAGTTGTTGACATCATCGGTGAGCTTATTGATATCGTCATTGAAGAGGTCTTTACTGCTGGCATAGGAAGAAAGGATCTGCTTGTCCGGATTGGCCTTGGCCTTCTTTTCTTCCTCATCCTTCTTGACTTTGTTGACGTATTTTTCAAGATAGGAAACGGCAGCATCATCGTCGACGGCAGCTGTAAAGTCAGCCCCCGGGATTTGGATGGTGCGGGCGATTTTCTTGGCATTCTGAGACTGGGTGAGCATCTCATTCAGTTTGTCGTTAACGGCCGCATCGTTCGGCGCCTTGGCAATGGCAATGGCCTTATCGTAGAGGGCGATCTGATTGCGCATGACTTCGCGAATCGCCTGGTCATCACTGGCGTACTGGTCGGGAATCTTCTGCGGGTTGTAACTCTTGGCTATTTTTTCCACGTTGCCCCGGCTGGTCTCCAAGGTCTTGATCAGCGAATCGGTACCCTTCCCCTGCCCTTCTTGACTGAGGAACTTAGCGGCATCGGTGACGGACTCATTTTCCGTCGCCAGCTGCTGCGAGAGGGCAACGGTATCTTTCGTATAGTCATCTTGATGGGCCCCGTAAAAATACATGCCGACAACACCGGCAATGATGACGACTAAGGCCAGGATGACGCCCACGATGGCCTTGCCGTGGCGGGCATAAAAAGGCTTTTCCTGAAACGGCGGCGGTGTCGGTCGATCGGGCGGTACGACGGGCGGCAAGTCATCGCCATCCATCGCATCGGGGTGTTCCATAGATTCTACCCGTTCGTGATCGAAGGTCTCGGTCCCTGTTTCTTCATCGATCGTCGGTTCCTCGGCGGTTACCCGTCCGTGATCAAAGGTCTCAGTCCCCGTTTCTTCGCCAATAATCGGTTCATCTTCATCCATCTTAGGGAGTTTCGCTCCACAAAAAGGACAAAATTCCCCGTCCACTTCGACCCATTTACCACATTCCGGGCAAAGGCGTTTTTTCATAAATGGCACATCCTTTCCGTATACACAAGCAGACTTTTTTCTTTCTATTATAAGCAATTCTCTTCAATCATGCAAAAACTTAGCCATGCGCTGATAGGTGTCGTCGATTTCCTCCGTACAAATCTTTTCAAAGTTGAGGTACGAGTGAACCATATTGTCGTAATTATAGGTCTCGGCCCGGACACCGAGAGCCTTCAGACGGCGAATATAGTCGAGTCCTTCGTCATGAAAGGGGCAAAAGGACGTCGTAATGACAAAGGTCGCCGGCATCGAAGGCGATAACGGGCCAAAAAGGGGCGATGCCGCCCTTTTTTCGTCACGGCCACGGAAAAACTGGTTGAAGTACCATTCCATCTTGGCCGCCGTAAAGCCCGTTGCCGGACAGCAATTTTCCCGGCACGATGGAAAGGATCCGGTAAAATCGAGGAGAGGATAGATCAAAATCTGATGACGCAAGGGAAAGTCTTTGTCATGCTGCAATCTTTGGCTGACAAAAGCGGCCATACAGCCGCCGGCACTGTCGCCGCACAAGGTCACATCCTTTTCATAAGCAATCCCCTTAGCCGTCAAAAAGGCAAGGGCGTTTTGGGCCACGGCCAGGGCATCGTCATAGGCTGCAGGGTAAGGATTTTCCGGAGCCAGGCGGTATTCCGGAGAGATGACGATATGGTCCGTCGCCTTGGCAATGCGGCGGCAGACGGGATCATAGACCGAGACCGTATCGATGACAAAACCGCCGCCATGGTAGTAGATCAAAACCGGCAGGGGCCGACTCGTATCGGGGATGTAAACCCGAACCGGCACGGGATAGACCGGGCAGCCCTCAAGGACGCCGTCGACGATCCTTTCCATTTCGACTTTGGGCAGCATCTGTTCCTGCGCCGTCCGCAGCGATATTTCCCGCATCGTCACCGGCGTCATCACAAAATTATCCACTTGATGGTCAGCGATAAAAGCTGCCACCTCCCCTTTGATTGTACTCATCATAAGCCTTCTTTCCCTCTGTTATGGTTTATTATTGTATCATAAAAGAAAGGCTGTGAACAGCGTTTTCGTGCCCTTTTGCCCTTTTGGGCAACAAAAAAAGACTGTCCATGATATCCATGTGACAGTCTCTTACTGCGTCGTATGGCGGAGAGCGTGGGATTTGAACCCACGATAGAGCGTTCGCCCTATACATGATTTCCAATCATGCTCCTTCAGCCACTCGGACAGCTCTCCGCGTCTACATATCCTTAGCTGTATCTTCGGGATAGATACGGATATGTAAAATTTGGTCGGGGCGACAGGATTTGAACCTGCGACCTCTTAGTCCCGAACCAAGCGCGCTACCAAACTGCGCCACGCCCCGTTGACCCGACTTGTTTATTGTACCATATCCAACAAAAAAGTCAAGAAAAAGGGGCGTCCTTATCTGGCGAGGGCCACGGTCCGAAAAGGCCTAGGCCAGTTTCTTATCGCGGATAAAGTCGATCAGCATGACTGCCGTATCGGCCATCAAGGTTTCGCAGGAAACGGGGCCGCCGTTGGCTGGGCTCTTGAGCACACGACAGCAGGTGGCTTTGAAGCGATCGCTCCAAATTTGCTGAAATTCGCGAACGGGCTGATTGATTTCCGCTTTCGTCTTTTCGTCAGGCTGTGTCCGGCCGACGAGGCTCCCCAAAACCAGACAGGCCCCGTTCAAGGCCCCGCAAAGACAGCCGGAACCGGCGACACCGCCGCCTAAGACCGACACCATGCGCAGCGTTTCATCGGGCAGATGCAGGGCCAAGCGGTCATTACAGACCTTGACCACCGTTTCGGCACAGTTATTGCCTTCCTTATGATACTGTACAGCCAATGTTCTTATATCTTCCATCGTAGTTCCTCCTTGCACTTTCTTATAGCTATCTATATTGTACCTGTTTCCCCGCGAGAAGACCAGCCTTTAGGGCCGGAACTTGCAGCGGCCTGCAAAAGAGCATAAAAAATAGGATGACGGCAAAATCGATGTTTGTCGTCATCCTATTTTCAGCGATATTACTGAGCTTTTGCAACTTCAACGAGTTTCGTGAAGGCAGCAGCATCATTGACAGCGAGGTCAGCCAACATTTTGCGGTTTACGATGACACCGGCTTTGGTCAGACCATAGATGAAACGGCTGTAGCTGAGGCCGTTTGCACGGGTAGCTGCGTTGATACGAGCGATCCACAATTTACGGAATTCGCGTTTCTTGGCACGACGGTCACGACGAGCGTAGTAGAGCGCTTTCATGACGCTTTCGTTAGCTTTTTTGAAGAGACGGCTGCGGGTACCGCGATAGCCTTTAGCCATTTTTAAGATTTTTTTATGACGAGCGTGTGCTGTAACGCCAACTTTGATTCTTGCCATTAGTCTATTCCTCCGAATCTATGTCAAAAAATTTACTGTCTGTGATTAGATGAACGGGCACATCTTGCGAACGACATCGGTCATGGACTGCGATACGAGTGCAGCTTTTCTCAGGTTACGTTTCCGTTTTGCAGTTTTGCTTTCCAAGATATGGCTCTTGTACGGTTTCATGCGTTTGATCTTACCTGTAGCAGTTGATTTAAAGCGTTTTGCCGCGGCACGGCGGGTTTTGATTTTCGGCATAATAATTGTCCTCCTGTTACTTTTTGTTGACAGCAATGACCATGGTCATGTTTCTGCCTTCAATTTTAGGTTCTTTTTCTACATGGGCGGTGTCTTTCAATTCATCAGCGAATCGAACCAGCAAATCACGGCCCAGTTCCGGATGGCTCATTTCACGGCCGCGGAACATGATGGTGACCTTTACTTTGCTGCCTTCACCCAGGAAACGCTGCGCAGCTTTCATTTTAACGTAGAAGTCATGATCTTCGATATTGGGACGAAGTTTTACTTCTTTCAATGTCAAGACCTTCTGTTTTTTCTTAGCTTCCTTTTCACGCTTCTGCTGTTCATAACGGTATTTTCCGTAATTCATGATACGGCAGACAGGCGGTTTGCCATTCGGTGCGACTTCTACTAAGTCCAAACGCCGTTCTTCCGCAATCTGACGGGCAGAACGAAGAGACATGACACCGAGCTGTTCGTTAGAATCACTGACCACGCGTACTTCACGGGCTCTGATTTGATCGTTGATACGTAATTCCTTACTAATTGTCTTTCACCTCCGAATAAAAAAAGAACGGATAGCATGACTATCCGCTCTACGTTTCCGTCATAGACCCTAGTGACACCATCGTCTTGTAAGGTGAGAAGCGGATAGCTTCTGCTTTATTTTCAACGTTCTATATTATATCAGCACTTTCCGAAACTGTCAAGATTATTTAATCTTAACGAAACGATAATCCTGTTCCGAACGAGGATATTTTTCTTTGTCCACTTCGCTCATGAAATCTTTCAACGGGCGGGCATAGGTTTTCATCGTATCGTGCAGGGCTTTGTAGATAACGAACTTTTCACCGGTTTCGGTGTGTTCGGCAAGCGTAATGATTTCATAAGTATTGTTTTTAAAATGGCGCCACGTTTCATGCGCTTTCGGTAACTCTCTCATCAGTGACCCTCCTAGTATGATAACATTGTAATCTGGTAGTAATTATACCATAGATCAGCCTTATTTCAATGGTTCGACCGGTGCCGCCGTCATAGATTTTGCCGGAAGCGCCGAAAGGGATTCTTGAGCCGCCGCGGCGTCAATGCGGTCACTTTCCTGTTCGGCTACATCGATGCCAAGACGAAGTTTGGCTTCCTTCTTAATGGCCTTATAGAGTCCCTTGGGGAAATCAGCGACGGTCGTCGTCACGCCCCGGGGAAAGACGGCTTCCCGTTCGAGGGTATAGCCTTCGGGATAGAGGCGGGAACAGCGGGGATGATACATGTCGACGTAGAGCCGATCGGCAAACTGCCCGCTGACGTTGGTCAGTTCAAATACATGGATGCGCCCGATCTGTCCGACCTGATGGAAAAAGACCATCGACCCCGTCCGCCGCAGGCGCAGGCGCGACAAATAAACGAATTCTCCACTCGGCCCGTTAACGGGAATGGGATTGGTCAGATCATGGCCAAATCGGCCGTAAGCCCCGCTCACCTGATCGCAGTCTTCGCCCTGGAGCACCTCCCGGGAGAGATCTTTTGACAAGGCCTCATTTTGCAGCTGGGGTGAATTAAAGATCTGCAGGGCACGGTCATAAATTTCTTCACTCTTCGTGCGCTGCTGCTCTTTAAAAAACGCGTCGAAAAATCCCATCGTATTCCTCCTAATATAATCATTAACATGAGCGCCAATCCAAGGGTATCTGACCCGGGGATGGCGGCCTTTTTCTTTTATATTCATTATAGAACATTCTTTATGATCCTGCCAATACTTATCTCACGGTCATCCTATTTTATTTTTTAAGTCGTGCCTTTATTTAAACATAAAATTTAACATTTTTCGGTTTTGAATAAATAATCATTTTATTCACTTTTTTCTTGATTTATTTTTTCTTGAAAAACGATTATTTCGCCTAATGCGCGAAAATATTTCACCGTATTTTGCTTGATAATCTGTATTTTACGCCCTTTATTTTGCATCCAGGTTATATTGACCCCCATCAATTGCATTTTTCAGCTATTGATTTTATTTTAATCACGCGTTATTATATTTATAGATAAAGAGATCAAACACCAGCCGGTCATTATCCAGCAACAACTTAAAATATTAGGCTGGCATATTATACAGAAGAAATGAGGGAGAACTATGAACTTAAGTGCAAATGCAAAAATCATTATTTCCATGGGTGCTTTGCTTTCGTACAGCTTCATTGCACACCTTCTTTAATATGTCCGACTGTAATGCCTGAAAAAGCGACCTCACAATTTGTGGAGTCGCTTTTTTAGTTGTCTTTTTTCTTCCATAATCCATTATGATTCATTGAGGCTTGGTGGCCTTCCGGTTCACCAGGCCTCTTATACTATATAATATAAGATATATCGAATACAGCCCGCCCCAGTCTTTTCACTCCCCCAGCACGAAGAACCTATTAAGGTTATATATTATATATAATATATAACCTTAATAGGAAGTCATCAAAAAATCCGTCTCTTGAAAAAGGTTGACGCGAAGTCTTTTTTCTCAAAATGATATGTATCCCAAACTATTCGGGGTGTTCATTCTTCTTTTAGCTGTCTCTTACTTTATCATGATTATTCGGCACAGCAAAAATCCATTTTCCTCTTGCATTTACTTGTGAAAAAATGTACTATATAGACATGGAGATTGTGAAATTTAGAACTCAAATTCTTCATTTCAACGTAACCCCCAAGGAGCTGCGTAAGCGGCGGCTCCGTCAATTAAGGCTATATACTATATTATTCTATACTTTGTTTCACATCAGAAAGGATGGTTTTTCTAATGAGAGATGCTGTTATCGTAAGTGCTTGCCGTACGGCCATCGGCAGCTTCAATGGCCAATTCGCAGACATTACCGCTGTAGACCTCGGTATTGCTGCGGTTACTGAAGCAATCAAACGCGCCGGTGTTCCTGTCGATCAGATTGACGAAGTCATCATGGGCCATGTACTCCAAGCCGGTTGCGGTGAAAACACAGCCCGTCAGGTTGCCCTTCACTCGGGTATTCCCCAGGAAGTTCCAGCTTTCACATTGAATAAACTCTGTGGTTCCGGCATGCGCGCCATCTCCTTGGCTTCGCAGCAGATCAAACTCGGCGACGCTGACATCATCGTTGCTGGCGGTATGGAATCCATGTCCAACGCTCCGTACTCCATCGCAAAAGGCCGCCGCGGCTATCGCATGGGTAACGGCGTCCTCGAAGACCTTCTTCTTCGTGACGGCCTGATCTGCACGGAAAACAATTATCATATGGGCGTAACGGCTGAAAACGTTGCCAGCCGCTTTGGCGTAACTCGTGAAGACCAGGATAAATTGGCTCTTCGTTCCCAGCAGTATGCTTACAAAGCACAGCAGGAAGGCAAATTCGACAGCCAGATCGTACCGGTTACGGTTCATAAGAGAAAAGGCGACGTCGTTATCGACAAAGACGAATTCATCCGTCCGGACTGCACCATGGATATGCTCGCAAAACTCCGCCCGGCCTTCATTAAAGACGGCACGGTTACGGCTGGTAACGCATCGGGCATCAACGACGGCGCAGCTGCTGTTGTCATCATGTCCGCTGACAAAGCGAAAGAACTCGGCATCAAACCGCTGGCTCGCATCATCGACTGGGCTTCGGCTGGCGTAGAACCGGCTATCATGGGTATCGGCCCTGTTCCGGCTGTTCGCAAAGTCATGAAGAAAACCGGCATGACCGTCGACCAGATGGACCTCATCGAATTGAACGAAGCTTTCGCAGCTCAGTCCGTATACTGCTGCCGCGAACTCGGCCTCAATATGGATAAAGTCAACATCCACGGCGGCGCTATCGCTCTCGGCCATCCGATCGGATGCTCCGGCGCTCGTATTATCGTCACCTTGCTCTACGCTATGGCTGAACCGGAAATCAACGGCCGCTATGGTCTTGCTGCTCTTTGCATCGGCGGCGGCCAGGGCACGGCTATCGTCGTAGAACGCCTGTAAGTTTTTACCCCACTATTCCCTAAATAGTAAGCACCTAAATGTATAGACTACGTAATTTTCTGAACGTGATCTATACATTTCCTTTTGTAAGGTGTATGATATCACTATCTGGTATCATCATTATGATGATGCTTTTCGCGGCGCATTTTTCTCATACCGATGCGTCCCATCTATTTCATACGTAAAAAAATCTCAAGGAGTGATTTGAATGAAAGAAGTAGTTATCGTAAGTGCTTGCCGTACAGCTATCGGCAAATTCGGCGGCGGTTTCAAAGATACCCCGGCAGTTGAATTAGGCGCTGTCGTCATTGCAGAAGCCCTCAAACGCGCTGGCATCGAAGGCAAAGACGTCGACGAAGTCGTCATGGGCAACGTCCTTCAGGCTGCTCAGGGTCAGAACCCGGCTCGTCAGGCTATGATCAAAGCCGGCATGCCGATCGAAGTTCCGGCTCTTACGGTCAATAAAGTCTGCGGTTCCGGTCTTCGCTGCGTATCCTTGGCAGCTCAGATGATCAAAGCCGGTGACGCTGACGTCATCGTAGCTGGCGGCATGGAAAACATGTCCATGGCACCGTTTGCTGTTCCTAAGGGCCGTTATGGCTACCGCATGGGCAACGGCGTCCTCGTCGATACCATGATCAAAGACGGCTTGTGGGATGCTTTCAACGACTACCACATGGGCATCACGGCTGAAAACGTCGCTGAAAAATTCGGCGTTACCCGTGAAGATCAGGACGAAATGGGCGTTCGTTCTCAGGTAAAAGCCTGCGAAGCTATTAAGAGCGGTGCTTTCAAATCCCAGATCGTTCCGGTTACGGTTCATCAGCGTAAAAAAGACGTCGTCATCGACACGGACGAATTCCCCCGCGAAGGCACGACCATGGAAAGCCTCGCTAAATTAAAACCGGCCTTCAAAAAAGGCGGTACGGTAACGGCTGGTAACGCTTCCGGCATCAACGACGGCGCTGCTGCTTTCGTCGTCATGTCCGCTGACAAAGCCAAAGAACTCGGCCTCAAACCGATGGCTAAAATCGTAAGCTATGCATCGGCTGGTGTCGATCCGACCATCATGGGTACCGGCCCGGTTCCTTCGTCCCGCAAAGCCTTGGCTAAAGCCGGCCTCGAAGTCAAAGACCTGGACCTCGTCGAAGCTAACGAAGCATTCGCAGCTCAGGCTGTATACTGCTGCCGCGAACTCGGCTTTGATATGGATAAAGTCAACATCCACGGCGGTGCTATCGCCCTCGGCCATCCGATCGGTGCATCGGGTGCCCGTATCCTCGTAACCTTGCTCTACGGCTTGAAAGAAGTCGGCGGCAAATACGGTTTGGCTACGCTGTGCATCGGCGGCGGCCAGGGTACGGCCTGCATCGTCGAAAACATCGACTAATCACCCTTGTAACAACTGCAAAGAGTCTCGCATGCTTATGGTGCGGGACTCTTTTTTAGCGTGTTTTTTCAGGCCAAAAAAAAACTGATTTTTTACCTCAAAACGCCCCTTTTCTTATTGACGTCAGCCCCTAATATTGATATACTTATCCAGTCGCAAAGAGGATTCATTTTTACTGGCTTTTTGTTCTGAGGCTTGCTCAAAGATGAATCCTCTTTTTTCGTCCTTTTAGAGGCGAGGCCAGCGATGTTTCGGAGGAAGATTCCCTCCCCTTTCGGCCCGGGTGCGGCCCTTCCGTGTAAGGCCGAGGACAGATGCTGTCCTGCCTTTAAATCTGGATATATTCGGTGAATTTTCGTTCTTTGAAAAAGAACCAACGCTTCAAAAGGAAAAAAGTCAGAACCCGGACCTTCCCGAATCGCCCTTTACAGAGGCCATTTTAAAGGCTCGATTTCGTCTCATTTTCCTTGAAAATCCATTTTTTCACCCCCTTGGGAAGGCTGATGAAACCTGGCTTCCCGGCCCTTATCACCTTGTGTAAAATTTTCTATACAGATTTAGAATAATCGACATCAAAAGGGCCCTAAATGCATATAGCATTTTTCAAAAAACTATTTAATTTTCCCTGTAAAAATGATAGAATTAACTTGCTAAAAATTTCTAGCCATATACGCATTCTAAACGAAAGAAGGACTGATAATGAAAACTACATGTCGTAAAATGTCTGTTGTCCAGCTGACCTTCGTCACTGCTGCCAACATGCTTGGAGCCGGTATCATCATGCTGCCGACCAAGCTTGCCGAAGTCGGTACTATTTCAATCATTTCTTGGATTATTACCTCACTTGGCTCTTTAGCCCTCGCCATGGCCTTTGCCCGATGTGGCATGTTTACAACGAAGCCGGGCGGTATGGGTGGTTACTCCGAATACGCCTTCGGGCGAATAGGACATTTTATGGCAAATTACGCCTACTCCGTATCCATCGTAATTGCAAACGTCGCCATTGCCATCACGGCAGTCGGTTACGGCGCCGGTTTCCTTGGAACAACCTTTACGCCGATTCAGACGTGTCTATATACGATCGCTTTATTGTGGATTGCAGCGGCCCTCAACTTCAGCGGTTCCCGGTATTCGGGCAAGCTGAGTGCCATCACCATCTGGGGCGCTATCATTCCCGTTCTCGGTATTTCTATTATCGGCTGGCACTGGTTCAGCCCGGCAACCTGGCTTGCATCGTGGAATCCCAATGACCTGGGTCTCGGCGATGCCGTCGGAAATTCGATTGCCCTTACGTTGTGGTCTTTCTTGGGACTTGAATCGGCAGCCGTCAATATGGACGCCGTGGAAAACCCGAAAAAATCCGTTCCCATTGCGACCTTCGTCAGCACCATCAGCGTCGCTGTCATCTACGTCGCTTCGACGAATGTCATCGCCGGAATCGTTCCCAATGCCGAAATTTTGGCATCGAGCGCTCCCTTCGGCCTGGCCTTTTCCTACATGCTCGGCGATACCGCCGGCAAAGTAGTCATGGGCCTGATGGTATTCTCCTGCGCAGGCTCCCTCTTGTCGTGGCAGTTCACCCTGGCCCGCGTTTTCAAGACCAGCGCCCAGCGCGGCTTGTTCCCCAAGATTTTCGCCAAAGTCACCAGTGCCGATGTCCCCGTCAAAGGCATGCTCTGCATCTTAGGGATGCAAAGCCTCCTCGCTTTGATGACCATCAGCCCGACCTTAGCCACGCAGTTCGAACTGTTGGCTAACCTGGCCGTCGTCACCAACGTCATCCCCTACATCCTTTGTGCCGGATCCTTGACGACGATCCTTACCAAGGAACACATTCCCAATAAAGTCTGCAATCGGAATACTTCGATTTTCTTAGCAGGCGTATCCATTATCTACTGCGTATATGCATTGACAACGACCGACGCAACAACCTTCCTCAGCGGCAGCTTCGCCGCCTTCCTGGGCTGGCTCGTCTACGTCATCCGCTTCACAATTATGAAGCAGACCATCGTCGAAATTAAATGAACAGATCAAAAAGGAGACCTCTCAAGGGCCTCCTTTTTTATTCCTCTTTTCCCAGGCAAAAAAGCCCTCGCTAACCGAATCGGTTAACGAGGGCTTACATTTTATCAGGATAAGGTTTCAACGACGACATTGCGCAGGGCTACGCAGCCGATGATAACGATGGACGACAGGACGAAAGGTGTCACGAAGACCAGGAGATTGTCCTGCAGGATGGGCATGGCCTTAAAGATATATCCGAAGACCTGAAGATCACTGTTGAACAGGAGATTTTGAACCATGATCCACAGGAGGACCATGACGACGATGGAAAGGAGATGGACGACCTTTTCTTTTCGGCTGTAGCCGTAACGCTTATAGGGGAAGAAATAGAAGGCAAAGGTGGCGATGACGAAGATGCTGATGGCTAAGAAACAAAAACCCATGATGGCCATGATGCCGACGAAGAGGCTCACCGAAGCCGACGAATCGCTGACAGCCGGGAAGAGGAACATGCCTAGCACCGCGCAAGGAAGGGGCAGGCTGAATAGGATGGGATCGAGAAACTGGGAATACCAGTGCTTCCGCAGCCGTGCCTGCCAAAAATCAACGCCCTTGGCCGCCCCGTATTGAACGGCAATGGTCACCAGCATCCACAGGGTGAACAAGAATACCATTCCCCAATAGGAGTGCCAAAGAAAGGATCCGGTCAGACCATTTAAAATGCCCACGGCGATGATGAGGGCGACGACGCCGCCGTAGAGGGTCCCGCCTACCGACGCATAGTCATCGTATCGTCCCAATTTGCGGCGGCGATAGCCGAGCCACAAGGGGACGGCAAAGGATAAGACGAAAAAAATCAAGACCGACGAAGCCGCAATATACGGCTTTCCCGAAGCAAAGGCCCCGAAGGGAATCGGCACAATGCCGCAGGCGGCCCAAAGGACAGCCATGAGCCAGTCATGGCCCTTCTGTTTCCATATCGCGTTCATTAGCCCACATCCTTTCGGGTCGGCATCCACGAGGATATGACGTACGATACCAGCATGATCAGGCTGATCTCAACATACATGGCGACGATAAAGACGAGGTCACGACCGATCGTCGGCCATTCCCAAAAGGGAGCTGCCTTCCAATACTCGCCCAGATAGACCTTAACGGCAGCCGTAAGGGCCAACAGGAGCAGCCAGACCAGGACGACGGCCCAGCGGCGGATTCGCCCCTGTTCCCTGCCAAAGACGGCATCTGCGGCGCCGACATAGGCCGTCGGGACGACGAGAGACAGGAAGAGATAACTGACGACGGCCACAATGGCACTGGAGCCGCTGTGAATCGTATAGGCTCCAATGGGGATGAGGACGATGAAAATACACATGAAAACAGACTGCCGCAAAATATCGCGCCACCAACTCATTTATGCAAGACCTCCTAAAACAATGCAAACGAAATCACTTTAGTATACCATATCCCCAAAAGAAAGAAAAGTTTGCGCAAACAAGGGCTTTGTGTAATAATAAGAGTTAGTAAGCACTTTGTTAGACTCTATAGAGAAAGGGCACGATATGACAAAAAATTTTCAATCTCTCGGCCTGACGTCTGAACTTTCCGAACTGCTCCACAAGCAGGGAATCGACGAACCGACGGCCGTTCAATCACAAGCCATCCCGGCCCTGTTTAAAGGCCGGGATATACTGGCTCAGGCTCAAACCGGCACGGGAAAGACCCTGGCCTTCCTCTTGCCGTCGCTGCAGCAGATCCGGACCGAAGTCCACGCTGAACAGGTCCTCATCCTGGCACCGACGCGGGAACTGGCCCGCCAAATCGCCGACGTAGCAGCCGATCTGACTCCGGCCCTTGACGTCGACGTCTTAAGCCTCATCGGCGGCAAAACTATCGAAAATCAGCTCCAGAAGCTGCACCGCCACCCGCAGGTCATCATCGGCACACCGGGGCGTCTCCTCGATCACTGCCGCCGCAACTCGCTCGACCTCAGCGGCGTCCGCCGGGTCATCGTCGACGAAGCCGACCAGATGCTGCAGTCGGGCTTTCTCGAAGACGTCGATACCCTCATCGGCCTGACGCCGAAACGCCGGCAGCTCCTCTTCTTCTCGGCTACCGTCCCCGATAAGATCAAGGGCCTGGCCAAAAAGCACATGCAAAATCCCCTGGTCCTGAAGATTCTCGAAGGCGACACCATAGCGCTTGAAAACATCGAACAGCGGATCTACATGATGACCGAAGAGCAGAAACTGCCGAAATTATGCCAGATGCTGACCGAGATGAATCCCTATCTTGCCATCGTCTTCTGCAATACGAAAGAGCGTACCTCTCTTTTAGCCGGAAAACTGATTGCCAAGGGCTTCAACATCGGCGAACTCCACGGCGATATGTCCCAAGGCCGGCGCAACCAGGTCCTGCGCGACTTTGCCAAGGCCAAGACCCAGATTCTGGTCGCCACCGACATCGCCGCCCGCGGCATTGACATCGAAGGCATTACTCACGTCTTTAACTTCGACGTCCCCCACGACGTCGATTACTACATCCACCGCATCGGCCGCACGGGCCGGGCCGGCAGTGAAGGCCTGTCCATCATGTTTGCCACCGGTGCCGATGTCGATTGGGTCCGCCGGATTGAACACAACATCCAGGCGACGATCACCAAATATACCCTGACGGGACAAGTCAAAGTAAAAGCCAGCAGCACCCCGCCGAAGCGGCAAAAGACTTATCGCGACAAGTTACCTGCCAGCACCTATCAAACGACTCGAAGCAAGCGCCATAAACAGCGCCATAAAGGCGGAGACAACCTCCGCCGCCGCTAATGAACGGGAGGTTTTTTATTATGAAACGTTATCTTGCCATGTTCCTCATGTTGTGTACCCTTTTGACGGCCGGATGCTCGACCGCCGTGCCGACGGATTCCCAGCAAAAAGAACAGACCCAAACGCAGCAGCAATCGAAGGATACAAAATCCAATCAGGATACCAAGAGCCAGACGGAATCGAAAGAAAAGGCTGTCGCCACCTTGCCGACCATCGGCGATACGCAAAAAGCCTGGGAAGACGAATGGGGCCATCCCTATTCCCAGGGCGATACGATTCGTGTCTTCCATAACGGCCGCTACCAGGTCGTCTTTGAAAACGGCCGTGCCGTTACGGTCACCATTGCCTTAAAAGACGGCGAAGACCTGAATATCAGCGATCTCCTGCCGGAAGATGCTCAGAAACAGTCGTCCTCGTCGAAAGATATCGGCGGTACGACCATGACTGTCCAGAAATGGCACAGCGATACGCTGGAACAAGCCTTCTCCTCGACGAAGGGTAACTTCACGGTTATGAAACAGTCGGGGACGATCATCATCGACTGCACGCCGAACCTGAAAAAATAACTCTGGAAAATACGCGTACCGATAAAGGACTTGTGAACCGAGTGTTCACAAGTCCTTTTTGTATGCGTTTTCGTTTCAAACGGTCTTCAGATGCTGCGACGAGTTCGGACCGATTGAAAGTCTCAAACGCCCCTTACAGCAGTTTATCGTAGGCCAGTTTTTCACCGCCTTGAAAGACGATGACGCCGCAGTGGACAAAGCCCTGTTTTTCCAAAATGTGCTGCATCCGCTTATTGGGAAAATCCGTATCGACGCGGATATTTCTCACCCCTTGTTCTAAACAAAATCTTTCAATAAGATCAAAGGCGATACCGGCAATCCCCTTTCCTCTGGCCTTTTGGCTGAAGGCCATGCGATGGATGACGGCATAGGGCGTATCGCGTCTCCAGGCGCCTTTAATATCGTCATAGGCCGGCTCACCGGAAAAATCGATACACATATAGCCGATGATATCCCCATCGTTTTTGATGACATAACCTTTTTGGCATTGTATATCCTCGACAATCGTATCGAAGTTGGGATACGATGAGGTCCATTGTTCAAAGCCCTGCTCTTTTTGGAAAGCCCTTCCAGCTTCAATCACTTCATAACACAAGGAAGCGTCGCTCTCTTGTGCAAGTTCCAGCGTATACATTAAAATTCCCCCTTATATTCTATTCTTTCGTTTTCATTTCGAATTCGGAAACTGGCCGTCGAAGCGATGGCCGCCAAGCAAAGGTTGACCAGCCAAAGAGGCCCGTAACCGACGCCGATATCGACAAAAAATCCGCCGAGATAGGCACTGAAAAAGGCGCCGACCTGATGGCCGATCAAGGTAAAGCCATATAAGACGGCCATGTTTTGGGAGCCAAATTTTTTACTGATGATGCCCGATGTCGGCGGTACCGTGGCATCTCCGGAAAGGCCCAATAAGGCTGTCGCCGCAAAGGCGAAGGCCACCGATTTGGGCAAAAACAGAAAGGCCAAGGAGATGACCACCCGGATGGCATAGACGCAGCCTAAGACGTTTTTCATTTTGAATACAGCCCCGAGAAAACCGGTCCCGGCGGCGCCGATCATGGTGGCAATGCCATAGACGGTTAAGGTCAGCGACGCCGTACTGCCGTCGATGCCATAGGATAGATACTGTGAAAATAAATGACTTTCAATGATCGACATATTAAAGCCGCAGGTGCCAAAACCGATGACGATCAACCGGTAATCCCGATCTTTCAAAGCAAAGCGCAGCATAGGAATCAAGGATACGTTTTTAGAAACTGCCTCCTCGCTTCCCTCCTTTTCATTGCCGGAAAGGCCTTTGCGCAAAGAGTGCATCCAGATGACGATGGGAATCATCAGCAGGAACGGAACGGTCAAGGCCTGCATGGCAACGGCAATATCAAACCGTGAAATGGCCAGATTCAAGGCCGGCGACATCAAGGCGTCGCCGATACCGGCACTGGCCTGGACGAGCCCCGAAACGACGGCGGCCCGTTTTTCCCCCAGAATCGGCGTGATAGCCCCCATGATGATGCCAAAGCAAAGGCCCGTCGTACCAAAGGGCAGTAAGAGCCCAAAGAAAAATAACAGGGTCAGTGTGTTGGTACAAAAGGGCGTCGCCACCAATCCGATGACGGTACAGACGATGCCCACCATGATGACAAAGGAATGGGATTTTCTCAAAGCCAGGATTCCCAGAAAGGGTTGGGCAAAACCGTACACCAAGGCGCCGACGCCGATGCAAAAGCTGATCGATACATAGTCGATTCCGGTGCAGGGAATGAGGCCGGTCATCATAATGCCGTAATTGTCGTGGACGCCCTGCATCACGCCATGGACGATACAGGCGGCGATGATAAGGACGATACTTTGAAACAGTGACGTATGTTGTTGTAAGTCTGGTGTCGTTCTTAAGATACTCATAGGACTCCCTCATTGACAGTTTTATTTTTCTCTGTTAGTATAGCATCAACAGATGATTAAATAAAATTGATGTTTTTAATTTTTAACTTCATTTATATTGAACTGTTATGAGGTGTCTATGGACTTAAAATACCTGCAGACCTTTAAAACGATCATTGAACAAGGCGGCTTTACCAAAGCGGCCGAAAAGCTCAACTACACCCAATCGACCATCACCTTCCAAGTCGGTCAATTAGAGCAGGAATTATCGGTAAAACTGTTTGAACGGGTGGGCCGGCGGATGAGGTTAACCAAGGCCGGCGAGCAGTTATATCCTTATGTAACGGACGTCTTAACCTCCGTTGAAAAGTTGACCTGTTTTGAAAATGACTTGTCTGAATACAAGGGAAATTTACGAATCGGCGTCGGCGAAACCCTGCTCTGTTATAAGCTGTCCCCGGTTTTAAAAAAATTTCACGACCGTGCACCCCATGCCAAGTTATTTTTGCAGTCCATGAATTGCTACGACATCCGCAACGAACTCTTGGACGGCACCTTGGACCTCGGCGTGTTCTATGAAAATGTCGGCGGCTTTGGCGACAATCTGACCGTGTCGCCCTTTGGAAATTATCCCATGACCTTGGTCGCCTCGCCCGACATCAAAAAGGAATACGCTGACTTTATCACGCCCAATCAAAAGATTCCCCTGCCCTTCATCATCAACGAACCGACCTGCGTCTTTCGTCAAATCTTCGAAAGATACCTGCAGCGAAAGTCCATCATCCTCGATCATACCATTGAGCTGTGGAGCATCCCGACCATTAAAAATTTAGTCAAAAGCAGCGTCGGCATTTCGTACCTGCCAACCTTTGCCGTCGAAAAGGAATTACAAAACGGCCAATTAGTAGAAATAGAAACGGAATTGACCGATGCCCGCATCTCCGCTGTCTGCGGCTACAACAGCAGCAAGTGGGTCAGCCCTGCTATGGAATTATTTGCCCGTCTCATCGCCGATCATCTGTCATAAGGCTTTGAATCCCGGCCTGACAACGAAATCGCGCAGACTTTTCAGTCAGTGGAGCTCTCCCAAGCTGCGGCGTTCTTCCAAAAACATGAGGCTTTTTTTCGAAACTTCATTGACAAATCCTCTATTTTTTGTTATTATATATAAGTCGTCAGGAACGACAAGCTTATGACTCGGTAGCTCAGCTGGATAGAGTGACTGACTACGAATCAGTAGGTCTAGGGTTCGAATCCCTACCGGGTCACCACAGAGAAAGCTCACACATTTTGTGTGAGCTTTTTTTATATCCTCTTTTAATAAAAAACGTCAAAAAAATCCCTCCGCACGAAGCGAAGGGATTCATAGATTTTATAATTTTCCGATGTCTTTCAGGTACTGGCTGCATTTTTCGCGGATTTCCGGGTTAGCTTCGACTAAGGGCAGGCGAAGGGGGCCGGCAGGAAAACCGAGCATATTGACCATGGTCTTGATGGGAACGGGGCTTACGGTGCAGAAGACGCCTTTCATGAAGGGCAGGTACTTCTGATGAAGGGAGGCTGCCTTTTTGACGTCGCCGTCTTTATAAGCCTGAATCATGGAGTCCATTTCCTTGCCGATGACGTGGCCGGCAACGGTAATGACGCCTTCCCCGCCGACGGCGATGATGGGCAGTGTCAAATTGTCTTCACCGCTGTAGAGGTGGAAGCCTTCCGGGGCATTGGCTGCGACGTAGCCGGCAAAGTCGAGGTTGCCGCTGGCGTCTTTGAGACCGATGATGTTGTCATAGTCACGAGCTAAGCGACAGACCGTTTCCGGTTCGATGCTGCCGCCCGTACGGCCCGGTACGTTGTAGATGAAAAGCGGCAGCGACGTCGCCTTGGCAATGGCCGAAAAATGGGCATAACAGCCATCCTGGTTCGGTTTATTGTAATACGGTACGATGCACAACAAGAGATCGACACCGGTAGCTTCGGCCTTTTTGGCCATGGCAATGGATTCAATCGTATTATTGGTACCGACATTGCCCATGATCAGGGTCTTGCCTTTCAATTCGTCGGCAACGAGTTTAAAAAGCTTGAGCTTTTCATCTTCGGTCATGACGGCACCTTCGCCGGTCGTAGCGCCGAGGAGGATGCCCGAACCATCGTCGGCATACTTCTTGGCCAGTTCGACAGCGGCTTCATAGTTGACGGAACCGTCCTGGTTGAAAGGCGTTATCATGGCAATAATGATGTTCGGAAAAGTTAACATAAAGATTCATCTCCCATCGTGATCTCAGTGAATCATGTCGTGATCCAGCATGTATTCCGCAATCTGCAGGGCATTGAGGGCTGCGCCCTTGCGGATCTGATCGCCGGAAACCCAGAGGTTGACCGCCTTGGGATTGTATAAATCCTTGCGGATACGGCCGACGTAGCAGTCGTATTTTTCCGACGTAAATAAAGGCATGGGGTATTCCATCGCTGCCGGATCGTCCTGAACCTGAGCGCCCGGGAAGGCATCGATGGCCTTGCGAACGGCATCGACGGTCAATTCATCGGCCGTTTCCACATAAATCGATTCAGCATGGCTGCGGAAGACGGGAACGCGGACCGTCGTCGCCGTAATGGCAATGGAGTCATCGTGAAGCATCTTGTGCGTTTCGTTGACCATCTTCATTTCTTCCTTGGTATAATCGTCTTCTACAAACTTGTCGATTTGCGGAATCAGATTAAAGGCAATGGGATAGTGTTTCGGCAGGCTCTTGCTGGGCAGGATCTTCGGTTCCATGTCCCGACCGGCAAGGAAGGCTTCCGTTTCTTCACGCAGTTCGTCGAGGCCTTCTTTTCCGGCACCGGAAACGGCCTGATAGGTGCTGACGATGATCCGTTTGATCGGCGACAGATCGTGGATGGGCTTTAAGGCCATGAGCATGATAATCGTCGAGCAGTTCGGATTGGCAATGATGCCCTTGTGAAGGGCAATGTCTTCGGGATTGACTTCGGGAACGACCAAGGGGACGTTGGGATCCATGCGGAAGGTACTGGAGTTGTCGATGACGACGCAGCCGCGCTTAGCCGCTTCCGGTCCCAATTCTTTACTGACCGAGCCGCCGGCAAAGAGTCCGATATCGACTCCATCGAAGGATTCCGGCTTGGCTTCTTCAACGGTGTATTCCTTCCCATTGACCATCAGCTTCTTACCAGCCGAACGGTGGGATGCCAACAACTTCAATTGGCTGTACGGGAATTTTCGTTCTTCAATCAGGCGGATAAATTCTTGGCCTACGGCACCTGTGGCACCTAAAATCGCTACTACCGGTTCTTTCGTCATAACAAACTTCCTTTCCTCATGGTTCTTTATTTATAAATAGTTTTCCAGTCCGAAGACGAGTCCCGGACGGGAGCTTACCTTTTTGACGGCTAAGATGACGCCGGGCATGAAAGATTTACGGTCGATCGAATCGTGACGGATGGTGAGCAACTCGCCGTATCCCCCAAAGAGGACCTGCTGGTGGGCGACGTAGCCCGGCAGGCGGACACTGTGAATGGGAATGCCGGCAACGGAGGCACCACGGGCACCGTCCAGGCTTTCATGGGTCTTGTCCGGCGCCGGCTGAGCACCGGCTGCTTTCCGCGCTTCGTCAATCTTATCGGCGGTCATGATGGCCGTCCCCGACGGAGCGTCGAGTTTATTATTGTGGTGGAGTTCGATGATTTCGACGTCCGGAAGATAGGGTGCGACTTCCGTCGACAACTTCATCATCAAGACGGCACCGATGGAAAAGTTCGGCGCAATGAAGATACTGGTCTTCTTTTCTAAAGCAAGGGCGTGAAGTTCGTGGCGCTGTTCGGCCGTAAGACCCGTCGTGCCGACGACCATGTTGACGCCGTGCGCTATGCAGGTTTTGGCATTTTTAAAAATGACAGCCGGCGTCGTAAAATCAACGACGACGTCCGGTTTGATATCCTCAAGGGCTTTGGCAAAATCGCCTTCGATGGCAAGGCCCAAATGGCCGACACCGGCGACTTCCCCGACATCTTCTCCGACGTGAGTAATGCTGACACCGCCGGCAACGGTCAGTTCCGGATCTTCAAAGACGGCTTTGACGACCTGGCTTCCCATGCGGCCGTCTGCCCCATTGACTAATACACGAAGCATATTGATTCCCCCTGTAGTTTTATAATTTGATGGCGTATTTCCATTGTGAACGTACCCCCGCTTATAGAAGCGGGAGCTTCCTGCTTCGGCGAGAACTGCATCGTAATCCCGAGGGATTGCGATGTCTGACACTCTCTCCACAGGCGTAGATTCCCGTGCGCCCCACGGTATACCAGATATCATCAAGCTAGCGCGATGTGTTTCGCTTCTTCTCGAATATTTATGGCCGCGTTCTTATCACGATGATGATGCATGCCACATGTCGGACACGTCCATTTTAAAATTATCTTTAACTATATACCTATCGCGGACATTCGTCAACCTGTATCTGTCACTTCGAAGGTTGCCTTACGACCCCTTCACCTGTTGCACGATCTGCCGTGCCGCTTCAATACTGGCTTTAGTCGTATCGTTGCCGGCAAACATGCGGGCGATTTCAAGGACGTGTTCGCCGTCTGAAAGGCTGCGTACCTGAGTGACCGTCCGGCCATCGGCTTCTTTCTTATAGATGAAGAAATGGTGGTCGGCAATGGCCGCCGTCTGCGGCAAGTGAGTGATACAGAAAATCTGTCCCCTGCCAGAGAGTTTCCGGATATGGTCGGCAACCTGAAGGCCCGTCTGACCGCTGATACCGACGTCGATTTCGTCGAAGATCATGGTCTTATCCGAGGTTTGACCGGTCCCGGTCGTCTTCAAGGCCAAGGCGATACGCGAGACTTCACCGCCGGAAGCGATTTTCGCCAAGGGCTGCATGGCTTCCCCCGTATTGGCCGAAAAATAGAGTTCGATACCGGAAGCCCCGTCCGGTGAGATGTCCTTCATGGGCTCTAAGTGAAAGGCGATGCGGCTGTTCGGCATGCCGAGCTTGTTTAAGGTCTCGGTCATGACCTTGCTGAACCGGGCATCGGCCTTATGGCGCAGATCCAGTAAGACAGCAGCCTGACGTCGTACGGCTTGGGCTTCTTTCGCCAGCTGGGCTTCAAGCTTTGCCAGATGGCTTTCCGATTGGTCCAGGCGTTCGTAGTCTGCTTTGGCTTTGGCCAAAAACTGTAAAATGTCAGCCACGGTGACACCGTATTTACGCTTCAATTTTTCAATGGCTGCCATACGTGACTGCATGGCGTCCAAAGCCCGTTCGTCAAAGTCGAAGGAATCGGCATAACGCAGGAGGGCGTCGTGGATATCTTCGATTTCATAGGACAGGGTTTCGACCTTGCCGGAAAGGGCACTGAAGGTATCATCGTAGGTTGAGGCCTTCTCGAGGCTGCGGTGAATCGTCTCCAACTGTTCGATGGCACCGGTCTGGCGCTCACCGCCTTCTAACGCAAAGATGGCATCCCGCAGATTATCCTTCAGGTGTTCCGCATGGGACGCCTTATTGATCTTCCCTTCGAGCTCATCGTCTTCGCCTTCCTTTAACTCCGCCCCTTCGATTTCTTTGATTTGAAACGCCAAGATGCTGAGCATCCGGGCCTTTTCGCCTTCATCGCGGCGGAGGGCTTTGATGGCGCCTTCCGTTTCATGCCACGTACGATAGAGTTCGTCATACGTGTCTCGGGCCTTACGGACGTCGTCATCGAGGCCGTCTAAAATCGCGACGTGATAAGCGGGGTTAAAGATGAGGCTGTTGTCGAACTGGCCGTGGATATCGAGGAGATAATCCCCCAAGCGGCGCAGGACCGCTGTCGGCACCAAGGTGCCGTTGACCAGAATCGTCCCCCTGCCGCTGCGCTGGAACTGGCGGGAGATGATGAGCTGTCCCTCGTCAGCTTCGATGTGATTGGTGGAGAGGAGCCTTACCAGGTCCTCCGGCATGGCTGCAAAAAAGAACGAGCCTTCGACGAGAAAGCCCTCTGTTCCGTGGCGGACGAAGGAGGCCGACGCCCGTTTTCCGGCCAGCATGCCGATGGCGTCGAGGAGGATCGATTTGCCGGCCCCGGTTTCGCCGGTAAAAATCGTCACGCCTTCCCCTAAGTCCAAATGCAGATCTTCAATCAGCGCAAAGTTATGAATGTGCAGGGACTGCAGCATAAGAACCTCATTCCTTCATCAACGATACGATAAGTTTAATCAATTTAGGAACCGTTTCCGTGTCTTTCACAATGAGCAGGACCGTGTCGTCGCCGGCTAAGGTGCCGATGACGTTTTCCCAGCGGGCATGGTCCATAGCAGCGGCAATGTGGTTGGCCGAACCCGGCAAGGTATGGACGATGATCTGATTGTAAGCCGAATCGACGCGGACGATGGAGTCCTGGAAGAGACGGGCCATGCGGTTCTTGGACATAAGCATGTTCTGTTCCGGCGACAAGGCATAGCGATAATGACCGTCACTGGTCGGAACCTTAATCAGCATCAGTTCCTTGATATCACGGGATACCGTCGCCTGGGTGACTTCAATGCCTTCTTCCTGCAGGGCCTTGGCTAATTCCTCCTGCGTTTCAATCGGTCTGGACTGGACAATCTCTTTAATCTTCGTGTAGCGGAATCTTTTCATAATGACCTTTCCCTCTCTTCTGTACGACATATAATAAGGGCGGACAGTGGACCTCATTGACGGGTTTCCACGACGAGACGTGAAAGGCCCCTTGGGGTACGTCCTTCAAAAATGACTGCAGCGCTCGTTCTTCCTGAGCGCCGGCCTCAGTACCGGGATAAGCTGCTATTATAATTATCCCATTTATCGCAATTTTATTCAAGCCTATTTTTATAGCCCTTAGTGTTATTTCATAATCCGTATGGATACGATGATCTCCGGACGGCAAATAGCCTAAATTGAATACCATGACATCGATTTCGTCTGTGACCTTTTCCAGTAGCTGGTCATGAGAACCACACTGGCAGCGGACATCGCGGTCGGTCAGCTTTTCTTCTATCAGCCGCTGTTTCGTCCGTTCAACGGCACAGGGCTGGATATCAAAGGCATAGAGGACGGCATCGGCGGGCATGAGCTTGGCCAAAAAAGCCGTATCATATCCGTTCCCACAGGTCATATCGACAATGACTCCTGCCTGGCGGACATAGGGATCGAGGAGCATATGCGATACCGTAACGGCATTGCGGAATGGATACATATCAATCATTTCCCATCATCTTGGTAAATAAATTACTGTAAAAATAATTTTGGTTAAAGCGAATCAGTTTCAGTACATGGTCGGCTTTTCGGATTTCAAGGGTCATATTGCCCATCAATTCCTGATCCATGACGCCGTCGACAGAGACGCGGACGCTGTTGCGGCTGTGCGCCGACGTAACCGAAATCTGTTCATCGTCACGCAGGACCAGGGGCACTTTAAGGAGCAGATGCGGGCAGATCGGCGTTACCATGATACAGGGCACGCTGGGAGCTGCAATGGGGCCGCCGCTCGAAAAAGTATAGCCCGTACTGCCCGTCGCCGTCGATACGATGAGGCCGTCGCCGGGATACTGCTGAATGAAATGGCCGTTGATGCTGAGATCGACGCGGATCAATTTGCCGACGTTGCCGTGGCCGATGACGATGTCATTGAGGGCATCGGGAAGAGACTGAATCATGCCATCTTCATAGCACAGATCGGCATGGAGCATCATCCGTTCTTCGAGGAAATACTTTCCGGCTAAGATGTCGTCCAACCGTTCTTCCAGGTTTCGCGTTTCGACTTCATAGAGAAAGCCCAGGGAACCGAGGTTGATGCCGCAGATGGGAACGTCGGCTGAGGCAAATTTATTGGCCATCTTGAGGATCGTCCCGTCGCCGCCGAGGACCATGGCGATATCGATGGTGTCGTATATCGTCATCCGCGGCCGGAAGTGTTCGGCCGGAATCTCCTGATAGGCCGGCTGGCAGCTCTCACTGACGTAGGCCGGCAGGTAGTATTCGAGGCCCCGGGCTTCACAAATCCGAATGAGTTCTTTTACGATAGCAGCGCTTTCGCGTTTAACAAGGTTCGGAAAAATACCGATACGCATGAGAAATCACCTACATTTCATGAGATTTACCGACAATATCTTCGACGACGTCATCGGTGATATCGTTGTGACACGGTTCGTCTTTACGGCTGTACAACAGATATTCGATATTGCCGTCGGCCCCCTTTATCGGGGAAAAAGTGAGCCCCAGCGGCGACAGGCCGTGTTCGGCAATGCCGTCGACGACGCGGCGGATGACGTCGCGGTGAACGGCGATATCGCGGACGATGCCGCCCTTTCCGACGTGTTCTCTGCCGGCTTCAAATTGGGGTTTTATCAGAGATACCATGACGCCGCCCGGTGCCAACAGGGGCACGACGGCGGACATGATCTTGAGGAGGGAAATAAAGGAGACGTCGATGGAAATAAAATCGACAGGCTGGCCGATATCCGAGACGGTAACGTTGCGGATATTAGTCCGTTCCATATTGACGACGCGGTCGTCGGTCCGCAGCTTCCAGGCTAACTGCCCGTAGCCGACGTCGACGGCAAAGACTTTCACGGCGCCGCGCTGAAGGGCACAGTCCGTAAAGCCGCCCGTCGAGGCGCCGATATCCATCATCGTCTTTCCCGTAAGGTCGATGGGAAATATTTCCATCGCTTTTTCCAATTTAAGGCCCCCGCGGCCGACGTAGGGAATGGGATTGCCTTTGACGGTAATCTCTACGTCGTCGGCCAGTTTGGTACCGGCCTTATCGACGCGCTGGTTATCAACGAAAACCAGGCCGGCCATGATGGTCGCCTTGGCTTTTTCCCGGCTTTCGGACAAGCCGCGGTTGACGAGGAGTACGTCCAGTCTTTCTTTATGCTGCATACGTTCTTACCTCTCCTATCATTAATGGACCCGGGTCAGCAGGTGTTCGACGAGTTCCTTCAAGAACCAGGCCTTGTCGCCCAAAGGTTCAAGGGCCCTAACGGCCTTATCGGACGCATCCTTTGCCATTTGGCGGGCGTCTTCCAGGGAAAAGATGGTGACATACGTCGCCTTATCGTTTTTCAGGTCGCTGCCGACGGGTTTGCCAAGCAGAGCTTCGTCGCCGACGACATCGAGGATATCGTCGGTAATCTGAAAGGTCAGGCCCATGTAGGTCGCATATTCATCGAGAGCCTTGCGGACAGCCGGTTCGGCATCGGAAACGATGGCCGCCATATCGATGGCCGCTTTGAAGATGACCCCGGTCTTAGAACGATGCAGCAGTTCCATCCCTTCCCGACCGATGTCCATCTTGCCGTCTGAGGCCAGGTCAAAGGCCTGACCGCCGACCATGCCGGACGGACCGGCGGCTTCGGCGATGACGGCAATGCAACGGTTCAATTTGTCCGGATCGATATCCTTCTGACGCGCCAGGAGTTCAAAGGCAAAGGTAAGAAGGCCATCGCCGGCCAAGGTCGCAATGCCGGGTCCGTAAATGACGTGGTTCGTCGGCTTGCCCCGGCGCAGGTCATCGTCATCCATGCAGGGCAGATCGTCGTGAATGAGGGAATAGGTATGGATGCATTCGAGGGCACAGGCCATTTCCGTATAGGGCGCCGCATCGTGACCCAGGGCTTCGATCGTGGCCAGCATGAGAATCGGGCGAATCCGTTTGCCGCCGGCCATGAGGCTGTAATTCATCGATTCATATAAGGGGCCGAACTGAGGCTGCTTCGTCTGAAGGAGCGTCTTCAGGACCTCTTCGATATGATTTTTTTTATCGGTCAAATAGTCTTTAAACATCATAAGTCCAGCACTCCTTCTGCCACGTCAGCTTTTTCATCGCCCTTATCGGCCATGGCCGCGGCTTTCTGGCGGGCATACTCCAAGGCGTCTTCGCAGTCCTTCGATAATTTAACGGCCTTTTCATATAAATCGAGGGACTGTTTCAGCGTCAGGTCCGGCGCTTCGAGGTCGCGGACGAGCTGTTCCAGTTTCTCGTAATTGCTTTCAAAGTTTTTTAGTTTATCCGTCGTTCTTGCCATATCGCTTCACCTCTTTCACGTCTGTCACAATCGTGCCGTCGACAAGCTGTATCTCAAGGGTTTTGTCAGCGGTTACGCTGTCGATGGCGGTAATGATCTTTCCATCCTGTACGAGCTGACCGTAGCCGCGGCGCACGAGGTTTTCCGGATTTAGGCCCTCAAGGCGCCCTTGTAAGGCCATAAGCCGGCTCTGCCCCTGTTCGAGCTGCCGCTGCCACTGATGGCCGGCTCCTTCCATGAGTACGGTCAACTGAGCCTTTTTCATGGCTAAGAAACGGTCATAGTGGGGCAGGTTCAGCCTGCCGGCTGCGGCGTCGACGCGGCGCTGTTCGCTGTCGATACGCCGGACGATCGTCTCATAAGCCCGTTCCGCCAGGGCGGCTAAGTCGAGCTGGGCTTCGCCCATATCAAAAAAGGCCAGTTCTGCCGCATGGGTCGGCGTCGCAGCCCGAATGTCGGCCGCATAGTCGGCCAGGGTCGTATCCGTTTCATGGCCGATGGCCGTAATGACCGGGACCTGAGCGCCATAGATGGCTTTGACAACGTCCGGGCTGTTGAAGCACCACAGGTCTTCCATGGATCCGCCGCCGCGGCCGACGATGAGGATGTCCAGGTCTTTTCGCTTCCCCATCTCATCGATGGCAGCGGCGATGGTCTTATCGACGCCCTCCCCCTGGACGGGGATGGGCCGAAGAACGATATCGGCATAGGGATTGCGCTCGCCGGCAATGCGGCGGATGTCGTGCAGGACGGCGCCCGTCGCCGACGTCAGGACGCCGATACGCCAGGGAAAGCGAGGCAGTTCTTTTTTATGGCTGCTGTCGAAGTAGCCCTTGGCCTCAAGGTCCTTCTTGATCTTTTCATACTGGGCCTGGAGGGATCCCGTCCCCTGGGAAAAGAGCTGTTCAATGATAAAGGAAAGGGCGCCGCCCTTTTCATAGACGTTGACGGCACCGATGACGACGACGTGATCCCCTTCTCGCAGGGCCCGGACGGCGGCCGTGACCCGGCTGCGAAAGACGATGGCCCGAAGGGAGCATTCTTCGTCGCGTATATTCATATAATAATGGCCATTCGACGCCTGCTTCAAGCCGATGACGTTGCCCTCCATGGCAATGCTCTGCAGGCGGTAATCTTTATGTATATCCTCTTTGATGCGGCGGACGACGTCCGTAACCGATGCGTATTTCATCATGCCTTCCCTTCCTGTACGGCCGCCCAAAAAGCGGCTCCCGAAGCATTGTCGGCACTGAAGCCATCCGCTGCAAGGTCGAGTCGGATGTGCTTCTGTTGGCAGTATGTGCCAAGTTCTTGGCGCAGATATGAATTAGACATGACGCCGCCGGCCGCGACCAGGTGGGTCATGCCGTCAGCGACAGCGTAATCGAGTAACCGAGACAGGCCGCGCCAGACCGTAGCCAACGTCCAGCGGCAGATTCGCGGAATGTCGGCCTCGCCGTCCCGGAGGAGCCGCTGTCCCTGCGATTCGGGGCCGGAAAAACTGACTTCCCCGTCTTTAAAAAAGACGTGCGCTCCTTTGAGGGTCCCCGAAAATTCCTGTGACAGTTTATCGACGTGGACGCCGGCCGGAAAAGGCAGGTTCATGGCGACGCCCATGCGGTCGATGAACTGGCCGGCACTGATGTCGCTCGTCCCGCCGATACGGGTAATATCGAGGCCCTTGTCATCGGGAACGGCCCGGACGAGCTCCGTCGTACCGCCTGAGAGATGGATGCCGTAAAAGGGCTCCTGTTCCACCTTCCCCAGACTGCGTAAGACGGCCAACAGATGATTTTCCTGATGGCTCAGGCGATATAAGGGTACCTGCAAGACCGCAGAGAGCGCCCTGGCATAACCGAGGCCTGCCAAAAAGGCCGGCATATACGAATCGTCCCGGCGCCGGGGCTGATCAGTCACGGCCACGGCCCGAATCTTGCGGTCCTTCAGTACCGCCGCTGCCCGTTCAAAGAGGACCGGCAAGTTGCGCGTGTGCTGGTAGACCATATTCGACTGGGACAGGCCGCGGCCGCCCTTAGGCACGGTCAGGATGATGCGTTCATCGGCGGCGATGTCATACGTTTCATCGACCAGGCACAGAGACGTCGTATAGCAGCTGGTGTCGATGCCGAGATAGGTATCCATCAGTCTTTCGACCTTACGTAAGCGCCGAGGATGCCGTTGACGAATTTCGCCGACTTATCCCCGCTGAATTCTTTGGCCAGGATGATGGCTTCATTGAGTACAATGGACGGCGCCAACGTTTCTTTCGGGTAGACCAGTTCGCACAAGGCCAGCCGCAAAATATTACGGTCGATGCGGTTCATCCGTTCGATTTCCCAGCCTTTGACGAAGGGACGGATGATGTCGTCCAGTTCAGCACGGTGAGCCGTCGTCGTTTCGACGAGGTACTGGCTGTATGTATGCCGTTCCGATTCACTCAATTCCGGGCCGTCTTCGGTCAGCATATCCGTCGTGATGAAATCACTTTCCATGATTTCATGTTCACTGTACTGGATGTCATTTTCTTCGTGAAATTCACGGGAATATAAGAGTTCGAGCGCCTCTTGGCGCGCTTTATGTCTGCTCACAAAAAACCTCCTGTTGGTAACTAGTCTGCCGGCGGCAGTACCAAATCTTCTATAGTAACGGAAATATCAAGGCCTTTGGGGTCGGCCATATCCTGCACGGCTCCGGCAGCACGCCTTTGAACGGCTAGGGCTAATTCGTGCAGATCAAAGCCATAGACGGCGCGGACGCCCAGGCGAAGGGAAACGCTGCCGTCTTTTACGGAAACGCTGCACCTCGTCACGGCTTCGACGCCGTCGATATCTTTGGCCGCCGTTTCAGCAATGTTGCGCAGGGCCTTATCACTGACAGCATAGGCAAAATCCTGATTGTCATCCATCTTGACCGGCCTCCTCGAAAACCACTTGCTGGACGATGATGTGAACCGCCGTAACCGGGCAGGCCGTCGCCTTTTCCACGGCATCTTTGACCGTCTTTTGGACTTCCAGTGCGACGTCAGGGATGCGGCAGCCATAGCGGATGAGCAGCCGAACGGTCAGCTCGATCAGTTTGCCGTCAATGGAGACATCGACACCGTGATTGGGCCGGGTCCGGCCCAGTTTTTCAGCTGCTGCATCGGCAATATTCGTTCCCAACGCAGCCACCGACGGAACCTTAGCCGCCGTCAGCGACGCAATGGCGGCAATGACCTGGGAAGAAATATGGATGCTCCCCCATTCGTTGACTTCCGTCGTTTCCATGAACATCACCTCTTTCATCCAAAAAAAGGGGCTGTCGCACGCGCGAAGCCCCTTGAATACCCTATGCTAGCGGCTAACACGGTAATCCGTTAACCTTAAGCTCTGCCGATATACTGGCCGGTTCTCGTATCGATTTGGAGAACTTCGCCTTCATTGATAAAGAGCGGTACTTTGACGACATAACCCGTTTCAAGCGTGGCCGGTTTGCTGCCGCCAGTAGCGGTGTCACCACGGACACCGGGGTCGGTTTCAACGACTTTGAGTTCAACGGAAGCCGGCAGGTCGATGCCGATGACTTTGCCTTTGAACATCATGACCGATACATTCATTTCTTCCTTGAGGAAGTTAGCTGCATCGCCGAGGGAGTCTTTGTTCAATTCAATCTGTTCATACGTTTCGTTGTCCATGAAACAGTACATGCCTTCATTTTCATAAAGGTACTGCATCTGGCGGCGGTCGACGTGGCCGTCCTGAACCTTTTCGCCGGCATTCCAGGTACGTTCGATAACGGCACCGGTTTCGAGGTTTTTAATCTTAGCGCGTACGAAGGCAGCGCCTTTACCCGGTTTTACATGCTGAAATTCAACAACCTGCCATACCTGGCCGTCGATTTCAATCGTTACGCCTGGTCTGAAATCATTACTAGTAATCATGTGTAAACTCCTCCTATAACAGCTCCATCAATTCTTTGGGTGTTTTGGTTAAAATTTCACAGCCGTCGGCTGTTACGGCAACGGAATCCTCAATGCGGACGCCAAACTTGCCTTCTATGTACAGTCCCGGTTCGACCGTGACTATCATATTCTCTTGTAAGACACCGGTCGAGCGGGGTGACAGCACTGGCTGTTCATGAATTTCAAGCCCCGTCCCATGTCCCAGGGAATGCGTAAAATATTGACTGACGTGATAGCCGGCAAAATAGTTGCGTACGGCATAATCAATGGCCCGGCAGGAACTCCCGGCCTTTACCAGGGATACGCCCATCTTCTGCCCTTCTAAGATGAGATTGTAGAAATCCTTTTGGGCCTGCGTCGCCTTACCGACGACGACGGTCCGGGTAATGTCGGAATGATAGCCATCCCAGACGGCACCGAAATCAAAGGTAACGAAATCGCCCTTTTCAATGACCTTAGGGCTGGCTGTACCGTGAGGCATGGCCGAGCGCTTGCCCGAGGCGACGATCGTCGTAAAGGATTTTTCTTCAGACCCGAGAAGCAGCATATTGCTTTCAAGACGAGCGGCCATTTCTTTTTCCGTAACGCCTGGCTTGATGTAAGGCAGGAGATCCGAAAAAGCCTGATCGGCAATCTGGCTGGCTTTGCGCGTCGCTTCCAATTCGTACGATTCTTTCACGGCCCGAAGACCGGTCATGTCGCAGGGAAGGAAGCCGCAGAGCGCTCCGTCGGCAATGGCTTCATATAAATAATGGGTCATAAAGTTTTCTTCATAGGCCGCAACGCCCAAGTCCATGTCGGTCAGAGACTGGCGTATGGAGCGGGCCAAGGCACCCTGATGATTTTCGATGTCATACCACGAGCCCGACTGCTGTACGGCCTGTTCCGTATAACGGGAATCCGTCCACAGTACGGCCTTATCAAGGCCGATGACCAAGGCCCCTTCGCCGCCGGTAAAACCGCTGAAGTAACGCAGGTTCTCGGGCTGAACGATAATGGCGCCGTCGGCATCGTGTGCTTCGAGGAAGGCACGCAAATCGGCAATTCGTTGTTCTATCATACTATCACCTTATATTAATTCAATCATATTTTATAATACCATATTTTATCTTGCCTGAAAAGGTAAAAAATCAAAAGGATATATTATCCGTTATAACGACAAGCTACGTCGCTCGTCATCGGTCAGCGGGCGAAACTCACCGGGCTGCAAGTTTTCATCGAGGAACACCGGGCCAATAGACCGGCGATGGAGTTTCGTCACCGTAAGTCCGACGGCGGCACACATGCGCTTGACCTGGTGGAACTTTCCTTCTTCGACGACGACGGCAATCGTATGGTCGCCCGTCTGTTCGGCCGCTGCCGGCAGGCATTCGAGACCGTCAGACAGGACGATACCGGCGGCGAAGCGCTCCCCGATATCGGCGGGGATATCGCCTTCAACGACGGCTTCATAGCGCTTAGGCTGATGCTTTTTCGGCGACGTAATACCGTGGGCCCAGGTACCGTCGTTGGTCAAAAACAAAAGGCCCGTCGTATCTTTATCCAGCCGGCCCACGGGAAACAATCGGCTGCCCTGATACTTTTGCGGCAAGAGGTCGATAACCGTCTGCGACACGTTGTCTTCCGTAGCCGAGACGACGCCAGAGGGCTTATAGAGCATGAGATAAATATATTCTTCGTACGATACGATCTGGCTGCCAACGGCAACGACGTCCTGATCGGGGTCGACCTTGCGGCTGCTGTCGCGGCAGATGTCGCCGTTTATCGTGACCTGACCACTCTTACATAAGTCTTTTAATTCCTTCCTCGTCCCCCAGCCCGTATGGCCCAGGAGTTTATCGAGGCGCATGGCCTTTCCCATAAGCGATCCTTATAAGGAAGGCATCTTGTCCCATTGGGGCAGATAGCCCGCCGTACCTTCTAAATGGCGGGTACTGTTGAGGAGGGTCAAGACGTTGCGGTCGCCGTAATATTCCACGACATTAAAGGCCGTATTGAACTGCTGGAAGCACCAGATGCGACGCATATCGAGGCCCAAGAGGCCAAAGAGGAGGCAGCGCAGGGCCGCACCGTGAGAGACGATGAAAACGCTGTCGCCGTCCTTATGCTTAGAAAGGATGTCGCGGGTCCCTTTCAAGATGCGGTCCCGGACCTGGCAGAACGATTCGCCACCGCGAGCCGGGAGAGACCCGTCAGAGGCATAGACAGCTTCCAGTTCGCCCGGCCATTTGGTCGTAATCTCTTCATACGTATGGCCTTCCCATTCGCCAAAGTCGGCTTCCTTCAACGATTCATCGGGGATGACCGACAAGCCGTGCGGCGCCGCTACGCATTCCGCCGTGGCCATGGCCCGCTGGAGGGTACTGCTGTATACGGCATCGAGGTGGGTATGGCTGAAAAAATCGCCGAGGCATTTGGCCTGTTCCAGCCCGTGGGCATTGATGGGTACATCGGTAGAACCTTGGTACCACTGCTGTACGTTTCCGTCCGTTTCACCGTGACGCGCTAAATATAATGTAATCATGAATATCCTCCATTATCGAAAATCCATAAAATTCTTCTTCGTGTCGTCTCTCCTTACGAAAAAGGACGGACGCCGTAAAACAGGCGCCGTCCCGAGGGCGAGACATAGATATTATAACAGGAAATGAACGGCCTTGCTACCGATAACGACGAGAAGGAGCAAAACCATTTCACTGCCTTCGATGACGGCGCCGTAGGTATCGCCGGTGACGCCGCCGAGTTTGCGGCTGATGCCAAGGTTGGCCCATAAGGACAAGATCATGGCCGCCCCTAAGAAGGCCAAATAAAAAGGCCCGCAAAGAAAGACGGGCAGCAGGGCCAGCACCAGGGCCTTGGCCGTCGTGTGAGGCGGCGCATAGGTAACAAAGGCCTTCCCCAAGCCCTCTTTCCGGGCATAGGGAAACTGAAAGATGCTAATCAGCGTTCCAAACCGGACTGCCGCCGGGACGGCCACGAGGCTCAGCATCGCCGCTTTCGGTTCGAGCTGGCTCAAAAAGGTCACTTTTAAAAGGACCAAAAAGACGAAGGCCATGACGCCGCCGGAACCGACGCGGCTGTCCTTCAGGATTTCCAGCATCCGTTCCCGGCTGCGGCCGGAAAAAAGGCCGTCGGCCGTATCCATATAGCCATCGGCATGGAGACCGCCCGTCAAATAGAACCAAAAGGCCACGACCAAGACGGCGCGGCCAAAAGGATCAAGGATAAAGGAAAGAGCGCCGTACAGCGCCGATAGTAATAGGCCGATGACAAGGCCTACGAGGGGAAAGAAAAGGACGGAGCGGCCAAAGTCTTCGTCCGTCCAAACCTCCTGGGAGGCCAGGTGGATCCGCGATAAAAATTGTAGGGCAATGAGAAAAGCCTTCATGGTTTCACCTCCGGCAAGATCACGGCCCGATGCTTCCACTCCGTCGTAATGCCGCAAACGGAGACGTAGACTTCGTCGGCCTCGCGGGCCGCTTCCTGATTGATGCGGCCGATGAGATCCCGATAGAGGCGGCTGACCTGTTCCATAGGCACGATGCCGCAGCCCAGCTCATTGGTGACAAAAACGGCCGTCACGCCGGCTTTTCGAAAGCCTTTCACGATGGCTCTAAGCTCCGCCAAGGCGCCGTCTATGACGGTTTCGTCGTCGTCTCCATCATGGGCCCAGAGATAATTTGAAAAATAAATCGTCAGGCAGTCGACGAGGACGACATCGGCGGTCTGGCAAAGGTCGCCGAGGACGGCGGGCAAGTGATCGGGCACTTCCCAAGTCGCCCACGATGCCGGTCGGCGCTTTTGGTGAAGGGCGATGCGCCGGGCCATTTCCTCGTCAGACACCGTAGCCGTCGCCACATAGGCATGACGGCCGGGCAGGACCGCAGCGTAGCGCTCGGCAAAGTCGCTCTTTCCGCTCCGGGCCCCGCCCGTTACCAATACGATCTTCGAATTTCCCATCATTTCTTGATTTCCGAATACAGATGGAACACTTCCGGCAACACGATCTTTTCCATGCCGATTTTAATCAGACTGGGAAGAGCCGGCAGGCAGTAGACCTGGCACTGGTGAATGATGCCGGCCGTCGCCCGATAGGCCATGGCCTGAACGCCGCAGACCCGCCGATAGGCAAAATAGGTCATCATCTCGCCAAAGGCCGGGATCGTTTTATCGAAGAGAGCTTCCACGGTCTCGACGGTCACGTCCCTTTTTGCAATCCCCGTACCGCCGCTGGTAATGACCAGGTCGACACTGCATACCCATTCATGGAGATGGCGCTCGATTTCAGCCCGGTCGTCCTTCACGATCTGATAGTCGACGACCTGGTGGCCGTGCTGCGCCAACAGCGACTGAATGAGCAAGCCGTTCGTATCGTCGGAAAAGGTACGGCTGTTGCTGATAGTAAGAATGGCTGCCCGCAACGGGTGTTCTTCTGTTTTTTTGTGATTCAAAGTAAAACCCTCCTAACTCAGGACTCGTACGATGCTGCGATCGAAAAGGGGTCTTGTCCTTCTAAGAGTCCCTGGAGAAAATAAGGAAT
This sequence comes from Megasphaera sp. MJR8396C, assembly GCF_001546855.1. Classification (GTDB taxonomy): domain Bacteria; phylum Bacillota; class Negativicutes; order Veillonellales; family Megasphaeraceae; genus Megasphaera. The sequence goes on along the minus strand of NZ_KQ958188.1, from coordinate 2,968 downwards.
AAATATTTCGCTGACGACCGACTTGTCGTAGTGCCGCTCTTCATTGCCGTCGGACACGGTGATTCCCTGACCGATTGCCAAGGTCACGGCGCAGTTCGGGCCGCCCGTAGGCAGGATATCGCCGTGAGTCCAAAGGACGGTCGCCTTGTACCGCCACGGATAGGGATCGTCTTCCTCGTCGTCGCAGTCATTGACTTCCGCGGCTACGATGAGGCCGTTGTCCCGGGCCAGTTCCGCCGTATGGAAGACGAACTGCGTATATTCATCTTCCGACGTCGCCGCCGCTTCCGAAATATACAGCAAGGGAAAGTCTTCCCATAAGACGTGTTCTGAAATAAATTCTTCCGTCGGCGCGATATCGGCTTCTTCTTCGACAAAAGACGTATGCAGATTATAGGCCGCACAGATCTCTTCCGCGTTGTCGCCGGCGTTGAGCGGATAGACGTGAAACCCTAATTTTTGAAATCCTTCGGTCACGTGAATATCCAGTCCGTGTTTCGATTCATCTTCCTGCCAAAAGACAAAAGGCAGTCCAATGTATATCACATCCACTATTATCACCTCTATAATTATAGTATTCGACCTAAGCTGTCTAAACTCCTACTTCTACAATATATATTCTTGTATTGTCTGTCAATTCCTATATAATATATTTATAGCCAATACGGCCTTTCTAAAAAGGCCAGAAAGGAAGTATGCCTTATGTTCAAAAAAACGGCCAGTCTTGCCGTCTCCTTCTTGTTTTTGTTGACCCTTTTCGCCTCGGCGAATAATTTTCTCGACAACAATCCCCGCTTCGTCCAGGTCGGCCACGACGATACGACGGAATCGTACATCGATATGAGTACGATCCAGTCCGTCCGCTACGACCCGCCGTACTACATCATCCGGGCGACGGTTGTGACCTACGATTATGCCAACAATACCTTACAAGGATATGATAACAATTTTTTCTACAATTTTAAATCCCAATCGGTAAAAACCCAGACCCTCGGCGACGTCGGCTACGACCCGGCAGGCAATATCCTGTCCACCCTGGCCCTGGCCAATCCGGAAGTCAAGACGACAGACCGCCTCTCGGCCAATGGCAATGCGGCCAACCGGGCGTTCCGGGCCTGCTACAACATGAATTTTTTCCAAGAATAATACACTGAAAAGGATTGATAGTTATGGATCCCATCATCCACATCGTAACCACGGTCGCCACAATCATCTTCATCGGAGCCGTCCTCTACTCCCTGACGTCGGCCCTGCGAAAAAAGCGGCGCAAGGCAAAGTATGAAAAAGACCTGGTAACCAAAGTCCACGTGAAGGTCGACAACCTCCATCAATACGACATTAAGCCGGAAAAAGGCTACTACAAATATCCCCTCGTAGAAAAAGGGAAACTCCGCCGCTTCCCCCAGCACTTTACGGCCGTTTCCATCGAGCTTGCCAATGAACAGCCTTATTCCATCTGTCTCCTGGCCCTGGCCGAATTCGACAAGGGCGAGCTAAAAGACACGCGGTACTTTTACATCCGTCCGCCAGAAAACAACCTGTCGGCCACGGGAGGCCGGCACCGCTGGGAAGATCTGTCCAAAGCCGATGAATTCGGTGAATACTGGCAGGCCGGCCTTGAAAAACTCATCGAAGGCAAGACCCTCGTCGCCCACAACGCCCCCTTCGTCTTCGGCTGCATCACCCACGCCCTTCACATTTACGGCATCAAGGCTCCGTCCTTCCGCTATGCCGATACGATGGAAGCCGCCAAAAAATACTACCATTTCTCGTCCAATAAGATCGACGCCATCTGCGACGAAATGGATATCAAGACGGAAGAAGGCAATCTCCTCAGCAAGGCCATCGGCATCGGGAAATTCTTCCTGGAAGCCAAGAAGGACTATCCCCTCTACCTGCCGTCCCTGACCTATGTCGAAAAGGAACCGACTGCTGACGACCGCAAGGCCGCCTACATCGCCGCCGTCGAACGCGAAGAAGGGACGCCGGAGGAAATGGCCGCCCCGGAACAGCCGGACCTGGCCCTCATCAAAGACCTGGTCGACACGGGCTGCCTCATGACTGGAAAACAGGCCGGCACCTACTATGCCGCCGACAAAGGCCTGACCCTTTTAGAACAGGCCGACTGACATCGAACCTTTTCTCTTATTTTTACACATCAAAAAAGCGCTGTCTTTTACAAGACAACGCTTTTTTATCATACTCAAATAATTCTTATTTGGAGTACAATTCGACGATCAGTGTTTCGTTGATTTCTACAGGGATTTCGTCGCGTTCAGGCATACGGGTAAGAGTGCCTTCAAAGCCATCGAAATTCTTTTCAACGTAGGGAACGTCGAAGGTTTTTAATTCCTGGAAGGATTTTTTGTACATTTCGTTAGAACGGGAATCTTCTTTCAGCGTGATAACCGTGCCAACTTTTACGTGTGCCGACGGAATATCGCAGCGTTTGCCATTGACCAAAATGTGGCCGTGGTTGACCATCTGGCGTGCCTGGCGGATAGAGTTAGCAAAACCGATACGGTATACTAAGTTATCCAAGCGGCATTCCAATAATTTCAGCATGTTCTGGCCCGTTACGCCTTCCATCTTCTTGGCTTTATCATAATAACGGACAAACTGACGTTCGAGCAAATTGTAGTATGCGCGAAGTTTCTGTTTTTCCAATAACTGCGTGCCATATTCAGACATTTTTTTCTGACGCTGATCTTTACGTACGCGTTTTAATGCCTTAGGGTGTCCGTACACATTAACTCCGAACCGGCGACATTCCTTAAAACGCGGGTCTCTCCTCGTTGCCATTTTCTACATCACCTCATATTAGTAATTCAAAAAATAAATTTTGCTCACGCAATGTATTAATGTTACCACAAGGACCCGCAGCCTGTCAAGTGGCTTATGGCCTGTCTTTTCCGACTTCAGTCGAGACCAAGATATTTTTCATCTAAATGCGGGCAGGATACTCCGA
>NZ_KQ958187.1 GCF_001546855.1 Megasphaera sp. MJR8396C | reverse complement strand
TGCTTAACAGCAGCACCGCTGTCGTCGGTCAAGCCGAAGCCGCCACCATTTTCCGCATTTTTAACGTCATTGATAGCTGTCGTCAAATCACCGATATTGGCTGCGTTGTTGTAGTCTTCCTGCCCTTCTACAGAAGTGTCGTAAGTAGTGCCGGTTGTACCACTGGCTACGTTAGTAATCTGATTGCCGCCGTTGTTGAGACCGGTGCCGGTTAAGGTTACAGGGTTACCTGTGCCCGTGCCTGCTGCCGGAGTAATGGTAATGCCATCATTGTTCATTACCGTAGCACCGGTTGTGACAGAACCAGTATCGCCCAAGTCGATGTCTTTCACTAACTGAACTTTCAACTGACCATTAACGTTATTGACGCCAATGTTGTTTTCCGTCAGTTTGTCAGCATCGGCTCCACCAATGATGTCGAGCTGTTCGTTGAGTTTCTTGGCGATGACTTTCGTCGTGTCAGTCTGGCCATTGTCGCCGGCGTACTTCTGACCGTCACTCATGGTTGCGATGGTTTCGCCGCCTGCCGTGATACGATCAACCGGGTTGCCTTCTACATTATTTACGCTGTCGCCAGCCTTGATGGTAACCGTCGTGCCCGGTGTTCCGTCAGCGCCGGCAGGGCCGGTCAAGCCGATGGAGCCATCAGCGCCGTTGATAACGACGGCCGAACCGTCTTTACCGTTGACGCCAATCTTACCGTCGACACCGTCTGTACCGTCAGCGCCGTCTTTCGCACCGATGGAGATATCGTTGCTTAAGGCAACGGTAATCTTGCCATTCGTTGCATCGGCTGTGGTCGTAATATTCTGACCGTCACCGGCAATCTGGATGGTCTTACCGAGGTCTTGCTTAACAGCAGCACCGCTGTCGTCGGTC
>NZ_KQ958186.1:683-8079 GCF_001546855.1 Megasphaera sp. MJR8396C | reverse complement strand
TTTTTGGTCCAACTTTAGGGGGGCGGTTCATTGAGAGTGCCTTTTCTTTTTGCCTTCAGCGAAGACAATGATAGGAAAAATGGTTTTTGGGATTCATGGCCCAATTTGTAATTTCATTATACCGGTCTTTCATCGGTTTCGTCAATCTTGGCTATGATGGGGAAATCATATTTTTCCGAAAGTTCGACCTTCTAGGGAGGGCATCGCCGGTAGCGGACAGGTCCTCGAAAGTCCATTCCGAAGAGTGGTAATTCCGTCATTTTTTATGCGCTGTAAAGGTGGATTTTTTAGGGATCCTTATGATATAATGAGCAGGACATGCTGACATCAGGTAACATATTTTCCCATAGAAAAGAGGTTTTTTCGTGATGGAATATGTGAACGAGTTGGACACTATATCGGCGGGAGCTGCGGCAAAGGATGCGGCTCTCAAGGTACATCGTCTCACTTTCATGGAGGCTACGATGATGGTCGTCGGGTCTACCATTGGTTCCGGTGTTTTAGGTTTAGCTTTTGCCAGTCGCAATGCCGGCTGGCCGGTCCTGCTTACGTGGCTTGTCGTAGCAGGCTTTTTTTCTGTCATTTCCATGCTCTACGTAGCCGAAGCGACGCTTAGGACGGCGCGGCCCTTGCAGTTGTCGGGCCTTGCTGAAAAGTACGTCGGTAAGGTCGGTTCCTGGCTGATGTTCTTTTCCGTCGGGGCTACGTCTTTTTGCAGCCTCATCGCTTACACCAGCGGCTGCGGTAAGATTTTGAGCGAATTTTTTGGCATTTCGCTGGAGCTTGCCAGCGTTCTCTTTGCCGTCGGGGCGACGAGTGTCGTCTGGCTGGGCCTTAAAGCGACGGGTATTGCAGAAAAATATTTGAGTTCAGGTATGACGGCCATGCTTATCATTCTCGTCGGCGCGTCGTTTCTTTCGGCCCGTGTACCTGTGGCAGATATTTTCTACGCCCATTGGCTCTATGCCGTGCCGGTCTTTAACATCGCCGTCTTCTGTTATGCCGTCCAGTACATCGTACCGGAAATCTCCCGCGGCTTTACTCATGATCCGGGAAAACTCGTGCCGTCCATCATGGCCGGCGCCGGGATTTCCTTCTTCATCCTGGCCTTGGTGCCTCTGGCCGTCTTTCTCATGCTGCCCGTCGGCGACATTACCGAAGTCGCATCTTTGTCGTGGGGGCAGGCTTTGGGTTCGCCCGTCTTTTTTGTCATCGTCAATCTCTTTGCCTTCTGCGCCATGCTGACCTCCTTTTGGGCCATTGCCGAAAGCTTCTTGACCAACATGATCGATCGTTTAGGCTTCAAATCGGAAACGGACGTCCGCACGCGGGCTCTGTGTCTGGCCGTCATCGTCATTCCGCCGGTGCTCCTGGCCTATAGCGGTCTCGTCGGCTTCGTCAATGCCATCTTCAGCGCCGGGACCTTCGGCGGCATCATCATGTCGATCCTGCCGGTCTTCATGCTGCGCCGGGCGCGAAAACACGGCGACAAGCTGCCTTGCTGGAAGTGCGGCTGGATTGCCCATCCCATCGTGCAGACCCTGGTCGTCCTGTTATTTGCCGGTGCCGGCGTCTACGCCGTCCTGAGCATCTTCGGCTGGCTGCCTGCTGCCTGGTAAAGGGCAAAGATTTTCATACAAAAGACAAGTACCGCTTCACTGCCTTCCATCGTTACCGTGGGGGCGGGGGAGCGGTGTTTTATATTGCCGCCGATACTGCCTCTTCGGAAGGTAGCCTTTTACGCCTTTTTCGGCTATAATAAAGAGATACCTAAGCTGTTTCAGATTTGCCAAAGGGGGATTTTGTTTATGAACTTTAGAAGTACGCGCTCTGATGAATGTGTTTCTCCATCCTATGCCTTGCTCCACGGCCTGGCTGCCGACGGCGGTCTCTACGTGCCGGAAGCCTTTCCCGAGGATGTCCTTTCTTATAAAGCCCTGAGCGGCAAATCCTATCAGGACATTGCCGAAACCGTCTTGGCTCATTTCTTCACCAACTTTACAGCGGAAGAACGAAAAGCCATGATCGCCTCGGCTTATAATGACGAAACCTTCCGCGACCCGGACATCGTGCCTCTTCATTCCATCGACACCGATCTCTCTGTGGCCGAACTCTTCCACGGTCGGACCCTGGCCTTTAAGGACCTGGCCCTGTCGCTCTTCCCGTACCTTTTGACGGCTGCCAAAAAGCAGGAGCAGGAACAGCGTGAGATCCTCATCCTGACGGCGACCAGCGGCGATACGGGCAAAGCCGCCCTCGAAGGCTTCAAAGACGTGCCCGGGACCAACATCATGGTCTTTTACCCCAGCGAAGGCGTCAGCCCCATGCAGATGCAGCAGATGCAAAAGCAGGAAGGGGACAACGTCCGCGTCTCGGCCATCCACGGCAACTTCGACGATGCCCAGAGCTTCTTAAAGCGCGTCTTCACCAACCCCGACGTCAACGCCTATGCCAATGACAAGGGCGTCCTCTTTTCGAGTGCCAACTCGATCAACATCGGCCGCCTCTTCCCGCAGATCGTCTACTACGTTTCGACGTACGTCACCCTCGTCGACAACGGCGCCATCAGTGAAGGGGAAACCTTTGACGTCATCGTCCCGACGGGCAATTTCGGAAATATTTTGGCCGGCTACTTTGCTAAGAAAATGGGCATTCCCATCGGCAAATTGATCTGCGCCTCCAATAAGAATAAGGTCCTGGCCGACTTCTTTGAAACGGGCGTCTACGACATGAACCGTGACTTCTATACGACGGACAGCCCGTCCATGGACATCCTCTTGTCGAGCAACTTTGAACGCTTCCTGTTCTATGCTGCCGGCGAAGATGCCAAAAAAGTCGACCAGTGGGAAAAAGATCTCCTGGAAACGGGAACTATGCGGGTCACGCCGGAAGAACTCCAGGCCCTCCGCAAGGACTTTGAAGGCGGCTGGATTGGCGACGAAGAAACGGAAGCCGTCATCAACCACGTCTATAACGACTTCGGCTACCTCCTCGACCCCCATACGGCCGTTGCCTACGGCGTCGGCATGAACCGTCACCGCTTAGGCCTTGACGAAGGCCGTCACACGGTCATCATGGCCACGGCCCATCCCTATAAGTTCCCGCCAGTTATCAGCGCCGCCTTGGCCCTTCGCGAAAGTGCCGATCCCTTCGACACCCTCGTCGATATCAGCAGCGTCACCGGTATTGCGCTTCCGAAACCCTTGGCCGACCTCAAGCATAAACCCGTTTGCTTCGACGAATCCATCGATAAGGAAGCCATGAAACAGGCCGTCTTATCCTTCGTCGACGCCATTTCGTCCAAAGCCTAGAAAGAAGGGCAGACTGTTGAATAAAGGTGTTATCTTCGCCATCCTGTCGGCGTTGGCCTTCAGTTTTCAAAATATCGTCGTAAAAGTCTTATCCTATACGGTCAGCACCGGGCAAATCGCATTCTTTCGCGGTTGGCTCAGTGCCCTGATGATCGTAGGGCTCATGCGCCTTCAGGATGTGCATATGTCCAATCGGGATATCCCGACCCTGACCCTCCGGGGCCTCCTCGGCGGCATCGGCATGATCTGCAGCTTCTATGCCCTTCGCGGCATGCCGCTGGCGGACGTGTCAATCATTTCCCAGCTGTCGGCCTTTTTCGTCATGCTCTTTGCGGCCATCTTCCTCAAAGAAGTCCTGCCGCCGGGCTCGAAATGGCCCTTGGTCTTCATTTTTGCCGGCGCCTGCCTCGTCGTTCGGCCTTGGAATTTTGATTCCTTCAACGTCTATTCCTTGTTCGCCTTAGGCCAGGCCATCTTTGCCGCCGGTGCCTATACGACGGTCAGCAAATTGACTGGAGCCGGCGGTCACCATCCCTATGAAGTGGTCATGTATTTTCTGATGAGTGCCGCCTTATCGGGGGTCATCATCATGGCCCTGACCGGGGACTTCGTCGTCCCGACGGGAACGGACTGGCTGCTCTATCTGGCCCTCGGCATCCTGAGCGTGTTGGCGCAGATTTGGATGACCAACGCCTACGCCTCGGCCAACCCCGTCGTCGTCAGCTTCGTCACCTATATCGGCGTCTTCTTCAACGCCCTGTGGGGCTTTGTCCTCTTCGATGAAGCACTGGCCGCCATGACCGTTTTCGGCGGCGCCCTCATCATCGGCGGGTCGATGTACCTGACCAAACTGAAGCACGATAAAATCGCGGAAATGGCTAAGACGCGAACTCGAGAAAAGAAAGGGGAAACGTAATGCTTCCCGACAGAATCCATGAAACCCATCTTAAAATCGCCTTGTTCCTGGCCCTGTTGATCATCTTCGGCGGCATTCACCTGCTCATCCCCGACTTTTACGCGACCGTCTGGGACCTTTCCATGAGCGGCAACCTCCACGGGACCATCGACTACCTGCGTTCCTTTAGGGGCTGGGCCGTCTTCATCAGCATGATCATCAACATCGTCATCAACGTCGTCGGGTTCCTGCCGTCCATCTTCATTTCGACGGCCAACGGCGTCGTCTTTGGCGTCGTCGGCGGAACCGTCGTTTCATGGATTGCCGAGACCATCGGCGTCATCATCAGTTTCTTTTTCATGCGGGTCCTGTTCCGCAATAAGGCCCAGAAAATCATTGAGACCAGCAAGATGCTGAGCAAGATCGACCACTACACGACGTGGCAGGCCATGGCCATCGCCCGGGCCGTCCCGTATTCGCCAAACGGCCTCATCACCGCCCTCGGCGCCGTGAGCCACATCAGCTACCGCGACTACATCATCGGCTGTCTCATTGGGAAATTACCATCCGTTGCCATCGAAGTCCTCGTCGGGCACGACCTGGTCATGATGGAAGGCCATTCCCAGCGATTGGCCGTCGTCCTCTTTGCCATGGCCATCGTCTACGGCGGCCTGTGGTACTGGAAAAGGCGGCAGGATGCCCAAAAAGTCCTCCATAAAATCGAGGAAGATATCAAAGAAAAAGACGACCGGCCTTGAACTCGTCTCATTAGCAGGAGCTCCCATCATGTTCGGATAGAAGGGAGCTCTTATCATTTGTGAATCGATCGGAAATCGCGTTTTCACGAAAAAGGCGTCGTCATGAAACACAGTCATTATTCGTAAAAAGGGGATGCCCATGAATTTCTATAAAGCTGATAAAAGTCAGATGGAAGCCTGCAGCCGCGTCCTCAAGAGCGCCTTTGCAGGCTATCCCTTTTTTGAAATCTATACGGGAAAACCGCCGCACAAACAGGAATTTTTTGAGCGCATGATGGACCTGTGGTTGAAATCCTGTTTTGAAAAAGGGCGGGTCCTGGTGGCAGAAGATGATGGCGTCATCACAGGCGTCGCCGTCCTGCAGGGACCCCATGACGACGATATCGAGATCATCGACGTCCATGGCCCTGACGTTGAAAAACTGACGGCCCTGGCTGATCCGCAGACCGTCTCTGATTTTATCCATATGTGTGACATCTCCGACGCTGCCTGTCAGTCCCTTGCTGGCGAAAAATGGTATCTCGTCCTCTTGGCCGTGTCCGACGAGGTAAAAGGGCAGGGCATTGGTAGCCGGATGCTGCGTGACGGCATCCTTCCTTATATTGCCAAAGAGGGAGGCGGATTATTTACCTTCAATACCAATGACGGCGGCAACCGGAATTTCTATACACGGCAGGGTTTCGAAGAGTTCGATGAATCGTACCTTCACGAAAAAGGCGTCGTCATGGGCAACTGGAGTTATCGCAAGACCATCGCCCCTTTATAAAGTTAAGTAAAAATGTTTTTACAAAATCAAAATACATCTCGATAGACCATTTCTTCGATTCATGATATACTATTACAGATACATTTATAAATACGTACAATTTTCAATGAGGTGATTATTGTGGCAAAACAGATTTTTGTTACGGGCCATAAAAACCCGGATACGGACTCGATTTGTTCGTCCATTGCATATGCAAAATTAAAACAGTTACAGGGTATTAACGCTGCGCCGATCCGCGCCGGCGAACCGAATAAAGAAACGGCTTTTGCGCTCAACTACTTCAACGTTACACCCCAGCCGTTGGTAAAAGATTTCTACGTCAAAGTCGGTGAAGCCGTCTACTCCGACGTCGAAGGCCTGGCCATCAACGCCAGCCTGAAAGACGCTGCCAAATGGTTTACCGACCATGAAAGCGACGTCGCTCCTGTCGTCGACAACGGCCAGTTCGTCGGCGTCATCGAAAAAGCACAGCTCGCCGATCAGTTCATCAAGACCGTCATGGGCGAAGAACTGAGCACCGTCAAAGGCCTCGTTCACGACCCGGAATTGGTCTTCAGCCCGAACGACTGCGGCCATGACGTTCCTGAAAAAGGCCGCTACGCCGTCGTCGAAAACGGCAAATACGTCGGCATGGTCTGCGCTTCTTCCATCGCAAGCGTTGAAAAACAGCAGGTCATCCTCGTCGACCATAACGAAAAGAAACAGATCATCGACGGCATTGACGAAGCTTCCATCGTCGGCGTCATCGACCATCACCGCATCGGTGGCACGCTGGCTACCGACGGCCCGATTTCCATCCTCTTCAAGACTGTCGGCTGCACGGCAACGATCGTAACCGGCCTCTATGAACAGGCTGGCATCGCCATTCCAAAAGACGTCGCAGGACTCCTCCTTTCGGCCGTCATTTCCGACACGGTTCTCTTCCGTTCGCCGACCTGCACGCCGACCGACCGGGAAGCTGCCGAAAAACTGGCTAACATCGCCGGTGTCGACATCGAAAAATACGGCATGGAAATGCTCAAAGCCGGTGCCAACGTATCGGACCTCACGCCGGACCAGATCGTCCACAACGACATGAAAGAATTCACCGGCGGCGACGCTACCTTCACCGTCGCTCAGGTACAGGTCATGGATACGACGGACCTCCTCAATCAGAAACAGGTCCTCTTGAACGCCCTCGAAAAACTCCGGGCTGAAAACGGCTACGTCGCTTCCTTCCTGATGATCACCAGCATCATCGACGAATCGACGAACCTCATCTTCGCAGGCAATATGGACGAAGCCGTAAGCTCCGCTTTTGGCAAAGACGTCCTCGACAAAGAAGTCTACCTGCCGAAGGTCATGAGCCGCAAGAAACAGGTTATTCCGCCGATCCTGTCTGCAATGAAATAAGTAATGATTTTGAGAGGCCCGAACCTTCTGGTGAGGGCCTTTTATCTGTCAGCTAAAGGGAGTTTTTTAGTCAACGACTCCCTCTTATAGAAGCGGGAGCTTGTAAGTCAGAGAAACATAGGTGCAGCGATGTTGAGAACAACATCTCCCTAATTCTGCCTACATCATCGGGCAGTTGACGATGCCCGTTTTGCCAAGGAGATTTACTCCAAGGCAGTCGTTTTTTTCTCGTAACGAGGATTGTTATCTCCAGAAATCCACATCGAACCGAGGA
>NZ_KQ958186.1:0-583 GCF_001546855.1 Megasphaera sp. MJR8396C | reverse complement strand
GGATTGGTATCCGCACTGGCAGCGATACAGATGTTGGTGAGGCTTACGGTTTTCCTTACGGATTGTACTGCATTTCGGGCAACGCTGAGAGGTGTATTTTGCCGAGACTTTCAATACTTCCGAGCGATTTTCGTGAGCCTTGTAGGTCAGAAATTGCTCAAACTGATAGAAAGTCCAACTCCGCAGGTCATAGTTCTGCTTTGCAGTTTGGGAGAGATTCGATGCTTCAAAGCTGACACCCGTTAAATCTTCCAGCACAAACAATGTATCTTTTCCGTATTTCGTAACGAGTGTCTTAGAAATCCGATGATTTACATCAGACATCCAACGGTTCTCTCGTCCGGAAAGGGCTTTGAGTCTGCGCTTTGCAGATTTTGTGCCTTTTGATTGGAGCTGCTGTCTGACTTTGAGAAACTTGTTCCTTTTTGCCGCAATTTTTCGCCCGGAAACAAATTCGGTTTTACCTTGCTCATCGTAACTGACCGTCAGGAATCGTAAACCACGGTCCATACCGACAACGTGACGGACGTTCTCCTTCTGGAAATCTTCGACAGCTTTGGTGACGGGAATATGCAGATACCAC
>NZ_KQ958185.1 GCF_001546855.1 Megasphaera sp. MJR8396C | reverse complement strand
CCGACGTACAATACGGATACCAATGCAGCCAACATCGGCGACCTTAAGAATGTGAGCGATGCTCTGGTTAATAAGGGCATGGACTTCACGGCCGATAGTGGAGACACGGTACATCGTGACCTGGGTGAAGCCCTGGGTATCGTAGGGGACGGTCAGAATATTACGACCACGACCGATGCAACGAATGGCAAGATTACCGTTGCCTTAAGCAACGATATCTCCATCGGTGCGAAAGACGGCGCTGACGGTACAGACGGTGTCGACGGTAAGATTGGCGTCAACGGTAAAGACGGTTCGGCCGTCGTTATCAACGGCGCTGATGGCTCCATCGGCTTGACCGGCCCTGCCGGCGCTGACGGAACACCGGGCACGACGGTTACCATCAAGGCTGGCGACAGCGTAAATAATGTAGAAGGCAACCCGGTTGATCGTATCACGGCAGGCGGCGAAACCATCGCAACCATGAGTGACGGTCAGAAGTACGCCGGAGACAATGGCCAGACGGATACGACGAAAGTCATCGCTAAGAAACTCAACGAACAGCTTGATATCGTGGGCGGTGCCGATGCCGATAAACTGACGGAAAACAACATTGGTGTTAATAACGTCGATGGCAAGTTGAAAGTTCAGTTAGTGAAAGACGTCGACTTGGGCGATACTGGTTCTGTCACAACCGGTGCTACGGTAATGAACAATGATGGCATTACCATTACTCCGGCAGCAGGCACGGGCACAGGTAACCCTGTAACCTTAACCGGCACCGGTCTCAACAACGGCGGCAATCAGATTACTAACGTAGCCAGCGGCGCTGACGGTGTCGATGCTGACGGTAACCCGACGTACAATACGGATACCAATGCAGCC
>NZ_KQ958184.1 GCF_001546855.1 Megasphaera sp. MJR8396C | reverse complement strand
AGGGTCTCTCCTTTTATATAAAAACCATTGGGTCATCCAAGTGGTTGGAATTTTCTAGATCTATGTATAACTCGTCGTGACGAGATGATTAGTGGTTATCAAAAGCCGAAGCGGCAACGAAGCTTCCATTTTCACTGTAGCCACGAACATTGTCACTCTTTACGGCAGCCGGTACGTTGGTGTTAACAGCAGCCTGATAACCTCTGTTTTCGCTGTAACCGCGGATGTCGGAGTGCATCGAAGCCGTCGGAACCGTTTCGATGACAGCTGCGTTATAATCACCATTTTCACTGAACTGAACCGAATCGGCCGAAACAAAGGCGGCACCGCCGGCCAGGGACATCGTCAAAACCATTGCCGATAGTACTTGTTTAAACATTACTTTTTTCATCTTTTTATCTCCTTTTTATCTAAAAACCAAGGGCTTCCTGCCGCGTGGTTGGAATCTTATCAATCTATGTGAACTCGTCGTGACGAGATTATTAATTATTCTCAAAGGCTGAAGCTGCAACGAAGCTTCCGTTTTCACTGAAACCACGAACGTCAGCACTCTTTACAGCAGCCGGTACGTTTTTAATGACAGCAGCCTGATAACCTCTGTTTTCGCTGTAACCGCGGATGTCGGAGTGCATCGAAGCCGTCGGAACCGTTTCGATGACAGCTGCGTTATAATCACCATTTTCACTGAACTGAACCGAATCGGCCGAAACAAAGGCGGCACCGCCGGCCAGGGACATGGTCAAAACCATTGCCGATAATACTTGTTTGAACATTCCTTTTTTCATAATTTATTTCTCCTTCTATGTAAAAACAATTACTAATTAAAAACCAATCTTTAGCATGGTTGTATTATACTGCACATTTCGAGATATATCAATATTACAATAAATGTATTTTTGATATTTTTTCTTAAAATTATTAACGGTATCTAATAATTACCATTAATAATTAAAATCAAGGGCCTTACTGATCGCCGTAGACTTCCTTGGCATAGGCGAAAGCGCCCCAGGCTTTCGGCCAACCGCTGTAAAAAGCGAGCTGCGTAATGATTTCAACCATTTCGTCTTTGGTCACGCCATTTTTCTTGGCCGTTTCCATATGAAACTTCAAAGGCGTATCGATAAGTCCTTGGGCAATCAAGGCAGAAACGGTGACGATGCTCCGTTCTTTCAAAGAGAGGACATCGTTCTTGCTCCAGACTTCCCCAAAGAGGATATCGTCATTATAGCGGGCAAAGTCCGGTGCGAAATCCCCCAACTGCTGCCGACCGGCAGTCTGTACAATTTTTACGGCTTTTTTCGATTGCGTATCGTTACTCATGGCATAGGCTCCTTCCGTTCCCATAAACAGTGTCCCGACCAGGACCATAAAACTCAAGGCCAGGACCAATTTCATATATTCCTTAATACACATGGCTCCACCTCCTTACGGAAGCTTATTATAATCTTCTTCAGAAACGGCTTCGCACCATTCACAGCCCGTATCCTTACCGGGGACTTCAATGGCTAAATGCTGGAAAGCGCTGTCCTTCGCGGCACCGTGCCAATGTTTGACATTAGCCGGAATGTTGACGACGTCGCCGGGGTGAAGTTCCTGTGCCGGTTTGCCCCATTCCTGATACCAACCGCGGCCAGCCGTTACCAACAGCATCTGACCGCCGCCTTCTGAAGCGTGATGAATGTGCCAATGATTGCGGCATGCCGGTTCAAAGGTAACGTTGCCGACGATGACTTGTTTCAGGGACAGCATATTTAAGTAACTCATGCCGTCAAAGTACTGTGCATAATCTACGTTTTCTCCGCCGACAGCAAAGATGCTGTTTTTCTTAATATCTTCTAATGTCATGTGAATGCCCTCCTGAAGGCCTGCGCCTATTTACTATATTTCTGTTTAATATCTTTTATCCAGTCATCGATGTCACCGGCATCGCTCACCAAGTCGCTGCCGCCGCTGCTGTCGAACTGAACTTCTATGGACGGTCCGAAAGCGGCACCTCTCGCCGCCTGTTTCATATCCTTGATGACGTGTCCCGGCCAACCGCCGTTGGTCATAAAGGGGATCACCGTCTTACCGGTAAAATCATGACCTTCCAAGAACGTCTTCACAGCCGGGGCCATGGTGTACCACCAAGTCGGCGTTCCAACGGCGATGACATCATAGTCTTTCACGTCGTAAGGAAGCTCCTGGATGTCCGGTTTATAGCCTTGGTTTACTTCTCGCTGACCTTGATTGAAGACGTCCATGTAGTCGCCTTCATAAGGTTTTACCGTTTCAATGCGGGCGATATCGGCACCCGTCGCCAGTCGAAGTTGTTCGGCAATCTTTTGCGTATTGCCATTCGACCAAGAATAATAGACAACTAATGTTTTCATAATCAGCCTCCCTTTTTTAACTGATGCAGTAAGTAATCGAGGCGGTCCAGCTGTTGTTGCTTGTCGTGGATCTTATCCAGCAGGCACCGTCGGTACTGACGCAAGTAAAGGAAGCGCTGGTTATCGTCGGTCAATCGTTTATACTTCTCAATGCAATCTTCTGAGCAGCCGAGATCGACTAAATTCTTCCATGATTCAGGTTCCATCGTCATGGCCTCCCTTCTTGCCTGTCTTACAAGGACTAATCTTAGCAGACGTTCCTTGGAATGTAAAAAGCTTATATCTTATTTCCAGACATACGCTTCAGGCATGTTTCTTAATTTCCATCGCCTCGTCCGTTCACCTTACAACTGACAGAGACGAGCTAAACTCTCAATGTTTCTAACTCCTGTCCCTTGGGACATCCTTATCTTAACAAAGATGGTTAGGAATGTAAAAGTGTTATATTCAATACCTAGACATTCTTTAAACGTATTTCAGAGCCCTTTCTTATTTCCCATCGTCTTGTCCGTTCACCTTACAGCCGACCGAGACGATTTTAGCTCTCAACGTTTCTAACTCCTGTCCCTTGGGACATCCTTATCTTAACAAAGATGGTTAGGAATGTAAAAGTGTTATATTCAATACCTAGACATTCTTTAAACGTATTTCAGAGCCCTTTCTTATTTCCCATCGCCTTGTCCGTTCACCTTACGACCGACTGAGACGATTTCAGCTCTCAACGTTTCTAACTCCTGTCCTTGGGACATCCTCATCTTAACAAAGATGGTTAGGAATGTAAAAGTGTTATATTCAATACCTAGACATTACTCCAGCGTATTGCAAGTGCCCTAAAAAAAACGTATACTAACAGTAACACATTACGTCATACGCCAGGAGGTAACTATGGAAATACGAACGTTGGAATACTTTTTGGCCGTCGCCCGGGAAGAAAACATGACCGAAGCGGCCAACACCCTGCACATTACCCAACCGACCTTATCGCGGCAGATTGCAGATCTAGAACAGGAACTGGGAAAGCAGCTGTTCATCCGGACCAACCGCAACACCAAACTGACTGAAGAAGGCATCCATCTCCGCCAGCGCGCCGAAGAAATCCTGTCCCTCGTCCGTCAGACCGAGTCTGAAATCAGTGATGATCAGACCGATTTAACGGGCTGTATCCGCCTCGGCGCCGGGGAAACGCGGATCATGCATTTCCTGACCGATGCCTTTACAGACCTCCACATCCAACATCCCCAGGTCACGTGCAACCTCTTTACGGGCAATGCCGACATCGTCGAAGAAAAATTATCCCACGGTCTGATTGACTTCGGCTTATTCATCGAACCCTTCGATGCGTCGGACTTTGAATCCATCGCCCTTCCCGAAAAAGACCAGGTCGGTATCATCACCAAAAGCGACAGTCCCTGGAGTCATTATAAGACGATTACACCAGAGATTATCGCCGACATGCCCCTTCTCGTATCGTCGCGCCGAACGACCCATTCTTTCGACTTTGAAGCCTGGTCCGAAGGCACCCTTAAGACCGAAGATATGAACATCGTCGGTTCCTTTGACCTCGTAGGAAACGCTTCACTTCTCATAAAACGCGGCCTCACCAATGCCATGACCCTGTCCGGCCTTTATCATCAGCAAGTCGAAGACCTCCTGTACATCCCCTTAGAGCCGGCCCAGTATTTCTCCTGTGTCGTAGCCTGGAAAAAATACCAACTCCTGTCCCGTGCGTCAGAAGCCTTTTTAAACTGCCTCAAAAAGCAGGTCGATGAATATAACAAAGCGAATCCTTAGACTGCATCACGCTGTCGACGCCTTCAGCTGAGTGTGAAAGCTCAATCCCCTTATAAAAAAGCACACAAAAAAGCCGGTTCATGACATTCATGAACCGGCTTTTTTATGTACAACCTTATTCGGCCGTTGTGTTGTTGACAACCTGTTTGCCTTTATAGTAGCCGCAAGTCGGGCATACGTGATGAGGCATCATTGCTTCGTGGCACTGCGGGCATTCTACGAAACCCGGTGCTGTCAATTTCCAGTTTGCGCGACGCATCTTCTGACGAGTCTGGGATAATCTGTTCTTTGGTACTGCCATGGTCTGCACCTCCTTAGATCACATGGTACGTTATTTCTAGCGCTCTTCTTTGGATCGTAATAATTGAGCCAAGACGTCGAGTCTCGGGTCAATATTGTCGGTAGGACAACTACAGGGTCCGTCATTCAGGTTTGCACCGCACTGCGGACAAAGTCCCTTACAGTCAGGCCGGCACAACACCCTCATAGGCTCGCTGAGGATCAACGTTTCTCTAATTGTCTCCGTCAAATCGATGTATTCCCCATTGTAGGGCAATACGTCCTCTGGAAGCCCTGCTTCCGTACCATAGACTTCAGACAGTGTTTCATTCCGATCCACCAATACCGGTGACAAGCATCGGCTGCAGGTGTAGCCGCCGGATACCCGTATGTTTCCATGTACAACGATATGATTGCCATCGAATCCATACGTCCCGTCGATTGCTACCGTGGCATCTTTCCAAGGAAATTCGTCCACATCACCCAGTTCGGCAGCCGGACATTCAAAAGAGAAGGGAAAAGACTTCCCCGCTTCTTTTAGTGCTTCTTCGACTTGTAGTTTCATATTTCTACCTCGACTATACTATTATATCTATCTGATTAGGCTTTGTCAATTCTTTTTTCAGGCCCGATGAATTCCCGCAAGAGCGAGTTCCGCGGTACGACCGAGGCGTCGACGCCCTTAAAGGGACGCAGGAATTTCAATAGCCGCTGCGCTTCAGCATAGTGGACGCTGTCCTTCTCGATGGATTCCAGCAAGGGTTCGGCATAAGGCTTGAGGACCGACAGTTCATACGGCAGGGCCGTATTGAAAATCTTGTCGGCATCTTCCTGATAGGGGTAGATATTCTGTTCTTCGCCGCGGCGGACGTCGGCCCAAATATCCATGGTCGCCATGGGACCGCGGTCGCGGAACTGCTGATCCCGCACCATGCGCCGGATGATGCGCGTATCCGACGTGGAAATCCGGTTGTGGTCGTTGATCCGGATCTGGGTCAGGACGCCGAGGGAAATCTTGGCCTTTTCATACCGCGGCAGCATGTAGGTCAGGGAATCGTTCAAGGCATGGAGGCCTTCTACGACGACGGGCTGGCCTTTTTCTAAGGTAACCGGCGTATCGTCGAAGTAACGCTTACCGGTAACGAAGTCAAAGCGAGCCAGGCGAACGGCCTTGCCCTGATTGAGGTCGTCGATCTGCTGATTGAATAAGGGAACGTCGATGGCCCGCAGGGATTCAAAATCGTAACTGCCGTCGGGATTTTTCGGCGTGTCTTCTCGATTATAGAAGTAATCGTCGAGAGAAATGCCCAAGGGCCGCAGACCGTTGACCCGCAAATGGGTCAATAAGCGCTTGCAGAAGGTTGTCTTCCCGGCCGACGAAGGCCCTGCGATGAGGACGACTTTGATTTTCGGACGGCGGCTGACGATGTAGTCGGCAATCTGGCCCATTTCCTTTTCCTGCAGTGCTTCGGCTACGTCGACCATATCCTGGATCGTACCGTTTTCGATATAGTGGTTCAAGTCGTAGACGTATTCGCAGCGGACGATGCGTCCCCACTCTTCCGCATCCAAAAAGAGGCGTGCCATCTTGGGGATTTCCTTGTATTCCGGCAGTTCATTGGGATTGCCGACAGTCGGCGTTTCCAAAATGACGCCCGGCGCATAAGGCCGCAGGTTAAAGCAGGTCAAATAGCCCATGCTGGGAAGGAGGGGCCCCATGTAGTAGTCAAACGTCGGCCCACACTGATAGGCCAGGATATGGGTGACGTCGACGTGCTTAAGGAGTTCCGCTTCCCGCTCCATATTGCGGTTGCGGCACATGGCCATGGCCGTTTCCGTGCTGGCGATGACCTGGGAAATAGCTTCGTCCTGGTCGACGATTTCATGCATCCGCGTCTTTATCATTTCGACGTCGTGAAAGGTGACCGTATGGCCGATTTCCAACTCGCAGTACAAGGCTTTGCGCAAAGCATGCTTGACCAGTACCTTGCCATTGGGGTAGAGATCGCTGACAGCGCGGACCAGGAGCAAGATGGCCGTCCGTATCAGGCACTGGTTGCCTTCCATCGAATTGATCGGCAGCCAGTCGACATCGCCGCTCTGATCTACTTTCGTCTTGAGGCCGACACATTCATTATTATAGAGGGCAGCGGCAATGGGCATATCGCCTTTGGGGCCATATTCCTCATAAACCTGCTGCAGCGTCGTTCCTTCTTTTACGTTGTAAGAAGTACCCGACTTCACATCCTGTAGGGTAATCACAGGCATCAACCTCCCTTTCTATCGGTTATCGTGCTCTCATTATAACATATTTCGTTCTTTCTGGCATTGAACCCCCCACCGGCTTGCCAAAAGAGAAGATTTCGGGCAAGAATAAAGGGACGAGGCTAACTCTGACGGCCTATCTATGGTATAATGAGAAAATAAGGTTTTACCATGCCCCAGAAAGGATATGCCATGAGAAAAAGAGTACTGACCCTGTGGGACGGCAAAGTCGTGCTGGCCTTGCTCATCCTTGCAGGCTGTATCATAACCGCCTTTAGCGCCTATCGCCAGATTTATGTGAAGATGCCCGATTACGCCGCCAAGCAAATCATCCGCTCCGTCCAGGCTGGCGACGTCGAAACCTTCAACCTCTATGTCGACCAAGAAGCCTTGACGGGACAATTTTTTGATGCCCTCATCCTCCATAAGACGGCCCGTGAAGACCAGTCCCTGGTCCTCAGCGTCATCCATTCTCCCCTGCGTTCGGCCTTCGTCTCTGCAGCCGACCTGTATATCACCTGGACTCTGGCGGGAAACACCGATAACGACCAGTACAACACGGTCGCTGCCAGCCTCCGCAACACCTTGAAAAGCGCCGGCCTTTCGATTCCTATTTCGGGATGGCACATCGACTCCGCCGACTGGAGTCAGGACAACACGATTACCTTTAACCTCTATAACGAGCAGCTCGACGCCACCGTCCCCTGTACGGTCACCATGGAAAAGACGCCGTCCGATACCTGGCGGATTACGGGGCTTTCCGATGCCAAAGGCTTCATAAACGACCTCCAAGCCGTCATGAATCATGAACTCGACGTCTACAATAAACCGGTCCGGCAAAAAATCGATGCCATCGTGACCCTTCAAGACGTATCGGCCAAGCTCGTATCCGATCAGGACAAGACCTTTCTCCGCCTGAGCTATACCCCCATCTTTCATCAGGACCGCGAACAGATTGCCACCATCAAGGCCATCTATACCCTGCACCGCAGCAGCGATAACGCCGTCCTCTATACGTCGCCCCTGCGCCTGTCGACGTCGGCTGCCAGGAGCACCTATGAAAGTCAGTTCCTCCTCAATCCCTTGATTCCCTCGCAGTATGCCCTCATCCGTTCGGCCAATATTGACGATACGACCAGCACCTTAGAGATTACGGCCATCACCCTCAAAGATGGAACGGAACTGGCCCTGGAAAAAGACCTGCCGCAGAGCTATTGAACGGAACCTTAAGCGCAAAAAAAATCGCCCGCCGTGGAAGAAACAACCTCCATCAGTCGGGCGATTTTTAATATGACCTTAATAGCAGATTTCAATAATTTTCGGTTTCGACGATTCTTCTTTTGACAGCGAGCGGTCGAAGAGCTTTACGCCGACAGCACCGATCATGAAACCGATGACACCGCCGATGACAGCCGTCTGAACGGTATCAAAGCCTTGGGACAAGGCCAGGAAATGGCCGGCAAAAGCACCGGCAGCACAGACTAAGAGCGGCATGACAAAGCAGATAAAAGCACCGATGACGATATTGACATCGCGGAATTCAAAGCGAACGTGCTGCCCTACTTTGACGCCCAACGGATCGACAGCCGTGACGACGATGTTGTCAGCTCCGTCGCAAGCACCGCAGGCGATACAGTCGGAATGGCGGCCAACTTTGATTTCAGCGCTGCCCGCTTCTTTTATAGCGATAATGGTCCCTTCTTCAATCTTCATAAAATCCCCTTCTTTCTGCCCTTATTATAGCATGGCTTATTTTTTCAATCAATACTATTTTCGTGTACATTAAATAGAAAATCAGCATAGAAAAAAAAGACTGCCGACCTCCGAATGAGAAGGTCAGCAGCGGCTTTCATCAATGATTTTCTGTCGTTTCTAAGAGGAACTTGCGGAAAGGTTCTGCCAAATCGGGCCGACGAAGGGCATATTCGACATTGGCCTTCAAAAATCCCAGTTTGTCACCGACATCGTAGCGTTTGCCTTCAAAGCAGTAGGCATAGACCGCCTTCTGGCAGGCCAGGGTCTGCAAGGCATCGGTGAGCTGGATTTCTCCGCCCTTGCCCGGTTTCGTATCCTGGAGGATGTCGAAAATATCCGGCGTCACGATGTAGCGGCCTAAGACGGCCGTCTGGCTCGGCGCTTCTTCAACGGACGGTTTTTCAATGACCTGTTGAACTTTCAGCACCGGTTTTCCTTCGACGGGAATCCCCTGGACGATGCCGTAGGACGAAACCTTCGGCAAGGGAACTTCCTGACAGCCTAAAATCGTCGAATCGAGTTCATTGTAAAGGTCAATCATCTGCCTTAAGGCCGGGTCGGTATCGTTATAGACGACATCATCGCCGAGGAGGATGGCAAAGGGTTCATCGGCAATAAACGATTGGGCGCATCGAATGGCATCGCCTAACCCGCGCATGTGTTTCTGACGGATATAATGGATGTTGATTTCCGAAATGCTGCGCACCATGTTGAGCAGTTTCGTCTTGCGGCCTTCTTCGAGATGCATTTCCAATCCCGGATTGGTATCGAAGTGGTCTTCAATAGCCCTTTTGGCATGGCCACTGATGATGAGGATTTCTTCAATGCCGCTCTGCAGGGCTTCTTCGACGATGTACTGGATCGTCGGTTTATCGACGATAGGCAGCATTTCCTTCGGCGTCGCCTTAGTAGCCGGCAAAAAACGGGTGCCAAAACCGGCGGCAGGGATGACGGCTTTACGAATCTTTTTCACACTAAAACTCCTTATTCAAACCAACGAGACAGATCAAATTCTTCGCCAATGATTTCTTTGACGAATCCTTGGGCCAAGTAGAGACCTAACAGGGACAGGGTCGACACGCGCAGGAGCGAGCTGTCCCAAATATCACCGAGGTCCGCCAGGACCGGCGAAATGTCTTCCATGATATCCAGGGCTTCTTCACCGCTGAAATTAGCCGGCCGTTTCTTAGCCAGACGAAGGATGTGATCCTGAATATTTCTGTCGGTGAGGCCGGTCATGCGGAAGAACCGCTTGGCCATACTTTCATCGACCATAGCCAGCTTGACTAAGGGCGAATTAAAGGACGGAACGATGAACTCGTCGGACAGGCGCATGCCTTTTAAGGCCTTGCGCAGTTCTTCTTCTGTAAAGCCGCGGTAGCGGAACAGGAGCGGATAGGAGTCGGACAGGATTTCTGCAAAGTGGGTTTCCTTCACTTCAAAAGCCGTGCAGTGCAGGTAGTCGAGCTGCTGATAGTACGGCCGTTCGGTCGGGAACCCTTCCAGGAATGGATAGATATACTTATCAATGTACTGGCAGAACGAATCTTTGTCGACATTGTGGGAGTTTCTCGAATACAGGAACAGTAAGAGGATCGCCAAAATCTGGTAATGGCTCTGAGACAGGTAGGGCATGACCTTCAAGGCGTCGATGGCGACCAGGTGGCGCGTCGAAATAGGCGAGCCGTTAATGATGTCATAAAAAGCCTGAAGGGCAATGGTGGCTACATAGTCATCGGGATGAGCGGCATAGGCCTTTTGGACGTTTTGCAGCGCTTCCTGGGCAATGAGGGGCGCCATGGCCTGCTGCCGTTCGGCATCGGTCTTACAGCCGATCTGATCAAAGGCAGCCGACGTAATGTATTCGGTCTGCTGCTGCAGTTCCGGCGATACGACGCCGTACTGACGCAAAAAGTGGGATACGCACTGGCGGACGACAGGCGATTCGACGGTGCTGTCCTGCTCCCAAAGGGACGGACGGTGCAAGTCACTGGAAGCCGGCGGCGTCCGCAGGTCGAGGCCAGACGTGCCCGCTTCCCACGACGTCTGAGCCGGTTTGACGACGGGCTTTGCCTTTTCCTGAGACTTATGGGCCCGTACGGGCGGCATGACCATCGTTTCATCGGGACTGCTTTTCTTGGCTGTCGTCGCAGCGTCGATGTGAATCGGTTCCATGCGCTGGGTCTTTTCCAGCTGGGAAGCGACGGCTTTCATGCCTTCACTGACGACGGCGCCTTCTGTAGCCGGCGTCTTCACATCAGGCGTACGGAGGACCTGCGTTTCTTCAGAAACACGATTCGCTTTCGGAACTGCTGTATTCGCAGCCGGCGCTTTTTCTTGCGGCCGTGCCGGTGTAATCTTGACATCGGCCATCGGTTCAGCCTTAGCGACAGCCGGGGCACTGCCGGCAGCGGCGCGGGTCTTTTCGGCCAAATCGGCAGAAACGACAGCGGCCATATCGGCCAATGGCGGCTTTTCTTCTTTGGTATCGGACAAATCTTCCGACCACTGGCGCCGGCCGTCACGGCTATCGGCTTCAGCCTTGGCCGCAGCGACGGCATGACGAGCCCGTTCACGGCGTTCTCGATTTTCCGTTAACTGCCGTTCCTGTTCTTCTCGTTCTTTTTCATCCTGACGCTGACGGGCCAGTTTCGCTTCTTCTTCCCGAGCCTTATAGGCTGCCGCTTCTTCCTTATCCACCTTTTCCATGGCTTCCAGGATTTCGTCGCGCGACAAGACCTGTGTGGCATCGACGCTGTCGGCGTTAGGACCTCTGCGGACGGGCACAGAGGCTTCTCGATAGACGATTCGCCCATTGTGGCGGACGGCTTCGCCTTTCGTCGTAACGAAAGCCGTTTCTTCCGGATGTTCCCGCCGTTCCCCAAGGTTCATTTTCGGAACTTTGGGCAAGGGTTCTGTATCTTCTTCGACTGCCAAGTTCGGCAGTTGTCTGGCATGTTTAACTGTTGCCGGCCGGCGGTGCTGGACCTTCCGCGGCTGCGGTTCGCCGTCGTAGCGCGTCCGCGTCTTCGTCTTCCCGTTCTGTTTCTCCGGTTGGGGACTACTCTCTGATTTTTCCCCACTGGAATACATAATATAACAAATTACAAAAAAGACGATTGCAATACCCGCTATAATAGCGTACGGCAAAAAGTTTGTCATGTCATCCTCTCCTCTATCTCATCAAACTTCTGTACCCATTGTAGCATAAGATGCCTGCCTGAGCTACTATATCTTGAACGTTAATTCAAAACATTGCATAAATAGACAGTAAAATTTTTCTTGCCTGCACCCCTGCCGAAACAGCCCGGCGACGGGGCGAAAATAAAGAAAAAGAAAAACGGCACTGCCTCATAGACAGCGCCGTCAGATGCCGCTTATCAGCACCTTCGATACTGCTCACTCTTTAGTTCATAGCGTCATTTTGGACGGACGTCACAGCCGACGAAGTCGTATCATCGAGGGCCGCTGCGTACAGTCTCCGATTGGCGGTCTGGCCAGTCGTTTCGACCGTAGCCGTTTCACCCGATGCTGCAGCGTCGACGCCGGGAACCTGGACCGTAGCCGTCTGACCGGCCGTGACCATGGTTTCTAAGCGAACCCGTCCGGCACCGACACGACTGACGAGGTCAGACAGCGTCGCCTGGCTTACGGGATGGCGAACGGTAACGACGATTTGTTCATGGACGTAGTCCGGCACCGCGCCGACGTAATTTTGGACGCCTTCCTTATCGACGATCGTATGGATGGCGCGGTTCATGAGCTGGCTGTAATCAGCGTGGCTCAAGGACACGCGGCGGATTTGAACGGCTTCGGGCTTAGACACATCTTCGGCAATCCGTTTCGTTAAGTACTTGCTCGGGCTGCCCTTGATGCCAAGGACCAGGACATCGTTGTCCCAATACATGGTGCCTCTTTGGAAGTAAGCCAGTACCGAACCGTATTCGGCATTGATGGCCTTCATCACCTGGGATTCGATCTGCACATGAGACGTATAGTCGCCGTCAGAATGCATGAACCGATAAAATACCTGTGCCGCATCGGCCCGGGTCATCCCTTCTTTAGGGCGGAAATAGTTGTCTGCCGGCACCATGATATTCTTGCTGTGCAGGATAGAAACGGCCTGAGCATAGGCCGGCGAAACCTGGGCTTCATCGGCGTAGGGCGTCACTTCCTGGTCGGGGTCAGCCATGCGGTTATACTGCAGATAACGGTAAATGACATCGGCAAATTCTTCGCGGCTTACCGGGGCTTCGGGTTGGAAGTTTCCATCCTGATAGCCCGTCAAAATGCCTTGGGCGGCGACGGCATTCATGGCATCGCCGGCCGTCCCTTGAGAAACATCTTTTAAGGCCGACGTTCCCGGCTGGACCAAGGGGATGTTTCCGGCGACATTATACAAGAGCTGGGCCAATTCACCGCGGGTCAGGATGCGGTTCGGCTCAAAGGAATTTCCGGTAATAAAAGTCAGGCACTGCGTGTCATACAAGTAATCGACGGCCTGGCGGTCAGCCATAGTCCCCAAATCGGTGTACGGGGCCTCGGCCAGGGCCGGGCTTGCCGAAAGGAGCATCGCAGCTGCCAAGAAGGCAGCGATTTTCTGTCGTACCATGAGAGACCTCCTTGATTACTGAATGACGATCTTAAGGGCACTCCCCAGCGCTTTATTGAGGTTGTTCTGCGTTTCTTTCGAAATGGAAGGAACGGTGAGGATAACTTTTTCATTGAGGTAATCCGGTGCCGTCGTGACGGCAGCATCCGTCGATTCCGTAGCTTTATAAATCTTTTCGGCCTGGGCCATGAGGTTCTTATAATCGTTATAGCTGTACGTCGACTTCTGGACATAGACCGATTCGGCCGGAATATCTTTATCGCTGGCAATGGCATCGGCTAATTTCTGACGGTTCTTAACATCTTTTACGCCGATGTGGAGCTTGTTGCCCTGCCAGTACATGATGCCGTCATTGGCAAAGGCTTTGACCGAACCGTAGACGTCTTTAATGTTGGTAAAAGCCTTGTCTTCCAAATTGTCCTGGCTCTGGTTGGTTACCTTAACGCCGGTCATGATGCGGTACAAGACGTTGACCGCTTCGCCGCGGGTGACGTACTGTTTCGGGTTGAACATGTTGTAGTTGCCGCCCTTCATATAGCCGGCAGCGGCCAAGGCATGGACAGCCTGACGGGCCCACGTCGAAATCTTGGCTTCATCGGCGAAAGGAGCCGCGCCTTCAACGGTAGTCATGCCCTGATAGGTCATATAGTTATAGGCGATGACGGCAAATTCTTCACGCGTGATTTTCTGCTGCGGCTTAAAGGTGCCGTTGCTGTAGCCGTTCATGATCTGTTTATCGACGAGGGACGCGATCGCCCGTTCGGACCAGCGGCCTTTGACGTCGCTGAATTTCGTCGTCTTGACCGTCGATTCCTTGCCGATCATATTGTCGATGACAGAAGCTGCTTCTTCACGGGTAATATCGTCGTTGGGACGGAACTGACCGTTGGCAGCGCTGACATAATGATTGTCATAAAAATACTGAATGGCATCTTTGCCCCAATAATTGCGAATATCGGTAATGCCGGTGCCGGCAGCCAAAGCCGACGTGCTGAGAGCTGCAGTTAAAGCCGTCAGTACTACTAATTTTTTGTACTTTTTCATGATTCAATCGCTCCTATCTATATTGTCGTAAGGGCTACATCGATAACATGTCTGTAGTTTATATATCTTATTTATTTTATCACACCCGGCCTCATTAGGGAAGGCGCAGGGCCCTTCGTTCCCATCAATAAGCGTCAAAGAAAGCCTGTATTTCAGACAGGTCTTTCGTCTGGCACAGGGCCAGCTGCAAGAGGATCTTGGCCTTCTGCGGCGTCAGGGAATCGGCCGTCACCGTTCCTTCGTACGCCGGAACGGGCGTGACCATCCCGCCTACGGCCCGGGCTGCCCGGACGACGACGAGACCTTCTTCTATCAGCGGCTGCAGGGCCTCCCAGACGGGAGCCGGCATCTTGCCGTGACCGAGACCGGCCATGACCAGACCTTCTTTCCCCCGAGCCAGAGACACAACGTCGTCGGCGCTGAGACCGACATAGGCGTAGACGACGGCAACGGACGGAAGGGTCGGCGGCGAAACTAAGTCTGAAGAAAAGGTGTGTTTACGCAGCGGTTTTTGATATACCATGGGACGGCCATCCTGCATATAGCCCAAACAACCCATCTGCCGTCCCTTAAAGGTGTCGACGTGGGTCGTATCAGTCTTTTCGACGAAGCGGGCACTGTGGATGACGCTGTTCATGACGATGACGACGCCGCAGTCGCCAAGGGCGGTATCAGAAGCGGCCTGCACGGCTTCCAAGAGATTCAAAGGACCGTCGGCACTGATAGCCGTCGCCGGCCGCATGGATCCGGTGAGGACGACGGGTTTACGAGTGTGAACCGTAAGATCGAGATAGTACGCCGTTTCCTCCATCGTATCGGTACCATGGGTGATGACGATGCCGTCGACGTCATCCCGGTCGGCCACTTCCTGAATCCGGGCAGACAAGGCCTGCCATAAGGCTTCGGTCATGTCCGAACTGTCGATATTGACGAACTGTTCCCCTTTCACTTCGGCATAGTCGCTTACAGCCGGCACGGCATCCAAAAGCTCTCCAATCGACGTTTTACCGGCTTCATATCCGGTCAGGTCGTCAGCCGACGCGGCCTTGCCGGCAATCGTACCGCCGCAGGCTAAGACGTAAATTTTTCTTTTTCCCATCATCGTTCCCCCTCTTATCGTAAAAATCGAGACTCAACCCTTTTTATGGACGCGAATGACGACCACTTCCGGCGACGGACCTAAACGGAATAAGGCACCCCAGGCGCCGTATCCGCTGGAGACCATAGCCGTCATCTTTCCGAATTTACGGGTCCCGTAGTCCATGGCAAAGATACGGCTGGTCACCAATCGATTGGGCCAAAACTGGCCGGCATGGGTATGACCGCTGACGTGAAGGTCCCAGCCGGCTTCAGCTGCCTGATGAATATGCATCGGTTCGTGTTCCATAAAAATCGAAAAAGCTGCGTCATCGGCCTTGCGAACTGGTGCTGCCGGAGCGATATAATAATCTTCCCGGCCAAAGAGGGTCACCCCCGGGATGGGAGTCACGACGTCGCCGTTCAAAACCCGGACGCCGTAGCGACCTAAGACGTCTGCTTCCAAGGCCAAGTTTTCACCGTACGTATCGTGATTGCCCATGACGGCAAAGACGCCGGATGGAGCCTTGAGCCCTTCAAAACCGGAAAAACTGTCTTCTTTTAAGACGTACTGCAAGTCGCCGTCGATGATATCGCCGCCCATGAGGACCATATCGGGCCGGCAGGCATTGACATCCCGCGTCAGCTGACGGCTAAAGGACGTTCCCAGGACAGCCCCTAAATGGATGTCACTGACGAAGGCGATGGAAAAGTCGCGGTCAATAGGCTTGTCGGTCTCGATATCGACGGTCCGCACGATCTGGTGATGGCCCCGCCAGGCACCGATGGCCAAGAGCAGCCACGAAAGAGCAAAGGCGAAGGCGCTGTAATAGACGGAAATCGTCCCCTGCCACAAGTCATTGCGGCCCATGAGCTGGGCAGCGATCCACAACAAGAGCCCCGGAATGAGGAGCATCGTCGCGTAGTACGAAAAGGAGAACCAATAGCCGGCAAAACGGGTCAGTCCCCGCGTCACCAACGGCGGCAAAACGGCCGAAAAGACGTAGGGTATGACATATAGGACCGGCAGCGCCATAAAAATCGCTAACAGCGGCATTTCCGGTATGGGCAGGCTATGGCGAAAAAGCGACCATTGACCGATTACGAACAATTCACCGATAAAAGCCAGGATCAAATAAAAATAATGGCGTTGTTTCACAGTGTTTCCCCCTTCTTATACTCATATCATAACGTGTCACCTTATCATAAAAATTTCCATGGCCCCTGTCAAGGCAGGCTTTCAAAAAGGGCTAAAAAAAACAACAACGGCAAAGACGAAATGCGCCCGGCCTCATCCGAAAGGATAGAAAGCTAAGCGTCCGCGTCCATGCGGTTGTTGTTTTCATAGTCAGGGCCTACGGGTAATCGTCATCATGATCTACGGTGGCAGATTAGGCCTTCAATTCCTGATTGAGCCAAGCAGCGGCATCGCCCATCATATTGGTCGTGACGAAGTGGCCGAGGCCATCGTAGACGACGGACTGAGACTTGACGTCGCTGTGTTTGGCTAATTTTTCAAGGTAGAGCTCCTGCGCGGCTCCATCGACGACATCGTCGGCACCGCCGCGGAGCGACAAGAGAGAACGGCCGCTGAGGCGATCCATATGCTGATAAGGATCCATGGCGGCAAACTGCATCTGTAAGAAGCGGTAAGACCGGGGCTTTTCGATGTGAAGAGACGAACGGAACCGCCGTTCCGATTCTTCCCACCAGCCCGAGCCGTTCATGACGATGGCCGTCTTGAACTCGGTAAACAGACTCCAGGCACCGAGGGCCGTAAAGCCGCCCATGGAATGGCCCATGACGGCAATGGGCGTATTCGGCCAGTGTTCCGAAATATATTCCAGCATGAGGGGTACTTCCATCATGTTTTGGAAAATCGTCTGCCAAAAATCAGCGTAGACGGCCTTGCTTTCATAGTCAAGGGTACCGCGATGGCCGTGATTGACGGCATCGGGAATGACGACATCGTAACCATAAGAGGCTAAGATGCGGCCGCGGACGGCCTGAAATTCCTTCTGCGACGACCAGCCGTGATAAAACAAGACGACGCCTTTTGCTTTTTCACCGGATGTAATAACGAGACCGGGAATCCCTTTAAGACCAACTTCTCTTTCTTCAATCATTTATGGTTAAATCCTCTCTCTTTTTTTATAAATCCCTTGCGGTGTGCCAGCGGCTCCTGCCAGATTTCTGACCAGACGAAGCCGGCGTACAGTTCTCTGGCCGGAGGCGTCAATTGGCTCCAAGGCCGGGGACGAACGCGCTGAGGCACGACGACCGGCACCGATCGCAGAGGCGCTTCCGCAGCACGGGGCGAGGCGGCTGCTCTTTGCGGCATCGGCTGCGGCTCATCGGGCAAGTCGAATTCATCGGCCAGGTCCTCCCATTCGGGAAAGGACGGTTCCGGTTCTTCTATTTTCGGGGCCGGCTTACGCCGCGGCGGCACGGGAATGGGACCTTTGCTCCGCGGGTACTTCCGCTTGCGGCGCAACAGGTCGGGCAATACCGCCATCAGGACGACGACGATAATCATCCATACAAAATCCATGGTCATCACCTACTGTTCCGAATGGCTTCCATCGTGATGGTCGTGGTGGTCATCCTTTACGGTCGGCGCCGACTGGGTCTTAGGCACGCCGGCCTGGGCGACAGCCGTCCGCATGTCCGTATCGGCCATGATATTCTTCATGTTGTAGTAGTCCATGACGCCTAATTTTCCTTCGCGCAGAGCCTGGGACAGTGCCAGAGGAACTTCTGCCTGGGCTTCGACGACTTTGGCCTGCATTTCCTGGGTATAGGCCTGCATTTCCTGTTCCTTGGCGACAGCCATGGCACGCCGTTCTTCGGCTTTTGCCTGAGCAATCTGCTTATCGGCTTCGGCCTGGTCGGTCTGGAGGCGGGCACCGATGTTGCGGCCTACGTCGACGTCGGCAATATCGATGGACAAGATTTCAAAAGCCGTCCCGGCATCGAGTCCCTTATTGAGGACGGTCTTACTGATTTTATCCGGGTTTTCCAACACTTCGGAGTGATCCTGAGCCGAGCCGACACTGGTAACGATCCCTTCGCCGACACGGGCAATGACCGTCGCTTCGCCGGCACCGCCGACGAGGCGGTCGATATTGGCGCGAACCGTGACCCGGGCCCGTACCTTCAATTCAATCCCGTTTTGAGCAACGGCCGAAATGAAGGGCGTTTCAATGACCTTCGGATTGACACTCATCTGAACGGCTTCCAAGACGTCTCGACCGGCCAGGTCAATGGCGCAGGCCCGTTCAAAGGTCAGGGACATCGTCGCCCGGTGGGCGGCAATGAGGGCATCGACGACGCGGTCGACGTCACCGCCGGCCAGGTAATGGGCTTCCAGCTGATTGACGTTGACATCGAGGCCGGCCTTATTGGCCTTGACCAAAGGCAGGATGATCTTCGACGGGACGACACGGCGCAGGCGCATGCCGATGAGGTTGACAATGCCTACGGAGACGCCGGCGGCCATGGCCGAGATCCACAAGCCGATGGGCACGAAGTGCAAAAATAGTGCGATGACGACAACCGCCAGGGCAATGATAAAGATGGGCACGGCTAAGAAAGATACAAGACTCATAACGCAGATGCTGCGCAAAACACAGTCCGCACAGGTACTTGCGGACACGGTGAACCCTTCTGTGCTGCAGAGGCCGCAGCAAACTTCGCCACCTTTCTCTTTTCACACGAACCATACGGCCCGAGTGCCTCTGCCAGTCCTCGGGCAGCTCCTTCCGCACAGGGGAAGGCATTCCTATTTTGAAAGCTTTGACTATGATAATACCGTTTATACATAGTCTTATTATAGCTCACTTTCTCCTTTTATTCTATGCTTCAGTCTTTCGGATGGCGTTCCGGTTCCGGCTCGACGACGATGCGGCCGCCTTCGACGCTGATGACGCGGACCGTGACGTCGCGGTCGATGAAAGACCCATTGGCCACGGCATCGACGCGTTCCTTGCCGATGCGGATCGTTCCCGACGGGCGCAGAATGGTAATCGTCGTCCCCCGTTCGTAGAGGTAACGGCTATAGTCTTCCTGCGACGTATAGCCCTTTTCCTTAGTCGAACGGTTCTTAAGGGTCAATTTATCAAAGAGAGAGCTCTTGGGCAAGTGGCGTCCCAAGAAGTAGAATACAACGATGGCCAAGACGGTCCCGCCGGCCAGGATGTAGACCGACTCATACGTCGCTCCGAGCATAAAGAACAGGCTGCCAAACAAGAGGACGACACCGGCCAGGCCAAAGATACCGATGCCCGGCGAAGCCAATTCAAGGCCGATACACAACAGGCTGACCAAAAAGGCGGCGATAATCTTGAGATCTGCCACCAGCGGTTCATTGCCGGAATAGAGCAGCAGACCGCCAAAGACGACGGCCGTTGCAATGCCGGCACCGATGCCGGCCATCTTGATTTCTGCCAAGAGGGCGGCAATGATCAAGGCTACGAACAAGGTACGTACATAGGGATTCTGTAAAATACCGATCATATCATCACGCCAATCTTTATCTACGTAAATCGTCTGGGCATCGCCGAGGCTGTAAAGGGCCAAGGCATCCGACAAGGTATCAGCCGAACCGTCCGATACGTTCAATTCTTTAGCCTGTCCGTCTGACAAGGCCAGGATTTTTCCCGGTTCTGCATAACCCGGATAGCCCTTGGTCTTATCGACCATGGCTTCCGCCACACCGGGATTATGGCCGGTTTGAGCTGCTGTCGCGCTGAATTCAGCCTTTAAGGCAGCGATGTTCTTTTCCGTGTCCGGTATCGGTTCAGCCGCCCCGATACTGCTTCCCGGCGCCATGATGATGTGGCGGCTCGAGAGGGCGATAAGGGCGCCTGCCGACCAGGCCCGCGACGTGATGTAGGCGATGACCGGTACGTCAGAGGCCATGATCATATCGCGTATCTTTAAGGCACTGTCGACGCGGCCGCCTAAGGTATTGATAGGAATGACGACGGCCGTGTCGCCGTTTTCTTCAGCCTGACGCAGGCCTCGTTGAATAAAGGCCACCTGACTGCCATCGATGTCACCAGAGATGGGCAGTACGCGGACCGTATCGGCCTGGACAGACGCTGCCGGAAGGGCAGCCGTCAGCGAAAACATAAGGACCAAGGCGGTTATCATGCGCAGTACAAAAGTCATTCCCTCACCTGCTTTCATTTACTCACTTTCGGGTACTTTATCCGGTGCCGCCACGCATTGAAAATAACCGGCACGATGGAGTTTTTCCAATTCTTCCGGCGAAATGTTACGGGCAGCTTGTTTTTCTAATTCCTCAATCGGTTTCTCCTCAATCATATGGATTTTGTCGACGACGGCATCATAGACGGCCGGCGGTTTATTGGCCTTGATCCATTCCAGCATGTGATCAAACCAGGTGCGGCACGTCCAAGCATCTTTGCCGTGGTTGTGGCCGCAGAGGATCTTGATCTGATCCTGTTCCGGAATTTTAGCCAGTAACCAGTTCCACCGTTCCCGGGCAATCAAATAATGATAAAAGGCATCGACTTCACGCAAATGTTGCTCCTGCAGTTCCAACGTATAGCGTGACCAAAATAAACTGAGAGTCATAATGACTACCTCCAAGCAATATATTAAAACCTAGATTACCTTACGATAGATATTCTACACCATCTTGTCAAATTCCTTCTCGGCGAAAGAAAAAGAACGCCCTCCGGCAGAGCTGTCCGGCCCCCAAATACGCCCGATGGCAAAGCGATTTAGAGCCTACCCAGAGTATACCATAGCTGTCAATAAAAGCTACTCTTTCCTTTCCCTTTCAGAGAGAATCTCATCGCTCATCATCTCCCTCCTCTATATAATACATTAAAAGAATAAAGCATTCCTAAAACAGTAACCTGTCACTTACTACTCCATCCCCTAAAGAGTCAGACATAATTATGTCACGAATCTCCTGATTCATCCTAAAAAAAATATAAAAATGACAAAATTATATTGACACATACCGTTATATAGGATAAGATAAATCAGGTTTAATAAGTAGTATTTACAATCCATAGATATTAGCTTGTTGTTATTTGCTATTTATTTGCAATCCGAAGTGTGTTTATCAACTATAATCTTAAGTCATTATTCATCGTTTAGGCAGTGCCGCATTTCATAATTCGGCAAACATTTTATTTTTATTAATTTACGCCCATATTATTCTTATTTGTATTCATATATAAGCTATTTCAAGTTAATATTTATTAATCGTCTTTTTCTCTTAAATCCACAATATTTTGTTTTAAGACGATAAAATGTCACTTCCATCGCTTTTACAGCTCAAAATTACGATTATCTATCCAAAAAAGATATACATACTCCTTAAAAATATCTTGAACTGTGTCTTAAAAGTGATATAATAGGCTTGAAAAAATCACACCTTGTTGTACCATTCTCGTATCAAAAAACCTTCATACCCATTAAGAGCCACTGGATTCATTATAAAATTTCACGTGTCTATATTGAAACAAGATAGACTTAAAGCGACTGATTATGGCGATTGTGAAGGTTTTTATGATAGTATAAATCTGACCATTTTCATCAAAATCATACCACAAGAAAAGAGGATTTCACTATGAACACCAAAAACGAAAAGCACCTTCTCGCGAAAGTCGCCGCCGTCATGCTCCTGGGCATGGCTACCATCGGCGGGACGTCCTCCGTCAATGCTGCCGGCTTGACCGGCTCTTATGTCGGTGTCGGCAAGGCACCTAC
Source organism: Megasphaera sp. MJR8396C (assembly GCF_001546855.1). Lineage (GTDB taxonomy): Bacteria > Bacillota > Negativicutes > Veillonellales > Megasphaeraceae > Megasphaera. The sequence continues at coordinate 38,246 of NZ_KQ958184.1, read as the reverse complement.
CAGTACGCAGGTCGTCGATAAAGGCGCAGAAGTCAAGTCGACAGAAACGAAGATCGTCGACTATCGCCAGACCTATAATTCTTCAAGTGATAGTACTATGAAAAGAACACCGAAAAACAACAACGCCAACGGCGAAGGCGTCGACGGTGTTTCAGAAGGTAATGACATTGACGGCGCCGGTACGGGCAATACAGCCATCGGCCTCGGTACTTACGCTGCCCGCGGTTACGCCACAGCTATCGGTACCTATGCTACTGCTATGAGTAACTCCACGACCGTAGGCGCCGGTGCTTTTGCTGCTCAAAAGAGTGTTTCTTTTGGTCAAAATGCCTATTCCAACGTCAACGGTCTGTCCATCGGCTTTGGGGCCCGTTCATCTTCAGGCCTCGCCATCGGCCAGGGCGCTACGGCAGGCCTCTTCTATAAATACCTTCAAAATGACGGCGTTCAAAATACGAGCGTTATTGTCGACAGCATGGCTATCGGCAACGGCGCTACGGCTATCGGCGGCATCGCAATCGGTAAGAATGCCCAGACCAACAGCTTATATGGTGTCGCCTTAGGTCAGAGCGCTAAGGTTGCTTACAGCGGCGTCGCCTTAGGCACGAATGCGAATGTAAAGGTTTCGACCGGTGTGGCCTTAGGCCTTTCCTCAGTCGCTGACCGTGCAGCTAACACCATCGGCTACGTTCCCTTTGCTGACGATGGCAACGGCAGTTACGTACCGAGCACGGCAGAGGCCTTGGCCGGTGCCATCAGCGCCAGCGACGTTTCCAAAACTTTCGCTACCACCTATGCCACTCAAATCGCAAAGTATAATGAATTGAATCAAGCTTATTATACAGCTTCGGCTGAAGTTGATAAACAAGACGAAATTATTAAGAATACGAAGGGCAGTACCATTGCATCTGAACAAGAAGCATATGCAGCAGCCGTAACGGCCAAGGCCGCAGCTCAAGCTGAAGCTGTCGCTGCTACCGATGCCATAAACGCTTGGACGGCTCAGAATCAGGACTTTACGACGGCCTTAGGCCAGCAGCGTACGGAACTGGGCGTCTTCAAATCGACTGGCGGTGCCGTCAGCGTCGGTGCTACGACCTACACCAGCGACGGCCGCGTAAGCTCCATCTTGACTCGTCAGATCACCAACGTCGCAGCCGGCACGACTGATACGGATGCCGTCAACGTCGCTCAGCTCAGACGTGTCGCTGATGAAACCGCTAAAAAAGCTAACCTTGATGCCAGCAACATTACTCCGGACCAGGTTGCAAAATGGCAGGAAGCCTTAGGTATTGAAACCAATACGGTCGGCTACGTCGATGCCATCACCTTGTCTGAAGGGGATAATGTAAAAATCGAAAGCACTTATAACGACGATAAATCCCGTGTAAATTATAAGATTTCTGTCGATGACAGTGCCATTAAAGACGCTATCCAGCCGGAACTCGACCAGAAAGCCGACCGCGACGGCTCTAATTTGACGGAAACGGACATCAAGGGCTGGAAAGATACCTTGGGCGTCAGCAACTTGAACAGTGACGTCAGCAACTTGCAGGACCAGGTAAGCAGCTTAGACGGCCGCGTCAGCAGCTTGAACGACCGCGTCGACAAAGTCGGTGCCGGTGCTGCCGCATTAGCCGGTCTCCATCCGTTGGAATTCAACCCGGAAGATAAATTTTCAGCCTCTGCCGCTATGGGTAACTACAAAGGTGAAAACGCCTTAGCCCTCGGCGCCTTCTATCGCCCCAATGCAGATACGATGGTCAGCTTCGGCACGACCCTTAGCGATGAAAAGATGTTCAACGTCGGCGTTTCCTTCAAATTCGGCAACAAAGGCGACCGCATCTATCGTCAGGGTACGTCCGTCGATGTCAGCGCTCTGACGTCGGAAGTCAATACCCTCCGTCAGGAAAACCAGGCTTTGGCCAGCCAGGTCAGCAGCCAGAAAGCTGAACTCGAACAGCAGCGCGCTCTCATCCAGCAGCTGATGAACAAAGTCGGCATGTAAGCACCTCTCATATAGGCAACAAAAAAACGAGACCTTCGGGTCTCGTTTTTTTTGTACCTGTTGTATGAAGTTATTTACGGAACAAGCCCATGGCTTTGCAGGCCTTTTCATAGGTAAGGCTGGCTTTGGCATGTGCCTTGGCTGCCCCCTTGTCGAGGATGTCGTCCAGTTCCGGTTCGCTGACCAGCTGGCGATAGCGCTGCTGAATCGGTTCCAGGGTGCTGATGATGGCTTCGGCAACGTCCTTTTTAAAGGCGCCATAGCCTTTGCCGACGTAAGCCGCTTCGACCTGTTCATGGGTCTGGTCGGTCAGGGCCGAGAGGATTTCAATGAGGTTTGAAATGCCCGGTTTCTGTTCTTTATCGTAGTGGACGGAGTTTTCACTGTCCGTCTGAGCCCGTTTGATTTTCTTTTCAATGGCCTTCGGTTCGTCGAGGAGATAAATCGTCGCCGTTTCGTTGTCATCGGACTTACTCATCTTCTTCGTCGGTTCCTGGAGGCTCATGACTCGCGTGCCGTCCTGGCCGAGGTAGATGTCAGGAACGGTGAAGATATCTTCGCCGTAGAGGCGGTTGAAGCGCTGAGCCAGGTTGCGGGTGATTTCCAGATGCTGTTTCTGGTCGTCGCCGACGGGAACGAAGTTGGTCTGGTATAAGAGGATGTCGGCTGCCATGAGGGGCGGATAGGTCAAGAGACCGGCCGGAATGGAGTCGCCCTGTTTCGCGGCCTTGTCCTTATACTGGGTCATCCGTTCCAATTCGCCGACGTAGGACGACGTGATCATCATCCAGCCTAAGAGGGCGTGTTCCGGTACTTCGGACTGGACGAACAGGGTCGATTTATCCGGATCGAGACCGGAAGCCAAATAGATAGCAGCCAGTTCCCTCGTCCTCTGATGCAAAAGCTTCGGGTCCTGGGGCACGGTGATGGCGTGCTGGTTGACGACGCAGTAGTAACATTCGTTGCCGTCCTGGATTTTTGAAAAGTTGCGCAGTGCGCCTAAATAGTTGCCTAAGGTAAGATTACCGCTGGGCTGAATGCCAGAAAAAATAACTGCCATGATGGTACCTCCTGATTCATAAAAAAAACCTTCCATCCCCTATAAATAGGGACGAAAGGAAAGTCAGCTCCGCGGTACCACCCTGGTTGGCCAATATGGCCCGGCTCTTATGCACAATAATGCATCTTTTCAAGGTAACGGTGAAAATTCCGGCGGAACCTACTGACTGCGTTCAGTCCGCATCTCCCGGGCCCATTCCCAATCATGGCCTCTTGCCGGACTTCCACTGCCACCGGCTCGCTGTTAAGGGTGTCATGACGGTACTTGCTCCCGTTCATCGACGTTATATATCCTATTTGATGCATCTATCTTATATCGAAGGCCGGACCTTGTCAAGTTTTTCTTGACTTGGAGTTGGCTCCATCGTCTATAATAGCTACAATATTGAAAATAACTCTAATTACGCGATCCTTGAACAGGAGGAATACATGAAATTCACCCGAAAAAAACTAATCATCCCCATCGTAGCCGTCCTGGCTGTCGCCGCCGTCGCCGCCTATCTCTGGCTGCCGGGCACCAAGGCCGTCGCTAAGCAGGGCCTTCGAGCCACCAAAGCCGCTGCCGCCCACTACCTGCCGACGGAATCCGTCGATGCCTCGAACATCCGCCAAGTCATTACGGCTGACAGCACGACGTCGCGGACCTTTATGTGGCAGTCGGATTACGCCGAAGACAATCCCGTCGTGGAATACCGCAAGACCGGCGATGACGATACGATCATGGCCCTACCCGCTTCCAGCGACGCCTTCAACGATGACGGCGTGACGACCTATATCCACACGGCCACAGTTACCGACCTTGCACCGGGCACGGCTTATGAATACCGCGTCGGTTACGGCGACAAACGCAGTTCCTGGACGTCCTTCCATACGGCCGAAGGCAGCAGCTTCAAGTCCCTCATCTTCCCCGATTCCCAATCCAGCGATTACAGCGGTTGGTCTTCTATGGCTCAAGCCGCCTGGCAGCGCAATCAGGATGCCCAGTTCTTCATCAACATGGGTGACCTCGTCGATAACGGACAGTCTCATTATCAGTGGAACGCCTGGTTCGACGCCGTGGCCCCCATGATCTCCCGCATCCCTGTAGCGCCTCTCATGGGCAATCACGAAACGTACAACACGGATTGGAAGATGCGCATGCCCGAAGCCTACACCCACCTCTTCGCCCTGCCCTCGATTGACATGGAAAAATACCAGAACCAGTTCTATTCCTTCGATTACGGTGACATCCACTTCGTCGTCCTCAACACCCAGGCCCAGGAACTGGCCGACTTCGAGCCCTCATTAAATGACGATGAAGTCGCCTGGTTTAAAGAAGACATGGCCAAGACGACGAAAAAATGGAAGATCGTCTTGATGCACAAGGATCCTTTGCAGTACGGCTTTGCCAACCGTCCGGAACCGCGGGAAGAAGGCTTTTCTCCGGAAGGGCGGCTGTGGATGCCCTTATTTGACCAGTACGGCGTCGATGCCGTCTTGTCGGCCCATCTCCACACCTACCGCGACCGCGGCCATATCAAGAACTTCCAGCGCGATGAAAGCGGCCCCTTGTACATCATCACCGGCGTCGCCGGCAACGTCCGCTATCCTAGCCTGTGGAAGCAGCACAGCCTCGATGAATACGTCGCACCTCAGCCGGAAACAGATAACTACATGACCTTGGAAGCAACGGCAGACATCCTGACCTTCCGTAGTTTCCTGCCCGACGGTCAATTATTAGAGGAACGAAGCATTTCTTCACACAAATAAAAAAAGTGTGATATAATAGATTCAATCCGGACGTTCCTTCAAAACCATCCGGGTTGTATTTAACCAAGAAGGAGGAAATATACTATGGCACAGATTACCAAAGATACGGGTATTATTGAAGCCGTTCAGAAACACCCGCAGATCATCGAAATCTTCCAGCAGTACGGCCTTGGCTGCGTCGGCTGCATGGCTGCTCATTTTGAAACTATCGGTCAGGGTGCCGGTGCTCACGGCATCGACGTCGATGCCCTCATTGCCGACATCAACGACTGCATCGCAGAAAGCGGTAAATAAGATAAAAACAGCAACCTTCTGGCTCTCACAGCCAATCGAAAACTATCGACTGAGAGCTTAGAAAACGCCGGAAGCCCGTATGAACACTAGGTTTATACGGGCTTCCGGCGTTTCTGTTATCTTTTTAACAGGCCTTGCTCATTGTATATGGTTAACGAGCTCCAGCGGCCATCTGCTTTTTAATTTGACAGGTAATAATGCCGTCACCAAAAGAGTTACAGCAGCGATTGCAGGATATGCACGCAGCCGGACGTCTGTCCCGTTTCCAGCGATTGGGAAGGTCCGGTTCCCTCACCAGAGGCCGCCCCAAGGACACGGCAGACACCTTGGTTTCACTCAAGGTGCGCTCTACCACGTCAGGCGTCCGATAGCCGCAGACGCTGATAACCGGGACCGTTACGCGGTCAGCAAGAAGGGCTGCATATTTTAAGAAGGGCGCCTCGTTATCCCTACCGACAACAGGAGTAAAGGAGGCCTCAGAATTGTCCATGACCATCCCCGAAGATACTTCGATAAAATCGATGCCTTGGCGCTCAAGTTCTTGGCACACAAAAAGGGATTCTTCTTCCCGAATGGAATGCTCATTCAAATCGTTGAAGGGAAATTTCACCCCGACAATAAAGTCACTTCCGACGGCCTGTCGAATGGCATTATACACTTCAAACAAAATCCGAGCCCGGTTTTCAATGCAGCCGCCATATTCATCCGTCCGATGATTCGTCGATGGCGAAAGAAAAGTATTGATTAAAAAGCCATGGGCGCCGTGAATCTGGATTCCGTCGACACCGGCTTGTTTACACCGCAGGGCAGAAGCCGCAAAATCGGCAGCCACTGTTTGAATTTCTTCTTTTGTCGCTTGGTGATATGTTCTGCCGTCGGATACTTTTTTATCGCATACAGCCAATCGATCATAGCCTTCACCGGAATACGTTTTATCTCCGCAGTGCTGCAACTGCACCAAAATCGTTCCGCCCCGTCCATGGACAGCTTGCGCAATCTCAGCCAGGTCTTCGACATACCCATCGCAGCGGGTATTGACCATCACCGGAGCGACGGCAGCCGATGCGCTGACAGCGTGCATTCCCGTAATGATTAAACCGCTTCCGCCGTCGGCGAGTTCAACATAGCGTCCTTTGATTTTTTCGGTAATTTTCCCCTTGTCGGCGCCATACTCAAACATGGCACTGGCCACCAGACGATTCGAGATTTGCTTTTTCCCCAAATAAAAAGGTGTGTACATCATCGTTGCCATAGAAATTCCTCCTATTTATGTTGTATATACATCAAAAATAACAAAAAAATAATACCTACTTCGTGTAGTACATGGTAAAACTGGCGTCAGCAATGCTCTTATCTTTGTCATTATATACTTCAACAGAAAAGGTCGAAACCGTGCGCCCCTTTTTTCGTTCAAACACCTTGGCCAGCAGCGTATCGCCGCAAAAGGCAGGTCGGAAAAAATGGATGGTACTGTCCAGTGTAACCGCCCATTGATTTTGAAGGGTAATGTAGGTACCGACAGCACTGTCACATAAGGCAAATAAGGTTCCGCCGTGAACGGTCCCTTTAGGGTTAAGCAGCTGCTCTGTGACCTGCAGCTCCAACGTAAACAGGCCTTGTTCATCCCAAAAAGCCCGATGTAAATCCAGCAAATTATGCAATCCGCCAGCCCCTGGCTGAAGATTAAAAACCTCTTCGATCGTCATCCAATCACACCTCCCATGTAAGTCCTCATCTCGACACTCCTTTCTCATCGGTATGTATGTTGTATATACATCAAACAAGGTAAAAAAAGATTATAAGTCCTGCAGTAGTGTCAAAGCCCCTTCTAAGGCTGCTAATTGTTCTTCGCTCAATTTTTCTTCAAACTTGCGCTGTGCCTGTTCCCACAAAGCCGCCGCTTCCCGGCAGACAGACACCCCTTTCTCGGTCAGTTCCAACACACTGTCTCTGGTCCCTGCCGCTTTATTATCTGTGATATAATCAGATTGGATAAGCGGCTTAAGGCTTCTTGCCAGCGTAGATCGGTCGAGCAGGGTGATTTCCGCTAACGCGCGAACGTTGCAGCCACGATGTTCGGCAATGGCATTGAGCAAAGAATACTGCCGTACCGTTACCCCAGAAGGCGCAAGAATGGTGTCATAAAAATGAATTACATTTTCGGCACTTCTTCGCATTTTCAGACAATGGCAGACCGTGTTGTCGATTCTCTTGCCCATGCTTCTATTCTCCTCCCCATTAGATGTATATACATCATAAAGCAAAAATCCCCTTCTTGTCAATCCCCTGCCGCTGGAGGCCTAATCCCTACCGAAAATCTATTTTAAATCTCATGAAAAATAACGCCAGACAACTTCAAAGAAACCAGTATTTTTCTTAATGCTTCCCATTTAGACAGTATCGCACTTTTAAGTGCATACTTCCTAAGTTTATCGATCTATGGTATCATACTTCTATCCTAAGAAAAGACATATTTAGTTATTTATATATATAAGGAGAGATTGCCATGAAAGAAAAAATCAACGTGTTTGAAAAAGCACCGGAAATCTTAACCAATCTGCCCAAGGGCGTCTTGTTGACGACCAAGGCCGGCGACCGTGTCAATACCATGACCATCGGCTGGGGAACCCTCGGCGTCGAATGGGGCAAGACCATTTTCACGATCTATATCCGCCAGAACCGCTTCACCCATGAACATTTGGCTAAGAACCCGGAATTTACGGTCAACATCCCGGTCGGCGCCTTCGACCGCTCCATCCTGGGAAAGGCCGGCACGACCAGCGGCCACGACGGCGACAAGATTGAAAAAATAGGTCTTACCCTGGAAGATCCCGAAGTCATCTCCGTACCGGGCATCAAAGAACTGCCCCTTACCTTGGAATGCAGGGTCCTCTTCCAAAAAGACCAGGAATTAGCCGATATTCCCAAAGACATTAACGACGAATTCTACCCGCAGAACGTCGACGGCAGCTTCCACGGTGCCAACCGCGACAGCCACACGGCTTACTACGCCGAAATCGTCGCCGCTTATATCATCAAATAAATAACTACCGAAAGGTAAAGGCCCTCGAGAGCCGGACTGAGTCCGACGCCCGAGGGCCTTTTTAATAGCCTGGGATGGCTTTCTATGAACGTTTTGCAAAATCAGCCGCTGCCGTAAACAGGATATCCGTCGACGAGTTGAGGGCTGTTTCCGTCGAGTCCTGAAGGACGCCGATGATGAAGCCGACGCCGACGACCTGCATGGCAATGTCGTTGGAGATACCGAAGAGGCTGCAGGCCATGGGGATCAGGAGCAGAGATCCGCCGGCAACACCCGATGCGCCGCAGGCGCCGATGGCCGACAAGACGCTGAGCAGGAGCGCCGTCGGGAAGTCAACGGCGATACCCAAGGTATGAACGGCCGCCAAGGTCATGATGGAAATGGTGATGGCCGCACCGGACATATTGATAGTAGCCCCGAGGGGAACGGTGACCGTATACGTATCGGGGTCGATGCCGAGTTCTTTCGCCAGAGCCATGTTGACCGGGATGTTCGCTGCCGAGCTGCGCGTAAAGAAGGCCGTCACGCCGCTGGTCGAAATACACTTCCAAACCAGGGGATAGGGATTTCTTCTAAGCTTGGCATAGACGATGATCGGATTGACGACGAAGGCAAAGATGAGCATCGTCCCTACGAGGAGGGCTAAAAGCTGAGCATAGCCGACGATGGCTTCGATGCCGTTAGAAGAAATGGAATCAGCAACGAGGCCCATGATGCCGAGGGGAGCCAGGCGGATGACCCACTGGACACAGGTCGTGACCGCATTGGCACAGTCGTCGAGGACGGCCTTGGTCGATTCCGACACGCGGCGGACGGCGACACCAAAGAGGACGGCCCAGCCGAGGATACCGATATAGTTGCCGGTCATCAAGGCGTGGACCGGATTATCGACGATATTCTTCAGGAGCGTCGTAAGGACTTCGGCAATGCCTTCCGGAGCCTTATTGTCGGCAGCCGATACGTCGAGCTGGAGAGTCAGCGGGAAAACGTAGCTGATCATGACGGCGAAAAAGGCAGCTAAAAAGGTGCCGATGAGATATAAGATGATGACGTCTTTAATTTTCGACTCATGATTTTCTTGTTTCCGGCTAAGGGCCGAAGCAACTAATACAAAGACTAAGACCGGAGCAATCCCCTTCAAGGCGCCGACGAAGATAACCCCTAACAGGGACAATTCGCGAGCGGCGGCAGGGAAACCCAGGGCTACGGCAATGCCGATGATCAAGCCGACGATGATCTGCTTAATCAAGCTGATGCGATTCAGGGCACTCCATAAACTATGCATACCAAAAACCTCCCATAGAACATATCGTTCCAAAAACACAAATGTACATTATAACAGAACACTTACTTCATTATAGAATAAAATCTACAAAATTTCAATACAAAAAAAATGAATAGCCTATGCTGTCAGAGACAGACACAGGCTATTCATGATAAGTAAATTTGCGATAGTCCCGCGGACTAAAGCTTTATGGTGTGAAAAATTATTCGCTCAAGACACCGGCGCAGCGAGCGCAGAGTGTCGGATGGCTGGCATCGGAACCGACGGTATCGGTGTGCATCCAGCAGCGTTCGCATTTTTCGGCATTCGACGGTTCTACGACGACCTTCATATCGCTGTGGTCTTCACCGGCAACGGCATCGGCCGGAGCTTCGCCTTTGACCAGTTTAGCTTCGCTGACGATGAGCAAGGTTGCCAGCTGATCCTGCCAAGAGCTGAGGAAATCGTAGTCTTCCCCATCGGCATAGATGGTGACGGCAGCGTCGAGGGCGTGGCCGATCTTGTGTTCCTGACGGGCGCCTTCGAGGATACGGGTCAGGTCGCGGCGGTAGGACAGGAAATGGTCCCAACGAGCGTCGAGGTCGGCATTCAGGTATTCTTTATGGGCTTTCGGCCAATCCGTGAGGAGGACGCTTTCTTCTTTCCCATCGACGGCCGGCATATTCTGCCATACTTCTTCTGCCGTAAAGGACAGGACCGGAGATACGATCTTGACCAGCGTATCCAAGATGATGTACATCGCCGTCTGGGCGCTGCGGCGAATCGGAGCATCGGTCTTTTCCGTGTACAGGCGGTCTTTGATGACGTCGAGGTACATGGCACTCAGATCGACGGTGCAGAAGTTGTGGATGGCGTGGTACATGACGTGGAACTGATAGTTTTCATAGGCGTCGGTGACTTCTTCGAAGACCTGTTCCAAACGGAGGAGTGCCCATTTATCGAGTTCGGTCATATCCTGGTAGGAAACAGCATCTTTCGACGGGTCGAAGTCGGCCAGGTTGCCCAAGAGATAGCGGAAGGTATTGCGGATCTTGCGGTAGACGTCGGAGAGCTGTTTCAAGATCTTCGGCGACAGGCGGATATCGCCCTGGTAGTCAGCCGACGAAACCCACAGGCGGAGGACATCGGCACCGTATTTTTCGATGACTTCCTGGGGAGCTACGGTGTTGCCGACGGATTTACTCATCTTGCGGCCTTCGCCGTCGACGGTAAAGCCGTGGGTCAGGACCGATTTATACGGAGCGTAGCCGTTGACGGCCACGGACGTTAAGAGCGAGCTGTTGAACCAGCCGCGATGCTGGTCCGAGCCTTCGAGGTACATTTCGCAGGGATAATCGAGATCGGGATCGTGCTTCAGGACGCCCTGATGGGTGCTGCCGCTGTCGAACCAAACGTCCATGATGTCGCTTTCCTTGCGGAAATGGGTGCCGCCGCAGTGCGGGCATTTATAGCCTTCAGGCATCAATTCCTTGACGTCGTACATCCACCAGGCGTCGGAACCGTCTTTGGCAAACATCTTCTGCAAGTGGCCGATGGTGTCATCGTTGATGATGTGTTCGCCGCAGTCTTCGCAGTAGAAGATCGGGATCGGAACACCCCAGACACGCTGACGGGAGATGCACCAGTCGCCGCGGTCGTGGATCATATTGTAGATGCGGTCATGGCCCCAGGACGGAATCCATTTGACCGTATCGATGGCTTCGAGGGCTTTCTGACGGAAGCCGTCGACAGAAGCAAACCACTGTTCCGTCGCCCGATAGATGATCGGGTTCTTGCAGCGCCAGCAGTGCGGATACTGATGGCGGAAGGTGTTTTTGGCAAAGAGAGCACTCTGTTCAGCCAATTTCTTGATGACCGGTACGTTGGCATCGAAGACGAACTGGCCTTCAAAGCCGGGAACCTTATCGGTATAACGGCCGGAACCGTCGACAGTGCCCATCGGTTTGAGGCCCCAGGCTTCATACTTCATGCAGACGTCAAAGTCATCCTGGCCGTGGTCAGGAGCCGTGTGAACGAGGCCCGTGCCGGCTTCGAGGGTGACGTGGTCGCCGAGAATGATGGGAACCTTGCGGTCGTAGAAGGGATGCAGGAAGACCATGCCTTCGAGCTGCTTGCCGGTCATGACGTCGGGCAGGACTTCGTAGTCCGTTACTTTCCCGGCCTGCATGGTGACGTCGACCAATTCCTTGGCCATCAGGAGATATTCATCGCCGACGCGAACCCAGACGTATTCCAGATTTTCGTTGGCGCTGATTGCCTGGTTACAAGGAATGGTCCAGGGCGTCGTCGTCCAGATCAGGGCAAATACCTTTTCCGGATCGGCATCTTTCGGCATGTGGCCGCTGACGTCGACGGATTTGAATTTGACGTAGATGGAGAACGATTTATCGTCGTTATATTCGATTTCGGCTTCAGCCAGTGCCGTTTCGCAGTGCGGGCACCAGTAAACCGTTTTCAGGCCTTTGTAGATATAGCCTTTCTTGGCCATTTCGCCAAAGACGCCGATCTGTGCGACTTCGACGTGTTTGCGAAGGGTCAGGTAGGGATCTTCCCAGTTGCCGAGGACGCCGAGGCGGATGAAGTCCTTCTTCTGTTCTTCGACGCGGGCTAAGGCGTAGTCGCGGCATTTGGCTCGCAAGTCGAGGGGCGTCATTTCATGGCGATTGAGGCCCGTATCTTTGATGACGGCGTGTTCAATCGGAAGGCCGTGGGTATCCCAGCCGGGAACGTATTTCGTATAGCAGCCCTGCTGGGTCTTATATTTCAGGATAATGTCTTTTAATACTTTGTTTAAAGCATGGCCGATATGGATCTTGCCATTGGCATAGGGAGGGCCGTCGTGCAGAATGAACTTAGGCGCTCCGTCCCGTTTCTGCAAGCGTTTTTTATAAATGTCATGATCCTGCCAGAATTTCAAAAAGTCCGGTTCCCGTTTCGGCAGATTGCCGCGCATGGGGAATTCCGTCTGAGGCAGATGTAAAGTCTTACCGTAATCCATGATGCTTCCTCCTCTGTCTGTGTGAAAAAAAATAACGTCTCCGCCCCAAAAAGGGACGAAGACGTAATCACCGTGGTACCACCCTATTGACTGCTCATGCAGCCACTTTGACGCGCAATAACGACGCGGCCCGGCAGCTGGTTCGCAGCTGCAGCTCCCAAGTGATCCGCCAGTATACAGCCTTTGCCGGGCTCTCACCATCCCCGGTTCGCTAAAAAAGCTGCGCCATACTGGCCGTCTTGTTCATAGCTTTTACACTTAATTATTTAATACAATTTTCATTGTATATAAGCGTATTGTAAGGTCTCTCCCCCTATTTGTCAAGAGGATTTATTTCCAATACTGTACAGTACTTTCGTCAATACCGATCGAGGCCGCCTTAAAGACCGGAATCTGTCCGGCATCACGCTGCTGCTGGTAGTCTTTCATGGCATTGACGGCGACTTTACTGAGGATAAAGCAGGCCGGAATGTTGATGAAGCACATGATGGCCATCAGGATGTCGGCAATAGCCCAAACGGCAGCCATGGACATGCCGGCGCCGATGAAGACAACGGCGATGCAGACGATGCGGAAGGTATGGACGAAGCTCTGAGACGGAGCCCCTTTATGGATGAAGCGGATACAGTTGTCGACGTAGTATAAGTTGCCGATGAGCGTCGAGAACCCGAAGAGGAGCATGCAGACCGTGATGAGGAGCGGTCCGAAACCGCCGAAGACGGCTGAAGCGGCGCCCTGTACGTAAGCGGCACCGGCAGCTTCTTTGGTGATGGGAACGCCCGAGAAGAGGCCCATGAAAGCCGTAGCACTGCAGACTAAGAGGGTATCGATGAAGACCGACAGCATCTGGACCAACCCCTGTTTGACAGGATGGCTGACGTCAGCAGCAGCTGCCGCATTCGGAGCCGAACCGATACCGGCTTCGTTCGAGTAGAGGCCGCGTTTGATACCGTAAATGAGGCAGGAACCGGAAACACCGCCGAAGATAGCTTCAAAGTCAAAGGCATCGGCGAAGATCATGGTAAATACCTGAGGCAGGCTGGAAATGTGGGCCACGACGACGACCAAGGCTGCCAGGATGTAAATGGCGCCCATGACCGGAACCATGATCGACGTGACTTTGATGATGCGCTGGCCGCCGCCGATGAGGCAGTAGCCGACGAGGGCTGCAAAGACAGCGCCGAGGATCCACGGCGTCATCGTAGGATCATAGAAGTCGTAAACCAGGAAGGTCGACTGCATGTTAAACGAACAGAGGAGATTGAAGCCGCCGGCATAGGTAAGGATCAAGGATAAGGCAAAGAGGACGCCCAGACCCCGATTGTGCATGGCCGTTTCAATGTAGTAAGCCGGGCCGCCGTAGCTGTGGCCTAAGGCGTTGCGGCGTTTGTAAACCTGAGCCAGGGTACTTTCGATGAAGGCCGTAGCACCGCCGATGATGGCGATGATCCACATCCAAAATACCGAACCCGGACCGCCGAGGCAGATTGCCGTCGATACGCCGATGATGTTGCCCGTACCGACGCGGGATGCCGTCGAAACCATGAGGGCCTGGAAAGACGATACGTTTCCGTCTTTCGTCGGTTTTTCCATGACGACGCGAATACTTTCAACGAACATGCGAAGCTGGATGAGCCGTGTTTTCCAGGAGAAAACGAGGCCGGCTGCGACGAGGATGACCATTAAAATCGGATAATAAAGGACATCGTCAAGGTAATTCAGGACGTCCATGACCATAAAACCACTCCTAACCATAGTAAAAAATGATAAATAAATGTAACAATTCCTATAAAAAATCATAAGATATAAATGGACACTTTGTCAATGGTTTTTGACAAATTAGCACAGGATATTTTTATATTCATTCATTGTGTAGTATAATGGCGGTAGAAAGGCAGGCGTTTTTATGATATCCATCGAGCAGGTCATCCAAAAGGCTATCGCCTACGATAAGGGCGACGCCAGACGTATCCACCATTTCCTTAAAGTCTATGCCTATGCCGATACCATCGGCCGGCTAGAAGGTCTCTCCAAAGACCAACAAACAGTCCTCCAAACGGCTGCCGTCCTCCACGACATCGGCATTCATCCGGCCGAAGAAAAATACGGCTCGTCATCCGGCCATTTTCAAGAGCTCGAAGGGCCGGCACCGGCGCGGGCTATCCTGGAAGAACTGGGAGCTGATGAAAAGCTCATCGACAGGGTCTGCTTCCTCATCGCCCACCACCACACCTACCGCGGTGTCGACGGCGCCGATTACCAGATCCTCCTGGAAGCCGACTTCTTAGTCAATGCCTATGAAGATCAACTAAAGCCCGAAGCCATTCGGACTTTTAAAGAAAAAGTGTTCCGCACTCCGGCGGGACTCGACTTATTGAAACAGACTTATGGCGTGTAACGAAGGGAGTTTTTTTCTATGACAGCAATTGAAACATTCGTCGACATGGTCAAACATTCGGACAATATCGTCTTTTTCGGCGGCGCCGGCGTTTCCACCGAAAGCGGCATCCCCGATTTTCGCAGTACCGACGGCCTCTATAACCAGCACTATAAGTATCCGCCGGAAACGATCCTGAGCCACACCTTCTTTAAAGAACAACCGGAAGAATTCTACCGCTTCTACCGCGACAAGATGCTGGCCCTCGACGCCAAACCCAACATGGCCCACCTCAAACTGGCCGAACTCGAAAAGGCCGGGAAATTAAAAGCCATCGTCACCCAGAATATCGACGGCCTCCACCAAAAAGCCGGCAGCCAGAACGTCCTCGAACTCCACGGCAGTGTCCACCGCAACTTCTGCATGCACTGCCATAAATTCTTCGACGCCCAATATATGAAAGATTCCACCGGCGTTCCCAAGTGCGACGCCTGCGGCGGCACGATAAAGCCTGACGTCGTCCTCTACGAAGAAGGCCTCGACAACGACGTCATCGAACAGTCCCTGCACTACATCAGCCAGGCCGACATGCTGATCATCGGCGGCACGAGCCTCGTCGTCTACCCCGCCGCCGGCCTGGTCCGCTACTACCGCGGCAAAAAACTGGTCCTCATCAATAAGTCGACGACCGATATGGACAGCGCGGCAGACCTGGTCCTCCACGATGCCATCGGCGACGTCTTCAGCCACATTGAACTCTGATCGAATCATCTTTCACGCAAACGAAACAGCCCCGACAGGTTTCCTGATTAAACCTGTCGGGGCTGTGTGCTGTATATAAAGATTAAAAGTTAGGAAGCTGCTATAGCCGCAGGCTGCCAGTTTTTGCAAACGTCGACAAAACCCTTGGCGTTCGTACAGTCGAGGAGTTCATCCATGGTGAGGCGTACGGTGCTGTTGAGGCTGCCGGCAGCCGTGTACAGGACCTGATAACGCTGAAGCGACACGTCGAGGTAGACCTCGGTCCCCGCCTTTAAGAGATACGGCGAAACGGCGCCCGGCGCGTAACCGGTGACGTCTTCAACCTGGGCAAAGGGCACCATCTTGGACTTCATGCCGAATTGATGCTGATACTTCTTATTATCGACCTTGGCTTCGCCGGACATGAGGATGATGACGACTTTTCCGTCCTGTAAAAAGGACAGTGTCTTGGCAATCTGCCCGATGTCACAACCGATGACGGCTGCCGAATGTTCCGCCGTATCGCTGACTTTATCGCGGACGGTGATCCGATCGGCAAGCCCCTTCCCTGCAAAAAATAAACGAACCTTATCTGCTGTCATATTGAATTCCCCCTTGTGTTTTATCCCTTTCACTGATATGATGATAGCACCAGTTATACATACATTCAACAATTTTATTGTATGCATTATAAAAAAGAGGGATTTCTATGGCAACCTTTCACTATGATTATGAATACTTACTGACCTGGAAACCGGAAAGAGAGCGGCTCACCCGTCCGGTCTACCAGTCTCTGGCCAAAGCGCTCGAAGACGATATCGCCAGCGGGGCCCTTCCGGCCGGAACCAAGCTGCCGCCTCAGCGGGAACTGGCCAACTTCCTCGATATCCACTTTACGACCGTTACCCGGGCTTATAAAATCTGCGAACTGAAGGGCCTCATCTATGCCGTCACCGGCAGCGGCACCTTCGTGTCGGCCAGCGAAGCCAATGAGGTCACCCTGGCAGCAAATTTAGGCTCAGCGCCCCTCATCGACTTAGGCTTCGTCAGTTCCTTTGAAAGCTGCAATGAACTGTTGACGGCGACGGCCAAAAAGGCCTTGGCCCAGCAGAATTTCTCCTCCCTGGCGACTTACGACTTTCCGACCGGACTTCCCCGGCACAAGGACATGGGCCTGCGCTGGCTCGAATCCTTGGGCGTCCATACCGATGCCAATCACATGGCCATCGTTTCCGGCACCCAGAACGGCCTGGCCCTGGCCTTGCTGGCCCTCTTTTCACCGGGCGACCGCATCGCCGTCGATACCTATGCCTATGCCAACTTCATTGAACTGGCCAAAATGTACCGCCTGCGCCTGGTCCCCATCCGCGGCGACGCCGAGGGCATGTCGCCCGAGGCCCTGGAATTCCAGTGCCGCCAAAATCCGATCCGGGGCCTCTTCTTAGTCCCGTCGTGCAACAATCCGACGACGGTCACCATGACCGACAGGCGAAAAAAGGCCTTGGCCCGGATTATCCGAGACCATGGCCTTATCCTGATTGAAGACGATATTATGGCTTTTTTGACGGCTGGCCTGCTCCCTGATTACCAAGGACCTTTATACCGTTTGGTACCGGACCAGACCGTCTACCTCTGCGGGACGTCAAAGTCGATCTGCTCAGGTCTGCGCGTGACCTATATGGTATTTGGCGAACCCTTTCGCGAAAACTTATTAAAAGCTTTATACAACATCAACGTCAAGACGTCGTCCGTCGATGCCGAAATCATTTCCGCCGTCATCGCCTCCGGGAAGGCCCGGGAAATCGTCGAAAAGAAACGCCTCTTAGCGAAGAAACGCCAGGCCCTGTTCGACCGTTATTTTCCAAACGGTGGCAACTGCGGCCATCCCTACAGCTTTTTCCGCTGGCTGCCCATTGCCGATACACGACGGGGAGCGGAGATCGAACAAGAACTTTTGACCCACGGCATCCGGGTCTACCATTCCGACCGCTTTCTCAGCGGTCACCATGAAGACGCCCGCTACCTTCGCATCGCCCTGTCGACGGTCGATACGGAAGAAACCTTGTCCCGCGGCCTGGAAATCCTCCGGCAGTATGCGCAGGTATAACAGGGTATTTCTCGGGCACCCCAACGTTCCTTCAACCATTCATGCGGTTATTTTCCTTTGAAGCGAGCCGGCCGCTTTTCGAGGAAAGCCCGGATTCCTTCGACAAAATCGTCAGACTTCGTCGAACGGACTTGAATCGCCGCTTCGGCCATCATAAAGGCATCAAAATCCGGAAAAGAGCTCTGCCACAACAATTCTTTAATCCCCTTATAGACGAGACTCGGCCCGGCAGCCAGCTTTTCGGCCATCTTCATCGTTTCTTCAAGAACCTCTCCATTCTTCGTCACCTTGGTAATGAGGCCGAGATCATACATCTCTGGTGCCGAAAGGGGCCGGCCCGTTGCAAACAGTTCAAAAGCCCGGGTCCTGCCGATGAGGCGCGGCAGGATATAAGCGCCGCCCGTATCAGGCGTCAGGCCGATATTGACGAAGGCCTGCATGAACTGCGCCTTTTCTTCGGCATAAATCATGTCGCAGGCTAAGGCCAAATTACAGCCTCCTCCGGCAGCCGCTCCTTGGACGGCACAGAGGACGGGCTTACTGTATTGGCGCAGACGCTGGGTCAAAGCCGTCAGCGTCCGTACCAGGGGCCCGATATCAAAGTTTCCGGCCTCGACTTCATCCATCATGTAGCGGATATCCCCGCCGCCGGAAAAGACGCGGCCAGCCCCGGTCAGGACGATGACCTTGACATCTTCATGCTGCTCACAGGTTTCAAAGGCCTTGGACAAGTCTTGAGCCATCTTCAAATCCAAGGGATTGAGCGTGTCCGGAGCATTCATTTCAATCGTAGCTACGCCGTTTTTAACGGTAAAACCAGCTTTTGTGTACGCCATATTCTATTCCTCCCGTCTCACGAAAAAATAACGGTTCAGCAAATACCGGCGCGACGTCCCCTTCACCGGCAGATAGACGTATGTCCATGTTATACGTCGATAGTAGCATAGCCCAAGCATATATTCAATGAGATAATTGTATGTATTATGAAAAACCGGCATATCGACACGACTTTATAATCCATACAATATTTCAATTGATTATAGGCATCTTCCATGATAGGATAAAATCAAACTATATTTACGGCACAAAAGGCACCGCCGCCCCTAAAGGTTCGGGCCTTTTCCAAAAGCAAAACCATCTTTAGGAGGTAAATTCCGATGAAAATCACCATTCTCATGAGCAGTCCCCGAAAGAACGGTAACACCAAGCAGTGTCTCGATCCCTTTTGCGACGAATTGAAAAACCTCGGCCACGAGTACCAAATCTTTTGGCTCTATGACTACCAAATAGATCCGTGCTACGCCTGCCGCGGCTGTCAGAAGGATTGGCAGCACTTTGCCTGCGTCCGCCGCGATGACCTCGAACCCATTGCCGACGCCGTCTTCGCCAGCGACCTCATCGTCCTGGCCACGCCCATCTACTCCTGGTACTGTCCGGGCCCGATGAAAAACGTCCTCGACCGCTTCGTCTACGGCTTCAACAAGTATTACGGCGACGAAGTCGGCCCGTCCCTCTGGGCCGGCAAAAAGGTGGCCCTGTTTGTGACCTGCGGCTATAAACCGGAACACGGAGCCGACCTCTTTGAAGAAGGCATCAAGCGCTACTGCAAACACTCGAAGCTCCAGTACCTTTCGATGTTTGCCGAACGCCATTTAGGCTATAAGACGGTCTTTATGGACGACAAAAAAGCCGACCACGCCAGAGCCTTTGCCCGCGAAATCACAGAGACGGCCGAAGCATAAGCGCAGACGCAAAAAAAGCTTCCATGAAAAATCATGGAAGCTTTTTCTATGGAAGTCCTTATGCTTCGACGACGCTGATGCGCTGCTTGATGTGGTTCCCCTTTTCGATTTCATCGACCATGGCGATGGCGTAATCGGCATAGGAAATGATCGATTCGCCTTTGCCGTTCAAG
The DNA here is from genome assembly GCF_001546855.1 of Megasphaera sp. MJR8396C. GTDB lineage: Bacteria > Bacillota > Negativicutes > Veillonellales > Megasphaeraceae > Megasphaera. The sequence continues at coordinate 18,670 of NZ_KQ958184.1, read as the reverse complement.
GTAAATTCTTCACCGGCCAGGATGTACTTTCCGGTCCGTTCGCCATCGGCACGAAAATCAGCAGCCGGGCTGACATAAGTCCAGTTGACGTCGTCATGACGGCGCAGTCCGGTCAACGCCTGGCCCATGGCCCCGGCAACGGGTTTGTAGTCATCAGGGAAGTCCGGCGTTTCCATCAAAGTCGTCGTGTGTTCTTTGTCGACAAAGAGGGATCCGGCACCGCCGACGATGAGCAGACGGACCGGGCTGCCGCTGAGGATGCTGCACAGGTGTTCGGTCAGCGTCGAATGCTGGGGCAGCGTTTCTGGCGACCAGGTGCCAAAACCGTTGACGACGGCATCGAAGCCTTTCAAGTCATCGGCCGTCAAGTCGGCAATATCTTTCTGGACGTAATGCTGGGCATCGGTCATGTTTTCCGGTTTCCGGGCAAAAGCCGTTACGTCAAAGCCTCGTTTAACCGCTTCCGTAATCACCTTGCGAGATACTTTTCCACTAGCTGCTAAGACCGCGATTTTTTTCGTCATCATACAACACTCCTTCTGTTTGTAATACCTTATTCCATCATAAACCTCGGCGATGATCCGTCGTTAGTTGTAATATCTTTAGTTACATTTATTCTAGATGTAATATATCATATTACATTATCCTTGTCAATTCGTTTTATAAAAAAGCTCCCTCCCCTCGATGAAAATACTCATCGAGAGGAAGGAGATCGTAATTAAAAATAAACTAAGGTAACGCCGGCACCGCCGCCGTCGACGTCGTCGAGTTGATACTTTTTGACAAAGGGCTGGTCGTCCAAAAAGGAGTGGATCTGGCGGCGCAGGGCCCCGCTTCCCTTGCCGTGGATGATCTTTACCGGACTGAAACCGGCGGCCAGGGCCTGGTCGAGGAAGCGTTCGACATCGGGCAGGGCTTCGCTGAAGGTCTTGCCGATGATGTTGAGTTCCGTCGCCACGCGAGACGAGCGGATAGGCCGATAGGAAGAGCTGGCAGCGGCCTTCTTTTCCGCCTGTTTTTCTTTCTTCAATTCGTCAAGGTACGGTGCGCTGACGTCGCTGAATTTGACGCGGACCGTCATGCCCCGCAGGGACACGGTCAGCTGTTTGCTGCCCATTTCTTCGACGGTGCCGATGCTGCCCAAGGTATTGACGAAGACTTGCTGGCCAACTTTTAACTGGCTGCGGTCAATGGGATCGCGGTGCGGCTTTTCCGCTTCGGGCAGGGAAATCTGCTGGATGGCCCGTCGGGCTTGTTCGATAGCCCGTGCCTTTTCGCGGTCCGTCGTATCTTCCTTGGTCTGGGCCTTGAGTTCGCGGATGATCTTTTCAGCTTCGACGCGAAGGCTGCGCTTGAGGTCGACGGCATCGCGGCGGCTGGCATCGATGATGTCCTGCCGCTTGGACGTGACCTTGTCTTTTTCCCGGCGCAGGTCGTCTTCCAGTTTCCGTGCCTCTTTCAGGCGATAGGCCAGTTCTGCCTGTTCTTCGTCCAGCTTCTTGGCCTGGGCATTGAGCTGGGTCAGGACCTTTTCCATATCCATGTCCTGGGCCTTGCTGCGCAGTTCCTTGGCCTTTTCGAGGACAGTCTTCGGCATGCCCAGGCGTTCACTGATGCTGAAGGCGTGGGAACTGCCGGCCGAACCGATGCGCAGCTTATACGTCGGCTTCAGCGTTTCCATATCGAATTCGACGTGGCCGTTTTCAATGCCCGGCGTATTGTAGGCGTAATTTTTTAAATCGTTGTAATGGGTCGTGACCATGACGTAGGATTCCTTCTGATAGAGGGAGTCCAAAATGGCAATGGCAATGGCGCTGCCTTCTGCCGGGTCGGTCCCGGAGCCCAGTTCGTCGGCCAGGATAAGGTCGTCCGGACCGCAGTGCTTCAAGATATAGACCAGCTGCTTCATGTGGCTGGAAAAGGTACTCAGGTTCTGAGAAATATCCTGTTCGTCGCCGATATCGGAAAAGACGTCGCGGAAGACAGGCAGTTCTGACGATTCTTCGACGGGAATGAAGAGGCCTGCCTGATGCATGAGGACCAAGAGACCCAGGGTTTTCATGGATACGGTCTTGCCGCCGGTGTTGGAGCCGGTAATGAGCAGGATCCGGTAGTCGCCGCCGAGGACGATGGTGTTGGGCACGACGTACTTGGCATCGATGAGGGGATGACGGGCCTGAATGAGCTTGATCTGCCGCGTCTTGGATACGCCGGGACGGCAGGCCTTCATCTGCCGGGCGAGCTGGGCTTTGGCAAAGATAAATTCCAGCTGACCGACACACAGGGTGCTGTCGTGGAGGTCGGTATACTGCTGTTGGACCTTAGCCGTCAGGCGGCGGAAAATGCGTTCGATTTCCCGCGTTTCTTCAATGCGGGCCGACTGCAGGTCATTATTGGCATTGACGATGGCCAAGGGTTCGATGTAGAGGGTCGAACCGCTGGCTGACGTATCGTGGACGATGCCGGGAAAGGCGTGGCGGTATTCCTGCTTGATGGGAATGACGTAGCGGTTGTTGCGCACCGTGACCAGGGCATCTTGGAAATATTTCTGATATTCTTTATTTTGCAGGACGTTATTGACGTAGCGCTTGGTCTGCCGTTCCAGTTCTACGATACGGCTGCGAAGGCGCATCAGCTGGGGCGATGCATTGTCGCGGATCTGGCGGTTATTGTCAAAGACCGTGGCAAAGGCATGGGAGAGCTGCGAAAAGTCGCCGATGACGCCGGCCTGTTCGGCCAGATGGGGGTACTCCCCGGCCCGATCGGCAAAAAAGGAACTGATTTCACCATAATGCTGAAGGTTGTTCCATATATCGATACACTCATGAGAATCAAGGGTGACTTCCCGCTTGGCTTTTTCCAGGGCCGGCCGGATATCGACGATGCCGCCAAAAGGAGTACTGGTCTCGGTCTGGGTGCAGCGGACGGCTTCTTCCGTATCGGTCAGCTGCCGGTCGATGGCCTCGGCATCGCTCATCGGTTTGAGGCGACGGGCGATTTCCTTGGACAAGCGGGACGGCGCCAGGCGCACCAACATGTGCTGAACCTGGTAAAATCCCAAAATTCTCATACTTCGTTTATTCATCTATTGGTTGCTCCTGTATTATAAAATTCCGTGAAAGAAGTGGCCCCGGGTAACGGTCTGGTCTTCTTTTCCCAAGACCAGGGTTTCCGTCCCGTCACAGAGACGGCGATAGCGGGAAACCTGTTCGGCCAGCCACTTAGGACTGCGGCCCCGGCCTTCAATGCGAATGGCAGCGAGACCGGCCCGGACGAGGTCTTTATAGTAGGGCGCCATGTCGAGGTCACGGCTGTTTAAGATATGGTTGCGGCAATACTGGTCGGTGGCGACGGGAAAATCTTCATCCCGCCGGTCACGCAGGGCGTAGGCCCCGCCTTGGCAAATGTTGGGACAGCCTTTCTTTTGGCCATTGCCGGCAAAGGACGAGATGACGCACGATTCGGTGACCATCATTTCCACCCGCCCTTCTACGACGGCTTCAATGGGACAAGGATCCTTGCGGGCCATATCGCGCATCTGGCGCAATGTTGCTTCCAAAGACGCCGTGACGCTTTGGCAGCCCAGGGCGGCATAGGCCGACGCGGCCTGACTGTTAAAGATATTGAGGGACCAGTCGGTCCTTACGGGAAGGCCTTTTCCGACTCTTTTCGCCATGGTAAAGACGGCCATGGCCCCGGCGTAGATCCCATCGATGCCGGAATCGACGGCCCGTTCGAGTTCCTGCTGTACAGCAGCCCGGTGGCTTTCGTCGACGATGCGCGGCGTCCCGGCCCATAAGGCCGTCTGGTGATCGTGAGCCGCCTTCACGGCTTGCTGCCAGTCTGCATTAAGGAACGGACGATGGTGGTACGATTCGCCGCCAAAAATGATGATGTCAGCCCCCTGTTCAGCCGCTGCCCTGACGGCGTCGACGGTATCACAGCGGACGACGAGTTCCATGGCCTTGCCTTTTTGCGGCACATCGGCCCTTTCCAGCATAGGTGCCGCCGTTCCGGCTGCCGGCCGCTGGTAGTCATCCAAAATCGTTTCCGTCAGCTTGGCGACAGCGTCTCGGCGCAGTTCGTTCAGGACGCTGGCCGGGATCATCTTGGTTTCATCCCAGGCCGTCACTTCCGTAAGGGCAAAGGGCGTCTCACCAAGACGGCCCAGCTGTTTTTTCAGGTAATCGATCGTTGCCGGACGCTTCGAAGCCGGCTGCGGCTGAAAGTCTGCCGTAACGACTGCCGTATGGGCTTTTTCATCCCAAACCGTAAGTGTCAATCGCCCTTCTCCATCGACGTCGACGTAGGCGTAAATGGGCAGCTTTCGCGTCAGACCGATGGCGGCATCGTCTGCCGTCTGCCGTCCCGAAGGATTCTTCTCGGTCAAGGTCCGACGGCTGACCGTATCTGCCAAAAAATCGTCCTGATAGCTGCGGTTAAAGGCCGCCGTCAATAAGGCCTGCGCTTCGGCATGGGCCTTTTTGCGAGCCTTGGGGCTGCTGTAATGGGCGTCGATGACCTTGCGGTAGGCCGTAACCACAGTCCGCACGTAGGTATCGCCTTTCATACGGCCTTCTATTTTAAAAGACGTGACGCCGGCATCGAGGAGGTCGTCGATATAATCGAGGGCCTTTAAGTCCTTGAGACTGAGCACGTAAGCCTCTTGTTTCATGACTTCTTTGCCGTCGCGGACCAAGGTATAAGGCTGACGGCAGGGCTGGGCACAGGCACCGCGATTGCCGCTGCGGCCGCCGAGGAAGCTGCTCATCAGGCACTGGCCGGAATAGGCCATGCAGGACGCCCCGTGGATAAAGACTTCAATAGCCAGGGGCGAAGATGCGCAGACGGATTGTATCTCAGCAAGGGATAATTCACGGGATAAGACAGCCTGCGTAAAGCCGTTCTCTTCCAAGAAGCGGACGCCGTCCGCATCGGCAACGGTCATCTGCGTACTGCCGTGCAGGGGCAGGTTGGGCACGACGCGCCGGGCCAGGAGAGCTACGGCCAGGTCCTGGACGATGATGCCGTCGACACCGGCCGCATCGAGGGACTGTAAATAGGCCGTCAGGGCCTCGAGTTCTGTATCGGCCATGAGAATATTGACCGTGACGTATACTTTTACGCCAAATAAATGAGCCGTTTTTACGGCTTGGACGATTTCATCATCGTCGAGATTATGTGCAAAGCGGCGGGCATTGAAGCTCTTACCGCCAAAATAAACGGCATCGGCACCGGCATCAATGGCCGTAAGTACGTTATCCAAAGAGCCTGCCGGCGCTAATAATTCTGCCATACTATTCCTCCTATACTGAATCAGGCCCGGCCCGATTACAGCGCTTTGTAAATCGTCGTCAAATCAGCGGCCGTTACGTCATAAGGCGTCCGCTTGATGCCGCTGGTCGGCATGGTCATGGTCACGAATTTTTTAATTTCATCATCTTTAAGGCCGACGGTGTCGCCCATAAGGTCTTTCATGAGGGCCGCAAAATCATCGCTCCCGGAAAGGCCGAGGATGGACCAGACCCGTTCGGCCTTGTCCGCCATCGATTCTTCCATGAGCTTCATATAAGCCGGCAAAAGGAGGCCGTTAGCCCGGCCGTGGGTAATACCGCGATAATAGGTCAGCATGTAGCCCATGCTGTGAACCATGGTCGTCCCGGTCTGGGCAATCGTAAGGCCGGCCAGCATGGAACCGTAGAGCAGGTCTTCTCGGACGGGATAGGCGATAGCGCCCTTCAAGTCGGTCAGATGGAGGCCGATAAAGCGCATGGCTTCTTCAGCCCAAACGTCACTCATAGGCGTCGAGAGTTTCGACATATAGCCTTCCACCGCATGGCTCAAGGCATCGATGGCCGTATCGATGGTAACCGTCTGAGATACGCTTTCCGTAAAGGACGGGTCGGCAAAGGCATAGACCGGGAAAATCAAAGGCGTATTGATGGACTGCTTGGTCCCGGCATGAACGTTGGTGAGGACGCTGACTTTGGTCACTTCGCTCCCCGTTCCGGCTGTCGTCGGCACGGCCACGATGGGCAGAGGCTTTTTATAAGGCCCCTTGAAAAGTTGTTCATCATCGAGATCATCCGTGCAGAGAAGGGCAATGGCCTTAGCGGCATCCATGGGTGAACCGCCGCCGATACCGACAACGAAATCAACGCCTTTCTCCTTGGCAAAAGCAGCCGCTCTTCGAATCGTATCGATAGAAGGGTTGTTTTCAACATCGTCAAACAGATACCAAGAAATGCCCAATTCATCGAGTTTTCCGGTAAAGGCATCCTGAGAGCCGTTGACCTTGGCCGAATGGCGGCCCGTGACCAATAAGGCCCGCTTCCCCAAATCGGCTAAGACCTGACCGGATTCAGCAATACAGCCTTTTCCAAAAAACACCTGCGTCGGCATATAATAGGTAAACATACGAAGTCCCCCTTCACGGCAAATCACTAGTTTATTTTCTTATCCATTTTATCATCTTTGAGGCCCTGAGGCCAGTTTTCCCTACGCCAAAAAGGCCCCGCACCACGTGCCGGGACCCTTTCGGTCAACCAAGGGCTTCCCTTCAAAAAGATACAAAAAAGGGGTCCCAGAATGGAAATCCATTGTGAGATACCCCTTTTTAATTGCATAGGTTTGACGAAAATATCTTGGAAAAATATTAACGTTTCGAGAACTGAGAAGCTTTACGAGCTTTCTTGAGGCCGTATTTGCGGCGTTCTTTTTCACGCGGGTCACGCGTGAGGAAACCAGCTTTTTTCAGAGCCTGACGGAAATCGCTGTCGACTTCCAACAGAGCGCGGCTGATGCCGTGGCGGATTGCGCCGGCCTGGCCGGACGGGCCGCCGCCCTTAACGTCAGCGATGACGTCGTACTGTTCGGTTACACCTGTGAGTACGAGGGGCTGTTTAATAACCAATTCCAGCGTTTTACGACCGAAATATTCGTTCAATTCTTTTTTATTGACGGTGATATTACCCTGACCCGGAACCAGACGAACTCTAGCAACGGATGTCTTTCTACGGCCAGTGCCGTAGTACTGTGCTACTGCCATGAAATCTTCCTCCCGGTATTAATTAGCGAATGTTTAACTTCAAAACTTCAGGTTGCTGAGCCTGATGCGGATGTTCAGCGCCTGCATAGACGTTCAGTTTACGGTACATCTGTTCACCCAATTTATTTTTCGGGAGCATACCGCGAACTGCCATTTCAACAACACGTTCCGGCCGCGTTTCGAGCAGATGGCCGGCCTGAGTGAATTTAGATCCACCGGGATAACCGGAATGATGGAAATAGGTCTTCTGGATTAATTTCTTACCAGTCAATTTAACTTTTGCTGCGTTGACTACAATTACAAAATCGCCTGTATCGACATGCGGGGTAAAAGTAGGTTTATGTTTTCCCCGAAGAACTTTAGCTACTTCGGCAGCAAGACGGCCTAATGTCTGGCCTTCAGCGTCAACAACAAACCATTTACGTTCGATGTTGCCTGCATTGGCCATAAATGTAGTTTTCATGCTGTGTAATTCCTCCCTGATTAACTAACTGACCAAGCTTTTGGTGCTCTTTCTCCGGGGCTAATGGAGTCCAAGTGAAAAGCTTACTTATTTATTTTACAGATTTCACCGGTCCTTGTCAACAATTATTTTACTTTTTTCAGCTATTCCCCGCCTTCCGCCCGAGGAAAGCGGCATTTCTCCTTGGGCATAATCGTCGATACATCTTTCGCATACCGTATATATCATTATATATTTAAGCAGTACCTTTATATTAGAACGTTTAACCTAAAATTTCTTTTATTTTTTTCGAAAAATTATTTGACAAGGCCTTCATTTGGTGATAGACTTACGTCAACAACTTGATAGTGTTGCAATGAAGAGAAGAGTACACGATAGGACTTGGCACAGAGAGTTCCCGATTCGGTGAAAGGGAAAGCAAGAAGCATGGTGGAAGATGGACTCCGAGCAGGCTGGTCGAATAATTAGACCGTCCGGGCGCACCCGTTACAGTGCTATGGTATTGAGGGCAGTTTTGCCTGCGTACCTGAAGAGGCTTATCCTGCGAAGGATAGGTGAAATTGGGTGGTATCACGGTGCTTCCGTCCCTTACATAGGGATGGAAGCTTTTTTTATTACAAGGCTTTCAAGTTTATACTACATTATATTTTTTTAAATATCAGGGGGAAATGTATTATGAGCGAAAACAAAAACTACAAATTCGAAACGTTACAACAGCATGCAGGTCAGGTTCCGGATCCGACGACGGGTTCCCGTGCCGTTCCGATTTACCAGACGACATCTTACGTCTTTAAAGATACCCAGCAGGCCGAAGACCGCTTCGCCTTGAAAGATCCGGGCTTCATCTACAGCCGCTTGACCAATCCAACCCAGGACGTCCTGGAAAAACGAATCGCCGCTCTTGAAAACGGCACGGCCGGCCTGGCTACGGCCAGCGGCGCCTCGGCAATTGCCTACTCGATCATCAACTTAGCCGGTGCCGGCGACGAAATCATCGCCGCTCCGACCCTGTATGGCGGCACGGTTGAACTGTTCACCGAAACCTTTAAACATTTGGGCATTACGACGCACTTTGCCGATCCCGATGATCCGCAGTCCTTTGCCAAACAGATCAACGACAAGACCAAGGCCATCTACCTCGAAAGCCTCGGCAATCCGGCCATCAACATTCCCGACTTCGAAGCCATCGCTGCCATTGCCCATGAAAACGGCCTGCCGGTCATCGTCGACAATACCTTTGCTACGCCGTACCTCTTCCGTCCTCTCGATCACGGCGCTGACGTCGTCGTCCACTCGGCTACGAAATTCATCGGCGGCCACGGCACGACCTTAGGCGGCCTCATCGTTGAAAACGGCAAATTCGACTGGGCTGCATCGGGCCGCTTCCAAGACTTCGCTTCGCCCGATCCGTCCTACAACGGCGTCAACTTCGCCAAAGACATTCCCGGCGCTGGTTTCGTCACCCGCATCCGCGCCAAAGCCCTCCGCGACCTCGGCGCCTGCATCAGCCCCTTCAACGCCTGGCTCCTCATCCAGGGCCTTGAATCGCTGTCGCTTCGCATCGAACGCCACGTTGAAAATGCCCAGAAAATCGCCGATTTCTTAGAAAATAGTCCGAAAGTCGCCAAGGTCAACTATCCGTCCCTGCCGTCTTCGCCGTACTACAAATTGGCTCAGAAATACTTCCCCAAGGGAACGGGCTCCATCTTCTCCTTTGAACTCAAAGACGGCTACACGGCTGCCCGCAAATTCATCGACAGCGCCGATATCTTCTCGGATCTGGCCAACGTCGGCGACTCCAAGTCGCTCCTCGTTCACCCCGCTTCGACGACCCACCAGCAGCTTTCTGAAGAAGCCCAGCGCGCCTGCGGCATCACGCCGGGCACGGTCCGCATCTCCATCGGCCTCGAAAACATCGAAGACCTCTTAACGGCCGTCGAAAAAGCCCTGGCTTCGATCTAATCTCGTATTGTAAAGGAGGGACAGACGATGCCGATAAAAATCGCCGACGGCCTGGCCGCCAAAGAAAAACTGCATGACGAAGGAATCTTCACCATTGATAAGGGTCTGGCCCTCCATCAGGACATCCGGCCCCTGCACATTCTCATCCTCAATTTGATGCCCTTAAAGAAGCCGACGGAGCTGCAGCTCCTGCGCCTCCTCGGCGACTCACCGCTCCAGGTCGAAGTCGACTTCTGCCATACAAAGACGCATCAAAGCACCCATACCGATGCGTCGTACCTGGATGAAAACTACTGTGTCTTCGACGACATCAAGGACCGCTATTACGACGGACTCATCATCACCGGCGCACCGGTCGAACAGATGCCCTTCGAATCCGTCGACTACTGGCCGGAAATGAAGACCTACCTCGACTGGGCCAAGACCCACGCCTTTTCGACGCTCCTCTTCTGCTGGGGTGCCCAGGCCGGGCTCTATCACTACTACGGCATCCACAAAAGGGATCTCTCAGCCAAGCTCTTCGGCATCTTCGAATACCAACTGACCCAGAAGCACCATCCGCTCCTGCGCGGCTTCGACGACCGCTACTTCATTCCCCAGTCCCGTCACACGGCCATCGACGACATCGCCGTCTACAATAGACCGGAACTGGAAATCTTGTCACGGTCAGCCGAAAACGGCATCAACATCATCGGCACGCCGGACCACCGCCGCTTCTTCGTCCTTGGCCACTTCGAATACGACCGTCGGACCCTCGAGGAAGAATACCTGCGGGATAAGAAAAAAGGCCTTCCTATCGCCGTTCCCAAGCACTACTACCCGGGCGACAACGATACTAAGGAACCGTACTTCACGTGGTGCAGCTATGCCCACCTCTTTTACCACAACTGGCTGAATATCGTCTATCAGGAAACGCCCTATGAATTAACATCGATTCAAAGCCTGGCGTCCTGCGGCCATTAAGAGACAGAAAATCACCTCCCAAGCAAGATGGGAGGCGATTTTTTTATATGTCCGTAATAAAGATGTCTTATTTCGTACCGAAGATACGGTCGCCGGCATCGCCCAGACCAGGAACGATATAGCCTTGATCATTCAAGGTATCGTCGAGGGCTGCGACGTAGATGCGGACGTCGGGATGGTCGGCATTGACCTTCTGGACGCCTTGGGGAGCCGCTACCAGGCACATGAGCTTAATGTTCTTGATGCCCTTTTCCTTGAGCAGGGTAATGGCTGCCGAAGCACTGCCACCAGTAGCCAGCATGGGGTCGACGATGATGAAGTCACGGTTTTCAACGTCAGGCAGTTTGCAGTAATATTCAACCGGTTCCAGTGTCTGCGGGTCGCGGTAGAGGCCGATATGACCTACTTTAGCCATGGGGATGAGGTTGAGCATACCCTGAACCATTCCCAGACCAGCGCGGAGGACGGGGACGATGCCCAGTTTCTTGCCGCTGATCTGCTTGCCGTTCATGGAGGCCACCGGCGTTTCGATGGCTACATTTTCCAGCGGCAGGTCCCGCGTGATTTCATAGCCCATGAGCATGGTAATTTCTTCTAAGAGGTTGCGGAAATCCTTCGACCCCGTTTCCTTTTTGCGCATGAGCGTGATTTTATGCTGAATAAGCGGATGATCCATTACTTGTACGTGCATGTGTGAATACTCCTTCCTCATTTATCCATGTCGGCAATTTTGGCAACGCGTTCAGCGTGACGGCCGCCGTCAAAGCCGGTGGACAGGAAAATACGAACGACTTCTCGAGCCAGGCCCGGTCCGATGACACGGCCGCCCATGGTCAGAATGTTGGCGTCGTTGTGGCGACGGCAGAATTCTGCCGAAAAGGTATCGTGGCAGAGCGCTGCCCGGATGCCGTGAACCTTATTGGCAGCAATGCCGATACCGATGCCGGTGCCGCAAAAGAGGATGCCCCGGTCAAAAGTACCGTCGGCAATCGCTTCCGCTACTTTTTTAGCAACGTCGGGATAGTCGCAGCGGTCGCCGGTCAAGGTACCGTAGTCGGTAAATTCAATGCCTTCTTCTTTCAAATATTCTTTGATATTTTCTTTCAGTTCAAATCCGCCGTGATCGGCGCCAAGTACTAATTTCATCAATGATTCCTCCCCTGTGTATGCTGGTATAATTCAAGTTTATTATACATCTTCCCAGGCCTTCGGAAAAGCCTTAATCGACGAGGATGACATGACCGCCGGCTGCTTTCTTCATGCGGTTCATGATGGCCAGGCCCAAACCTTCATCATCGACACCTTCGGCTAAGATGACGTCGACGACGTCGCTGTCAAAGGAAAGGAGTCCCGTATAGAGCTGGTTGGCCAGGGCTTCTTTATCGTCGTGATGGCCCCAGACATACATGTTCTTGTGCGGGAAATGGCTGCCCACTTCTTCACTGACCAAGAAGCCGACGGTCTTCCCTTCTGCCTTAAGCCCTTCGTACAGGGACTGCAGTTTGGCCGTTACCTTATCTTCCGTCCCGACGACGACCGTCATCGGTGCCGACGGGGCATAGTGGCGATACTTCATGCCCGGCGCTTTGGGGACGCCTTTGCCGGTCACCAAGGTCGTATCCATTTCGACGACGGGTACGATCTCCTTCAGCATTTCAATGGTGACGCCGCCGGGACGAAGGATGGTCACCTTGTCGTCGCCGCTGCATTCGACGATCGTCGATTCGACGCCGATGTGGCAGGGTCCGCCGTCAATGACCATATCGACGCGCCCGTCCATGTCGTGCATGACTTCGGCTGCCGTCGTCGGGCTGGGCCGGGTCGATAAATTGGCACTGGGTCCGGCAACGGGAACGCCGGCATAGCGCAGAAAAGCCCGGCAGATATCGTGATCGGGACAGCGAAGGGCTACCGTATCGAGGCCTCCCGTCGCCGCATCGGGAACGATAGGTTTTCTGGGCAGGACGATGGTCAACGGGCCGGGCCAGAAATAATCCATCAATTTCTGTGCCGTCGGTGAAATCTCAGCCGCCGCCTGGAGGGCCCCTTCTTCGTCGGGAACGGTCAGTATCAAGGGGTTGTCGCTGGGACGGCCCTTGGCTTCATAAATGCTGCGGCAGGCGTCGGCATCAAGGCCATTGGCACCGATACCATACACCGTTTCCGTCGGAAAGACGACCAGTCCGCCGTCGCGAATAATCCTTCCTGCTTCTTCAAGAACTTCTTTCTGTTGCTCTATATCCGTAATTTCTACAAGTTTCGTCTGCTTCATAGTCTACTCTTTTCTTGTAAATAATAGGACTCTGTCGATACCGCCGTAATCCTTGACGGTCTTTTCATGATCATAGGAACCGGTCCGGCAGAAAATATCGATGACATCCTCGGCTTGGCCGGCACCGATTTCAACGGCGCAGTGACCGCCGGCTTTGACATAGGCCGGCGAGGCTTCAGCCAGTCTCCGATAAAGGGAAAGGCCGTCGTCGCCGCCGTATAGGGCAAGTTCCGGATCATAGCGAACTTCAGGCTGAAGCTCGGCCATATCCTGAGCCGTCAAATACGGCGGATTCGATACCAGCCAGTCACAGGCCATGGACGGAACCTTGGTGAAAAGGTCGCTTTCCATCCAGGTCACGCGGTCCGTAAGACCTAAGTGTTCCCCATTCTCGGAAGCCATGGCCAGGGCTTTTGGAGAAATATCGACGCCAAATCCCGTCGCCTCCGGCAAATAGGACAAGAGGCTGAGGATAATGGCGCCACTCCCGGTGCCGATATCGATGATGACCGGCGCCGTCCCCCTGGCCGCTTCGATTACGGTTTCGACGAGCATTTCCGTTTCCGGACGCGGGATGAGCACATCTTGACTTACCTTAAAATCGAGGCCCATAAAAGCCTGGGTACCCAGGATATGGGCAACGGACAAGCGGCTTCCCCGTTTCTTTACGAGTTCCCGATACGCCGCCAGTTCGTCACCGTTCATGGGTTCATCGTAATGGGCATACAAGTAAATCCGCTCTTTTTTTAAAACGTGGGCCAAGAGGATTTCTGCATCCAGGCGCGGTGAATCGATGCCTTTTTCTGCAAAGTACTGCTGAGTCCATTGCAGCAAGGCACCGATCGTCCAAATCTTATTCATTTTCCGCTTCTTTCATCAGTTCGGCCCGGCGGGTTTCGGCCAGAGCCTGGATAAATTCGTCGATATCGCCGTTTAAGATGTTATCGAGTTTGTACAGGGTCAGGTTGATGCGGTGATCCGTTACCCGGCCCTGCGGGAAGTTGTACGTGCGGATTCGTTCACTGCGGTCACCCGTACCGACCTGGCTGCGCCGTTCTTCCGTCAATTCGGCATCGGCTTTCTGCTGAGCCTGGTCGAGGAGGCGGGCCTTCAAGACGCGCAGGGCTTTGGCCCTATTTTCCAACTGGGACCGTTCATCCTGGCATTCGACGACCAATCCCGACGGGATATGAGTCATGCGGACAGCGGAACTCGTCTTGTTGACGTGCTGGCCGCCGGCACCGGAGGCACGGAAATAGTCGACGCGGACGTCGTCCATATTGAGGTCGATTTCAACATCTTCCGCTTCCGGCAGGACGGCAACGGTCGCCGTCGACGTGTGGATACGGCCGCCGGCTTCGGTGACCGGGACACGCTGGACGCGATGAACGCCCGATTCATACTTCAGCTTACCGAAGACGCCGGAACCTTCGATGGAGAATACGACTTCTTTAAAGCCGCCTAACTCCGGTTCGTTAGAGCTGATGATGCTCGTCTTCCAGCCGGGCTGTTTCTCAATATATTTCATGTACATGCGGAACAGATCGCCGGCAAAGAGGGCCGCTTCATCACCGCCGGCACCACCGCGGATTTCCATGATGACGTTCTTATCATCCCGCGGGTCTTTCGGCAGCATGAGGATGTGCAGCTGATCTTCAAGCTCAGCCTGTTCCTTTACCAGGCCGTTCATTTCTTCCTTAGCCATGGCCAGGAGATCATCATCACTGTCGGGATCGTTTAAGATTTCCTGATCGCCTTCAATCGTATGGGTGATGTCTTTATACTTGCGGAACGTTTCGACGAGGGGCATGAGCGACGCGTGTTCCTTCGTCAGTTTCTGCCATTCTTCCTGGCGGGCGATGACCGAAGGGTCGCTGATCTGCTGTTCGAGGTCCATGAATTTATTTTCCACGGCCTGTACTTTATCCATAAATGAGCTCATAATTCTCTCCTTACTTTATTTCAGTTACGTCGCCTTCGTCGGCGGGTTTCGCCGCCTTCATGGCTTCGATGGCGACTTCGATCTGGTCGGCGTGCGGTTCGCGGGTCGTCAGGTACTGGAGCCACAGCCCCGGACGGAAGATGGTTTGAATGACGGGGCTTGTCGTCCGTCCGGCCAGGCGTATCATTTCATAACTGATGCCGGCGACGACGGGCATGAGGACGATACGGGATATGATTCGTTCGATAAAACTCGGCCAGCCCAGAAAGGCAAAGACGAAGATCGAGACGACCATGACGATGAGCAGGAAATTCGTGCCGCACCGCGGGTGAAGACGGCTGTGACGCTGTACGTTTTCAACGGTCAGCTCTTCGCCCGATTCATAGGTCCAAATCGTCTTGTGTTCGGCCCCGTGGTATTCAAAGACGCGGCGAATGTCCGACGTCAATGAAATAGCCCATATATATAATAGAAATATAGCCAGGCGCAAAACGCCTTCGACGACGTTGAGCCGGAAGGCACTATCAGAAACGCCGGGAATGAATTTAGCAGCATACGTAGGGATGACCAGGAAAAAGACGATGGCCAAGAGCACGGAAATGCCCATGGTAAGGGCCATCTGCCAACTCGACAGTTGTTCCTCTTCTTCACCGGCAGCCTGTGCCGAATAAGAGAGGCTCTTCATACCGTATATAAGGGATTCGACCAAAGCAACGGTGCCCCGCAAAAAGGGCTTCTTCAGAATCGGATACCGCTCGGCAATCGATTGAATGGCATCCTTTTTTACCGTAATTTCACCAGACGGGGTCCGAACGGCCGTCGCAATCGTCTTGGGACTACGCATCATGACCCCTTCGATGACCGCCTGGCCGCCGACATAAATCTTCGGTTTCTTCAAAGCGCTACCTCCCTTTCTCTACATACAAATAGAGCAGAGCATTTCTGCTCTGCTGCCCACTTGTACTGCTGATTATTTACCTGTTTTACCATAACGTTTATTGAACTGTTCGATACGGCCACGAGCCTGCTGAGCGCGCTGCTGACCGGTAAAGAACGGATGGCACTGAGAGCAAATTTCAACACGCAGTTCCGGTTTCGTAGAACCTGTTTCAAACGTATTGCCGCATGCGCAAGTTACCTTGGCATTCGGATAATACTTCGGATGAATACCTTCTTTCACCACTTACACCTCTTTCTATGATCAATCATTCAAAACCTATGCTAGAATAGTTTATCACATCGGGTCTTGAAATGCAAGGAAAATATCGATGGGTTCATAGAATGGCGGTCATCTCGTCGAAGGCTTCATCAGGCCCAAGGCTTAAAAAGCGACGCTTTCGCCGTCTTCCGGCATGACATACCCGACTACGCCGCGCATGGCCAGGAGGCCCCGCAATGAGCGGCGCGTCAAGGATGCGTGAGAGACCGTATCCATATGGGTCAGGAAAAGTTTGGCCGAAGGCAGGGTCTGAGCCACGCAGGCCACGTCTTCATCGCCCATGAAAAGCCTACCGTGTTCTACCGTTTCAGCGGCGCAGGCATTGAGGGCTACGACGCCCGGCTTGTAGGTCTTTAAAATCTGTTCGACACCTTCATACCAAATCGTATCGCCGGCAATGTATAACTGTTCTTCATCAGCTGCGCTTAACAGGACGCCCATGGCTTCGCCGCAGGGAATGATGGTGCCGTGACGACCGGGCATCTTTTGAAGTTTCACACCGTCGACCGAAAGGCCTTCCGACGTCACTACCCGGACGTCTTGGAAGCCGGACTTTTTCAAGACAGCGGCATCGCCTTCATGCTGCGTAAAGACCGGTACGCTCCTATCGAGAGGTGCCCCGACCGTACCGTCGGCTACGATGTCGATGTGGTCTGGATGAAGGTGGGTTACGACGTAATAATCGACGCCGTCCAGGACGTCGCGGACATCCATGGGGAGCGGAAAGATGGGCATGGCAATCTGCATCTTGACCGGGTCAGGAATGATGAAAGGCTGGCCGGGAATATCGCTGAAGCTGCCCGTTTCTCCCTTGCCGCAGAGCCAGGGATCGAGTAAAAACGTTTTGCTGTGATACGTAATTTTAAGGGTTGCATTGCGAATCTGTTGAATGTTCATGGTAGATTTCCTTTTGGGACTATCAGGTAATTTATTAAACACTATGAAAGTTTATTGGCACTCTGTTCAATATCTATTATGCTCAGAGCAGAAAGTTAATCAATAATCATTTTCCATAAAGTGTCAAATAATAGACAGTATTCAAAAAGTGTCTAGAAACGATGGGAGGAAGACCATGGAACGAAAGACAGACCGGCGCACGCGCTATACGCGACAAGTCATCAAGCAGTCCTTCTTAGAGCTCCTGTAGAAACAGCGTTTCTCGAAAGTGACGGTCACGGCCATTTGCAAACAGGCGGACATCACGAGAGCGACCTTTTACCTGCATTATGTCGACATCTACGCCGTCTTAGATGAGGTGCTCACCGAGGCCCTGGAAATATCCGAAAACGAAGTAGCCCCGGAAACGATGCTGGCTATGGTCCTGCAAGCCGGCCAAAAGGCAGACAGCACGGCTTTTATCAAAGAAAATTATGCCATGCTCCCCATTTGCCAACGCGTGGCCGATCACGGCCAATACCAGGCCCTCTTTGCCGATGAAGACTTGGGCCCTTACATCCTGCAGTATATTTTCAGTCACCAAAAAGACAGCGTCGTCCCCCTCTTTCAAAAGCAGTTTCATCTCGATGAACGATTAGCTGAAAATCTCTACCTCTTTTTAGTCAGCGGGGCCTTTGCCATCAACCAGCACCACAAATGGAAAAAGGATGACGACTGGTTTGCCATCCAGGCCATGCTGCTGCGCTTCATCGGCTACGGCAGCCGATCCTTTGAAAAAGAGACATAAAAAAAGACGATCACCGTTGTGATCGTCTTTTCGTTTATGGCGGAGAGCGTGGGATTTGAACCCACGATAGAGCGTTCGCCCTATACATGATTTCCAATCATGCTCCTTCAGCCACTCGGACAGCTCTCCATGACTTATATATCGCTTACTGTATTCTCGGGATCAATACCGATATATAAAATGGTCGGGGCGACAGGATTTGAACCTGCGACCTCTTAGTCCCGAACCAAGCGCGCTACCAAACTGCGCCACGCCCCGTTACCTGACTTATATATAATATCACACTGAAGGAAAATGTCAAGTTTTTTCTTTCATCAAGCCGCCGCCGTTTCCTTCTTATGAAAGGCCTTCCAGAGAAAGCCACCGATAACGGTAACGGCCAGCAAAATGCCCTTCATCGCCGACGGATTGGCAGAGGCCCAGCCGACATATTGGGCTAAATAAGGATCGCTGGCCACCATGCCGCCCGATGCCCAGCCGAGGATGGCTCCACCGATATAGACCAAAATCGGAAAGCGATTCATGACTTTCACGACGACAGTACTGCCAAAGACGATGATGGGAACGGAAATAAGCATGCCGAACATCAAAAGGCCCCAGTGATTATCGGTGACCCCGACGATGCCCAGGACGTTGTCTAAACTCATGAGGGCGTCGGCCATCATGATCGTCCGCACAGCTGCCCATAACGAGTCCTTGGCTTCGACGTGAACGTCTTCTTCGGCATCATCGGCTCCGATGAGCTTGATTCCGATGAAAACCAGGAGGACGGCGCCGAGGGTCTTCAAAAAGGGTACCTGGAACAGCCAGGACACGATGAAGGCCATGATGAAGCGCAGGATAATAGCCCCTGCCGTACCGTATAAAATAGCCTTTTTTTGCAAATGTTTCGGCAGATTCTTGGCGGCCATACCGATGACGATGGAATTATCGCCGCCTAAGGCCAAATCGATGAGCACGACCTGCAAAATCATCGTTACGTCAAATACCAATGCTGATTCTAATCCTGCCAAGGCAATTCCTCCCTTTTCTCCTATGCCAATACCATAATCTTACTCATTATATGATACTTTATGGGTCATGGCAAGAATCAAAACCACCAGTTTAACTGGTGGTT
>NZ_KQ958183.1:427-697 GCF_001546855.1 Megasphaera sp. MJR8396C | reverse complement strand
TCGTCAAATGACGGAGCAATATCGTCAGGCCTGCAATTTTGTATCGCAATATATCTTCGGCAATCAATTAAACTTGGCTTACTAAAGACTCAACAAAGAGCTGTACAGCGACCTTCGTGGTCAATTTGGGCTGAAGTCACAGCTTGCACAGTCGTCCATCAAGACGACGATGGCTCGCTATAAGACCGTCAAGCAGCAGCTATTCCAAAAGCCGTACAAATATAAGGACGAAGATGGCACCTGGAAATACATCCCAAAAACGCTCGAATG
>NZ_KQ958183.1:0-327 GCF_001546855.1 Megasphaera sp. MJR8396C | reverse complement strand
GTGATTACAGCTTCGTGGATAATGGACAAAGCCTTTCTATCAACACACTCGGTAAAAGAACTCGTTGCACCTTTGAAAGCAAGCCATTTCGAAATATCTGGACGGCTCATGGAATCTTGGCACGGCAAAGTTAGTTGAACTCAAAGGCCGTAAGACACTCGTTACGAAATACGGCACAGATACGCTATTTGTGTTGGAAGATTTGACAGGTGTCAGCTTTGAGGAAACAAATCTATCCAAAACCGCCAAGCAGAATTACGACCTAAGAAGCTGGCCTTTCTATCAGCTTGAGCAATTTCTGACCTACAAGGCTCACGAAAATCGCTC
>NZ_KQ958182.1 GCF_001546855.1 Megasphaera sp. MJR8396C | reverse complement strand
AGATGCGATGGGGAGCGTCTGGAAACAGACGCGAAGGGGCTGGCACTAAACTGTCGAGAAAAGCTTCTAGTGAGGAATCAGGCACCCGTACCGAAACCGACACAGGTAGGCAGGATGAGAATTCTAAGGTGCGCGGGAAAACCCTCGTTAAGGAACTCGGCAAAATGTATCCGTAACTTCGGGAAAAGGATAACCCGGCGTACGTGAAGTGCAGAAGCGCACGGAGCGGAACCGGGTGGCAGAAGAGAGGCCCAAGCGACTGTTTACCACAAACACAGGCGTCTGCTAAAGCGAAAGCTGATGTATAGATGCTGACACCTGCCCGGTGCTGGAAGGTTAAGAGGAAGTGTTAGCGCAAGCGAAGCAGTGAATTGAAGCCCCAGTAAACGGCGGCCGTAACTATAACGGTCCTAAGGTAGCGAAATTCCTTGTCGGGTAAGTTCCGACCCGCACGAAAGGTGTAACGATTTGGGCACTGTCTCAACGAGGGACCCGGTGAAATTGAAGTACCTGTGAAGATGCAGGTTACCCGCGACTGGACAGAAAGACCCCATGGAGCTTTACTGTAACCTGAGATTGGATTCCGGTAAGAGATGTACAGGATAGTTGGGAGACGTAGAAGCAAGTACGCCAGTATTTGCAGAGTCAATGGTGGGATACCAACCTTGTTTTATTGGAATTCTAACGAGAAGCCTAACAAGCTTGCGGACAGTCTCAGGCGGGCAGTTTGACTGGGGCGGTCGCCTCCGAAAGAGTAACGGAGGCGCCCAAAGGTTCCCTCAGCGCGGACGGAAACCGCGCGAAGAGTGCAAAGGCAGAAGGGAGCTTGACTGCGAGACGGACAGGTCGAGCAGGGACGAAAGTCGGGCTTAGTGATCCGGTGGTAGAGAGTGGAATTGCCATCGCTCAACGGATAAAAGCTACCCTGGGGATAACAGGCTTATCTCTCCCAAGAGTCCATATCGACGGGGAGGTTTGGCACCTCGATGTCGGCTCATCACATCCTGGGGCTGAAGTAGGTCCCAAGGGTTGGGCTGTTCGCCCATTAAAGTGGTACGCGAGCTGGGTTCAGAACGTCGTGAGACAGTTCGGTCCCTATCCATCGCGGGCGGAAGAAACTTGAAAGGGGCTGCTCCTAGTACGAGAGGACCGGAGTGGACCGACCAATGGTGTACCAGTCATGGCGCCAGCCGTGCAGCTGGGTAGCTACGTCGGGGACGGATAAACGCTGAAAGCATCTAAGCGTGAAACCAGCCTAAAGATGAGGTTTCTCATTGTGAAAACAAGTAAGGTCCCACAAAGACGATGTGGTTGATAGGCCGGGAGTGGAAGTACAGCGATGTATGGAGCGGACCGGTACTAATAGACCGAGGACTTGACT
>NZ_KQ958181.1:2738-18898 GCF_001546855.1 Megasphaera sp. MJR8396C | reverse complement strand
TCATGTCTACCTAAAGGGGAGCATATCACGATGATCGCTGAACCTTTTTTGCTATTTATTGTTTTACTTTTTTCATCGACAAGCCGATGCGGCCGCGGTCGGCGTCGACACTGATGATTTCTGCCTGGACGATGTCGCCGGCGTGGACGATGTCCGTCGGGTGACGGAAAGGATGGTTGCTGAGCTGGGAGCGGTGTACCAGGCCCGGCGTCTTGATGCCGAAGTCGACGAAGGCGCCGAAATCGACGACGTTCTGGACCGTGCCGCGAACGACGGTCCCGACCTTGAGATCAGCGAGGGACAATACGTGCTGGCGGGTTAAGGGCTTGGGAAACTCGCTGCGGACGTCGCGGCCAGGCTTACGGAGTTCTTCTAAGATATCCTTGATGGTCGGTTCGCCGGCATCGAGGGAGGCGGCCAGCTTCGGAGCGGCATTGCACTGGACCTTATCTCTGAGCCCGGCCAACTTTTCCGGTTCTTTCAGGTCGGCCCGGGTCAGGCCGTACTGGCCGGCAATTTGAGCCGCCAGGTCATACGATTCGGGATGGACCGACGTGTTGTCCAGCGGCTCATCGCCGTTTTTGATGCGCAGGAAGCCGGCACACTGGGTAAAGGTAGCCGGTCCCAGGCGAGGGACGTTCAAGAGTTCCTGCCGGTTTTTAAAGGGACCGTTTTCGTTTCGGTAGGTAACGATATTCCCAGCTGTCGACGCCGTAAGACCGGCGATGTGCTGGAGCAGGGCTGCCGAAGCCGTATTCAAATCGACGCCGACGTAGTTGACGACCGACGTGACGGTCTGATCGAGGGCCGACGACAGGTCCTTTTGGTTGACGTCGTGCTGATACTGGCCGACGCCGATGGAGCAGGGATCGATTTTGACCGATTCGGCCAAGGGATCCTGGATGCGGCGGGCGATGGATACGGCACCGCGGATGGTGACGTCCAGGTCGGGCAGTTCTTCCCGAGCTAGTTCCGACGCCGAGTAGACCGAAGCCCCGGCTTCATTGGTGATGACGTAGCGGCAGTTCAGCTTGTAATTTTCGATGAGCTGGGAGACGAATTGTTCCGTTTCATAAGACGCCGTCCCGTTGCCGATGGAAATGAGGGTGACGCCGTGGCGGCGGATCATGTTGGCCAAATCCTTGGCACTCTTTTTCTTCTGGGCCTCCGAATGGGTCAGGTAATAAGTCCCGTAGTCGAGGACCCGGCCGGTAGCGCTGATGACGGCAGCCTTGCAGCCCGTGCGAAAACCGGGGTCAAGGCCTAAGATGATCTGGCCTTCAAAAGGCGGCTGCAAGAGGAGGTGACGGAGGTTTTCGGCAAAGACGTCGATGGCCTGTTTTTCGGCCTGGGCCGTCAATTCGTTGCGGATTTCCCGGTCCATTTGCGGGAAGATCAGCCGCTTGTAACTGTCAGCCGCGGCATTTCGGATGATGTCTTCGTAGGGCGAATGGCCTTTGATGACCAGACGGCACAGCATGTCGATATGTTTGTCTGACGGTTCCTTGAGGCTGACCTTTAATTTCTTTTCATTTTCACCGCGGTTGATGGCCAGGACCCGGTAGCTCGGGAGGCGGGTGATGCGTTCACTGAAGTCGGCATAAGTCAGCATGGGGCCGGCGTCTTTTTCTTCGACTTGGAGGCTGCAGGTCAGGCGGGCTTCCTGCCAGAGGCTGCGGCGCAGTTTTTGGCGGTAGTCGGCTCGCTCCGAAAAGCGTTCAGCTAAGATGTTGGCCGCCCCCTGGATGGCATCTTCAATCGTCGGGACGTCGTCGTTCAGGAAGGCTTTGGCAGCGTCTTCCGGTGCCGGTCCTTTGGGATTTTGTTCGGAAAAGAGCCGGGCCAAGGGTTCAAGGCCGGCGTCACAGGCCATGGAGGCCTTGGTGCGCTTCTTCGGTTTATAGGGAAGATAGATGTCTTCGACTTCTTGGAGCTGACGGGCTTTGTTGAGGGCCTCTTCCAGTTCGGCATTCCAGCAACCCTGGTCTTCGATCGATTGGCGTACCGTTTCTTTGCGGCTGGAGAGGGCCTGTTCGTAGGCGTACTGTTCCTGGATACAGCGCAGCTGGACTTCATCCAGCGTTCCCGTTGCTTCTTTTCGGTAGCGGGCGATGAAGGGAATCGTATTTCCTTCGTCGAGAAGGGAGAGAGCAGCCTGTACCTGCTGAGGACGGACGCCGAGGGTACGGGCAATTTCAATAATCATCGTTTCGTCAGTCATGGATTCATTCCCTACATAATGAATAGTTAAGATTGCTTATTTTGTAAGAGAAACTTTACACAAGTCATTGAATTTTCTCTTAATAACCGTTACAATATAATATAGGATATTTTATTTTTTTGTTCATACAAAATAACTGTTGAATAAGGATAGAATGTCTTATTATACCATACTTTTCAAAGAAAGGGGGATAAAAATGGAAATTGCTGAAGTTTTGCGAAAAAACGGTTATAAAGTCACACCGCAGCGGCTGGCTGTCTATGATGCTATCATTCACAACCCGATGCATCCCAATGCCGAAGCTATTTACAAAACCTTACAGCCGAACTACCCGTCTATGAGTATGGCCACGGTATATAAAACCATGGAAATTTTTGCTAAAATAGGTGTCGTACAAGTCTTACAATGTGCAGAAGATGCCCATCGTTATGATTATAACACGAACCCTCACGCTCACATTCGCTGTGAGAAGTGCAACCGCGTCATGGATATCGACTTGGATCAGAAGCATCTGAGTCAGTTGGCTGCCGAACAGACTGGTTTTACGGTCAATGGTGTAAGTGTTTCGTTTGTCGGTGTTTGCCCGAAATGTCGGGAAAAATCGTAATATGTTATAACGTCTGTTTTCGCTGCTGTCGCACGAGACCTGTCGGTTTTGTGCGGCAGTATTTTTATATATAATGATAGTATATGTCTCAAGGAAAAGAAAGGAAATATTATGCTGCATATTGGTTGTCATCTGTCGGTATCACAAGGATTTTTGCATATGGGTGACGAAGCTTTATCTATAGGAGCCGATACGTTCCAATTTTTTTCGCGCAATCCGCGGGGAAGCAAGGTACGAAAACTCGATATCGATGATATGGAGGCTTTGAATGAACTCATGAAAAAGCACCACTTCGCCCCTATTTTAGCCCACGCTCCCTATACCTTAAACGGCTGCTCCCAGACCGCAAAGACGCGGGAATTTGCTCGTCAGGCCATGGCCGATGACCTGCGCCGCCTGGAATACCTCGAGAACTGCCGCTATAATTTTCATCCCGGCAGCCACGTCGGCCAAGGTCCGGAAATGGGCATCAACCTCATTGCCGACATGCTCAATACCTGCATGTTTCCGGAGCAGAAGACGACGGTTCTCTTAGAGACCATGGCCGGCAAGGGGACTGAAGTCGGGCGGACCTTTGAAGAATTGGCCGCCATCATCGATAAGGCCGTCATGAATGATAAAATCGGCGTCTGCCTCGATACGTGCCACGTCTTTGACGGCGGCTACGACATCGTCCATCAGCTCGATGACGTCCTCATGACCTTCGATAAGGTCATCGGCCTCGACCGGCTGAAAGCCGTCCACATCAACGACAGCAAAAATGAACTGGCCAGCCATAAAGACCGCCACGAGAAAATCGGTGAAGGCCATATCGGCCTTGCCGCCTTTGACGCCATCGTCAATCACCCGGCCTTGCGGGCCCTGCCGTTTTATTTAGAAACGCCGAATGAACTCGACGGCTATGCCCGAGAAATTGCACTGCTCCGCTCTTTGCAAAGGCCGGAATAACCGTAGATAAAGGGGACTTTTTATGCGTATACTACACACTGCCGACTGGCATTTAGGAAAACTGTTTTATGGTTCGTACTTGACGGAAGAACAGGATTATGTGTTAAAGCACCAATTCCTGCCCCTCATTAAAGACGAAGGCATCGACGCCGTCGTTTTAGCCGGTGACGTCTATGACCGCAGTCTCCCGCCGACGGAGGCCGTGGCCCTCTTCGATGAAATCGCGACCAAGATCACGGCCGAGCTGAAGGTACCCTTTTTGGTTATCAGCGGCAATCATGACAGCGCAGCCCGCCTGTCCTTTGCCAGCCGTTTGCTATCCTCCCAAGGCCTTTATATCGCCGGCGAATTAGAACGCATGACCGGCCCCGTCTGGTTAGACGATGAGGACGGCCCCGTAGCCTTCCTGCTCGCGCCCTATGCCGAACCGGCCGTCGTCCGCCATTTCTTTGGCGATGACAGCCTGCGCAGCCATCAAGAGGCTTTAGCCGCCCTGTTGTCGTGGCAGCAGGGACAGATTCCTCAGGGGATGCGGACGGTCTGCGCCGCCCATGCCTTTGTGGCCGGCGGCCTTGCCGGTGACTCTGAGCGGCCTTTGTCCATCGGCGGCAGCGACCAGGTCGGAAGCGATTTGTTTACGTCCTTTTCCTATACGGCCCTGGGCCATCTCCACGGGCCGCAGCAGATCACGACGCCGACCATCCGCTATGCCGGAAGCCTTCTTAAATATTCCTTTGGCGAAGCCCGCCAGAAAAAAGGGGCCGTCGTCGTTGACCTCGATGGGAAAGGAAAGGCGCATCCCGTCTTTCATGAATTTACACCCCGTCACGACGTGCGCATCGTCAGCGGATCCTTTGAAGCGGTCATGGCGGCTACTGACGACCGGCCCGATGATTTTATCCTGGTACGCCTTTCGGATCAGCAGCCCATCCTCGACGGCATGGCCAAACTGCGGCGTAAGTACCCCAATGCCATGGCCCTTGAAATGCCCAATCGCAATACCGAAGCCGGCGGCCAGCGAGATTTTAACCTCAGGCAGTCGACGGGGCAGGAACTCTTTGACAGCTTCTCCAAAGCTATGCGGCCCGACCAGCCCTTGACCGAAGCCGAAGAAGAATGTGTCCGCCAGTTGTGGAAAGAGCTTGAAAAACGCCAAGAAGGGAGCTCCTTATGATTCCCATTTACTTAGAAATGAAGGCCTTTGGCCCCTATGCCGGTACGGAAATCGTCGATTTTCGTAGGCTAAAGGATCATAAATTATTCCTCATCTACGGCCCGACCGGGTCCGGTAAGACGACCATCCTCGACGCCATCTGCTACGCCCTCTACGGCAGTACCAGCGGTGATATCCGCACCGGTGCCTATATGCGAAGCGAGTATGCGACGCCGGAAGAGCCGACGTCCGTATCCTTCCGCTTTGCCATCGGCCAGAAATATTACCGCATCGACCGCAGTCCGGAACAGCAGATTGCTAAAAAAAGAGGCGATGGCTTGAAGAAGGCTTCGGCCCAGGCCGCCTTGTATGAAACCGATGCCGATGGGAACGAAGAAAAGCTCTTGGCTGCCAAAAACGTTACGGCTTCCGTCGAAACGCTGTTGGGCTTTAAAGCCGATCAGTTCCGACAAGTCGTCCTCTTGCCCCAAGGCGATTTTCGTAAACTCCTCCTGGCCAACTCCGGCGAGCGTCAGCAGATCATGCAGACCTTATTTCATACCCAGTCCTATGCCAAGCTCCAGGCCCTGGCCAAAGAACGCCATGACGAACTGGAAAGTCGCCATGAGCAGGTGGTCCATGAACGAGAACAATGCCTGATTAACCTGGGAATCGACGGTGAAGACGATTTGCCAGAGAAAGAACAGCAATTTAAGGACCAGGAAAAGGGGCTGTCGGCGCGGTGGAAAGAGGCTGAAACCGAGCGCAGTGCCCGGCAGAAAGACTTCCAAGCGGCCCAGGCCTTAGAAGCTCACTGGAAACTGTGGGAACAGAAGGGCAAAGAAGCGGCCGACCTCGAAGGCAAGGCGGCCTTGTTTGACCAGAAGCGACAGCGAATCGACGTCCTGCGCAAGGCCGAAGTCTTAGCCGAACCCTGCCGCCATCTCGATGAGTTGGAACGGGAAGGGAAGGCCACCGCTGCGGCTGCCGATAAGGCCCATGAAGCGTCACAGCAGGCGGCGAAAGAACTGAAGGCCGCTAAAGAGAAGATGGATGCCCTGGAACAGAAAGAAGGGGCCTATAAGGCGGCCGGAGAAGAACGGGTCAAGCTGACGAACCTCAAGGGAAAAGCCGATTCCTACTACGATCAGTGCCAAGAAGTTCAAAAACTCCGGGCTGAGGCGACGGCTGCCGAGAAGGCCTGGAACAAGGCTAAGGACGACAGGGAAAAGGGGAAAAGGGACTTAGAAAAAGCCCGAACCGCCCTGTCGGCCCTGTCTGAAC
Organism: Megasphaera sp. MJR8396C; assembly: GCF_001546855.1. GTDB lineage: Bacteria > Bacillota > Negativicutes > Veillonellales > Megasphaeraceae > Megasphaera. The sequence continues at coordinate 12,685 of NZ_KQ958181.1, read as the reverse complement.
AGGCCCTTTTGGCCGAACAGGTAAAGCAGCAGTGCCAGTCCCTAAAAGATCGAGTCGCGCGAGAGAAAGAAGCCGCAGCCCTGGCCCTTCAAAGGGACGAAAGGCAAAAACAGTGGCAGCAGCTTCAGTCGGCCTTAGAAAAAGCGGCCCAAAGAGCCAAAAACGACCGCGTAGACTATGAATGCGTCCGATCTTCCTTCTTACAGGCCCAGGCCGCCGTCTTGGCCGCGGACCTTGTCGACGGAACGCCGTGCCCGGTCTGCGGGGCTACGGATCATCCCTTGCCGGCCGCTCCGCCTGAGGATTTGCCGACGCGAGACGACGTCGAACGGCGGCAAAAAGTGGCCGAAACGAGCGAACAAGGGCGGCAGAAGCTTGAAGTCGACACCAAGGCCGCCGAAACGGCCTATCAGGCCTTAGACGGGCAATATCGGAGACTGCGCCAGCAGTACCCCCAGGAAGCCTCTTTGAATGAATTAGAGGCAGAACTGAAAGAGGCTCAGCAAAAACAGGCCGACCTTGAAAAAACCCTGGCCCAGGGAGAGACCCTTCGCAAGGACGTTTCCGATGGCGAGACGAAACTCAGTCAATGGGAAGCCGCCGAAGAAGGGGCTCGAAAAGCCTTAGAAGAGGCCAAAACCAAGGCCGTCAAAGCCGGCGAAACCCAGGCTCACTTAGAAGCGGAACTTCCCGAAGCCTATCGCGACCCCAAGGCCCTCGGCCGCCGCCTGACGGAACTTACGCAACATATTAAGGACTACGAAGAACAGCTTCAGAAGAGCCGGGACCAGTTGCTGACCTGCGAACGCCAAGGGGCTCAGCGCCAGGAAGAGGTCAGAAATCTAACCCAGCAGGTGCTGACCCTGCGTGCCCGATTTAAACAGGCCTACAACGACTTGGGACAGCGGGTGACAGCAGCCGGCTTTGCCTCGGTCCGAGCCTGCCGGGACATGCAGGCATCGGTGAAAGACATTCCCGTTCTTGAAGCCGAAGTCCGTCAATACGATACAAAGCTCCAACAGGTACGCGGTCAGCTCCAGCAGGAAAAAGAAGCCATTGACGGCAAAAGCCGCCCCGATGTGACAGCCCTCGAAAAAAGCTTGAACGAGGCTGAAAAGACCAGCCGGGACCTTGCCGAAGAACGGGGCCGCCTGTCAGCCACTTTTTCTCAGTGGCAGCAGGAAAAGAAGAAACTCTTGGCCCTTGGCCAGGATGAAAAAAATCTGGTCGAAGATTATAAGACTGTCGGCGCCGTTTACGACCTCATCGCCGGCAAACAGACGGGCATCAACTTTGAACGCTACGTCTTAGGGGCTCTCCTCGACGACGTTTTAGCAGCGGCCAATGAACGGCTCCAATCCATGAGCCGTCAGCGCTACACCCTGCAGCGCTCCCAGAGCTGGGACGATAAACGGGTCAAGCAGATCGGCCTCGACATCGAAGTCTATGACAATTATACGGGCTATGCCCGGCCGGCCAATACCCTCTCCGGCGGGGAAACCTTCTTGTCCTCCCTGTCCCTGGCATTGGGGCTGGCCGACGTCGTCCAAGCCTATTCCGGCGGCATCCACCTCGATGCCATCTTTATCGACGAAGGCTTCGGCACCCTCGACAGCGAGACCTTGGACTATGCCCTAAAGACCTTAGCTTCCCTTCGAAGCGGCGGTCGCCTGGTCGGCATCATTTCCCATGTGCCGGAATTAAAAGAGCGCATCGATGCCCGCCTTGCCATTCATAAAACCGATCGGGGCAGTACGTCGTCCTTTGAATTTTCCTAAGACCGTCTTTATATACCCTATATTGTTGAATCGACGGAAAAAGTATATAATAAACCATAATCGAGAGAGGAGGGACGGAATGTCCATTCAAAAAGTACGCGACTATTTCTCCCAGTGGGGGATGGAAGACAAGGTTATGGAACTGACCGAATCCAGCGCCACCGTCGAAGAAGCGGCAGCAGCCCTTCATACGGAAGGCCGGCGCATTGCCAAGACCATGTCGTTTTTGGTCGGAGATCAGCCGATCCTCATCGTCTTTGCCGGCGATGCCCGTGTCGATAACCATAAGTACAAAGAACGGTTTCATAAGAAGGCATCCATGATCAAGGCCGACCAAGTCGAAGACCTCATTGGCCATCCTGTCGGCGGTGTATGTCCCTTTGCCATTCATCCCGGCGTCGACGTCTATCTCGATGAATCACTCAAGCGTTTTCACACTGTCTTTCCGGCCTGCGGCACGGCCAATAGTGCCATCGAATTGACCCTGGACGAGCTGATGACCTATTCCAAGGCTCGCGAATGGGTCGACGTGTCCAAAGGTTGGCAGGAAGATTGTATTTAAAAAAAGGGGGTAACGCACTATGCAGTTTACTTTTAAACACACGAATTTTAACGTCCTCGATCTTCAGCGCAGTATGGACTTTTATCAGGAAGCCCTGGGCTTAACCGAAGTCCGCCGTATCGAAAACCCTGATTTCACCATCGTCTACCTCGGCGACGGCGTTACGGACTTCCAGCTGGAATTGACTTGGCTCAAAGATCGCAAGCAGCCGTACAACCTCGGTGACAATGAATTCCATACGGCTTTTTCCGTTAAGGATATGGATGCTGCTTTGGCCAAACATAAAGAAATGGGCTGCGTCGTCTATCAGAATCCGGCCATGGGCATCTACTTCATCGTCGATCCCGACGGCTACTGGTTGGAAATCATTCCGGAGCGCGGCTAATGAAGAAGGAATATACACAGCGGACGGCTCGCCTCATCGGCCAGGAAAAAGTAGATGAATTAAATAATAAGAAAGTGCTCGTCTTTGGCGTCGGCGGCGTCGGCTCGGCTGTCGTCGAAGCCTTAGGCCGGGCCGGCGTCGGTCACCTCATCTTAGTTGATGCCGACGTCTTCGATCCGTCGAACCTTAACCGCCAGTTAGGGGCGACGGTGGAAACGATCGGTCGGCCAAAGGTAGAGGTCATGAAAGAACGGTTGCTGACCATCAATCCCGACATCGACGTCGAAACCCATGCCACCTTCTACTTGCCCGAAAGCCATGAAGGCTTCATTGCCAAATCCGGTGCCGATTACGTCGTCGATGCCATCGACACGACCAGTGCCAAGATCGCCATCATCGACGAAGCTTATCACAGCGGGATTCCCGTCGTCTCTTCCATGGGAGCCGGCAACAAGCTCCATCCGGAGTACTTCCAGCTCGACTACATCGAAAAGACGACCGTCGATCCCTTGGCGAAGATCATACGCCACGAATTGAAGAAGCGCCGCATCCGCCGCATCAAAGTCGCCTATTCGACGGAAGTGCCTCGTACGCCCATCTCGGACAGCGAAGAACTTCGTCCCAGCCCGGGCAGCATCTCCTTCGTACCCGCTACGGCTGGTATGATTTTAGCCGGTGCCGTCATACGCGACCTCCTCGATTTAACCTAAAATAAAATTTTACCCATCTTATACACAAGGGCTGCGACAAAGAATCGCAGCCTCTTTTTACGGTATTTTCACGGGATTCCGGCGATTTTGATAAGTATCGGAGCATGTTTGTCCACAACATGATAAAGTATTCACACATTGACACGACCTACTATATATAGTATCATAAGTCTTGTAAATATTGGCCCCTATATCATACATGTTGTGGGATATGTAGGGGTTGTGGACATTTTTATACAATATACTGTGGAGGTAGACATATGCTGGAAGTAATTAAGAGAAATGGACAAAAAGTACCCTTTGACAGGGACAAAATTACGATCGCCATTGAAAAGGCCATGAACAGCAGCAGCGGCGTATACGAAGAAGGCCAGGCTGCTAAGATTGCAGGTGAAATCGAAGCATATGCTGCATCCATTCATAAGGACATGACCATCTATGCCATTGAAGATCAGGTCTATTACCGCCTCTTGAAGTACAACAATCCGGCAACGGCCCGGGCTTATGAAAACTACAAAGCCATTCAGTCCTTTAAGCGCCAGACTAACACGACGGACAACGACGTTTTCGGCCTGTTGAACAACACCAACTTAGAAGTCCTGAATGAAAACTCCAATAAGAACGGCCACGTCGTTTCGACTCAGCGTGACCTCATTGCCGGCGAAGTATCGAAGGACATTGCCCGCCGTAAATTGATTCCGGCCGACATCGTCCAGGCTCATGACAGCGGTGCCATCCATTTTCATGACATGGATTACATCATTCAGCCTATGTTCAACTGCTGTCTCATCAACCTCGAAGACATGCTGGCCAACGGTACGGTCATCAACGGCAAGAAAATCGATACGCCGAAGTCCTTCCAGGTTGCCTGCACGGTTACGACACAGATCATCGCCCAGGTCGCCAGCGGCCAGTACGGCGGCCAGTCCATCAACGGCATCGACCGCATCTTAGCGCCCTACGTCCGCAAATCCTTCAAGAAATACATGAGTGCCGTCGTCGAAGAACAGCGCGAAGTCTACGGCATCGAACCGGACATGGAAAAGGCCGAAGAAATCGCTTGGAAGCGTACCAAGAAAGAAATCAAAGACGGCATCCAGACGATCCAGTATCAGATCAACACCCTCATGACGACCAACGGCCAGGCTCCGTTCGTCACCTTGTTCATGTATTTCCAGCCCGACTACGAATACGCCAAAGAAGCGGCCCTGATTGACGAAGAACTCCTGCGTCAGCGCATTCAGGGGATTAAGAACGACGCCAACGTCTACGTTACGCCGGCCTTCCCGAAACTGATCTACGTCCTCGACGAACACAACGTCCGCGAAGGCAGCCCGTACTTCTATCTGACCAAGCTGGCTGCTGAATGCACGGCCAAACGGATGTATCCCGACTACATTTCGGCCAAGAAGATGCGCGAATCCTATGAAGGCAACGTCTTCAGCCCCATGGGTTGCCGCTCCTTCTTGAGCCCTTGGAAAGATGCCCAGGGCAACTACAAATTTGACGGCCGCTTCAACATGGGCGTCGTCTCCTTGAACCTGCCCCAGATCGGGATCCTCGCCGACGGTGACGAAGAAAAATTCTTCCAGATCCTCGACAAACGCCTGGAACTTTGCAAAAAAGCACTTCTCCTTCGCGTTGAACTGTTGAAAAAAGTTACGTCCGACGTCTCGCCGATCCACTGGCAGTACGGTGCCATTGCCCGCCTCCAGCCCGGTGAAACGATCGAAAAATTCATTTATGGCGGTTATGCTACCTTGTCCTTAGGCTACATCGGCATGTACGAAGCGACGGTACTGACCAAGCACTGCTCGCACACGACGCCGGAAGGCCGGAAATTTGCCATGCGCATCATGGACGACCTCAACGCCCACATCCAGCAGTGGAAGAAAGAAACGAATATCGGCTTTGCCCTCTACGGTACGCCGGCAGAAAACCTGACTAACCGCTTCTGCAAGATCGATAAGGCTCGTTTCGGCTCCATTGCCAACGTCACTGACAAAGATTACTACACCAACAGCTATCACGTCGACGTCCGCGAACCGATCAACGTCTTCGACAAGTTCTCCTTCGAAGCTGATTTCGAAGACAAATCGACGGGCGGCTGCATCAGCTACGCCGAAATCCCCAATATGTCTCATAATATCCCGGCCGTCCTGACCATGATCCAGTATATTTACGACCATATTGCTTACGGCGAATTCAATACCAAGCTCGACTACTGCCACGAATGCGGCTTTGACGGCGAAATCATCCTCAACGATGACAACCAGTGGGAATGCCCGCGCTGCCATAACCAGGACCGCAACAAACTGACGGTTATCCGCCGGACCTGCGGCTACTTGGGCGAAAATTTCTGGAATGAAGGGCGGACACAAGAAATTACCAACCGTGTCCTCCATATATAAGAGGTGACTTTCTTTGCATTATGCACAGATGAGACAGTATGATATTGCCAACGGGCCCGGCATTCGCTCGACCCTCTTCGTTACGGGCTGCTCGCGAAACTGCTTCAATTGTTTCAACCCGGAATACCAAAATGCCCAGTTTGGGAACGTCTGGACCGATAAGGAAACGAAACAGCTCCTGTCCTGGCTCCAGGCGCCGACCAACAGCGGCCTGACCCTCCTCGGTGGGGAACCGATGGAAAACACGGACGGCCTGACGCCTTTGATAAAGGAAATCAAGGCGGCCCTGCCCGACAAATCCGTCTGGGTCTATTCCGGCTTCACCTACGATGAAATCATAAAGGACCCGCAGAAAAAGGCACTCCTCGATCAGTGCGACGTCCTCGTTGACGGCCCCTTCGTCGACGCTTTGAAAGACCCGGGACTCTACTTTAGAGGCTCGTCGAACCAGCGCATCATCGACCTTCAGAAGACGCGCGAAACCGGTGAAATCACCCTGGTCTGGCCAGACGGACGATAACCGATCTTTGCCTGCTTTTTACGATAGCAAAGAATGCCTATTGACTAATAGGATTTACAGCATCAGCCTTTCTTGATATAATAAGTGTAAATAGACGTTCCTATTTTCTTTCATTATGTAACGTCGGACAGACGTTAAGGGGGGCTTATCATGGTAGTCGAATCGGTCAAAAAAGTAAAGAATATCGTTACGGAAGTTATGAAAGGCTATACCAGCAATTCCACTGGCGGGTGCTGTGGCGTATCCCTTCCGCCGGAAGAACAGCGCGAGCTGAAACGCCTGAAAGAAGGGGCCCAGGCCGAAAAGAAAGATTGACAGTCAGTGTAAAAACGAGTACACTACAAGCATACAATGCAGACGCACGACGGGGGCACCACTCAAGGTGTCAATCGTCGTGCGTTTTTATTTTGCTCACGAGAGGTGGATACGATGCAGTTATTATTGAATGGGGCCCGCGTCGACGGCCCGTGGTCTTCGTTAGAAGAATTAAAAAATGCCCATGGCAAAGGACAGGAAATCACCATCGTCAACGGTTTTGCGACGACGGAAAATTTAGCCTTAAAAGACGGTGACGAAATCTATTTCATCCCCAAAGACAGGCTGCCGCCCAAAGAAGCGCTAGAGGCTATGATGTGTTCCCGCCATACGCCGAAAGTCCATGAAAAAGTCAGTGCCGGCCGGGTCGCCATCTGCGGCCTTGGCGGACTTGGTTCCAATGCCGCCGTCTACTTAGCCCGTACCGGTGTGGGCCATCTGCACCTCATCGACTTCGATACCGTCGATGCCAGCAACCTCAACCGCCAGTCCTACATGGTACGCGACCTCGGTCAGCGCAAGACTGACGCCTTGGCCCGGCAGATTGCCGATATCAATCCCTTTATCGACGTCCGGACGGACTTCGTGCGCATGACCGAAGCCAATACGGCAGACCTCCTAAAGGACGATCAGATCGTCTGTGAAGCCTTCGATAACCCCGATGCCAAGACGATGTTGGTCCACACGGTCCTTGAAGAATGTCCCGATACATACGTCGTCTCGGCGTCTGGTATGGCCGGCTACGGCGACAGTAATGAAATCCAGACCAAGAAAATCATGGACCGCTTCTACGTCTGCGGTGACCAGACTCGAAATGCCAAGCCCGGCCGGGGTCTCATGGCGCCTCGCGTGGCCATCTGTGCCGCCCATGAAGCCAATTTGATCATTCAGTTATTGGTCGATGTGTTGTAATCGCCAGGGCATATTGAGCGAATTTTCGAACCGTAGGAGAAGCGGCATTGCCGGGAAGAAAGGCGATGCCGAGGGTAATGGACGCCGGCGGATCGAGAGGTAAGAGGACGGCCGACGTCACCCTTTTTCTCGTAATCAGCCGGTTCATGATACTGATGCCGAGTCCTTCTTCTACCATGGAGATAGCCGCACTATTCTCCAGCGTCGTATAACCAATACGAGGCTGGAGATTATTTTTTTTAAGGAGCTGCAGGACATCGTCGTCCTTTCCCAGGGCCGGCATGATGACCGTCTCTTCTTGGCAGCGGGCCAGGGGATAAGGCCCATCAGGCGCCAGTTCATGATCGGGCGGTACGGCGGCCACCATCTCATCATCTGAAAGGGGAATCCAGTCGTAAGGCATGGGTTCCTGATAACTGAGAAAACCGATGTCGGCCGTGCCCTTATCGAGCCAGGCCGTGACCTCCTGGCGAATGCCTTCCATCAAGTGAATCTTGATCTGGGGATAATCCTTTTGAAAGCGGCCGATGACCGGGGGCAGCCAATGCGTGGCCACACTGGAATAGGCGGCGATGTTAAGGCTCCCTGTGAGCAGGCCGCGGATGTCGGAGGCCAATTCCTCCATGCGCTTTTCTTCCGTGAGCAGCTGACGAATGGGAACTAGCAGGCGCTCGCCGTTTGGCGACAAGGTGACGCCATGGCGGCTGCGGAGCAATAAGGGGAAACCAAGTTCTTTTTCAAGGGCGGCGACGAGTTGACTGACGCCGGAAACGGTGTAGTCCATTTGTTTGGCAGCCGCGGCAAAGCTTCCGGTTTCGACGGCGGCTAAAAAGGCTTTATAACGGGCAGTATCCATAAGACTCCTCTTTCTTGTTCATTAAGTAATACTATATGAAATATAAAAAGATTGTAGATTTACTTAATTATACCCACTGACTATAATAAAGTACAGAGAAGGAGGAGCAGTAAATGAAAGTAAATGGAAATGGAGAAATCATGCTGGCCGGTATCCTTTGGGGGACCATCGGTATCTTTATCTGGTTTATGAAAAGAGACGGCGCTACGGCCGAATGGATCAGCTTTTTGCGCGTCTTTTTTTCGTGGCTTATCCTATTGGTCTTCGTCGGCTGGCGAAGCGGCTGGACCTCGATGAAAGTATCGCCAAAAATCATGGTCTACTGTGCCTTATTGGGCCTTATCTGTCATGGCATTTATAATATCTTTTACAGCCTGGCCGTCACCTCTATCGGCGTATCCCTCAGCGCCGTCCTGCTCAACGTGGCGACGGTGTTTACGGCTGTCTTTTCGGCCCTCTTCTTTCGCGAGAAGATTACGCCCATGAAGGGCATGGCCCTGGTCATCAATATCCTGGGCTGCATCCTGGCCGTGACCGGCGGCACGCTGGGGCTTTCGGCACTATCCATATGGGGGCTTTTCTATGGCATCATGGCCGGCCTCTGCTATGCCCTGACCGCCATTATCGGGAAACTGGCAGGGTACGGAACGGATGCCTTCGTCATGAGCCTGTGGAGCTACTTTTGGGCTGCCCTCTGTCTCCTGGTCTGGATCCTGTGGCAGCAAGGAGCCATGACCGTGTCGCCGGCCGTTTTGGGCCTGGGCTTCTTCTACGCCCTCATACCGACCGTTCTGGGCTACATCCTGTACTACCTGGGCCTCCAGCAGATCGAAGACCTGAGCAAAGTTCCCGTCCTGGCCTCCCTAGAAACGGCCGCCGCCGTCGTACTGGGCATGGCCCTTACCGGCGACGTCCTGCACCTCCCAAACTTCGTCGGCATCGCCCTCATTATTGGATCCCAGTGGCTCATCGGAAAATGCCGACACCAACCATAATACCTTCAGACATAAATCGCGTCTCATCGTGGAAAATACTTAAGAACCTTAACCCCGAAGTGGCTGTGGCTACTATCGGGGAGTGTTTTTGCTTATGAGTTTATCTTTGGTAGAGACGTCTGTTTGACCTATGCGATGGCGGTTGTTTGACAGCGCTAAAGGAAAAACGTATACTAAAGAAAAGTCAAAGTAATGCGACGGCTTTGGAAAACCGATTTTAGGGGCAAAAACCCCGTAGGTTTGAAAATTTCCAAAAGCCTTACAAACGGCATGGTTGTGCGACGAAAACTCGATTTCAATTTTGAGTTTTAACCCAGGTCCCCGAAAAAGGCGAAAAAAGCCCGAGGTTTGAAAAAATCGCCTGTGGGCCCGCTCCCAGAGCGGGTACTGGGAGACAGAGGTCGCATTACCAAATTCCCCGTAAGGGGACTGAGACTGTCTCGTTAAACCACTGTCCATATTTTTTAATATTTTGTCGCATTACCAAATTCCCCGTAAGGGGA
>NZ_KQ958181.1:1044-2638 GCF_001546855.1 Megasphaera sp. MJR8396C | reverse complement strand
TACCAAATTCCCCGTAAGGGGACTGAGACCCGAGTCCGCGTCATGAAGAACCATGCGCAACTGGTGTCGCATTACCAAATTCCCCGTAAGGGGACTGAGACCAGCCATCCAGTTAGCATAGCGGGAAGCTTTTTTAGCGAGGTCGCATTACCAAATTCCCCGTAAGGGGACTGAAACGCCGTACTGGATTTATTGTGGGCAAGCTGACCTTGTTCGTCGCATTACCCAATTCCTCGTAAGGGGACTGAAACTTGTTGTTATTCAGTAATACCAGAACGCCGGTTTTCTTGTCGCATTACCCATTTCCCCCGGGTTTAATATGCTCCTTTTCAAAAAAGAGGTAATCAATAGGGGGACGGAAAGTCCGAAGGCTTTTGTTTCTAGAATAAGGAATGAAAAAAAGTCGATACAGGCATCCATTTGTGATGTCTTGTATCGACTTTTTGTTGTCTATGAGAGCTATAAGCGGGACGTAGGACGAGGTTTATATCCTTTATGGGGTGGAAGAAGGGCGATAATACGGGACTTTAAAGATAAAACGAATCTTTGAGAAATGGCTTTCTAAGGCGGTGTACCGGCTTTTGTGAGGCGCTTTTTTAGGCAGGTGTAACGCGTTACCTTATAAGAAGAGAAGAAAAGAAGAGAATAGAAATAGAAAAGACAAGATATAAAAAAGATAAGACATAGAAAATATAAAGAGATAAGAGTATAAGTAGATATAATATTTTTTTGTTTTTAAATTCATGATTTTTGAGACAGAAAAAGGGCCTTTTTAGGATGAAATTCTTCGCTTATCAAAGTCTGGGCGGCAATCGTATTTTGACCTAAATTGTATTTATAGAATGGACAAGTGTATTAATTTACAAAATATTGAAAGTTCAGAAAACTTTAGGTATTTCATGGATACGACCTGATAGTTGTGAATAAAGTCATCATAAAAGGAATATTAATTCTGAAATATGGGTTTCTTTCAAGAAAAAATAAAATGAAAAACGACATTTTTGTAAAAAAACGTGACGCATTTTGCTTTTTTTTTCTCTTATAAGAGTAGAGGGGTAATTTCAAAAGACATTCCCCAAGAAGAAAAAAATGAGGTGCTGGCAATGAAAAAGTTACAATGGCTGAAAACGAAAGTTGGGCTCTTTTTAGATCCCCGTATCCTTTATTTGATGAATCTTCCCAACGGCGATTCGTATATCGTGCTTTGGTTCTTCTTAAAGGATATGGCAGGCATGGTCAATGACGACGGTAAGATTTACGTGTCCGAGACCGAGCCCCTTACGACGCAGCTCATTGCCAAGAGCCTGCACCGCCGTCAGCCTTTTATTGAAAATGGGCTGCGTGCATTGGAACAGGTCGACCTTATTGAACGTGATGAAAATGGCCTGATCCGCATCGTCATCTGGGATGAGCTGCAAAGCTTTCATCGCGATGAGAGGCGAAGGGAGCAGACCAATGAACGGGTTCGCCGCTACCGTGAGAGGCGGCGCTTGGCGCAGGAAGCTCAACAAGAGAGCCTCCAAGAAGAAAGTCCTGTTGTCGACACTTCCAGTGAAGGCCTTCCCGAACCTTCCCATGGTAATCCCGTCGAGTC
>NZ_KQ958181.1:0-944 GCF_001546855.1 Megasphaera sp. MJR8396C | reverse complement strand
TGTGACGACGCCGAAGGCGGCAAAGGGTTACGCTTCGGTTCAGACCTATCAGAACCTCTTTGGGCCCATGCAGGGCGATTTTGCCCATCGATTGATCACCTTGGAAAACATGTGGGGCAGTGAGCCTACCTGTACGGCCATTGAGATGGCCCACGAAAACAAGGTCAATAATATCAACTACATCGCCGCCATTTTGAAGAACAGCAACGGACGACCGATGCGCGGCAAACGAAAGGAAGATAAGTATAATGGCTATGCGAACTTTGATGGGTATATTGACGGCGTGTTACGGGGAGAACCAGAATATAAACCACATTTTCGTCGAGACGCTGAAGGACAATCTGGGCTCCGACATATCGGTGACCCAGGCCAAGACCTTGGCTAATCGACTCGTTTCTTCGCATAAATTTTCGCCGTCCATTTCCGAGATCGTTGCCGAATGGCAGCAGATGAAAAGGGAGATGAACCGCCGCGTCTACGAGGCTACGCCTGTCTCCATGACGATGAGCCCGGAAACGAAACGGCGCGTGACGGAGACCATCGAGCGGATTCGCGAAAGCAGGCCTAAAGCATATGGCGCCATGAGTCCCCATGTGATGGAATTTGCCCGCCAGTTCTTCCCGGATATCAGCGAGGCGACGGCCCAGCGCAACTGCCTCGACATCATGAACTGCATGAGTACCCGTGAAGCTGAAATCGCTTCCGGAAGTCCCTACCGGACCTATATGGAATTGAATGATAACGGCATGATTACCTTAGTCATCCGTAAAATCGCATAAAGAAAGGAGCGTCTATGAACAAAATTTGGAGTTTCTTACGAAACCTCGACAAGAGGAAACTCATCTTCATCCTGCAAAGGGCCAGTGCTATCTTACTTCCCATCAGGCCCTATGCCGAATGCGGACGGACCGATTCCTGTCCTTGTCCCATTAAAAAGAAGGCCA
>NZ_KQ958180.1 GCF_001546855.1 Megasphaera sp. MJR8396C | reverse complement strand
CACCAAAAACAATAAGTTGAGCTAGTAAGCTCTTCCATACTATCATGGAGAGTTTGATCCTGGCTCAGGACGAACGCTGGCGGCGTGCTTAACACATGCAAGTCGAACGAGAAGAGATGAGAAGCTTGCTTCTTATCAATTCGAGTGGCAAACGGGTGAGTAACGCGTAAGCAACCTGCCCTTCAGATGGGGACAACAGCTGGAAACGGCTGCTAATACCGAATACGTTCTTTCCGCCGCATGACGGGATGAAGAAAGGGAGGCCTTCGGGCTTTCGCTGGAGGAGGGGCTTGCGTCTGATTAGCTAGTTGGAGGGGTAACGGCCCACCAAGGCGACGATCAGTAGCCGGTCTGAGAGGATGAACGGCCACATTGGGACTGAGACACGGCCCAGACTCCTACGGGAGGCAGCAGTGGGGAATCTTCCGCAATGGACGAAAGTCTGACGGAGCAACGCCGCGTGAACGATGACGGCCTTCGGGTTGTAAAGTTCTGTTATATGGGACGAACAGGATAGCGGT